>CABUEI010000005.1 GCA_902490585.1 uncultured Oscillospiraceae bacterium
TTGGCATAAATTTAACCCCGATTTGGAAACAAATCGGGGTTTTTCTACAGTCTGAGCCGACTTTATCAAAATATGATAAGGTCGGCTTTTGGTGAAAGGAAATATGAAACGATTTTACGAAGCCACCGAAAAGCGTGTAAAGCAAGTCAACCTGCGTATGCTCGCCATTGTCATACTGATATTCATTTTTGCGTTTCTTGGAATATTCGGCTCATACACCGCTGTGCTGAACAACGCCAACTCACTGGGCAACAATCTCATAGAAAGTTATGCCTCGGATGAAGAGAAGAATATATCCATGTACTCAACTATCATTGAACTCGGTATGATGCAGATAAACGATATGGTAAATGCAAACATACCGGAGGACAGTATGAAGAACGTTATAGATACGTTCTTCAAACAGGCAAAGTCATCTACAAAAGACGCAGATCTGTTGTGTTATGTCATTCTGAGCGGAAAGCTCATATCGTCTGATGATGTTGACGGCATTGAAAGCTATGACTACAAAAAGCAGGAATGGTACAAAAGGGCGCTGAACGCAAACGGAGAGGTTGTTTTTACAAACTCATACCTCACCGAAAAGGACAGATCCAATGTAGTTACTATCTCTGCGGCAAATAAAGGAACCGGAAATGCGGTCATAATCGACCTCACCGATGAGAACCTTGATACCAATCACGCCGATACCGATTTACCCGAACGCAGTGCATTCTATGTCTTTATCCAATACGGTGAAACAGTATACACAAAAACTCCGTTAAGCGCCGATAAAGACACCATTAACAAATACTCCGAGAGCCTTTATCTTAAAATGAAGGACGGCGAGCATAAGTTTACCGACAATATTGTTGACTTTGAAGGCGAAAAACGTGCATTCTACTATACCAGGCTTGAAAACGGCTGGACAGTTGTGCTTACTGTGCCACGCTCTGTTCTTACCGCCCAGATAAACTGGATGGTACTTATGTATGCAGTGCTTTTTGCGGCGCTGCTGATAATCGCAATTATCATGTGGCTGAGGGAAAGCAAAGCCGCAAAGCAGAATCTCCGTGCAACCGATACTATCCGTGCACTGTGCAACTCGTTCTATGCCATTTACCGTATAGATACGCAAAACGGCACTTACGACATGATAAAAGGAACAGAGCACGCAAAAAAGGTGCTGAGCCGAAGCGGTCCGTATGAGGATTTTCTTGCTACTGCTTGCACTTTCCTTGATACCGATACTGCGGAATAAATGCGTTGTGCTTTCTCTTTTGACAAAATAAAGGAAAATGTCGAAAAGCGTACCGAAAACTACGGCGGGAGTTTTATAAGTATCAAGGGCGGCGGAAAGAAATGGATGAGCGTAAATCTGTTCCTTGATGATGACGTAAACAGCAAAAAGGCTGTAATCGCATTCCATGTCATAGACGAGGAAAAGAAACGTCAGTTACAGCATATAAAACTGCTTGAAGGTGCACTGAAAGAAGCAGAGAACAGCAAGCGCTCACAGGAACAGTTCTTTTCGTCAATGAGCCATGAGCTCAGAACGCCTATAAATATTATACTCGGCATGAACGAACTTGCGGCTGATCCTGCCTGCCCCGAAGAAAAACGCCTTGATTATTACAAGAAGACGGAAATCACGGGCAGAAGAATGTTGGAGCTTGTCAACAAGATACTTGACGTTTCCCGTCTTGAATCCGGACAGTCTCCGCTTGAAATGAAGCATTTCGACCTTGAGAAAGAAATCACCTCTATGATGCAACCTCTGGCGGAGCGTGCCGGAAATGAGGAAAAGAATTTCGTTCTTGACATTGATATAGAAAACAGCAAGGTTATAGGCGACCCGTTGAAATTATCACAGATACTGATAAACCTTGTCGGAAATTCACTGAAATATACAAACCGCAACGATACGATAAGCGTATCTGTAAGACAGGCAGGCGAAAACAATTACAACTACGTTTTCACTGTCAGAGATACAGGTATCGGTATTTCAGAGAAGTTCCTGCCGAAGCTGTTCGACCCGTACAGCCAGGGTGCTCAGTTCGGTACGGGCAGACATAACGGCACGGGGCTCGGTATGGCGATAGTCAAAAACCTTGTCAGCCAGAAAAACGGTACGATCAATGTTGAAAGTAAGGTCGGAGAGGATACAGTGTTCACAGTTACTCTCCCATTAAAGCCGGACAAAGAAACAAGCCCTCGCCAAGAAACCAAAAAGGCTGCCGGCAAGGAGATACTGAAAGGCATGAACATCATGCCGGTTGACGACAACGAGCTTAACCGTGAAATAACGTACGATATGCTCACCGCCTGCGGTGCAACGGTAACCCAGGCCTGCGATGGCAAAGAGGCAGTGGAATTATTCACACAGTCGCAGGAAAGCAGTATCGACCTCATACTTATGGACATGAATATGCCGGTTATGAACGGTTGTGAAGCAACAAAAGAAATACGCAAGCTTCCCCGTAAAGACGCAAATAGTGTAATTATAATCGCACTTACCGCAAACGCTTTTGCAGAGGACGTAAGTGAAACCGTAAAGGCAAGCATGAACGCTCACCTCGCAAAACCCGCAAACATCGACCTGTTGTGTAAAACACTGGGCAGACTGAAAGAAGAACACATATAGTTTCAAAGCCGTCGCATTTTCCGTTGCGGCGGCTTTTTTATCCGCACTTCACAACGCCCTATAAATTCTTTAAAATTATAAAAAGTACTTGCATTTTATCCGCTTTTTTGGTAAAATAAAATATAAGCGCAGAAGTATAAAAATATGCGTGAAATTTGTATTTCTTGAGGACAGCCTCATACAAATAAAGTAAAAGCGAAAGGATCATTACCATGAGCAAATTAAACAAGAAGAATGTAGAAGATTTACAGGTAAAGGGCAGAAAAGTCCTTGTTCGTGTAGACTTCAACGTACCTATGAAGGACGGCAAGATCACAAACGACAACAGAATCCAGGCCGCACTTCCTACAATCAATAAGTTAGTTGAGAACGGCGCAAAGATAGTTCTTTGTTCACATCTCGGCAAGCCGAAGAACGGTCCCGAGGACAAGTTCTCTCTTAAGGCTGCTGCAGAAAGACTTGCAGAGCTTGTTAATACAAAGGTAGTTTTCGCTAAGGACGATACGGTAGTAGGCGAGAACGCAAAGAAGGCAGTTGCAGAAATGAAGGACGGCGAGATAGTTGTTCTTGAAAACACACGTTTCCGTGGCGCTGAAGAAACAAAGAACGGTGAAGCATTCGCTAAGGAGCTTGCAGATCTCGTTGACGACGATGTATTCGTAATGGACGCTTTCGGTTCTGCACACAGAGCACACGCTTCTACAGCAGGCGTTACAAAGTTTGTTAAGGAAACAGCAGTAGGCTACCTTATGAACAAGGAAATCGAGTTCTTAGGCAACGCTGTTGAAAACCCCGTAAGACCTTTCGTTGCTATCCTCGGCGGTGCTAAGGTTGCAGACAAGCTGAACGTTATATCAAACCTCCTCGAAAAGTGCGACACACTTATCATCGGCGGCGGTATGGCTTACACATTCTTAAAGGCTAAGGGCTATGAAGTAGGTACATCACTCGTTGACAACGAGAAGATCGACTACTGCAAGGAAATGATTGAAAAGGCTGAAAAGCTCGGCAAGAAGCTCCTTCTCCCCATTGATACAACAATTGCAAAGGAATTCCCCGATCCTATCGACGCTGAGATCGAAGTAAGCGTTGTTGACGCTGACAAGATTCCTGCTGATATGATGGGTCTTGACATCGGTCCTAAGACAATGGCTCTGTTCGCTGATGCAGCTAAGTCAGCTAAGACAGTTGTATGGAACGGTCCTATGGGCGTATTTGAAAACCCCGTATTAAAGAAGGGTACAGTTGCTGTCTGCGAAGCTCTTGCAGAGGCAGACGCTACAACGATCATCGGCGGCGGCGACTCGGCTACAGCTGCTATCAACCTCGGTTATGCAGACAAGATGAGCCACATCTCAACAGGCGGCGGTGCTTCTCTTGAATACCTCGAAGGTAAGGTACTTCCCGGTATCGCTTGCATTCAGGACAAGTAAAAATAACGAGGGCAGATTATTCTGCCCTCAGATTGTCATAAAGCATCTGATTTAAATGGGGTCGCAGGGGCGAAGCCCCCGATAGGGTTGAGGGGCGATAGCCCCCACTCTCAGCCCCTTCCCGAGGGGAAGGGGTATGGGGTTAGGGATATTCCGATGAAACTTCATTTATAAAGTTGATGACATTTCTGAGGGCGGATATTCTCCGCCCTTATTGTTGTGTAATAAGCAATTTATAATAAAAACGAAAGGAACACTGTATCATGAAAAAGACAGTAAGAAAAGCAGTTATCGCAGGTAACTGGAAGATGAATAAGACAAGACCTGAGGCTAAGGCTCTTTTAGAAGAATTAAAGCCTATGGTAGCTGATGTAAAGGACGTTGAGGTCGTAGCCTGCGTTCCCTTTACAAACCTTGAAACAGCTCTCGCTGTAACAGCAGGCACAAACATAAAAATCGGCGCTGAGAACTGCCACTTTGAAAAGAGCGGCGCTTTCACAGGCGAAATTTCAGCTGATATGCTCGCTGAAATGGGTGTTGAATATGTTGTACTCGGTCACTCCGAGCGCCGTCAGTACTTTGCTGAAACAGACGAAACAGTAAACAAGAGAACAAAGGCTGCTCTTGAAGCAGGCTTAAAGCCCATCGTATGCGTAGGCGAGCTTCTCTGGGAGCGTGAATGCAACATTACGGAAGAAGTTATCGCACGTCAGATTAAGCTTGATTTCTTCGGCATCTCCGCAGACGACCTCAAGAAGTGCATAATCGCTTACGAACCCGTTTGGGCTATCGGTACAGGCAAGACAGCTACGGCAGATCAGGCTGAAGAGGTTTGCGCTTTCATCCGTGCTACACTCACTAAGCTCTACGGTGCAGATGTCGCAGAAACAATCACAATCCAGTACGGTGGCTCTATGAACGCAAAGAACGCTGAAGAACTGCTCTCAAAGACAAACGTTGACGGCGGTCTTATCGGCGGTGCTTCACTCAAGGCTGCAGATTTCACAACCATCATCAAGGCTGCCGTAAACGGCTAATCAAAAATCGGATATTTACGAAAGGACGACTAAACAAATGGCAAAACCCGTTTTACTCGTTGTTATGGACGGCGTAGGCTTTTCAAAGACAGGTCTCGGCGATGCAGTTACACTCGCCAACACGCCTACACTTGACAGACTTTTAAGAGAATGCCCCAACACACGTTTAAAGGCTCACGGTGACGCTGTAGGTCTGCCTACAGATGATGATATGGGCAACTCCGAGGTAGGTCACAACGCACTCGGCTGCGGTCAGATCTACTCACAGGGTGCTAAGCTCGTTAACGAATCAATCGAAAGCGGAAAGATGTACGAATCTGAAGCATGGAAGGAACTCGTTGACAACTGCAAGGCTAACAACAGCACTCTGCACTTCATCGGTCTTTTATCAGACGGTAACGTTCACTCAAATATCAAGCACCTGTTCAAGATGCTGACAGAAGCCAAGAACGAGGGTATCAAGAAGGCAAGAGTACACGTTCTGCTCGACGGCAGAGATGTACCTGCAACTTCAGCTCCCATATATATCGAACAGCTTGAAAAATTCCTCAAGGAACTGAATGCTGACGGCACTTTCGACGGCAAGATTGCAAGCGGCGGCGGACGTATGAAGGTTACTATGGATCGTTACCAGGCTGACTGGCCCATGGTTGAACTCGGCTGGAAGACTCACGTCAAGGGTGAGGGCAGACAGTTCGCATCGGCTATGGAAGCTGTTGAAACCTACCGCAAGGAAATCGACGGCGTTATCGACCAGGATCTCCCTGCTTTCGTAATCGCCGAGAACGGCGAGCCTGTAGGCAAGATTGTTGACAAAGACAGCGTTATCCTCTTCAACTTCAGAGGTGACCGTGCTATCGAGCTTTCAATGGCATTTGACGATGACAACTTCACAGCATTTGACAGAGGTGCAAAGCCCGATGTATGCTTCGCAGGTATGTTACAGTACGACGGCGACTTAAAGCTTCCTGCACGCTTCCTTGTAAATCCTCCCGAGATCACAAATACTCTCACAGAGGTACTGGTTGCCGCAGGTCTTAATGAGTACGCTGTATCCGAAACACAGAAGTACGGTCATGTAACTTACTTCTGGAACGGTAACAAGAGCGACAAGTTCAGCGAAGAGCTTGAAACATACAAGGAGATCCCCTCTGACAATGTTTCATTCGACCAGCGTCCCTGGATGAAGTCAGCTGAGATAACAGACGATCTTATCGAAGTTATCAAGAGCAAGAAGTATGACTTTATCCGTTGCAATTACCCCAACGGCGACATGGTTGGTCACACAGGCAGTCTTGACTCAACAATAATCGGTGTTGAGGCTGTTGACCTCGGTCTTTCAAGACTTATCAAGGTTTGCGATGAGTACGGTGTTACACTCGTTGTAACTGCTGACCACGGTAACGCAGACGAGATGCTTGAGAAGAACAAGAAGGGTGAGATCCAGGTAAGAACTGCACACTCACTCAACCCCGTTCCTTTCATTATCTATGATAAGGACGTTAAGTACACCATCAAGGACGATACAAAGTACGGTCCCGGTGTTCCTACAAAGTACGGTCTTGCTAACGTTGCTCCGACTATCGTTAAGATGCTCGGTCTTACAGCTCCTGACTGCTGGCAGGAAAGCATGATCTAAGGTGGCTGTGCCACCGACTATTCCGCCTTTAGCACTGTTTGAGCTATCCGCAGGATAGTGAAACGGCGGGGCTGAACGGTACTGCAAATTTTGCATAATCACCTTTAAGTAGGTCGCCACTGACTGTGACGCATCAAGTTCCGCCTTTAGCACTGTTTGAGCTATCTGCAGGATAGTGAAACGGCGGGGCTGAATGGTACTACAAGTTTTGTGGGATCATTTTAAAGCAAGCGGCAATGCAGATGTATATTTCCGACAGGCAAAAGCAAAGACAAAATCGTGTAAAGCGGATATCCCGTGTATAGCGACAACAGTTTTGTAAAGCGTCTGCGGCATAACACAACCTAATAAAACAATACGGCAGGCATGAGAAATCATGTCTGCCGATTTTGTGTTATATAGCTTTTTTATAATTCCGCTTTATAGATCAAAGCGTCACAGATTGGTTCTGTATAATAGTTTCTGCGCCGTCCGACCTCACTGAAACCGTATTTCTCATAGAGTTTTTTTGCCGGCTCGTTGTCACAGCGTACTTCAAGAAATACGTTTCTTATTCCGTTTTCACGGCACTTATCAAGGAAATACGTCATCAGTCTGTCGGCTATACCCTGCTTTCTGTATGACGGCACAACGGCGATACGATAAAGCTCACATTCGTCTGCAACACTCTGACCGCAGATATATCCTACAGGCTGATTTTCCGCTTTATTATCACGGATAACAGCAGTTATTGAGCCATCTGTCAGGACCTGCGACTCAATGCTACGCTCTGTCCACGGCACAGAAAAGCACATTTTTTCAACAGTTACAATATTTTTGCACAGCATCGTTTTCATTTGCTTTTCAGTCTGTGTGCCGCAGTCTGTTTCTGTATTGATTACGGTGTCATTTTCAATGAGTATCATACCATGTCTTGCCGATATTCACATCTACCGTCATAGGTACGGTAAGCTTTACGGCGTTCTCCATTTCTTCCTTTAAAAGTGCGGCTACCTTTTCAGCACATTCCTCTTTAGCTTCTACTATAAGTTCGTCGTGAACCTGAAGTATCAGCTTTGCGTCTAATCCGCTTTCTTTGAGTCTGTTGTAAACTTTGATCATCGCAATCTTGATTATGTCAGCGGCAGTACCCTGAATCGGCGTGTTCTTGGCTACACGCTCACCGAAAGCCTGTAAATTCTTGTTCTTTGCGGCAAGCTCCTTGATATATCTTCTTCTGCCGAACATCGTTTCAACGTAGCCGTCACGTTTTGCGTTTGCAACGGTTTTCTCCATATAGTGCGCTATACCAGAATATTTTGACAGATACGCCTTGATATACTCACTCGCTTTGGGTACTGAAACGCCGATATCCTTTGACAGCGAGAATGCGCCTATGCCGTACACGATACCGAAGTTTACCGCCTTAGCCTTGCTTCTGAGGTCAGGCGTTACCCACTCTACCGGCTGATTGAACACCTGGGAAGCTGTAACGGTATGGATATCCACTCCGTCAAGGAACGCCTTTCTCATGATCTCGTCGCCTGAAATATGAGCCAGCACACGCAGTTCGATCTGTGAATAATCGGCATCGACAAGCAGATAGCCGTCCTTTGCGGTAAAGAATCTTCTCATCTCTCTGCCGAGCGGTGTTCTTACGGGTATATTCTGAATATTCGGCTCGGCACTGGAAATTCTGCCTGTTCTGGTTTCCGTCTGCTTGAACGTAGAATGTATTCTTCCGTCATCGGCTACTACCTTTAATAAACCGGTAACGTATGTGTTCTGAAGTTTCGTAAGCGCACGGTATTCGGTTATCAGTGGAACTATAGGATGTTTATCCATAAGGCTTTCAAGCACGTCTGCATTAGTCGAGTAGCCCGTCTTTGTCTTCTTTGCACTGGGTAACATAAGCTTTTCAAACAGTACACTGCCGAGCTGTTTCGGCGAGCCTATGTTGAACTCATAACCCGCATACTCATAAATCTCACGGCTTATCTTCTCTGCCTTTGCCGTAACCTCTTCACCGAACGCTTTTATTCCGTCAATGTCAATTCTGACGCCCTCACGCTCCATAGCGACAAGGACTGTGGCAAGAGGTATTTCAATATCGGTAAGGACTGCGGCTGAGCCTGTTTCGCTGATTTTGCCATTCAATATATCATTCAGTGCCGCAACTGTTATGGATTTCTCCTGAACGCTGTTTCCCTCGGGTACTCCATACTGTGCACAAAGCCTTGACAGGCTGTAGTCGTTGGAATCCGGGTCGGCAAGGTATGCCGCAAGCGTTGTGTCGAATTTATTGTTACTGAGTTTTTCACAGCCGGAAACAGTCAGCATTTCTTTTATATCAAAAGTGTATTTTGTACTGTCGCTGTCAGTATATATTTTAAGTTCATCGGCGGACATTTCTTTCAGTGCACCGACTGTGCCTGCATACACTCTGCCCTCTTCGGTTATTACTATATCACCCGACGGCATGGAGGGTATCTGTTTTGGTGCGGCTTCAGCCTGTGCCTCTTTTGAGCCGGCAGGGGCTGACGTAGGGTGCAGTTTCAGTTTCTGCAACATTTTGTACATTTCAAGTTCTGAAAGAAGTTTTGCAAGTTCTTCGTCGTCACGCTCTTTCGGAATGTAATGTGAAAGCTCGGTATCAATAGGTGCGGTAAGGCATATTTCGGCAAGCTGTCTGCTCATATAACAGCTTTCCTTGCCGTTTTCGAGCTTTGTGCGTACACCCTTTGTGATAAGCGTTGAGCCGATGTTTTCATAAACTCCGTCCACGCTTGTAAATTCCTTTATAAGTGAAAGAGCGGTCTTTTCACCGATACCTGCAACGCCCGGAATATTGTCGCTCGAATCGCCCATAAGCGCCTTTACTTCTATCATCTGTTTCGGAGTCACGCCGTACTCCTCCATAATAACATCGGGCGTGTAGTAAATGTCGCCTTTTGTCTTGGCGAGCCTTACGGTAACGTAATCATTAACAAGCTGGAACGAGTCACGGTCGCCCGTTGACACTGTACAGGGTATCTTCTTATCCGTACAGGCGGCTGAAACAGTTCCGATTATATCATCGGCTTCAAAGCCCTCTTTTTCGATAATGGTTATTCCCATTGCGTTGATTATCTTTTTCATATAGGGGAGCTGTTGAGCGAGGTCTTCGGGCATACCCTTGCGGTTTGCCTTATAGCCGTCATACATCTTATGGCGGAATGTCGGTGCTTTAAGGTCGAAAGCTACCGCTATCATATCCGGATTTACATCCTTTTCAAGCATAAGCAGAGTGTTCATAAAACCTGTTACGGCATTTGTGGCAACACCTCTTGAATTTGTCAGCACACGGATACCGTAGAATGCACGATTTAATATGCTGTTGCCGTCAATAATAAGAAATCCCATATTTATCCTTTCGAGCAGAGGTCAGATTGATTTTTTCGGTGAGTTACGTTTGATTTATGTTTGATTTATGATTATAGTATACCATAATTACGGTAAAATGCAAGAGTTGAGAGAATGATGTTGTCCGTATATAAACAACAAAGCGGAGCAAATACAAGGTCTGCTCCGCCGTATTCTGAATTATTCGTCTGCACCGCCGGGCAATGCTGTCTGTTCGCTTGCAAGTCTTGCGAACTCCTCCTTGATGCTCGGAGCGTCCTTTGTCAGCTTTTTGATAGTAAGCTGTTCTTCCGCCTTGTTATTTGCAAGACGAAGATTGTTTTCGGAAGACAGAAGTGCGTCCTTTGTCTTCTGAAGATGATCTATAGTTTTATCAATCTCCTCAATTGCAATATTGAACTTTTTGCTTGCAAGCTGATAGTTTTTTGAGAAAGCATTCTTGAACTCGTTGATATTATTCTCAAAGTTTGTAAGGTCAACCTGCTGAGCCTTTGCCATAGCAAGCTCACGCTTATATTCAAGGCTGTTTCTTGCGGCGTTTCTCAGCAGAGAGATAAGCGGAATAAAGAACTGCGGACGGATAACGTACATCTTGGGGTACTTATACGAAACATCGACTATGCCTGCATTATAGAACTCGTTGTCGGCTTCGAGCATTGAAACGAGAACGGCATATTCGCAGCCCTTTTCATTTCTGTCCTTGTCAAGTTCCTTGAAGAAGTCCTCGTTCTTATGCTTTGTGGCGGTGGTGTCCATCTCATTCTTCATCTCGAACATAATTGAGATGAATTCTATACCGTCCTCTGACGATTCTCTGAAAATGAAATCGCCCTTGCTGCCGCTCCTTGCATCGTTATCCTTTTCAAAATAGGCATTGGGAAATGCCGACATTCTAAGAGAATTGAACTGGGTCAGGCAATGCTGTTCAAGGGTTTCGCCCACCATTTTCGTTGACAGCCTTGCCTTGAAGTCCTTGTACTGCTCTATCAGCTCGTCCTTGTTTTTAAGCTCAATAGCGTACTTTTCTTCTATCGCCCTGCATCTGAGCTCTGCCTCATTATCCTTGTTCTGAAGCTGGCTGTTAAGCTCGTTTATTTCGTTCTGCTTTTTTTCAAGGGCAAGTGCGTTTTCACTCTTTGCCTTGTCAAGAGCCGCCTGCTGTAAACTCTGCGCCTGCTGAAGCTGTAATTCAAGCTGTTTTATAAGGCTCTCCTTGTCGCTGATAGTTTTCTGTGCCTTGCTGCTTTCCTCGTTGAATCTTTTTTCACGCTCACTGACTGCAGTTGCAACGGCAAGCTGTTTTTCGCTTTCTATGCTTTTAAGCCTTGCTTCAAGCTCGGTTATCCTTTTTTCCTTATCCGTAATATCGTCCGACTTTTCCGAAAGAGCCGATTCCAGCTTCTTTTCATACTCCATCTCGATTATTTTAAGCTCGCTGTTCTTCGCCTTTTCAAGCTCTTCAGCCCTGCGCTGAGCTTCTTTTTCAAATTCCCTGTCCCGTACCTGCTGAACTATCTGTGCATATCCGCTTTCGTCAACCTGAAAAACCTCGTTACAGTTAGGGCATCTTATTTCCTGCATATTTCCTTAGTCCTTTCACAAAAATATTTATAATTCAAGCCTGCATACACGACCTGCAACCTTTGCGTCTTCTATAGTTACCTCTCTCATTCCCAGTGAGGTGAAATAATTATAATTGGTTTCAAACCTTGCGTTAGTCCTGTCGAGCAAAACGATATCCGCAAGCGGTGCAGATTTATCGTTAGGATCGTCACGGTCGTTTATCGTGTACAATTCCTTTTGCTTATACAGCGACGGAACAAAGAACGTATTTGCCGTGATGCTTTCGTTTTCGTTATCCGGGAGCTGTTCAAGGTATGATATTATCGCATTGTTCATCGTAGCGTTGTTATCATGAAGATTTCCCATCATGCCTGTCAGAGTTGACGCAAACATTACCGCACAAGCGATAAGAGAAAACACGGTAAAACATCTCGCCCTGTTATATGACAGTTCTGATATATTCATTATGAAAAGCCAGATAATAAGAGCACATGAGCCGAAAACGTACTGGAAATAAATCGAGTGCTGATACGGATAGGTCGGCATAAGATTTACCAGTACAAACGGTATCAGTAATATATAACGTGCAAGCTTTTTGCTTACAAGCGGTATACCGCCGAGTACACCGAGCGTCTGCACCGTAAAAGTCAGCTTTTCACCTGTGAACAGGTTTGACAATATGTAACCCGGATTTGTAAACGCCGTAACGACTATTGATGTGATAAGCGCACCGCCGCTGTACATATAGTCCTTATACCGCCAGTCCATGATTCCGAGTCCGTTGTTATTGAGATAAGTGCAGACTGCAAAGAAATAAATGCAGGCTACTCCGAAAATTGCCACACCGAGTGTCCTTGTCTTTTTACTGCGGTCGGACAGCAGAAGATAAAGTCCGATCACCGCAACATACACTGCGGCATCTTCTTTCACAAGAAGAGTGAGCAATGCAAAAACAAACATCGGTATAGTTTTTTCACGCTCAATCGCCCATATAAACCACAGAAGAAATGCCGGTAACATACAGTTCTCATGAATATCATAACTGCAACCGCCTGTGAATGCAGGGTACAAAGCATAAATTACAGAAAAAAGCGAGGAATGGATAAGCGAGAAACCGTATTTCCTTGCGATAAGGAACACGGGGATTATTCCGCTTGTAATGAACACTCCCTGTAACACCTGCAATGTTACCGGGTGCGGAAACAGCATATAGAACGGCAACATCAGATAATACGCAGGAGAAAAATGTACAGCAAAGTGCGACAGCTCGTAATTACGCTCTACGGTAGTTATGGGTCCGAGTCCGTCTTTCATATTTTCGAACATCTGCGTGAATATTCCGAAATCAAAAGCGGGAGTACACAGCTTATAATACCGCATAGCCATTGCCAGTGCGGTGAACACAAGCATAAACACGGCAGACAGCACAATAACCGCTATCCAGCACTTTTTCATGATTTTCGGAAGACTTATTCTGTACTTTCCTACAGTATACCATACAGCCAGGGCTATAAACAGGACAACGCCGAGAAAAAAGTCAATATTTGTACCTTTTTCACGGAACATTCTGACAGCGTATATAACTGTGAATATTGCCACAGATATAAGAAGAGCGGTACTGTCAGTTTTCAGTTTTTTAAGCCATGGGATAAAACGCAGTTCGGTAAGCAGACCGTAGAGTACTGCAAAAAATATGATAAGCAACAGATACGAAGCTTTACCGGCATATTCTTTGTCAAAAACAGTATTAGCTATTGTCGGTCTGAAAGGAAGTATCAGAACAAGCGAATACAACCATGCGGAAATAAACCGCATAAGATATTCACTGCCGTGTTCGCTTGCCCTGAAGCGTGTCAGAAATTTATTCATAGTAACCTCATTAATCAGTCGCCTGCAAGAAATTTATTATCATGTTGCTGAGAACAAAGCTTTGCACCCTGCTTTTTGAGAATATCAACTTTCAGTGCAACAATATTGCGGTCTGTACCGAGTGCACAAGCAGTTTTTTCTATATCGTAACCGCAATTTATACAGTCGTACAGTTCTTCATCGGATATAAGGAACTGCGCCGCAAACAGATTTGCCTCATACTCCATGGAATGATCCAGCATATCGAATATGTCATATTCGGCAAAGCCGCCGCAGTCGTCCGCTTTATCCCTGTGAAGACGGTCATGCCCGATTTCATGAAACAAGACGATTTTTTTCATGCTGTCGCTAAGGTCACGCTTTATAAAGATGAACGGATTTTTGAGTATCAGCTTGTATGCGCCTTTCTGTTTTGAAAAATCCCTTTCGAGAACTTCTATATCAAGCTCCCGGGCAAGCCTTTTCGGACTGCACCTGCCGTAAAGTTCTATCAGTTCATCTGCCTTGGCAACCGCTTCGTTAAAGCAACTTAACATTCGTACTCTTTCTGCTTTGATGCGTATTTCTTGTTTTTCTCTTTAGCTATCCAGTAGGCATCCTGTATGGCTTTCATCATCTCGTCCATATCATCGGGGTCAAGCTCGCCGCCTGCGAACAGTCCCGTTACCTCCTGCATAAGTGCTTTTGCCTGCTGTGCACCTGTTGCACCGTATTTTTCGTTTGCACTTATGTAGAACTCTTCGTTTTCGGTAAGAAGATAGTTTATGTCAACGCCGAGTATCTCAGCCATTTTTCCGTATATTTCACGCTGTTTAGGATAGCTTTCGCCCTTTTCGTAGTTCGTTATGGTTCTGAGCGATACACCGAGCAAGTCCGCAAACTGCTGTTGTGTAAGCCCTTTGGCACGGCGTTCTTTCTTTACTTTATCACAGAATTTCATAGCAACTCCTTAAAATTTATGCAAATACATTGCACTTTTCTCTTGACAAACGCAATATAATTGCGTATAATCTTGATTAGAAATTTAATTGCGTATTTATGATACCATAAATTGCGTATCGTGTCAAGCAAAACAGATAAGAGGCGATAAAATGGAACGTGATATTCTGCACTGCGATATGAACAATTTCTTTGCATCTGTTGAATGTAAACTTAACCCCGAACTGAAGGACTATCCCGTGGCAGTATGCGGCTCGGTTGAGGAACGACATGGAATTGTACTTGCAAAAAATGAACTTGCAAAGGCACATGGAGTAAAAACGGCTGAAACCATAGCCTCGGCTCAATCAAAGTGCAAAGGACTTGTAATCGTGCCTCCGCACTTTGAGGAATATCTCAGATACAGCAGACTTGCAAGAAAGATATACGAGCGGTACACGGATTTAGTCGAGCCGTTCGGTATGGACGAATGTTGGCTTGACATAAGCGGAACGAGGAGATTGTTCGGTCCGCCCGAAAAGGTAGCCGATGAAATAAGATGTGCCATGAAAGAAGAACTGGGTCTTACAATATCAGTAGGAGTATCTTTCAACAAGGTATTTGCAAAGCTCGGCAGTGATATGAAAAAGCCCGATGCAGTGACAGTGATACCGAGAGCAACATTCCGTGAAAAGATATGGAACTTACCGCTCTGCGATATGATAGGTGCAGGCAGAGCAACCACGGCAAAGCTCAGGGAGTACGGCGTGTTTACCTTGGGACAACTTGCAAAAAGTAATCCCGACTGGGTATTGAAGTTGCTTGGCAAGAACGGATATATGCTATGGTGCTATGCAAACGGAAACGATAATTCCCCCGTACTGCCGTCGGATTTTTCCATGCCTGCAAAGAGCGTGGGACATGGGGTTACAACAACATCTGATATAACACGTTGCGAGGACGCAAAACCCGTGCTGCTGGAACTTGCTCAGGACATAGGAAAAAGGCTTGTGGCGCAGAACAAATATGCGCTTAAAGTATCGGTAAACGCAAGGTCAAGTATACTCAGAAATATTGACTGGCAGACCGATCTGCCGACAGCTACACGTTCACCGATGATAATTGCGGACACGGCATACAGGTTGTTCAGCGAGAATTATGACTGGACAAATCCCGTAAGGTCGCTTACTGTTACGGTGTTTTCACTTGTAGACAGCGGTGCTGTATGTCAGGATAATTTTTTTACCGATACAGCAAGACTTGAGAAAATGGAAAAGGCAGACGGCTGCATAAGGGATATACGAAAAAGATTCGGGGACGGCATGATAAAGAATGCGGTATTGCTGACAGGGCTTGCCGTACCGAAATCAAAGGCAGTTGTTTCACTGCCGGGGAATACGCTGAACAAATAGAAAACCCGTCATGCAGAACATGACGGGTAAAATATCAGATTATAAATCAGTCAACAAGTTCGGGGTCGAATGTTTCATGCCACGGAAGTCCCCACTTGTTCAGTGCGTCCATAAACGGATCGGGATCGAATTCCTCGATGTTGTAGACGCCGGGCTTCTTCCACTTGCCTGTCATTACCATCATTGCGCCTATCATAGCAGGAACGCCGGTCGTGTAGCTGATAGCCTGCGAGCCGACCTCCTTGTAGCATTCCTGATGGTCACAGCAGTTGTAAACCTTGTAGTGTACTTCCTTGCCGTCCTTCTTGCCTATGCAGATACAGCCGATATTGGTCTTGCCGACTGTTCTGGGACCGAGCGATGCAGGGTCGGGTAAAACTGCCTTAAGGAACTGGAGCGGTACTATCTCTCTGCCCTCGTACATAATGGGCTTGATAGATGTCATACCGACATTTTCAAGGCATTTTAAGTGTGTGAGATAGCTCTGACCGAATGTCATGAAGAAACGGATACGTTTGATACCCTTGATGTTCAGTGCGAGTGACTCAAGCTCTTCGTGGTGCAGAAGATACATATCCTTCTTGCCTACCTGCTCAAAGTTGTACTCTCTCTTTATCTCCATGGGCTCAGTTTCAACCCACTTACCGTCCTCAATGTAACTGCCCTTTGCGGATACCTCACGGATATTGATCTCGGGGTTGAAGTTTGTAGCAAACGGATAACCGTGGTCGCCGCCGTTGCAGTCGAGAATATCAATGTAGTTGATTTCATCGAAATAATGCTTCTGGGCATAAGCACAGAATACGCCTGTTACACCGGGGTCAAATCCGCTGCCGAGAAGTGCGGTTATTCCTGCCTTTTCAAACTTTTCTCTGTATGCCCACTGATACTTATATTCAAACTTGGCTGTGTCGGGGTGCTCATAGTTTGCTGTATCAACATAGTCTGTCTTTGTTTCAAGGCAAGCGTCCATTATTGTAAGGTCCTGATAAGGAAGCGCAACGTTTATTACTATGTCGGGCTTTTCCTTGTTTATAAGCTCAACGAGCTGAGGAACACTGTCAGCGTCAACCTGTGCTGTTGTTACTTTTGTTTTTGTGCCCTTTTCCTCTACCTGCTTCTTCAGTGCGTCACACTTTGACTTTGTACGGCTGGCAATGCAGATTTCAGTAAATACATCACTGTTCTGACAGCACTTGTGAACTACTACTCCGGCAACACCGCCGGCACCTATTATCAATGCTTTTCCCATTTTATTTTCCTTTCCGTCTGCCCTAAGGCAGAAGTCACATGATAGTTACAAGTAGATTATACACTATCATGTGTAAAAATACAAGCAAATATTTATATACGGCAGACAAGCACACCGTAATCAAACGGTGAAAGCTTCAGCGTGTTTTCATTGCTCTCGTGGGGCTTTCTGAGGAACTTTGGCTCATAATATTCACCCTTCAGATAATCCTGCATATTGAACGTCATCGGATATTTTGACTTGTTGAGGAATATTACAGCGGCTTCACGGTTTATTCTGTCGATACGGGCAAATACACATTCATCGGGAGTACACTTTATAAACTTCATCTCGCCCTGTGCAAATGCCTTGCTTGACTTTCTTATTCCCGAAAGCTGTTTTGTGAAGTCTATCATGTCAAGGTTTTCCTTGCCCCACGGATAGCAACGTCTGTTGAAAGGATCCTTATATCCCTCAAGACCTGCTTCATCACCGTAATAGATACACGGTACACCGGGTAAGAAGAACTGTAACACCATTGCACACTTGAGCAGTGACAGACCATAAACATACTGTTCGGGTGACAGATAGCGCTCTGCCTGCCATTCTCTGTCGTGCCAACCTACGTCCTCGCCTGCAAGTCTTGTCAGTATACGCTCGGTATCGTGAGTGGACAGGAAGTTCATCAGCATATCGGCACTGGGCTTGGGATAATGCTCAAGTATCGTCATTACACCGTCCTCAAAGCCTCTTGCGTCACCGTACTTGCAGTAGTTTATTATAGCTTCCTTGAACGGATAGTTCATAACGCTGTCAAGCTGACCGCCGATAAGGTAACGTCTGCGGACGCCGTAGCTTTCCTTATTTGATGCGTCTTCCCATACCTCGCCGTAGATGACCTTGTCGTCGCCCTTGGCTTTTACCGCCTTGTTGAGATTATCAAGGAACTCATCGGGGAGCTCATCGGCAACGTCAAGTCGCCAACCTCTTGCACCTTTGTCAATCCAGCGCTGTAATATGCCGTTCTCACCGCAGATATAATCGGTGTAGTCAGGATTGTTCTCGTTTACGTTAGGAAGAGTTGTAATTCCCCACCATGATTCATACTCAATAGGATAACGTGAGAAGCAGTACCAGTTTCTGTATCTGCTGTCGTTGTTTCTGTATGCACCCTCATGTTCACCGTATCTGCCGAACTTGTTGAAATAGATACTGTCAGCACCCGTATGTGAGAATACACCGTCGAGGATAATGTCTATACCGTGTGTTTTGGCTTCCTTACACAGATGTTCAAATTCCTCATCAGTTCCCAGCATGGGGTCAATATGCTCATAGCAAGCGGTTGAATAGCGGTGGTTTTCATGCGACTCAAAAATCGGGTTCAGATATATGCAGGTTACACCTAAGCTTTCAAGGTAGGGAAGCTTGCTTTCTATACCCTTGAGATCACCTGCAAAGTAATCGTTGTTGCGGATAATGCCCTTATCATCGGGACGGAAGAACGGAGTATCTTCCCAGTTCTCATGCACAATTCTGTCTGTTGGAACATTTTCGTGCTTTTCTCCGCTGCGGCAGAATCTGTCGGGGAATATCTGATACATGATACCGCCCTTTATCCAGTCGGGAGCCGCCATATCCTTGTCAAAAACTGTGAGCTGGAACAGATCGCCGTTATCGAGAACGCCGAGCCTTGCTCCGCTACGCTTTACATATCTTCTGTTACCGTCTATCATCAGCGAGAAGTAGTAGTGATGA
Organism: uncultured Oscillospiraceae bacterium; assembly: GCA_902490585.1. Taxonomy (GTDB): domain Bacteria; phylum Bacillota; class Clostridia; order Oscillospirales; family Ruminococcaceae; genus Ruminiclostridium_E. The sequence goes on from CABUEI010000005.1 coordinate 18,862, forward strand.
AGACCTGTGTGCTGAGGGTTAAAGTTACAGGTGAACACGTTGCAGTCGGTAGTTGTATCGGTTATTTCAAGCGGTACAAAACGCTCTTTTTCACCGGGACGGAACATTACGAGAGTAGGGTCGGTAACGTGCCATTCCTTAGGAAAACGCAGAGAGAACGTGCTGGGCTGAAACTGTCTTATTGCTCCGAACGGGCTTTTGTAGTTCAGGTCAAAGCAGTCAAATATCGGAGTATCCATTAAAAAACATTCCTTTCGGATTAAAATTTCACTTTAAAATAATGGGTTTTAAATACCCGAAAAAGTCCGTTGATTGCAACGGACTTTTTGCTGTATGTGTGTTTACTGATTAAAATAACTTCCAGATGTCACGGGCATAGTCTGTAACAGCACGGTCAGCAGAGAAGATACCTGCCGATGCGATGTTAGTAAGCGACATCTTGTTCCACTGGTACTTATCCTTGTAAGTTTCGCTTGCCTTAGCCTGCATTCCTCTGTAGCTGTCGAAGTCTGCAAAGCACATATATCTATCTGCGTTGCGCAGTGAGTTTGCTACCTCCTCGAATGTTGCACCGTTTATACCCTTGTACATCTTTTCGAGGACGCTCTTGATAACTGCGTGTGAGTTGTATATCTTTTCGGGGTCATATCCCTCAGCCTTAAGCTGATTTACCTCGGGAGTTGACATACCGAAGATGAAGATGTTGTCATCGCCTACCGCTTCGTGTATCTCAACATTCGCACCGTCATAGGTACCCATTGTAAGAGCACCGTTGAGCATAAGCTTCATATTACCTGTACCGGACGCCTCTGTACCTGCGAGAGAGATCTGCTCTGAAATTTCACTTGCTGGCATAAGTATCTCTGACAGTGTTACCTTGTAGTCTTCAAGGAATACAACAGCAAGCTTTTCGTTCAGCTTTGGATTCTTCTTAAGCTCTTCGCCTATGCACCAGATCATCTTGATTATCTGCTTAGCCATGTAGTAGCCGGGAGCAGCCTTTGACGCGAATATATATGTCTTGGGAACAAAGTCCGCATTGGGATTATTGAGCAGATAAATGTAGTCTGCGATAATGTTCATTGCATTTAACTGCTGACGCTTGTATTCGTGCAGACGTTTTACCTGAACATCAAAGATACCGTTGCAGTTGAGCTTTGTACCTGTTGTGTTGTATACATACTTTGCAAAAGCCTGCTTGTTAGCTAACTTTACAGCGGCTAATTTATCAAGAACCGACTTATCCGTTGCAAACTTCTTGAAATCTGCAAGCTTTGAAGCGTCCTTCTTGAAGCCGTCGCCTATGCACTCCGTAAGGAGCTTTGTAAGTCCCTGGTTGCTTGCGAGAAGCCAACGGCGGTATGCGATACCGTTTGTAACGTTCTTGAAAGCGTCGGGAGTAACTGTGTACTGATCGTGGAATACGCTGTCCTTGATGATCTCGGAGTGGAGCTTAGAAACGCCGTTTACAGAGCTGCTTGCCGCACAGCAGAGGTTAGCCATCTTTACACGGTTGTCAAGAATGATGGACATTCTTGTTACCTTCTCGCTGTCGCCGCCTGTTACTTCCATAAGGTGAGCACAGTAACGGTTGTTTATCTCAACTATAATAGCGTAAATTCTGGGGAGTATTCTCTGCATGAGGTCAACATCCCATGTTTCAAGTGCTTCAGCCATAACCGTGTGGTTTGTATAAGCAAATGTATTTGTGATGATGTTCCATGCCTTATCCCAGTCATAACCGCAGTCATCAAGCAGTATTCTCATAAGCTCGGGGATTGCGAGTGTGGGGTGTGTATCGTTTATGTGGATAGCTACCTTTTCGTGCAGGTTTTCAAGAGTACCGTAAACGTTCATGTGACGCATTACGATATCGCCTACAGATGCGGCGCTCATGAAGTACTGCTGACGCAGACGGAGTGCCTTACCTTCAAGGTGGTTATCGTTGGGGTAAAGTACCTTTGTAAGTGAATGTGCAATGTTGTTTGCACCGATAGCCTTTGCATAGTCGCCCTGGTTGAACATATTCATATCGAACGACATACTCTCTGCGCTCCAAAGACGAAGCTTGGATACGCCCTTGCTGTCATAACCCGATACATACATATCATAGGGAACTGCGTTTACTGTCTTATAATTAACGTGGTTTATGCTGTGGTAGTTCTGTTCCCACTTTTCATGGATCTCACCGTCAAAGTGAACTTCAATAGCCTGGTCGGGTACGGGTACGAGCCATGCTCTGCCGCCGGGTAACCATTCATCAGGAAGCTCTGTCTGCCAGCCGTCGATGATTCTCTGCTTGAAGATACCGTATTCGTAAAGGATAGAATAACCTGTTGCAGGGAATGCGCAGGTCGCAAGTCCGTCAAGGTAGCAAGCCGCAAGTCTTCCCAGACCGCCGTTACCAAGTCCTGCATCGGGCTCTTCTTCATATATATGCTCGATCTTTACATCGAGCTTCTTGAGTGCCTTTGCTACTTCGTCCTGCATACCGAGGTTGTAGAGGTTTGTCTTTAATGAACGTCCCATAAGGAATTCCATTGAAAGATAGTAGACCTGCTTCTTGCCCTTTGAGTTGCAGTCTGTCATGAACATTGAGCGCTTTTCCTTGAGGTAGTTTACAACTATCTTGGATAAAGCCTTGTAAATCTGAGTGTGTGTTGCCTCTGCGGGAGATACTCTGAAGTCATATTCGAGCACTTCCGACAGTTTGCGTGAAATTTCGCTTTCTGTGAACGGTGAAGTCATATTGTTTTCCCTTTCTTGTCGTCCGATTTTCTTACAGTCTAATTATACAACATACGTTGCCTGTATTCAAGGCTGAATAAAATATTTTGTAAATAATAAAGTGAAATTGCACTAAAACGGATTACCGTTTTTATGCAATTTCACAACAAATATTTTCTAATTAAGGATTTATTTACGCTGAATTGACAAAGAGAACGTTACATTCACGTCATGCCTTTATCTTAAACGCCTTGAAAATGTCGTTTTTATCCTTGATTTTTGACAATATCATCAGCTTGTCACCGATCTCAAGTGTGGTATGACCACGGGGAATTATAAGCTCAGTTTCGTTACGGATAATCGAAATGATATTCAGAGTAAGCGGAATGTCCATTTCCATCAGCGGAACGTTCTGGAGAGTAAACGTATCATCGAGAACTATCTCAAACACGCCTGCCTTACCTGCGCCGAGCGGAAGAAGTTCCTTTATCTTGCCGCTGTCGATTTCACGTTCAAGCTGACCCGTGATGTTATCGGTAGAGCTTACAACGATATCAACGCCCAGTTTTTTCAGTGCGTCAACGTTTTTGGGGTTGTTTACCTTGGCGATTGTTTTCTTTACCTGATACAGTCTTTTTGCAAGCTGGCAGGCAACCAGGTTATCCTCATCACGTCCCGTTACGGCGATAACGCTGTCTGCATCGGCAACGCCTGCCTGCTCAAGCACGGAAACGCTTGTTCCGTCACCTCTTATGACTGTGATATTCAGGTCGTTTGCGAACTTCTGGCAAGCGTCCTTTTCCTTTTCAACAACAGATACATCGTATCCCTTTTCAATAAGAACCTTGGTAAGATAGTAGCCTATCTTTCCGCCGCCTATTATAAGCGAGTGCATTTTTCAAATCCTTTCCTGCGTTATCATATAGCCTTTGAGAATATCAGCTTGTCGCCCTCTCTCATGATGATGTTGTAATTATTGACTATCTCCATTGTGCTGTCAGCTCTGATTATCGCATACAGCGTTTCGTTCTCTTCGTACTCTATATCATTCGGTGTCATGCCGATAAACTCTTTAGGTATTTCCATTGTGGTGAAACGTACCATGTGCGAACCGAAACTTACATACTTTTCTTCAAGCATGGGCTTGATTGCCGAGCAGATAGCTTCAACCGTCAGTTTTGTCGGGCAGACGGTTTCAAGCCCGAAATGAGCAAAGATATCGCCACGTTCGGGGTCAAGTATACGGCTGACTACCTTCTTTACTCCGTAAACTTCCTTTGCAAGCTGGGAAACCATTATGTTTGTGTTGTCATCATCGGTTACTGCGCATACGACGTCACAGCTTTCAATTCCCGCCTTTTTCAGATTGTCCTGGTCTATCGGCACACCGCACAAAAGGCTTCCCTTGAAATCCGGGTCAAGCATTTTATCAGCCTCCGCCGAAGTCCTTGCAATTATCGAAACGTCTATACCCTCTTCACAGAGCGTATTTGCAAGACGTGAACCAACCTTACCGCAACCTACTACCAGTACGTTCATTAAAAATTCAGCTCCTCTCCGGCTCTCAGGTACTGCAACCTGTCGCCGAGTATATCTTTCATTATATCATAACCTTTTCTGCCGGTATTGTGGCAGGTGTAAATACTTCCTGTACGCAGTTTTGACAATTCCTCTGCCGCCCGTGTTATACTGCTTTGTGACGAAAGCAGTTTTCCCGACTGATTTGCATAGCCGAAACAACCGACCACCGACAAAACCGGTGCGTCCCAGAGCCTTTTTGCCGTCTTTACAATATCGGCAATACCCGTGTACGCTCCACCAGTTATCAGCACAAATCCGTCACGTCTTTTACCGGGGAAACACACAGCAAAACATTCTTCCGAAAAATCATCAGGTACATAGAATCCTTTTTTTCTGATATAGAAACGCCTGTCCGAATCGCCGGACTTCTCTTTACTGTCAACTGCCACAAGGTAAAAATCCTTGCAGATCTCAGTGAAACGCTCAAAACGGTAAACATTATATTTATCGCTTTTGTAGAACGACTGCGGAAGTCCGTTTCTGACACGCAGAAGTTTTTCCTTTTTAACGCAATCTGCCGCCGCATCTTCTCTTATAAAGATACGCACATCTTTATTTTTACGGACTGCCGTTTCGACACCGCCTGCGATATCATTGCAGTTCAGTGGTAGCACAACCGTATCCGCCTTATCTGCAGGCATACCGAGCCGCTCGGCATTGCTTAAAAACAGTGCGGACGCACCCGTGCCGAAAAGTATTCTGTTGTTACCGTGCTCGATATACAGACATATTCCGTGCTCGGAAAACAGCTTTGAATCCGATGTTTCATCGTCAGACAGAGATACTATTCTCAAAAACGACATTCCTTTCCATGTAATTTTCAAAAGCAACGCCGTACAAAGATTGCGGTATTGCCTTAATATATTATCACATATCCGCTTAAACTTCAAGCATATAAAGCCGACAGACAAAAAAATGACGGCAGAACTTTCATTCTGCCGGTAAAATTCAAATAAAACGAAACAAACTTAAGTAAGGAATAAAAATGAAAATCAGATATTCAACTGTTGCCGGTAGCAGTGGCAAACAGCGAATAAGCAAAAATAATCAATCAGCTCAGTATCTGGAGCAGTCGCTCGATAAGCATACCGATCTGTGGCTTCGAGAACTGTTCATCCGCACCTACGGAAAGTCCCTTCTGATACATCTGCTCGTTTATAAGCGACGAGAACAGGAATACAGGGATTTTTTTCAGTGTGCGGTCGGATTTAATGAGCTTTGTGAGATGGTGTCCGTCCATCTGCGGCATCTCAATATCTGTGATTACTGCGGCTACGCACTCTGTGACATCGCCGTTGTAATTTGAAAACTGCGAAATATAGTCCCATGCTTCTTTACCGTTAGGGAAAGCACGGATCTCTTTGAAGCCTATATCGGACAGGCTGTTTACTATCATCTTGTTGAGGAACTGTGAGTCCTCGGCTATTACGATATGCTTTTCGGCTGTCACTGCGGTAGCCTTGACATTCTCGGCACCCTTCAGATCAAGTCCTGCGGTCTTGTTGATATCGCTTACTATCTTTTCAAAGTCAAGGATAACAAGGATCTTGCCGTTTACCTTTGCAATACCTGTCGCAATGCCCGATGTCGAGTCGCCCGATACCTGCGGCGGCTTTTCTATAGCCGTCCAGCCTATACGCTGTATGCCCTGTACTGCGGTAACGTGGAAGCCTATATCCATGCCGTTGAACTCGCAGATTATGAACAGTCCTCTTGCTTTCTCGGGTTTCTCGGTACCGAGGACCTTATGTAGATCTATAACAGTGATAAGCTTGTCACGGGGCATGAACACACCCTCGATCTCTGCCGGTGCCTGAGGCATCGGAACAAGCTCCTGTTCCATCATTATTTCACGGACCTTAGCAATATTTATACCGTAGGAATTTCCGCATATATTGAATTCCAAAAGTTCCAGCTCATTTGTACCGCTCTCAAGCAGTATGCCGGTATCATTTGCATTGTAAGCTGCCATAAACACACCTTCCGTTGCTGTTTAAATCTTGAACTGACATTTATTATACACCATATCCACAAAAAAGTAAATAGATAAGTTGCACTTTTAGTTAAAAACAACCAAGTTTTAGGGTTGGATTTGTGATTTTGCACAACTCAGCCTATAAACTCCTTGATAAGTGAATTTTCAGGTACTGCGTCGGGTGAAACAGCGTCTATCATTGACAAAAATTTAGGCAATTCGCTGTAACGGTTGACCTGACGTATACATTCTTCAAAGTCATTGTCACACAGCTTTGCAAGCACACTGCGGTATACCGAAAGCTCATACGGGAAAAATGTATCTATATCAAAATCCGCAAGCTGTTTATACGGCATTATATAAAGGCTTTCGCCACGCTGTACACTCGGGAACTGCTCTATTGTTCTGTGATAGTCACGTCCTCTGAACAGCTTGTCACGGGACAGTCTTCGGATAAGACGTATTTTCGAGGGGTGAAGAAGTTCGCCTTTTTCATCTGCTATTCGTGTACGGACGCTGACATAGATAAATGTTGCGCTGTCGTGCATTTTACCCGTAACATCGGGATTCAGAGCGTGTATGCCCTCTATTATCACGACCGTGTTTCCGTCACAGCGTATCTTGTTTCCCTGCCGTCTTGAATTGTCGGTAAAATCGAACTTAGGAAGCTGTACCTCTCCGCCGGACGCCAGTGTATGCAGATCTTTTTTCAGAAGTTCGCAGTCTACCCTCGCAGGTGCTTCAAGGTCTACCTTTCCGTTTTCATCGGGCGGTATCACACCGGGCACGAAATAGTCGTCCATAGATATAACGACCGCCTTTATCCCTTTTGATATCAGGCAATCTGCTATGCGGTATGCCGTTGTTGTCTTTCCCGAACCCGACGGTCCCGACAGCAATACAAGCGGCTTTTGCTTGTGGCACTGTGCTATGCTCTCTGCGGCGGAGGATATCTTTTCCGCATACTGCTTTTCCGAAGTTTCAATAAATTTATCCGTATCTTCTGCACGGCGGTTAAGCTCGCTGAGCGTAACTATTTTTATCTGTTTTCTGTTCTGTTCCGACTGTGACAAAAAATCACCTTCCGTTATGATAATGAGTAGTTTTATCATACCACAACGGAAGGTTTATTTCAAGCTTTAATTATAAATCGTCAGCGTCCTGCACGGGCTTTTCATAAATATTGTCACATACACCCGTGTAACTTCCGTTCGGGTCAAAATCGGAACTTCTCAGTGCCATTACGCTGAGTGCTCTTCTCATTACCCTTGCGGTATCACTGTAGCCTGTGTTTTTTCTCTTCTGCCAAGATTCATCACGTTTGAACTCCATGATTTTCTCCTTTCGGCTGTCGCTCGCTCATCGGAAAAATCTCCGACAATAATATTATCCGCAACGCCGCACAAAATAACTAAGCTAATTTCTGCAACAAAAATTTACAGTGCGTTGTGAAAAATTCGTGAAAGATACGCTCTGTTCCTTATTTTGCTTGCAAAAAAGGTCTGTTTATGTTATAATTAATCTGCATATCTGTATGCAGATACGAGGAAGTTCAGAGGTATTATAATGGAAACGACTTCAAACGAAGAAATCATATACGGCAAGAATGCGGTCACAGAGGCTCTCAAAGCCGAACGGTCGATAGACACGGTTTTTCTGCTCAAAGGCGCGCAGGGCATGAACAAGATAATCGCACTTGCAAAGAAACAGGGCATTGTAATTAAGGACGTAGGCGAAGATAAGCTGAAAGCTTTATGCGGTGACAAACACGGCGGTGTTGCGGCGGCTTTATCCGCAGTAACATATTGCACTGTCGAAGACATTCTCGCAAATGCCGAAAGCAAGGGAAAGCCGCCTTTCATCATAATATGTGATGAAATACAGGACCCCCATAATCTCGGGGCAATAATCCGTACAGCAGAAGCATCGGGTGCGGACGGTGTGATAATTCCGAAAAGACGCAGTGCAACCGTCAACCCGACAGTATTCAAGACCTCCGCAGGTGCGGCGGCATGGGTGAAGATTGCAAGAGTTTCAAACCTTGTAGATACAATAAAGGCACTTAAAAAGCACGGTGTATGGGTATACGGCGCAGAGGCAGACGGAACACCTGTTGACAAGGCGGATTTATCCGGAGCTGTGGCACTGGTTATCGGAAGCGAGGGTTTCGGACTCGGCAAGCTTGTAAGAGAAAACTGTGACGTTGTACTGTCACTTCCCATGTTCGGTAAGGTAAATTCGCTCAACGCATCGGTATGTGCAGGCATACTCATGTACGAGGTAGTTAAATACAGATAAAACGGCGAACTCATTAAATAAAAAAATGAAAGGACGCTCATGATATGGCTGATTATTCAATAGACGATATTCTGGCAGAACTTGACGCAAAGAAAAGCGGAAGTTCGGGAGAGAGCGGTAAATCATACGGTTCACAGGACGATATTCCCGTAAGGCACCACGATATAAGTGCAACCGCTATACTGGAAGGACTTGACGGAACCGATGACGGCATATATCTGCGTGAAAAGGACGGCAGCACCGAAGAGGTTGACGCAGAATACATAAGCGATATAGAAGACAACGCAGAAAATGCAGACAGCGTAAATAATGTCAGCAAAAAAAAGAAAACCGACGACAGTTCTGCGGCATCGGTCATTGATGAAATAGCAGACGATAAAAACGACGTTGACAAGAACGTTGATAAGGTTCTGAGCGAAACCGATAACTTCATGATATCGGACGAAAGCAGTGAAATTGATATTGACGAACGCACAGCAAATGCAAAAGCAAAGGCTGAAAGCGAAAAGCCCGCACCGATAAAGCCCGTACAGAAGGAAACGGTTTCCGAACCTGTTCACGAGATAAAAAAGGATATAGTCAGCGACGAGGAAAAACGTAGGATGTTGCTTGAAAAAGAGCGTGAAAACTCCGACCCCGATGATATGCTGGCTCTTGTAAATCCGCTCGAAGTCAAGGAAAAGGTAAACGAGCAGGTCAAGGAAAAGGAGCTCGTTTCGGTTGCCGAGCTGAGCAATATGTACGCAGGCAACACACAGGGCATAGCAGGTGACGATCTCAAGAGCATAGCACCGCAGAGTACTTTCCTTGCTCAGAAAATAAGCGATACCGCCGATGTTACAACAGAGGTTGCGGCTGACAGCACAAAAGCCGATGACGCTCCCGTAAAAGAATACCACGGTAAGAAAACAACCGATAATCTTATAGAAAAGCTGAATAAAAATCTCGCCCGTCAACGCAGTGAAAACGTAAAGGCTCACCGCACGATAACGCTGAATACGATAAACGGCGACAGGACGACACTTCCTCATCCGCTGAACATCGACTATCAGAAACAGATAATCGAAGCTACAGGTGCTATTCCTACCGAAAATCCGGCAGTGGAAGAAGAAAAACAGGCTGAGCTTGCGGCGGCAAAGAAACACAAACTCAAAGATTTTGTCCTTGAGGACGAAGTTCCCGAACACGAAGAACAGGCAGAACCCGAAGAAGAATTCGAGGATTACGACAGTACGGGTCAGATATGGGCTGACCTTTGTGCAAGCCATAAGGGACTTAAAATAAGGCTCGGTATGCTGACAGTTATCACTCTGATAAGCGTTATAATCAGTGCACTGAATGATTTCGGTCTTTTTGCAAAACTCGGACTTGGCTCGGCGTTCAACTTCATAAACGGCACGACAGGCGATGTAAATTCGCTGATATATATTTATCTTGTACTCGGCGTACTCGGCTTTGCAATATGCTCAACCGCAATCAGCAACGGTGCGATAAAGCTGATTACGGGAAAAGCCGACTGCGACTCCGTATGTGCTCTGACTTCGGTTCTGTCACTAGTCGCAGGCGTTGTGGCACTGGTTGACGTACAGACATTCAAGCTTGGTCATTCATTCATATATCTTTCAACGGCACTCGTAGGACTTATGTTCAACACAATCGGAAAGATATACATGATCTCCCGTGCAAAACGAAACTTCAAATTTGTTTCGGGTGACAGCCAGAAATATTACGCAGAAGTGATTGACGGCGAAGAGCGTGTTTCGGCGCTTACAAGAGCCGTAGGCGACAGAATACCCGTTATCGCTACAATGCGAAAGACAGAATTCCTTACAGATTTCCTTAAATCAAGCTACTGTGACGATGAAGCCGACAGAATGTCGGTAAAGCTGATAGTAGCGTCTGTTGTAGCCGGCGTTGTAGCAGGAATACTGGCATACATCAATCCGTTCGGCAGCGAGTTTGCCACAACAGGAGCGGAAAATCCGCTCTACTGGGCAATATCCGCCGCAATTGCCACAATATCGGTAGTAACACCGTTCTCACTTTTATTTATTGTGAACAGACCGCTCTCCCGTGCTTCAAGAAAGCTCAGCGAGTGCAATGCCGCACTGCTCGGTTATGATGCGGCAGTTGAATTTTCTGACGTGAATACCGTAATGGTTGACGCAAAGACACTGTTCCCGGCAGGAAGCGTACAGGTAAAGAAACTCAAACGCTGGCAGAAGAAAAATTCTATCATCAAGACAAGCGTTGACGAAGCTATACTTATGGCTGCAAGCCTTGCGATACATACCGACGGAATACTTTCATATCCTTTCTATGATATGACGCTCGGCAACAAGGATCTACTCAAAAAGGTTGACAACTGCATTTATGAAGACAACTGCGGCGTTACCGGCTGGATAGGTACAAAGCGTGTTATGCTCGGCGGAAGAGCGCTTATGGAAATGCACAATATCGACATGCCGAACAAGAAAAACGAGCGTAAATACTGTCCCGAGGGGCTTGAACCCGTTTACCTTGCGGTAAGCGGAGAGATTGTCGCAATGTTCGTTGTAGGCATGACAGCAAACCCTGAAATACAGTCTACATTAAAAGAACTTCAGTCAAAAGGTATCACGATACTTGTTCATACAACCGACTCACTGGTAACGGTCGAGAACCTTGCCGATCTTTTTGAACTTGACGCTTTGCTGATAAAGGTACTTCCTCACGAAGCACACGACGAGTACAGCGAAAGCACGAAGTACACCTCACGAGGCAACGGCGGTCTTTCCTGCTCAGGCACATTCACCTCGTTTGCAAGAGGAATTATGGCAGCGAAAAACCTTGTCCGTGACTTCTCGGTATCAAAAGCGCTTATGCTCGGTTCATCGGCACTCGGACTTCTGCTTGTACTTGTGATGGTACTTTTAAGACAGATGACATTGCTTACTCCCAGCGTAATTACACTTTACAATACGGTTGCGGCACTTGTCATGATGGCTGTGCAGAATGTGAGAAAATATTAAAACATACGATTCGATTATACGGTGTGCAGATGCGCACCGTATATTTTTTATTGTTAATTTGTGCAATTTAAACGATAATCTTGACTTTAATACTATTTTATGGTACAATTAGTCTATATAATTATAAAATAGTGCACAAAGGAGGTGGATTGCTTGTTCAACGGTAAGTTTCATAAGTACGCCGTAGCCGGAATATGTATCGCCGGTATACAGGACGACCACACGGCTCACATTATAAAAGTCGTATCCGATGCGTTGAGTAAGCGTGGCTTCAAAGTCATGATATATAACGCATTCACAAATATGTATAACGATACGCCCTATTCAAAAGGCGAAGCAAGCATATATCACCTTCTGAACTTCGATATAACCGATGTTCTTATTATCATGCCCGAAACGATAAAAAGCAACTGGGTATGCGACACGATAATAAGATACGCCCGTGCGTCAAAAACACCTGTTATCATACTTGACGGCAAGCACAGCAACTGTACAAATATCACATATGATTACGGCGACTCACTTGAAAAAGTCATTGAGCACGTCATAACAGTACATAACTGCAACGACCTGTTCTTTATGGCAGGGATCAAAGGCAATTCTTTTTCAGACGAAAGAATAGAATCGTTTAAAACCGTGCTCAGCCGTCACAATATAGCCTTTGACGAAAAGACTATGCTGGGTTACGGAGACTTCTGGGAAACCCCGACCGAAAATGTGATAAAGGCAATGATCGACTCCGGAAGAAAATTGCCGCAGGCAGTCATATGCGCCAATGACAGTATGGCAATAGCGGCGATGAAGACGTTCGAGGAGCACGGTATAAGAGTACCGGACGACATAATAGTTACCGGCTTTGACTCTACCTATCAGGAGCGCCTTTACTCTACCACGCGTCTTACCACATCAATAATGGACGCAGACGAACTTGCAAAAACCGTTGCCGATACCGCTTACGGCTACCTTAAGGGTAAAGAAAAGCCTACAGAAAAGCACATACATTTTGCGTTTATCCACGGTCAGAGTTGCGGTTGCCGTGAATTTGACAACTCATATACAAACGAAAAGCTTGAGCGCATGAACGAATATAACCTTGCCCTGTCAGATGCGGAGAGCAAGATGGCATCGCTGTATACGCATACAGTCAACTGCAATGATCTCGGTACGCTTACAAAGGCTATGGGCAATTATTTCAATTACCGTTCGGCGCTCTGCCTTAATGATGATTTTCTGACAGACAGCTCTCCTGTAATACCGAAAGCATATCACAGCGTATTTACCGAAAACATGACTGCCCATGTCATAAGAACGTGGGACGATTACCGCTATAAAATCTCGTACCCGACAAAGAAAATGTTGCCTAATCTCAGCGATTTGTTAAAGAGATACCGCACGGTAATGTTCTGCCCTCTGCATTTTCAGGAGCAGGTTATAGGCTATTATGCCGCCGTTGCGGACGACCTGCTTATAAGACCCGGCAGTTTCTATTACGTTCAGCGACTGATAGAATCAATAAACCAGTCACTTGAAAATTTCCGCATTGAATATCTGCTCAGAAGAGTCAACAATGAACTGTCGCTGACACATTCGATTGACCCTCTGACAAACATATACAACAGACGTGGATATTTCGAGCGTATAAGCGAGCTTATGCACGGAAATGAAAAGTGCAACGTAATATTCGTGTCCTGCGATATGGACAGACTTAAAGAAATCAATGATACATACGGTCATTCCGAAGGCGATACAGCTATATGCGCCGTTGCAAACGCCATAAAAGCAGGTTGCGGAAAAGACGGTATATGTGCCAGATTCGGCGGTGATGAGTTTGTTCTGACTGTCCCGTACAACACCGACAAACAGCGTGAATTATCAAGACTTATCGGCGAGATACAGACTGAAATTGATAAATTCAACCGCAGTGCAGGAAAGCCTTATGACGTATCAATAAGCGTGGGCGGTTCTTACGGTACAGTAAGCAGCGTTGAAGATGTAAACGAGCTTATGCGCAGTACCGACCAGCTGATGTATGAGCAGAAAAGGCTCAAAAAAGCCGAACGTACTTCTGAAATCCGGTTGATTCCTCAGATGCAGCAGGAAATAAAATCAACGCTTGATAACTACCAGCAGAGAATGCACGAGATATTTGCAGACTCCGACAAATGCACATACTTCTACATGAGTTATATCGACTTCAAGTGGTATGTCATGGAAAACAGTCATACACCCGAATGTCTTAAATCCTCATCTGTCGGACCGCTCCGTGCAATATGGCTCAGCGGTGCTATATATCCCGATGACAAGCTGTTGTATGACAGCTTCTGTCAGAAGATAAAAAATTCATTCAACGACAAGATAACCGAAAGGGCTTTCAGCGTAAACATCCGTCTTTGTGAAGAAAACGAACCCGTATGGTATTGCGTCAACGTACATCTTGCAGGGAAAAATGGCAAGATGGAAGAGCTTGCAGGTTATGTCAGGGAGCTTGAAACGGAAGAGATAATGAGCCTTGAGATCCAGGACTATTATACTACTACCGACAATCCGATAATGTTCCATGATATGATTTCACAAAGGCTTAACGCTTATCCCGATACAAAATTTGCATTGATACAGTTTGACGTAAAGCGTTTCAAACTGATAAACGAAAACTACGGTGAGGACGCAGGAACAGAAATGCTCCATTTCCTGACACGTCAGCTGAACAACTATTGTAGCAATCCCAGACTGAGCGCAAGAATGAGCGGCGATGTATTTATGTTGCTTACACCATACACGGATAAAGACGACATTTTAAAGACCGTATCGGAACTGCAACTCAATCTCAAGGGCTTCCGCGAATACAGCTATGAATTTGTATTCGGCATATATCAGATAGACGACCGCAGTATATCTGTCAGAACGATGTGCGACTGTGCCGCTATGGCAAGACAGTCCATAAAGAAAAACGCACTAGAAAGCATTGCTTTCTATGACAAGGGTATGCAGAACGCTATCAAGGAGCGTAAATTTATTGAGTCGCACATGAACGAGGCTCTGAAAAACAACGAATTTATCATTTATCTCCAGCCAAAGTTCAGTATATCAAGCGGCGAAGCTATCGGCTATGAAGCGCTTGTAAGGTGGCAGAGCCCCGAGCGCGGAATGATATATCCCGACAGTTTCATACCGCTGTTTGAAGAAAACGGCTTTATCACAAAACTGGACGCTTATGTATGGGAATGTGCCTGCATGGTACTGCGTGACTGGATAGACAGACATTTATCTCCTCTGCCGATTTCCGTCAACGTTTCCCGTGCAAACCTTGATGATGAAACCTTCCTCGATGTGCTTGACGGACTGATCGAGAAATACAGTTTACCTAAACACCTGCTTGAGCTTGAAATAACTGAAAGTATCGAAAATGACGCTACACTGCGTATGACCGAGAAAATAAAAGAGCACGGTTTTGTACTGCTGATGGATGACTTCGGTTCGGGTTACTCATCGCTGAACACATTGCAGGATACAAGGTTCGATGTGCTGAAACTCGACCGTGAGTTCTTCTCGACGCACATGTCAAACGAGCGTGGCAAGAAGATAATCATGCACACCATTTCAATGTCAAAAGATGTCGGACTTGGTCTTATCGCAGAGGGCGTTGAAACCGACGATCAGGCTCAGTTCCTCGAAGACTGCGGTTGCGACACGGCACAGGGTTATTTGTATGCTAAGCCTATGCCGGTACAGGAAGCGGAAAAATATCTGAAAGATACCGCAAAGAGCAAACCGGTAACCAATAAAGAATTATTATAATCAGCAGCCCCGACTTTTCGGGGCTGTTATTATTCAAAAAGGAGCATAAAATGACCGAAATTAAATTATGTGATTTATCACAGCTTGAAATACTTCAACACCTTGCAAAAAGCACATTCAAAGAAACTTTCTCAAGCGGTAACACCGAGGAAGACATGAAAAATTACCTCGAAACAGCATATGCCGCCGATAAACTCACAAAACAGCTTGAAAGCCACGACAGTGTTACATACATTGCGTACTGTGACGGTGTGCCGGCAGGATATGTTCAACTGAATAGAAGTACAATGCAGACAGAAAAAGGTTTTGACGGCTCGCTCGAAATACAGCGTATATATGTTGTGTCAACAGCCAAAGGTCACGGTATCGGCTCACAGTTTATGAAGACTGCGGAAGAAAAAGCGAAAGAATGGAATTTAAGCTATATCTGGCTCGGCGTATGGGAATACAACGCACCTGCGATAAAATTCTACAAAAGCAAAGGATATGAGCCGTTTTCGAAACATACTTTCATTGTAGGAAGCGACAGACAGACGGATATTCTGATGAAGAAAATTCTGTAACTCACTTGACAAGCCGCCCGTAATGTCATATCATTAGTACATACGATTTGGAAATCGGATATTATGAAACATTTCAATGCGATATTCGGATATTGCTGTATGAGGTGAACAATGGACACAAGCGTGCTTAAATACATGGCATTTATAAAAACTGTCGAGTGCGGCAGTTTTACAAAGGCGGCAGAACTTCTCAGCTACTCACAATCGGGCATCAGCCGTATGATAAATGACCTTGAAAACGAGTGGGGCGTAACTCTTCTTATCAGGAGCAGGAGCGGTATACAGCTTACCGCCGACGGCACTTCTCTGTTGCCGTTTGCACGGAGCGTATGCGAGGAATACCGCAAACTGCGTATGCAGATCGACGACCTTAACGGACTTCACAAAGGGCTTATCCGTATCGGAACATTCTCGAGTGTTGCTACCCACTGGTTGCCAAAGATAATCAAGAGTTTCTGTGCTGACTATCCTAATATAGAATATGAGTTGTTGCTCGGCGACTACTCCGAGATAGAGCAATGGATATTGCAGGGTCGTGTTGACTGCGGATTTATGCGGACGGGCACAGGAAACGACCTTGATATGACCGTTCTTGAAAGCGACGAACTCATGGCGGTACTGCCCGCTAATCACGAATACGCCAATAAAGACGTTTTCCCGATTGAAAAGCTTTGTTCAGAGCCGTTTATATTGCTTGAAAAAGGCGGAAATTCAGAAGTTCCTGCGTTTCTGTCACACTATAATTTAAAACCCGATGTACGTTTCACGACATGGGACGACTATGCGATAATGTCTATGGTCGAGAACGGACTGGGAATATCGGTACTGCCGAAACTGATACTCCGCCGTTGCCCGTATAATGTAGCAATTAAGAGCTTCGACAAACCTGCTTTCCGTGACATCTGCTTTGCCGTCAAAAACAAAGAAACTTCTTCTCTTGCGGTAAAGAGATTTACAGAATATCTCGTTCACAGAAATGACGAATAAATCAAACAGCACCCGATGCTTTACTGTATCGGGTGCTGTTTTTATGTTACAATTCAGTCTTAATTATGTGACAGTATTTTTTCTGCCTCGTCCTTTACACGTTCTTTAAGCCACTCCGGCGAAACTACCTCACAATGACTTCCGAACCCCATGACAAAGCACATTATATTCTCCTCGTTCTGCATCATACATCTGAGTTCTGTCGTGTCTTCGTCTATAAGAGTTACCGTCTGATTTCTGCCGTATATACGCTCACGGGCAAGCATTGCATATCTGCCGTGCAACCACAGATCTATCTCATACCACTCGCCGTTCTTTTTCATGCCGAATTCGTCAAGATAATCGCTTTCCTTATATGTTGCAAGCACGGTGAAACGGTCGTTTGTCACATTCATCGACTGAATACGGCTGAGCTTGAAATATCGGATTTCATACGACTTTTTATCGTACCCCAGCATGAACCATGCGTTGTTGTACATGAACAGCTTATACGGGTCAAAGCGGCGGTGCGATACCTTGTTTGACAGCGACAGATAATCCATTTCAAGTTCTTTCCTGTGAGCTATACACTGTGCCACCGTGTCGTAACGTCTGTTAAGTTCCTGTTCATCTGTCGCAAGAGGAAAACGGTTGGCAACGGATATTTCCTGCGGCTCTTCATGCTTTACCGATGCAAAGACTTTCCCCATCGCTTTTTCATACTCGCTTGAATAAGGAAAATCGTTGCGGTATTTCAGATATTCCGCTCCCGACGATAACGCTCGCTGTTCGGCTTCGGTAAGCTTTACCGCAGGGATCACGCTCTGCGATATCAGACGGTATCCGCCGTATTTACCGGGAATACCCTCAATATAATAACCTGCCTTTTCAAGCTCACTGCGGTACTCCGCTATATTGCGGACGTTTGTTTCAAGAATATCAGCCAGCTCCTGACCCTTATACACTCTGCCTGAACTTAAAATCTGCAACATTTTAAGACAGTTTGATGTTTTCCCCATTGCCGACCCTCCGTAATTATAGTATATATAATTATACACTATTCGTGTCGGAAGTGCAATTGCTTAAAGCCGCTCCAGGAACTCCTTCTTCTTTTCCGAAAACTCTTCTTCGGTCAGAATACCGTTCTCTTTCATCTCATGAAGCTGTTTTATCTGCTCCATGATTGCTTTCGGGTCTTCTTTCTTCACAGCCGTTGCTGATGAATGATTCTGTATATTCTGCGCCGCCTGAGAAGCCTTATCCTTTAAATTTCCTGCCGCACCTGCGATACTGCCTGCGGCGTTTTGCGCCATGTTCTTTATGCTGTCCGCATTCACAGAGCTTATCGCCGACTTTATTCCGTCAGCGTTTATTGACGGCAGAGATACGCCCGCAGTGCCGTTTTCATCTTCGGCTGAGTTTACTGCGTCAAATACCTTGTTGCCTTTAAGTCCTAAGAACTGTATAACCGACATTGCTATAAGGGCAAACATAAGTATAAGTATTATCCAGAACCCTATCTGATAGTTAAGCTCTACCTTTGCGGATACTCCCGTGCCTGCGGTCGCTCCGCCTGCCGCCGCATTTACTGCCGATGCCGCCGAACCGGGCGCTATGAACAGGCAGACGATACCTGCAACCGAGCCTATAGCGGATATAATCTTTCTGAAAGGCTTCAGCTGAGGGATATAACAGCTTGCCGCTACTGCCACAAGGCAAAGTATAAACGCAAAGCCGAAAAATCCACCGTCCGTCACAAGCGAAAAGCCGTTCATCGACTGATCGGCGCTTCCGCCGCCGAATCCTCCGACAGAAACCTCCGCCTTTACCGACATAAAGGGAAGAAACAGTGCAACTATTATCAGCGCACAGATAATTCCCATAAGATTTTTAAGTATAAATTCCTTGTTCAGTTTCATAATTACACCTCGTTGTTTATTGGCGCTGCATGTAGTAATCTTCTATGTTACATATCGTTACCACTATGTTGCGTATCGGCGGGTCGACCTCATCGGTTTCCACTACATACAGCAGAATGACATAATCCAGATCCTGATAAAAATATACATTTCCCGTATCATTACTTATTTTGCATTTGTCACCGAAATTGTTCGTCATATAAGTGGTTAAATCGCTGTATTTTGATTTGTTGGGATCAAACATCGGGAAAAGTTCTTTTGCGTCGCATACCACTTTCAACGCTTTGCCTTGACCATAACCGCTTTTATCGTATTTACACTGATACAGCACCTCTTTATTATCTGTATAGTAACCGGCATATCCTACATAACCTGCCTTTTCATCCTCCAAATACAGCCCGTTAAACTCCGAATCCTCATAATCTGTATTGAAATATTGTGCTATGTTTTCAGGCAACTCTATTGTTCTGTTCTCCGCCGGCTTACTCTCCGGGGCTTCGGTCGCAGGAGCCGTTGTAGTTGTCGTTTCGGGAGCAATTGTCGTCTGCGGAGCAGTCGTTGTAGTTTCCGGCACTTCCGAAGGCTCTTCATCTGAAACATCGGGTACTGAATAATCCGCTCCGTCCTTGTCGTATATGCCGCCGAAAAGCCCACTTCCGTTTGCCTGTACCGCAAGTGACATCTGCTTTTCGTTTACGTTTGCGGTGCAGGTGTCGCTGTATGTCTGACCGCCTGCTACGATTGTAAGTATCAGCTTTCCGTCAGCTATATCGTATGTGCCCTCGTCCGACTGTGCCGTAACCGTTCCGTCTGCCGCCGTCTGCTTATACGACAGCTCCTTGTTATCCTTGAATCTCAGCTCGTATGTGCTGTCGCCGACTTTCTTGTACCATGCACCGTAAATATTTACTGTGTTGAGTTCCATCGTTGCGCTGACAGTCGGGTTGCTGTCACCTTTCTGACCGCTTACAACAAAATAAGCAACCAGTGCGGCAACTATAACCGCAATCACAACGCACAGTACTATTATGTTGTTCTTTTTTGAACTTCCCTGTTCCATAATTACTCCTCCTCGTTTTTCTTCTTCAGAAGTTTTCTTATAGTCCTCTCCGAATAGTTATACTCGGTGGCTATCTTATTGAGCGAATCGGATGTGCCGTCATAGTTCCTTATTGCTTCCTTTGCCACATACTCCTTTGAATAAAGCCGTGTGGGAAAATTTATCTGACTGCCTTTCATCTGATTATAAAGCTTTACGGTATTTTCAAAACCGATAGTTTCGCATATCGTCCCGTATACACCGTTAAGCAATTCGGATTTATTGTTCTTGTCCATAGCAACTCCTGCAAATTGTAATTCTATGTAATGTTATTATACTACTGTACAGTATATCTTTTCCTCTGCCCTTTTCCACGCAAAACTCCACAGGAAAACGGCGGTGAAAAGCTTGTTGAAAAATACATTGCAATGTTCCTTTTTCAAGTATATTAAAACACCGTTTGCTACATTATTTATGTATAAATTGAAAACTAATCTGAAAACGGGACAAAAAATTCCCGACCTGTAAAAACAAGCCGGGAACGGATTTATTCAGTTTACTTAGCCGCATGAGCGGATTTTATCATGATAAGCGTACTTCTGAACTGGACGCTGAGCATATCGGAAACTTCCTTGTCGGTGAACAGACATATATTAGATGATAAAAGTACTCCGATACCGTAAGTGAATATCCATACCTGTCTGAACAGCGTCATAGCATCTTCTCTCGACAGTGCATAATCGTTCATTATGTACTCTATGCACTTGTCTGCGGTAACTCCGAGCATGGACGAGAACATTTTCTCAAAATTGAATGTATGATCCTGCTCTCTCATGAACAGAAGCCTGAACAGTCTCGGCTTCTCCTTGGCGAAAGTCAGCATCTGTATGCCGACTTGTTTGAAAGCAGGCATATCGGGAGTTTCCTTTTCCGCATACTGCCCGAAAACTTCCATAGCAGACTCACGGACGGAATTTTCAAGCTCTTCCATGTTCTTATATGCCGTAAAAATAGGACGTGTTGATGTGCCCATCGCTTCCGCAAGACTTCTTGCATTGAGCGCCTCTGCACCGCTTTCGGTCACTATTCCGAGTGCTATCTGAGTTATTTCTTCCCTTGTATATTTTGCCCTTGGCGGCATATCATCACCTCATAATATAAAAACCTGTTATACAACAAATGTTCCATAACAGGTTAATTATACCACTGCAAAAGCATACTGTCAACAGTTATTACCGCTTTCTTTCATTATCTTCCTGTCACTTTTGCAACTGTGCGAAGTCAGCCGTTTATATCTCTGTTGTTGAACTCCGCAATTTCATCTATATGGCTGTATATATACTCCTGCGCCTGCTTTGAATAAATAACCGCCGTATATTCCTCACCGCTCTGCGAAGTACGTTGTGCGGTACTTATTCCGAGTTTTACGCCTTCTTCAGTGGGAAGTCTGCTCTTTCTGCCGTCGGAGATTTCCGTATTCACAAGTATGCCCTGCTCTTCGAGCCATTTTGATATAGCTCCTGCTTTAAGCGTACCCGATTCATCTTCGTTTACATAAAAGTTGACGGTATGTGTAAGCTCAGTTGCCGATAACGGCTTTTCTGACGTTGTGAGTTTATCACGCATTTCATCTGTCACTGAAAGCGGTTTTCTTTTGCGTTTTTCTCTCTGCAATCCGTTCATTTCAGCTATTGCGTCTATATTATCAAGTACAAACTGCTGTGCCGACGGTGTAATCATAATCGCATATCTCGGAAAACCTCCGGGAGTGAAATATTCGTTAAGGCGTACACCCTCAGATATTCCGCTGTCGGTCGGCACTCTTTTAAGTTTGCCGTTCGGCAATGTTTCTTCCGTCAGCATACCGATTACAGTCAGCCAGTCTGCAATTGCAGAACCTTTCAGTTTTATCGAAACCTCACGGTCAAGATATTTGTTTATCATATCCGTAAATGTTGACAGCGACACATCATTTATAAAGCATTTGAACTTTGCCCTTGCTTCATCCGTTATGACAACCGCACCACGTTTCTGCGGTTTAATAACTTCAACTGTTTTCGCCGATACCACTTCTCCCCCGTTTTCAATCACCTTTGCAAGTACCCCCGAAATGTAGAAAAAGCAACGTGACAACTTGACGTTATTTACAATGTCATCATCGGGCACAGGCTTGTCCGTAAACGGATCAATTCCGTTTGCAAGCTTGTCTATGTATTCTTTAGCGTGTTTCATGGTCTCGAGTTCAGTAGGCATGACGTTTTCCCCCGTTAAAATATGTTAATGATATTTTAGCATAGATGAACTTTAATTGCAATGTTATTTTATCAAGCAGAGCAAAAACAGCACGATTACATTCTATAAAACACCGCAGATTTTCACCAGAAATTTCATTTGATATTTAAAAAATCTCCGAACATAATAATGTTGCAAGGTCAAAAGGACCTGCAAAAAATTACGGAGGAAAACAACAATGGCTAGTACTAATAAAAAGAACAAGGCAGCATTAAACAGCATCAAGATGCAGGCTGCAAACGAAGTAGGCGTACCCCTCAAGGACAACGGTTACAACGGTGACCTTACTTCAAAGCAGGCAGGTTCAATCGGCGGACAGATGGTCAAGAAGATGATCGAATCTTACGAAATGTCAAACCAGCAGTAACCTGAAATATCACAATCGGTCCGATGCCTTCAAAACGGTATCGGACCGATTTATTTCCGTAACGATATAAGCCGGCTTTTAATGAAAGAAATCCGCTTAAAAAATTCAAAATATCAAAAAAACATATTGAACTTTTGTAAGAATAGTGCTATAATTTTCTTTGTACAATTAGTCGGTACTGCAAGCAGGACAGAATTTTCCTTTATTTTTGCAAAACTGATACTGAAAGGAAACGACCTTACGCTTGCATAAGGCAGACGAGCTGCCGCTATGGCGGAAATTATGGCGATAAACTCGCTTTCAGGAAGGAATGGTTTTACAATGGAAATCAAAATTGAAAAAACTAAAACACCTAAGGCAAAGCCCATTGACGAAACAAAGCTCGGTTTCGGTCACATCTTTACTGATCACATGTTCATTATGGAATATGACACAGGCAAGGGCTGGCATGATGCAAGAATAGTCCCCTACGGAGAAATTTCACTTTCACCTGCCGCTATGGTTCTTCACTACGGACAGGAAATCTTTGAGGGTATGAAGGCATACAGAACTCCCGACGGAAACATTCAGTTCTTCCGTCCCGAAGAAAACTTCAAGAGAATGAACATCTCCGCTGAACGTCTTGTTATCCCTCAGCTTAACGTTGACGACTGCTTACAGGCTCTTCACGAACTTGTCAAGATAGATGCGGACTGGGTACCTCATACAGACGGTGCTTCACTTTACATACGTCCGTTCATATTTGCCGCTGATCCGTTCCTCGGCGTTCGTCCCGGCGACAAGTACTACTTCATGATAATCATGTCACCCTCAGGCGCATATTACGCTTCAGGTCTTGACCCCGTTAATATCTATGTTGAAACAAACTATGTCCGTGCAGTAAGAGGCGGTATGGGCTTCACAAAGACAGGCGGTAACTACGCCGCATCTCTTATCGGTCAGGACGAGGCTCACAAGCAGAACTACTCACAGGTACTGTGGCTTGACGGTGTTGAGCGTAAGTACATTGAAGAAGTAGGCGCTATGAACATCTTCTTCGTAATCGACGGCGAGGTTGTTACTCCCGCACTCCAGGGCTCTATTCTTTCAGGTATCACAAGAAAGTCATCTATAGAGCTGTGTAAGAAGTGGGGTCTCAAAGTAAGCGAAAAGAGAATCACAATCCAGGAGATCGCAGACGCTTACGATGCAGGCAAACTGAACGAAGTATTCGGTACAGGTACAGCCGCTGTTATCTCACCTGTAGGTCACTTAAAGTGGGGCGATAAGGTAATGCTTATCAACGACAACAAGATCGGACCTATCTCACAGCGTCTTTATGACACAATGACAGGTATGCAGTACGGCAAGCTCCCCGATGAAATGGGCTGGATCGAACGCCTGTAAGGCGTAATAAATTCCGACCTTTTTATATGCTTGTAATATAAGTAAGTCAGTGAAACGGTCGGGATTAAAAGTTCATCGTATTAAAACGGTATTTTAACCGTATTCATTATATGGCAGACAAGCACGACAGCGCAGATACGTTGCCGTGCACTGCTTTTAAATGCAAAACATGAAAGGAAATTTCGCACATGAAAAACACAGAAAAAACCATGGATAAGCTGGTCGCTCTCTGTAAGGGCAGAGGCTTTATATATCCCGGCAGTGAGATATACGGAGGACTTGCAAACACATGGGATTTCGGACCTCTCGGCGTTGAGCTGAAGAACAACATCAAGTCCGCATGGCGTAAAAAATTCATACAGGAGTGCAAGTACAACGTAGGTCTTGACAGTGCTATCCTCATGAACCCTCAGACATGGGTAGCATCGGGTCATATCGGCGGATTTTCCGATCCCCTTATGGATTGCAAGGCTTGTAAGACACGTCACAGAGCGGACAATCTTATCGAGGACTTTGACGGCACAAACTGTGCGGGCTGGTCAAACGAGCAGATGATGGATTATATCCGTGAAAAAGGCATCACCTGCCCCAACTGCGGCAAGGCTGATTTCACAGATATCAGACAGTTCAACCTTATGTTCAAGACATTCCAGGGAGTTACAGAAGACTCAAAGAGTGAGCTTTATCTCCGTCCCGAAACCGCACAGGGTATCTTCGTAAACTTCATGAATATCCAGCGTACAACCCGTAAAAAAGTACCTTTCGGTGTTGCACAGGTTGGTAAGTCATTCAGAAACGAGATCACTCCCGGTAACTTCATTTTCCGTGTAAGAGAGTTCGAGCAGATGGAACTTGAATTCTTCTGCAAGCCCGGCACAGACCTTGACTGGTTCTATTTCTGGAAGGACTACTGCAAGAAGTGGCTCCTGTCCCTCGGCATAAACGAAGAAAACTTAAGACTGCGTGATCACGATAAGGAAGAGCTTTGCTTCTACTCAAAGGCAACAACAGACTTCGAATATCTGTTCCCGTTCGGCTGGGGCGAGCTTTGGGGCGTTGCGGACAGAACCGACTACGATCTTACACAGCACATCAAGACAAGCGGTCAGAAGATGGAATATTTCGATCCCGAAACAAACGAGAAGTACGTTCCTTATGTTATCGAGCCTTCGCTCGGTGTTGAACGTCTGTTCCTTGCAGTTATCACTGAGGCTTATGACGAAGAACAGCTTGAGGACGGCACAACAAGAAACGTTATGCACTTCCATCCTTACCTTGCTCCCGTCAAGGCGGCAGTTCTGCCCCTGTCAAAGAAACTTGCAGACAAGGCAGGCGAGATTGCAGACGAGCTGTCAAAGTACTTCTGCGTTGACTATGACGATGCAGGTGCTATCGGCAAGAGATACAGAAGACAGGACGAGATCGGTACTCCCTTCTGCATCACATATGACTTCGACAGCGTTGAGGACGGCTGCGTAACAGTCCGTGAGCGTGACTCTATGAAGCAGGAAAGAATGCCTATCGCAGATGTAAAGAAGTACATCGAGGACAGAATTGCGTTCTGATAAGATAAATAATATGATAAAGCAAAACGGGGTGTCAACGCACCTCGTTTTTTATTTTCATAATACTTCTCCCCCTCTTGCATTTCTTCCCCCTTTATGCTATACTTAACCTTAACCGAATATCGAAAATACGGTACGAAAGGCTTTTTGCCCGGTAGGTAATAGGGAATCCGGTGAGAATCCGGAGCAACCGTCATTACTGTATCTGAGCCTATGCTCACAAGTCAGAATACCCCCGTGTTTTTCGGCATTGTCTCTTGGACGAGGAAGAAGTACAGCCGATCTTCAGCTAAGGCTGTACCTGTATGCTTTTTTGAGCCTACTGTATGGCTTATGTTTGTTGTGCAAAAAGATCAGTTGTGCTTTCACTTTTTGGTGAAGGCATTTTTTATTGCCGTTTTTCGTATTTGTTTACGGAGGTGACGTTATGGCGGACGAAAAATTAAGCAAGGCTGTCGCTATGCTTTGCGAAAAGTATGAACAGCTTGGCACTCTGCCGAAACGCTCGGACTTTTCTCCCGACGAAGTATGCTTTATCAAGCAGAAACTCGGTCCGTGGACGCGCGCTCTTGAAGCCGCAGGGCTGAAAGAACCGCCCGCAGTATCCACAAAAGAGAAAAGCCGTGCTAAGCGTGAACGTTCCCGACAACGAAGAAAAGCGGCAAAACGCAGATTAGACGGTTAAGCCTCAGGGCAAAAAAGAATAAAGGAAGGTAAAACTATGACAACTGTGAAGAAATTCACATCCAAAGTGACGGCTTTACTGTTAGCGCTTTCACTTGCGTTACTTTCTGTACCGCAGGTAAGCTTTACGGTATTTGCCGACGATGACATCGGAAGCGTCCGTGTTATTGTAGAGAACACAACGTTCACCGAAGCGGTTGACGGCGGCGAAGCTCCTGCATGGATAGGCACCAAGGTCGACAAGTGGGTATCGCTTGATAAATCTTCAAGCGCTATGACCTGCATAAAGGACGCTATCGAAAGCTCCGGCTTTACTCAGACCGGCGCAGATTCAGGCTACATAACCGAAATTGCAGGGCTTGAAGCCTTTGACGGCGGCTCTATGAGCGGCTGGATGAGCACGCTCAACGACTGGTTTACAAACGAGGGTTTAACAGCCTATACCGTTGCTAACGGCAAGCTCGCAAGCGGCGATGAGATCCGTATGCAGTACACTATGAACTGGGGTGCTGACCTCGGCAGTGACTGGAGCGGTACAGATACATCGCTTAAAGCAATAAACAGCGATTACGGCACGCTCTCTCCCGAATTCAGCGCAAAAACCTATAATTATACTCTGACTGTTCCTTTCGGTACAAAGAGTATTAATTTCCGTCCCACAGCACTGAACAAGAATTTCAAGACGGTAAGCAAGATCGGCGACAAGACGCTGAGCCTTACAAAACCTACTGAAATAAAGGACGGCGATGTTATCACCGTTACGGTAGGCGAGGATGCAACAGCAAGCGCTTATAAGGTAACAATAAAGGAGGGCGCAAGACCTGCGGCTCGTTTTGAAAGCCTTGCATTCTCAACATATTCGCTTGACGGTTGGAGCAATGACGATTTTGACCCTGAAAAGCTCGAATATGACCTGAAGATAAAAGCATACAGCACATCTTCGATCTCACTTTCAAGCAACACAAAGTTCAACAGTGATTTATTAAAGGGCTATCTCGTTTACACCGATTCAAACGGTGATGCACAGAGAAAAGAATTCAAGTCCGGCTCATTCACAAGCATAACAAACATTCCTTTCGGCACAAACAAGCTTATATTAGAGCTTTGCTACATTGACGATGAAAGCATAAAGACACAGTATGTATTCAACGTAACACGTCCCTATGACTACACGGCAGAAATCGCAAGCACAAGCGGTATAACTCTTGTTCCCACAGGCAGAGAGCTGTACGCTACAAAGTACAACGACTATGCAGAGGGTACTGTTTTCAGAAACGATGATGACGGCAACGTTACGACCACAACAGGTACAAACGCAAGCTGTCACAGCTATACAGCCTACATTTTAGGTGGTACCGACAGTGTTGCCCTTACCGTAAAAGGCAAGACAGCCAATGTTCATGTAAGAACTAAGACTGACGGCGAGTATACAGAATTCAAGAGCGGCGGAACAACCCCCGCATACTCATTCGGCAAAGACGGTACTGTCACAGTATCAATCGACATGGTATCGGACGGCGATTATCTTGTAAGCAAGTTTGACGATGCAGACAAGATAACAAGCTATACTATTAAACTTGTAAAGGCTGACGTATCGGTAAAGAACGTACGACTTACAGAACTCAAGAGTGATTACGGCGACTTCTACCCCGCATTCGACCCTTCACTTCTGAGCTACAATATAGTTATTGCAAACGATGCGGAATATCCCACAGCATATTTCAAGGTAGCAGACGGTTGCACTGTTACAATTGATAAGGATACAGCCTCAGCTGACGCAAACGGCTATTACAGCATTGTTACCAAGAGCGGTAACACTACTGTTACAGTATCAGACGGTACTCTTTCAGAGAGCTATACAATAAAGGCTACAAAGAGAAGCAAGTACGCTGTACCCGACAAGGTAGTTGATTACCTTTGTATCAACAGCCAGTACACCAACGTTTCCTACGGTGTAGGTCCCGAAACGACACTTGCAGGTACAATGAAATCCTTAGGTAACTTCGGCGGTTATATCACATATTACTATGATAACCCCATAACCGATGATCCCTCAAACCCCTACGGTCTTGACTTCTATGCTTACGGCAACAGCTTTGCAAGCGGCGGAAGTGCGGCTGAAAGCGGACAGGTTTATGTATCCGATGACGGCAAAACATGGTATGCACTCGCAGGCAGTGAGCATTTTGAAGATACAACGATCACTGATTACGAAGTGACGTACAAGAAGACAGCAGACGGTAAGACAAGCTGGACAGATAATCAGGGCAACTCAAACGACGGCTCAAAGCAGACAGGCAGATGGGTTTCACCCAGCGTTTATTACATGAACGATCTCGCAAAGGGCGACAAGATCACACTGAGAGGCGTTGTAATCCCCAGTATTCAGGGTACGATCCAGGGTGACAGCTCTACAGCATCATTTGCAGGTGCAACAAAGTTCGGTTATGTTGACTACTTCAAGAACGGTTCGATCGGTGCAAATGTAAATGCATACAGCGAAAACGCCGAATCAAACGGTTTTGACTTAAAGTGGGCAGTTGACGAAGACGGCAACCCCGTTACATTCGAAAACGGCGTTCACTATGTAAAGATCCAGACAGCAAGCAATATCTGGGCAGGTGCATTCAACGAGAAATCAACAGAGGTTTCTTACGTTGTAAGAACTACCGCAAACGATGAGGAAGTAGGCACAACAGCACTTCCCGGAAAAATAGTTATCACAGATAACGACGGTAAAACAATAAAGGAAATCACTCCCGACGATAACGGTGTTTATGAAATAAGCACAGGTATCGAGGAAAACGTCAACGTTGCAGTTTCAGGTGCGGCTGACGATAACATTTATGTTAACAATCAGCGTGTAGCATCAGACACAGCGGCTAAAATCGCACTTAACCAGTCTGAAGTTAAGACTGTAAGAATTATTGTTCAGAGCGGCGAAAAACAGCCTGTATACGCTTACTTAAAGCTCGTTCCCGATGATGTGACTGCCGCAAAACAGGTTGAAGAGCTTATCGACGCTATAGGCGATGTAACTCTTGACAGCTACGATGATATCACAGCGGCAAGAGAAGCTTATGACAAGCTCAGCGACAACGCAAAGGCACTTGTAGGAAACTACGAAACACTGACAGATGCAGAAGAAGCACTCGCTATAGCTGAAGCCGATACAGTAAGCAAGGCAATAGCCGCAATCAACGAAATCGGCAAGGTAACTGCTGACAGCAAGGATAAGATCGACAGCGCAAAGGACGCTTACTCAGCAGTTCCCGAGCGTATAAGAGATAAGGTTACGAACGCCGATACTCTTGACAAGGCAATCGAAAGATTTGCTGTAATTGATGCAATAAAGCAGGAAGGCGCCAAGAGTGAAGAGCACTACAGCACCGTTCTCGGCAAACTTTCCGAAAACGAAATCTACCCCGTTCAGTCAATCGGCGGCGAATGGTCTGTAATTGCTCTTGCAAGAGCAGGCAAACTCTCCGCAGACAAGGCGGCAAAGTACTACTCAGAGCTTTGCGATGCAGTAAAGGCTAACGGCTCGGACAGACTTTCAGACAGAAAGCCTACAGAAAACGCAAGAGTAATAATCGCTCTGTCTGCTCTCGGAAAGAACTCCGCAGACGTTGCAGGCTACAATCTGCTCAGTGGTCTTGATGATATGGACTACATCACATCTCAGGGTATGAATGCGGCAATATTCGCACTCATCGCATTCGATACAACAGATTACAGTGCAAAGACACACGATGAGCTCATTGCTTACATTCTCGATAACATGACAGGCAAGGGCTGGGCTCTTGCAGGTGATACAGCAGACGTTGACCTTACAGCTATGGCTTTACAGGCACTCGCTCCCTATGCGGCTGATGAGAAGGTAAAGGCGGCAATAGACAGCGGTCTTGAGTTCCTGTCTGAATCACTTGATGAGAATGCAAGATATGCAAACGGCAGTGAAAGCACCTCACAGGTACTTATAGCGCTTGCCGCTCTCGGCATTGATCCTCTGACAGATTCAAGATTCATCGTTGACGGCATTACGCTTATCGACGCACTTGAAAGCTACGCTACAGGAAACGGCTACAGCCACGTTCTCGGCGGTGAAGAAAACTACATGGCTACAGAGCAGGCAGCCCTTGCTCTTACAGCTTATGAGCTTTCAAAGAACGGTTCTTCGCTCTACGATATGTCTGCAAAGAATGAGCCCGTAACCCCCGATGAGCCTGTTAACCCCGGCGACAGCTCAGGTAAACCCGATGAGCCGATACTTCCCGGCGACAGCTCAGGCAAGCCCGATGATAAGAACAACCCAGTAAGCCCCGATACAGGCGTGCTTGTAACAGGCGGCATGGCAGTTCTCATCTCAGGCGCAGTTATGCTTGTTTCAAAGAAAAAGCGTAAATAAGTAAAACTATTATGTAAACAGCTTGTTCCGCACTTGTTTTTGTGATAAAATAGGTGCGGAACAATTTTTACATAATATAAGCACGGAGAACAGATGAAAGCATTTTTAGATAAGTACAAATACATACTCGGACTGGGATTTGCTCTGGCCGTTGTGGTGATAATTGCGGTAGTTTCGGCTATTGTGGGGAAAGATGCCGCAGGAAACAGCGGTATATCGTGCTCGGCACCCGAAACGTCGGCTGTCACGAGCACAGCAAACCTTGATACAACAACGACTCCGCAAACGAGCGTCAATTCCAATGCACCGCCTGTAACAAACGTTACGGACAACTCTTCACAAACCGCATCAGAAAGCGATTTATTGGGAACTACCTACAGTGAAAGAACGGTAACTACCGCAAACAGTGCCCCGGAAGCACCGACGCCGACAACAGCTCCGGTAACGTCCAAGGCGAGCGAAAAACCGATCACGGTAACAAGCACAGCGGCTACAACCACGGCAAAAGTTACCGCCGCCACAACAAAAGCAACTACCAAAACAACGACTAAAGTTACGACAAAAGCGACAACCCCGAAACCCGACAAAAAGCCGACTGTGCAATATGAACATTCCTGCACATTTACCATAGATTGTAGGACCATACTTTACAACAAGGATATGCTAAAAAAAGGGCTTGAAAAATATGTACCGGACGACGGCATGATATACAGCGGAACGGTCGGATTTAACGACGGTGAAAGTGTATACGGTATACTCCGCCGTATCTGTGACGAGAACGAAATTCAAATGGAGGCAAGTTTTACGCCTGCTTTCAACTCATACTATGTAGAGGGTATCAACAACCTTTACGAATTTGATTGCGGACAAGGTTCGGGGTGGATGTACAGCGTGAACGGGGTTTTCCCGAACTACAGCTGTTCATCGTACAAGCCCGTAAACAACGACAAGATAGCGTTCCGCTACACCTGCGAGCTTGGATATGACCTTGGATATAACCTGAAGAATTAAAGAAAATCCTGCCACTGCGGCACTGTTTTTCTGTCGATGATGCCGTGCAAAGCCCTGTCTGCTCGGTGGTTTCTGTGGTGGCGAAAGTTGGCTTTATGCCTGCTTTCAGCTCATTGCAGAGGGTATCGACGACCTTTACACTTTTGATTTCGGACAAGGCACGGGAAGTGTTTTCCCGAACTGCGAATGTTAATCGTATAAGGCGGTAAACGGCGATATAATCATGTTCCGCTACACCTGCGAGCTTGAATATAAACCTGATGACTAAGGAGAAAAAATGGAGAGAACACACCCTGCCACTGCGGCACGGTATTTCTATCGAGAACGCAGTGCAAAGTCCAGTCTTTTTGGCAGTGCCTATGGCGGCGGAAGTTGGCTTTATGCCTGCTTTCAGCTCATTGCGGAAAATATCAACAACCTTTACGAATTTGATTATGGTCAAGGCTCAGGAGCGTTTTTCCGAACTGCGATTGTTAATCGTATATAGCGGTAAACAGCGATATAATCACGTTCCGCTACACCTACGAGCTTGGATTTGACCTGTGATTAACGGAAACGAGCGAGAACACACTCTGCCACTGCGGCACGGTATTTCTGTCAGTGACGCCGTGCAAAGCCCTATCTTTTCGGTGGTGGCTGTGACGGCGTAAATCGGCTTTATACCTGCTTTCAGCTCATTGCAGAGGGTATCGACGACCTTTACACTTTTGATTTCGGACAAGGCACGGGAAGTGTTTTCCCGAACTGCGAATGTTAATCGTATAAGGCGGTAAACGGCGATATAATCATGTTCCGCTACACCTGCGAGCTTGAATATAAACCTGATGACTAAGGAGAAAAAATGGAGAGAACACACCCTGTCACTGCGGCACTGTATTTCCTGTCGGTGATACTGATAACGGCAATAATTCAAAGCCCCGTCTACTCGGCGGCGGCTCTTGTCTGCTCTGGCGTTTTTGCGTTTATGCTGAGCGGTAAAACCGCCGCAAAGACGCTTGCGGTCATGCTTCCGATGATAATACTTGCGGTAGGGATAAACCTGATTTTTTCTAACAAAGGCGTCACTGAGATTGCAAAACTGCCGAGCGGTAACAGCATAACGCTTGAAACGCTGACTTTTTCACTGTTCACAGGAGCTATGACAATATCACTTGTGATGTGGTTTATCGGACTTAATAAATGTATGACAAGCGACAAAACAGTGCACATTTTCGGTAAAATACTGCCCTCTTTTGCACTGTTGCTGTCAATGACGCTCCGCACAGTACCAATGTTTGCCAGACGGGCAAAGCAGACTGCCGCCGCACAGCGTTTTGTGGGTAATGATATATATTCAGGAAAATTAAGTAAACGTGTCAAAAGCGGTGTTCATGTTCTGTCGATTGCGGTAACCGACACGCTCGAACACAGTGCATACACTGCACGTTCCATGAAATACAGAGGTTACGGTACGGCGAAACGTACAGCCTACAGCATATTCAGATTTACCGTGGCCGATTTTGCCATAACAGCGGTAACGATAATCTGCACTGCCGCAGTTATAATTCTCTTTGCAAGCGGTAAAGCTTCATACCTCTATTACCCCGAGTTTGTAATGCCAATGACAGTATATGATATTATGGCAGACATTTTCTGGATATTGTTATGTATTGTGCCGACAGCTGTCGAACTTTATACAGGTTTTAAACGGAGGGATAGAAATGAAACTTTATAATATCACGAATCTGTCGTATTCCTATCCCGGCTCGGATACGAATGCAGTTTCCGATATCAATCTTGAAATCAGGAGCGGAGAATTTTTAGTTCTTTGCGGAAGCTCGGGCAGCGGTAAATCCACGCTGTTGAACCTTATGAAAGCACCTGCCGATGCAGGAAAGCAAAGCGGCAATATAAACTTTCACGGCAGTTACGCAGGCTTTGTTTCGCAGTTTCCCGATGAGCAGATAGTGTGTGACAAGGTGTGGCACGAGCTTGCTTTCGGAGCGGAAAGCATAGGGCTTTCGCAAGACGAAATACGTTCACGGGTTTCTCAGACGGCTTTGTTTTTCGGTATAGAAAATCTTCTTTACCGTGACTGCGACAAGCTTTCGGGCGGTCAGAAACAGATGATAAACTTAGCATCGGTCATGGCGATGAACCCTGATGTACTGCTACTTGACGAGCCGCTGTCACAGCTTGACCCGATAGCATCAACGCAGTTTATCTCATTGCTTGTAAGGATAAACAAAGAACTCGGCACTACAATAATAGTTGCGGAACATCAGCTCGGCGGACTTTTGTCGGTTGCCAAACGTGCCGTACTGCTTGATAACGGGAAAAAATGCGTTGACGGCGACAGCTCTGCGCTTATAGGCTATCTGTCGGAAAACAAACACCCGATGCTCCTTGAAATGCCTGTAGGCGTAAGAGCAAGTACGGCGGTCGGTAACGCCGAGCCGCTACTTGACGTACCCTCGGCTAAAGACTGGTATATCTCCTACAATGAAAGCAACGGGCTTAACACCCCGACTGATATCGCCGGTACCGTATCGGAAGAGAGCTGTATTTCAATAAAGAACCTCTCATTCGGATATAAGGACAGCGAGCGGGATATAATAAGAAATCTATCACTTGATATAAAGCGTGGAAGTATCACCGCTGTAATGGGCGGTAACGGCGCAGGAAAATCTACACTTCTCAATCTTATCTGCGGCACGCTTAAACAAAACGGCGGTAAAATTGATATCAAAGGCGGTAAGCTCGGTTTTCTGCCGCAGGACCCGACATTGCTTTTCAGCAAGGAAACACTGAGAGAAGAGTTTGACGGCAATGCTGATGAGATAGCTGACATATTCGGGCTTACCCACCTTCTTTCCCGCCACCCGTTTGACTTATCGGGCGGCGAAAGGCAGAAGGCGGCACTGGCAAAGCTTGTTTCATACGGAGCGGATATACTGCTTCTTGACGAGCCGACAAAGGCGGCTGACGCAGTATACAAGCAGATGTTCTCTGTGTTGCTTGAACAGCTCAGAGCCGACGACAGAACGATAGTGCTTGTCAGTCACGATATGGATTTCTGTGCAGAAACCGCAGATATGTGTGCTTTGCTGTTTGACGGTGAGATAAGCGTATGTCTGCCGCCGTCACAATTTTTCACCTCGTCGTCATTCTTCACCACCGACAGTGCAAAGATCGCCGCAAATGTATGCGACAATGTTTACACAACACCCGGACTTATTGAGTCTGTGGGCGGAAAAGCGGAGAACTACGGAAAACCCGACGACCGTTTCCGCAAGATATACAAAAATGATAAACAGGATAATACCGATAACCCGGAAAGCACTGTGACAAGGCGTAAAAAACGCAAAAAGCTCTCAGTATTCAGAAAAGTCATGCTTTCGCTCGGCGGCATCGGATTTGCATTAATGCTTATAATGGGTACGGGGATATTGCCGTTTCAGATTCCGTCCGAGCCGTTCTGGCTACAGTATGCGGTGCTGTGCGTGCCGATGATAATGCTTATAATCGGTGCGGCGCCTAAAAACACAATGGCGAAACCGCCTGTAACGGCAAAGAAAATAACACCGTCAGACATTGTTGCAGGAGTTATAACCGCCGTTATAATCCCACTTACAGTAATACTCGGCACATTCTTTATTCCCGACAGCATGAGAAAACATCTGCTGATAATTATTGCGGTGCTTATTGAATGTCTAGCCGCTTTCTTTATAAGCTTTGAGAAAAAGAAACCGTCAGCAAAGGATATAGCGGTACTTGCAGTGCTCTCTGCGGTGGCGGTTGCGGGAAGGGAGCTTTTCTTCATGTTTCCGCAGTTCAAGCCTGTTGCCGCTGTTGTGATAATAAGCGGAACGGCACTCGGGGCTCAGGCAGGTTTTATTGTCGGTACGGTGTCAATGCTTGTGTCGAATATGCTGTTCGGGCAGGGTATGTGGACGCCGTGGCAGATGTTTGCCATGGGACTTCTAGGATTTTTCGCAGGAAT
The DNA here is from genome assembly GCA_902490585.1 of uncultured Oscillospiraceae bacterium. Taxonomy (GTDB): domain Bacteria; phylum Bacillota; class Clostridia; order Oscillospirales; family Ruminococcaceae; genus Ruminiclostridium_E. The sequence continues at coordinate 54,431 of CABUEI010000005.1, forward strand.
CATATTCTCGAAAAAACGTAATACTCTAGCCATTTGCATATATTCTCTGCTGTCGGTGATGATAATCTACGGCGGTATCATGAACCTGTCGAGTGCGCTCAATTACACGACAGATCTTAACCTTGCAACAATCGGCGCATATATAATTTCGGGCATTCCGTTTGACCTTATACACGCAGTATCAACCGTAATATTCATACTGATAATAGGTGAAGCGTTACTGAAGAAATGTTGCCGTCTGAGAGTAAAATTCGGGTTATTTCAGTGATTTCAAAAAATTCGACAAAATTTTTGACATAATATTACTTTTTTCGACTTTATTTTTAAATCGTTATTGAAAAGTGCTTATCTTTAAATTATAATTTTATCATAGGATAATTATAAAGTGAGGTGGGCGCATGGCTTATGTGCTTGAAGTTACAGGCAAAGACGGTCTAATTAAGTACATAAATTCAGCTAACGCCACTGTATACTGCCCTGAATATGCCGCTCAGTACGACGACAAGAAGTCTGCCCTGACAGTTGCCGCCGCACTTCTCAGGAGCGACACCTACCGCACCATAGAGGTGAAAAAACTCACTCTGAATTTATGCCTTATATCATATAAGCGAAACCGTTCGCTTTCGTTCAACTTCATTTATCCCGACACATACAAATTCAACGACGAGGACGAAAATGAGTATGAGGACGAGGGCGGGAACATGAACGGAAACGAAAACGAAACCAAAGATAAAATCGAAAATCAAAATCCGGAATACACGGATAAAGAATAAACAGTGCCCTGCCGATTGACAGAGCACTGTTTTTGTATATTGTAAGGAGAATCGGAATATCTTATTCCTTTACAGAACCCGATACAAGATTGCTGTAAATAAACTTCTGCATCGAAAGGAAGATTATCAGGGTAGGAATAATACATATAATTACACCTGCGAAGATGATTTCCCACTGTGAGCCGTAAGGACCGATGAACTTATAAAGGGCTGTTGAAACAACCTGAAGTCCGTCGCTGGGCATATACAGGTTTGCTGTATAGAAGTCGTTGTATATGCTTACGAACTTGATTACAAGCACTGTGGCTATTGCCGGACGGAGCATAGGGAGAATGATGCTCCAGTAAACTCTCGGGTATGAACAACCGTCAAGAATCGCACTTTCGTCAAGTGATACGGAGATGTTGTTGAGGAACTGTATGAAGATGTAGATCGAAACGATATCTGTACCTATATAAAGGATTATCGGAGCGGCGAGAGTGTCATAAAGTCCGAGTGCGTGTACTACCTGGAATACCGTAACCTGCATTGAGATATTGGGCAGGAGTGCGGCAACGAGGAATATATTCTTTACAAGCTTTGTGAACACCATTGTAAAACGCTGTACAACAAAGGCTGTCATGGTACCTGTTATTATCGTACCTGCGCATGAGAACACAAGTATGATCGCAGTGTTTATAAGACCTCTCATTACATTACCCTGAATGAATGCGGTCTTGAAGTTGGAAAGTTCAACTACCTTGGGAAGCTCGAACGCTCCGCTTGTAAGGAAGTCCTGATGACTTTTCAGCGAGCCGAGTAATACGACTACCAGAGGTACAATAACCGTAAGGCAGGCTAAAACAAGTACGGCATACTTTGCAACGTTGATAAGCACTCTTACACCTTTTGGCGTTTCCTTGAATTTGTACTTATTCATGTTGAAAGCAGTCTGTCCGTCATTTTCTGTTGTTCTGATGTTGTCTGTCATGGTTTCACCTACTTTTCTTCCTTGAAGAATATCTTCTGGATTATCGTGATTACTATTATGATAAGCAACAGTACGATTGCCATTGCGGACGCAAGACCGATCTTCTGATACTGGAAGCCTGTTTCAATCGTCTTGATAACGAATGTTGTCGTTCCCATTTTACCGCCGGTGATGATATACGGAATTTCAAATACCGATGCCGCACCCTTGATAGCAAGGATAAGCTGTAATGCGATAATGGTTCTGATGCTCGGGAATATAATGTGCCAGAACTTCTGCCATGCGTTTGCACCGTCAAGGTCTGCCGCCTCGTAAATGTCGGGAGAGATCGACTGGATAGCACCGATGAACATCAGGATATCAAATCCGATATAGCGCCACACCGATGCGAAAACAAGGCACCAGTTATTTATTGCACCGTTCGACAGCCACTTTACAGGGTCTGCACCGAAAAGCGAGAGTATGGTGTTGAGCGTACCGCCGTCATCGCCTCTGAAAAATCTCTGGAAGATAAGTGCGACTGCAACGCCGTTCATAAGATAAGGGAAGAAGATAACTCCCTTGAACAGTCCTGCAAGCTTTATCTTTGAGCAAAGCAGGGTTGCAATGAAAAGTGCAAGTCCGAGCTGTATGAATGAACCGACAAAGTAGTACAAGCTGTTTAACAGTGTGGATAAGTACGACATATCGGTGAACAGCGTCTTATAGTTGTCAAATCCTACCCACTGTACATGAACGCCGAGCTGGTCACGCTGCTGGAAACTGAATATGATCATATTGACAGCAGGGATAATAGTAAAGAGTATCAGCAGTGCAATGGGTATAGCGAGAAACAGCACCGTAGTCAGATATTTCTGACCTGTGTAGCCTTTAAGCCACTGTCCTAAGGTGCGGCGTTTCTGAACTGCGGCAACGCCCTGAGTAGCCATAATTTTGTCCTTTCAAGAAATAATTTCTATTTTTAGTAAATTTTTAATTACTCCCATAAAAACCTATACGGAAAGACTTACGCCTTTCCGTACGGGTTTGTGTGTTTGGAGTATCTATGAAGAAAATACGATAGCGTTAATTAGCTGTTAGCCTTGATGTAAGCCTCAAGATCTGCATTTGCATCTCTTGTAGCAGCCCACTTCTGATTAACAGAGTCTGCGATAGCCTTAAAGCCGTCTTCGCCCTTGCCTGCGAATGCTGCTTCAGCAAGCTGGAGCTTGAAGTTAGCAGAGTCGCCGTCCCAGATACCTACTTCTGAATCCTTGTCGATTGCGTTGAATACGCCTGTCAGACCATCGGGAGCTGCGTTTGCTGTGAAGAATTCGCAACCGTCGAACGCTGAGAGGTAATCGGGAAGCTTGCTTCCTTCAAGTGTATTGATACCGCCTTCAGCCTCTGAGAAGCCTGATTCAGCGATGAACCATTCGATATACTTCTTACCGAGTTCCTTCTTGTCATCGGCAATGTTCTTGTTTACGCCCATGCAGTAGTCAGCGGCATACTGTGCGTACTGCTTGCCGTCCTTAGAGAAGGGAGCGGGCATATAACCGATATTCTCGGGATCAAGACCGTTATCCTTAGCAACCTGCTGGAACTGTGAAACTGCCCATGAACCCATTGTCATTGTAGCAACTTCGCCGTTAGCTATCATAAGCTTTGAACCTTCCCAGTCAGAGCTCATCGGGTCGCCCTCGATAAGAGATGAATCTGAATATATATCATACATCAGCTTGAATACATTGTAGTAGGGCTGACCTTCCTTGAAGAAGTCTTCCTTGTTAACGATGAGGTTTGTTTCAAAGTCGGGGTCGCCTGATGAAGGAACTACAAGGCTTGACCACTGAGATGCTGTCCAGCTTGCTTCCTTGAAGTTTGTGTAGTAAGGAATAACCTCGGGGAACTTTTCCTTTATCTTCTTTAAGTCAGCGATGAACTCATCGGCTGTCTTGGGCATTTCTGTGATGCCGGCATCTGACCATACCTTCTTGTTGTAGCAGATACCGCCGCTTACTGAACCTAAGTGTGCAAGGCCGTAAACTGTACCGTCGTACATCTTCTGGTTAGCCCACTTGTACTTGTCCTTGAGGTCGTCGTACTTGCCGAGGGGTTCAAAGAAGTTTGAAAGGTCAGCGAGCTTTACTGTATCGGGAATCATAAGAACGTCGCCGTATTCCTTTGTGCTCATCATTGTTGAAACGTCATCGGCGTAGCTCTTGAATGACTGATATTCAACTGTGCAGTTGTACTTCTCTTCAAAAGCGTCTGTCATCTTGTCGAGTGAGCCGTCGTCCTTACGGTCTGTACGGTGAGTAAGAACCTTGAGTGTGATCTTGTCGCCTGAGGGAGTTGTTGAAGAAGCGTTGTCTGCTGTTGTAGAATCGTTCTTGCTTTCCTCAGCCTTTGATGATGTAGATGATGCGTCACCTGTTGATGATGTTGCGTTGTTGCTGCTGCACGCTGCCAGTGAAGCTACTGTGCTTGCCGCAAGGATACCTGCGAGTATCTTCTTTGCTTTCATGTGATAATTTCCTTTCTGTTAGGGCTTTGAAAATCCGCCGCCCTTAAATAAATATTTTACTTATGTTTATTAAGCTTATTTTCGTTCGCTTAATTTACTTAAGATTATACACCGTTATAGCTAAAAGTCAATAAGGTTATAGGAAATTCAGCTAAAACATATAAATGATATTTGCGGTTTATGTGCAAATGCTACAATTACGATATTAACTTAACTAAGTTACACGGTTTTGTTAAGCAAGCGGTCGTGTAACACGTTTTCACGGTTACAAATGCGTTTACTTAAATTTAGCTTACGTTAAGTTACATGCAATTCACGGTGTTTTAAGGCGGTTGTTAATAGGATAACTCGAAATAAAGCGTGTATACATTAAGCGGGGATAATTTAAAAGAAAGTTGCGGTCGGGGTGCATCTGTGGTATAATTGATATTACGGATTTCGGACAAAAACGGGTACAGCCTGTCATTATTTCAAAGCTTGTTTCATATAATGTACAAAAATTTACCGAAAGGTCGGACGATATGAAACGCTTTGAATTAAAACGGCTTAAATCAAGAATACCTGCTCTTATAGTTCTGCTCGGCTGCTTTACCGTTATTGCGGCAACTGCCGACTACTCGCAGGTTAGTGTGAGAGCGTCAACCTCTCACGTTACGGATAAGAAAACAATTGTGCTTGATGCAGGGCACGGCGGAATGGACAGCGGTGCTGTCGGAATAAACGGTGAGCTTGAGAAGAATATCAATCTTGCTATCGTGCGTGACCTGGACGATATGCTGACATTATCGGGGTTCAACGTGGTGCTGACCCGTGACAGTGATATTTCGATACATGACGAGGGTGTAACTGGCACAAGAGAGCAGAAAGTTTCCGACATGAAGAACCGACTTGATATTATAAATAAGTACGGGGACTGTCTGTTTTTGTCGGTACATCAGAATAAATTCACCGAGCCGGGATATTTCGGTGCGCAGATCTTCTACACGGCGAACAATCCTGACAACCGTATGATAGCGCAGATAATGCAGGATAATTTCAAGACGATACAGCCGGGCAACGACAGACAGATAAAGCAAGAGGGCGATGAGCTGTATCTTTTCAAGAACACGAAAATTCCCGCAGTGCTGATAGAATGCGGATTTTTATCAAATCCTGACGATGCGGCAAATCTTTCCGATCCCGACTATCAGCGTAAGGTAGCGTATACAATATATAACGGGATACTTACATATCTCACCTCAAAGCCTGCCGATGACGCACAGCAGACGACTTTACCGCAGGTAACTTCCGCTCCTGTGAGCAGTGTTCCCTAAAACAGCTGTGATATTACAAGCGTATCGGAATAAGGCTTTGGAAAGGACGTATAAATGGCAAAATCAAAATCAGTATATATATGCAGTGAGTGCGGACAGGAATATCCGAAATGGAGCGGACGGTGCAATGCCTGCGGAGCGTGGAATACGCTTGAAGAAACGCTGATACAGCCTAAATCGCACGGGCTTTCAAAAAGCACGGGTGGGGGCAGGCTTCCGCTTGCGAGCATAAACAATCTTTCGTTCAAGGACGAAACAAGATATGAAACAGGAATGTCGGAGCTTGACAGGGTTCTCGGCGGAGGACTTGTCAAGGGTTCGCTTGTACTGCTCGGCGGTGACCCCGGTATAGGTAAATCGACGCTTCTTCTACAGATTTGCGGCTGTCTTGCACAGGATAAGACTGTGCTGTACATATCCGGTGAGGAAAGCGAACGTCAGATAAAGCTCCGTGCAGACAGGCTGGGAGTTGAGAGTGACGGGCTGTATATCAGTGCCTGTACCGACTGCGACACTATAATAGAGGGCGTGCGTGAGAACAAGCCCGATGTGGTGATTATTGACTCAATACAGACGATGCAATTATCGGAACTGCAATCAGTACCCGGAAGTCTTGTGCAGGTAAGGGAGTGTACATCGGCATTCATGCAGATGGCGAAGAGCCTTGAAGTTGCTGTATTCCTTGTAGGTCACGTGAACAAGGACGGCGGTATAGCAGGTCCTAAGGTGCTTGAACATATAGTGGACACGGTGCTGTACTTCGAGGGCGACAAACAGCTCTGCTACAGGATTTTAAGAGCCGCAAAGAACCGTTTCGGCTCTACCAACGAAATAGGTGTGTTCGAGATGCAGGATAAAGGACTGGAGCAGGTCGAGAATCCGTCCGCTATGCTGTTGCTCGGCAGACCGGCCGGGGTAAGCGGTATAACTGTGCTTTGTACCGTCGAGGGTACACGGCCTATACTGGCAGAGGTGCAGGCGCTTGTCGGCAAGACCTCGTTCTCTGCTCCTCGCAGAATGACTACCGGATTTGACTACAGCAGGCTGTGCGTTCTGCTTGCCGTACTCGAAAAGAGGACAGGCTACAACTTCGGCGGATATGATGTATATATAAATGTAATCGGCGGACTGAAAATAGATGAGCCTGCGAGTGACCTTGCGATTACGCTTGCACTGTATTCGGGGCTGAGAGATATTCCGATAGGCGACGACGTTGTGGTATTCGGCGAGGTAGGTCTAGGCGGAGAGATAAGAGCGGTATCGCATATAAGAGAGCGTGTGCGTGAGGCGGCACGAATGGGATTTGCAAAGTGCATTGTGCCGAAATCGTCGCTTAAAAATCTTGACAAGAGTGAAAACTACGGAATAAGCATATACGGTGTGGCTAATCTTCAGCAGGCGTTCAAGGTGCTTGAGATGTTCACAAAAGAAAGCGAAGGAAACAAAGAATGAAACTTACCGACATTTCAACAATAAGACAGCTTTTTGAAAAGCACGGATTTTCTTTTACAAAGTCGCTCGGGCAGAACTTTCTGATAAATCCGACCGTATGCCCTAAAATTGCCGAAATGGGCGGTGCAGGGAAAAATGTCGGAGCTATAGAAATAGGCACGGGTATTGGCGTTCTGACAAGAGAACTTGCAGAGCGGTGCGACAAGGTTGTAGCTATTGAGATAGACACGGGGCTGAAGCCTATTCTTGACGAAACGCTTGAAGAATACGACAATGTTGAAGTAATCTTTGCGGACGTTATGGAAACCGACCTCAATAAACTTATTGCGGAAAAGTTTGCCGGCATGGACGTAATAGTCTGTGCCAATCTTCCCTACTATATAACTTCACCCGTAATAATGAAACTGCTCGAGGAAAAGTTACCGATAAAAGCGATCACAGTCATGGTACAGCTTGAGGCGGCGGACAGGATATGTGCCGCAGTCGGAAGCCGTGAGTGCGGTGCTATCACAGCATCTATAAACTATTATGCAAAACCGAAGAAACTTTTCCGTGTGAACCGTGGCTCATTTATGCCTGCCCCCAATGTTGACAGTGCGGTCATAAGTCTTGAGCGGTATGAACAACCGCCGTACAAGGTTGATAACGAGCCGCTTTTCTTCGAGGTGATAAAGCAGGCTTTCGCTCAGCGCAGAAAACAGCTTGCAAATCCCGTTTCGGCATATTTTAAGATACCGAAAGCGGTGCTTGCGGAAAAGATGACCGAAGGCGGTATACCGGCTACCGCAAGAGCGGAACAGCTGACGATGGCTGAGCTTGTGAAGCTGTATGAGATTATAGACGGGTTGAAAAAGGAATAAAATTGATTGCCACGATGTAAAAAATCGTGGCTTTTCTTTTTATATTTAATAGACATTTTCTCTCATTTGTGCTATACTTTAAATAAATGTAATCTACAGCATTCGCAAAGGGGGCGGCACATGAAAAAGCATATACCGGCGGCAACGCTTGCGGTGGGTATAATCGCACTGTGTGCCGTCCTCGGCGGTTGTAACGGCGAAGAACAGACCTCTTCCGTTCAAACGACCTCGACATCAGTTACAACAACGGTAACTGTAAAAAGCACTACAACATCACAGACAACACCGCAAACAACATCTTCAACATCTTCAACATCTTCAACAACTACTGTAACCACAAAAGAAACAACCGCCGCAACTTCGGCTACCACCACGACAAAGCAGACCGCTCCGCCGCAGACCGAACCGCCTGCGACTATTGCTCCCGTAACCGATCCGCCTGAAACAGACCCACCGCAGACTTCTCCGCCGCAAACCGAACCGTCACCGCCGTACATAATCACTCCGACGGCTGACGGAAACAAGGTTTACAGCAATGACGACGCACTTATAGACGCATCAAATTCATCACAGGGTTATCTGATGATAAAGCTCAAAAAGGCTATGAGCGGAAGTTACAGGATACTGGTAAACGCCGATGATATAAACGTCCGCTACACGTTCCAGCTTAATAATTCGGGAAACTATGAAGTCATACCGATAACAGAGGGAAGCGGAAGCTACACGGTGAGCGTTCTTAAAGTTACCAGTGCAGGAAAAGGAACGGTCATGTTCAAGCAGACGCTGAACGTTTCGGTTTACGACAGCTTCCTGCCGTTCCTCACTCCGAACCAGTTCTGTATGTATAATTCCGGTTCGTCCTGCGTTGCACTTTCATCAAAGCTTTGCGGCGGAAATAAGGACACAATTGAAAAAACGGCGGCAATATACGACTATGTGATAAATAATATCAGCTATGTTTCGACCGCCGAAAACGGCGCAAATGGCTATATTCCCGTACCCGACACAGTGCTTGCAAACAAGAGCGGAATCTGCTTTGACTATGCCTCTCTTATGGCGGCAATGCTACGCTCGCAGAAAATTCCGACAAAGGTTGTTGTCGGCTACGCAGGCGACATATATCACGCATGGATAAGCGTGTATGTTGACGGAAGCGGCTGGATAGACGGATATATCTATTTTGACGGAAACAAATGGAACAGAATGGACCCCACCTTTGCGGCAAGCGCAAAGGACGAAAATGATTATAAAAGCATAGTTGATTTCATATCGGACGGAAGCAACTATTCTGTGATATATTATTATTGATAAGCGAAAAATGATACGGAGGGATAAAATGAGCAAAAAGCACTACCTTTCAAACGAAGATATTTCGATACTCTGCTCCGAGCTTGCATCGGTCGTAAGCTCAGGCCTTACAATAACAGACGGGATACTCGTCATATTACAGGACGGAGAGGATAAGAACAAGGCGGCACTGCTTGAACAGATACTCGGCTCTATCGAGCAAGGAAGCAGTATCACAAAAGCCTTTGCAAAAACCGGTGTATTCCCGAACTATTTTATAAAAATGCTTGAAGTCGGGGAAACAACGGGCAGACTTGATACGGTTCTGGCTTCGCTCTCGGACTACTATGCCGGAATAGAGGAAATCAGCACATCGGTAAAAAGTGCGGTCACATATCCTGCGATACTGCTTATTGTCGTATTCGCAGTTATCATACTGCTGTCGGTGTATGTACTGCCGATATTTGCGGACGTATTCGCACAGCTGGGGCTTACGCTCCCCGACAGTGCACAGTGGATAATGAACACAGGCGGAGTTATAAGCAATGTTGCGGTATTCATAATAGGCATACTTGCGTTTGTGATAATACTCGGCATTCTGCTTTACAACTTTGTAAGGCCGTTCAGAAAAGCGGTAATTCATGCGGTTTCACATACGAAAACGGCAAAAACGTTATATGCCGCAAGATTTTCGGCGGCTCTGTCAATGACACTTTCAAGCGGAATGGATATTGACGAATCGCTTAATATGTGTGAAAATCTGCTTGAAAACGACTATATGCGTGAAAAGCTCTCTGAGTGCCGCAAGGAAATGAGCGACGGCAAGCCGTTTGTCGAGGCACTGGGCAACACGGGAATGTTCTCCGCTATCAACATGAGAATGATAAATATTGCGTTCAGCACGGGTACGCTTGATAAGACAATGGCGACAATAGCGGACAATGCGGAAAAGAAAGTTTCTGCCGTAATACAGACCGCAGTTGCACGCTTTGAACCTACGATGGTGATAATCATGGCAATAGCGGTAGGTTTCATACTGCTTTCGGTTATGATACCGCTTATGAGCGTAATGACGGTTATAGGATAACAACGGTGATAATATGAGAACTAAAATTCATTCGGGCACATTCCGCATAATAAGAGATGCGGTTATTGCTCTTGCTCTCTCGGCGGCGGCGATCGCCATAGTTGCAATGTCCATTGCAAACAGCAACGAAAGCCGTAAAAGCGAAAATCTGCGTATCATCGAAAACGGAGTACGCAGGGCGGCGACCGAGTGTTATGCGGTTGAGGGATTTTATCCTGAAGATATCGGGTATCTTATCGAAAACTACGACCTGCATATAGATGAAAACAAGTGCATAGTGCACTACAACCCCGTTTCATCAAATATAATGCCGGACATAAGAGTAATAGCAAAGTAACAATAAACATTCAGAGCGGGAGGGCAAGATGTTCCAAAGTCGTTCAAAAACGTTAAAATCGAATAAAAGCGGCATGGATATGATTTTTGTACTGACGGTATTTGTGCTGTTTGTATGCTGTCTTCTGGCGGCGGTGCTTGCATTTGCAAAAGTTTACAAGCGTTTCGGCGATGACATTGAAAAACGCTTTGACACGGCAACGGCACAGACGCTGGTACTACAGAAGCTCCGCAGTTATGACAGCGGTGCGGTATCTGTCGGAAAACAGGGAGATACGGACTATATCGGGTTTTCCGATACGATAGACGGCGAAAGCTACATGACGTATATCTACGCATACGGCGGAGAGCTGAAAGAGTTGTTCATAGACAGTTCTGCCCCGTTTGTTGCAGAAAACGGGAACACTTTGCTCCCTGCCGACAAATTCACCGCTACCGCCGACAATAACACAATCAGCTTTACGATAACCTGCAACGGTGTTATGACCTCATCGCATTACTGTCTGCGAAGCGGAAAGGACGGTACCGTATGAATATAAAAAAACGTTCGAGAAACGATGCGTTCCTGGTTGAACTACTGATAGTAATTGCAATATTCGCCGTATGTGCGGCGGCTTGCGTGAGGGTAATCGGAATAGCGTCAAGCGAAATGCGGTACGCCGAGCGGCTATCGGACGCACAGATAAAAACGGCGGATATTGCAGAGTGCTATAAAAGCGGAGAAAGTTTATCCGAACTGTCACAGCGGTACAAAGACGGGGATATTGAAATAAAGCTGTCGGAGCGTACAGACGGGAATATGCAATACCTTGATATAACCGCATCGGACAGCGAAAACACATATATAACCATAACAAGTGCAAGGAGGGTTGCCTCTTGAGCAGAAACAGTAACGGCGAAAACCGAAGAAAAAGTCTGAACAGCGTGGGAATATCTTCTCTGCTGGTTATATTCGTGGTGCTGGCGACAGTAACGCTGTCGGTGCTGTGTCTTGTCACAGTAAGGCAGGACCTTGACAGAGCGAAAAAGCTTGCCGTGACGCAAGAGGAGTACTACAGTGCCGATACCAAAGCGACCGAAAAGCTTGATACGCTGTACGACCTTATTGCAGATGATACCGTGGTTGATATATCGGCGGCGGCTGAAGAGCAGGGATTTGAGGTAAGCGGCGGCGGTCGTACAGGCAATGCCCTGACATTCTCATGGAGCGAGGATATAAACAGCGGAAGTAAGCTTGTATGCAATGCGCAGTACAAGGACGGTTCGCTCAGCGTTACAAGCTGGAAAACGGTAAGCAACAATTATTATGAAGAAGAAAACTCATTGCCGATATGGAACGGCGAGAGTTTACCCGTATAATATAACAGCCAAACAGTGAAAGGATAGCATTATGGAACTGATGGAAATACTCAAAGGCGCAGTTGAAAAGAAAGCCTCCGATATATTTCTTATTTCGGGACTTGCTGTGTCATATAAGGAAAACGGCATAATCACAAAAGAGAGCGACGAAATAATATTGCCTGCAGAAGCGGAAAGACTTGTAAAAGAGATATACCGTCTTGCAGAAAGAGATATCGCAAAGTACGAGGAAACGGGAGATGACGATTTTTCGGTATCGGTAAAGGGACTGAGCCGTTTCCGTATAAGTGCGTACAAGCAGAGAGGTTCTATGGCGGCTGTGATCCGTGTTGTTGAATTTGACATACCCGATTACAGAGAGCTCAACATTCTGCCTGAAATAATCACCGACACAGTAGCAAGAACAAAAGGTCTTGTGCTTGTGACAGGTCCTGCGGGAGGAGGTAAGTCAACAACGCTTGCCTGCATAATAGACGAGATAAACAAGCAGAGAAACAGTCATATCATAACGCTTGAGGACCCGATCGAATATCTGCACAAGAATAAGAAGAGCATCATAAGCCAGCGTGAGATAAACAGCGACAGCAAGAGCTATATAGTTGCACTTAGAGCCTGCCTGCGTCAGTCGCCCGATGTAATTCTGCTCGGTGAAATGCGTGACTATGAAACGATAAGTACGGCGCTCACCGCCGCAGAAACGGGTCACCTTGTAATTTCAACGCTGCACTCGGTCGGAGCACAGAACACGATAGACAGAATTATAGATATTTTCCCGCCGAGCCAGCAACAGCAGGTGCGTATTCAGCTGTCACAGCTGTTATGCTCGGTAATTTCACAGCAGCTTATCCCATGTGAAGACGGAATACTCCGCCCTGCATTTGAGATCATGAAATGTAACAACGCTATCAGAAATATGATAAGAGAATCAAAGACGCACCAGATAGACACGGTTATCACCGCATCGGGCGAATCGGGTATGATCACTATGGATTCGTACCTCATGCACATGTACAGAAACAATCAGATAAGCAAGAGCGAGCTTATCAAACACGCTTCTCACCCTGAAATAATGCTGAGGAAAATCGGAGAGGATAAGTAAGGGGAAGATAGCAGAAATTATGAAAATATAAAGTAGAGTTTAGATTTCCGTAAAAATGTGGCATATTTTATTGACTGTCGGGCAAAATTATGATAAAATAAAATAAACTTCAGATTTTCATAATTCTATTATAAGGAGCGTCGCACAGCATGGAATATATCAAGCGTGAAGCAGAACGAAAATTCTGTGAAATGGACAATTTTTTCAAGGTAGTTCTTGTAACGGGAGCCAGACAGGTCGGAAAAACGACTATGCTGAAAAAGCTTGCGGACGGTACAGACAGGACTTATGTCAGCCTTGATGATATAATGGCAAGAGAGCTTGCACAAAGCGATCCGGCGTTGTTCTTTCAGAAATACAAGCCACCTGTGATAATAGATGAAGTGCAGTATGCTCCACAGCTTTTTGAACGTATAAAGGTGATATGCGACAGCAACGAAGAATACGGTCAGTTCTGGCTTACAGGCTCACAACAGTATGACATGATGAAAAATGTCCGTGAAACACTTGCCGGTCGTGTAGGAATACTGAATTTATACAGTCTTTCTCAAAGAGAGAAAAGCGGTATAATTTTTGATGAACCGCTTGATTTTTCGCTTGAAGAACTTTGCAAAAGGCAGGATAAAACAAAGCCGAACAATATTTCAGAGGTATTTGAACATATATGGCGTGGCGGTATGCCTCGTGTACAGCAGGCTAACGAAGAAATGAGGCAGGAGTATTTCAACTCATACGTTGACACCTATCTCATGCGTGATGTTGCCGAGGCAGGCGGAGTTACCGATTCATCAAGATTTCTGAAAATGCTCAGAACCTGTGCGGCGCTCACAGCCGAACAGGTCAACTATTCAAATCTGGCATCGGCGGCGGATATTTCAGAGCCGACAGCTAAACAGTGGGTAAGACTGCTAGAGGGGCTTGGCATAATATATCTTCTTCAGCCGTATTCAAACAACGAACTGAAAAGACTTACAAAAACGCCTAAACTGTATTTCTGCGATACAGGCTTATGTACGTTCCTGTCAATGTGGCTGACAAAAGATACATTGATGAACGGTGCGGCAAGCGGACATTACTATGAAAACTATGTTGTCAATGAGCTGATAAGAAGCTACGCTTACGGTAAAAAGAGAGCTAATCTGTACTATTACCGTGACTTGAATGCTAAAGAGATAGATATAATTGCCGAGTGTGACGGAAAAATTCACCCTCTTGAAGTGAAGAAATCGGCAAATCCCGACCGCAAGGAAGTCAAAAAGTATGAGCTTATAGACAAAGCGTCACTCGAAAGAAGTTACGGAGGTATCGTTTGTATGTGTGATACTCCGTACCCGATTGACGAGCTTAACTCATTTATCCCCAGCAACCTGATATAATTTAAGAAAATATAAAGTCGTGTTTAGATTTTCGTAAAAAGTAAAATTAAACGGCAGGTTCATAAGAGCCTGCCTATATGCCGTTATTTATCACTGTAGCCGAAATTTCCGCTGTTTTTTAAGCAAAAAGAAAAACAGCATCTCCTGTAGCCTCTGCTACGGCATGCTGTTTCTCATGACGGAAAGAAAAGTAAAAACGTGAGGTAGACATCATCTCAAATCTACATCTCAACCTTACAAGCATATTATGCCACAGCACAGTTACATTTCGGTTACATTACAAATGCAGGGCAAAAAGGCAGTATAGTTTCTACTTATATCACAATAAATTTCCACTATATTATAGCGTTACTGTGCAATTTAACACGAAACTTGTTATCTTTGTAAAGCGATTTTACAAATAATAGAATTCTATTTACACAAATCGCCAAAACTGCAACGCTTGTTACATAACATTTGTTCAAAAATTTGAATTTTGATTAAAATAATTTCACACTTTAACGTAAAATTTTGTTAAAGCGAAAGAAAATCAAGGAGGTGGGAATATGTCGAATAAAATACATATAACAATGTTCGGGCAATTTTCGATATCATACCGTGACAAACGGCTGTGCGAGAACGAGTACAGAGGTTCCAAGATGATATTGCTTCTTGAATATCTTATCGCTCAGCGTGGAAGAGAGATAACGCAGAATGAACTTATCGACCTTTTATGGTCGGACAGCAGAAATCCTGCCAATGCACTGAAAACGCTTGTTCACAGGACGAGGGCGGTGCTTGACGAAATGATACCCGACGGCAGTAAACTTATAGCCGGAAGTCACAGCTCATACGCTTTTATAGAGAGTGACGAATGCGTGATCGACTCGACAAAGTTCAAGGAATACATAGATAAAGCCGAGGACGAATCACTGTCGAGAACAAGGCGTATCAGTATGTATAAGAAAGCAATATCACTTTACAACAGCGGTTATCTAGCAGGTGCGGTCGGAGAAACATGGGTTCAGCCGATAAACGTATATTTTCATGCACTTTATAACTCCGCCGTGGATAAATGCGTACAGCTTTTATATCCTATGGGAAAGTTCTCGGAAATAATAACGCTCTGCGAACGTGCGACAATGCTTGACCAGTCGGACGAAAAGATGCACGCAAACCTTATCCGTGCGTTTGTGGCTATGGGCGAATATGAGCGTGCGGCTAAGCAGTACGATTACATACGCACATATCTTATGGAGCAGTACGGTGCCGCACCGGGAGCGCATCTCACCGAGCTGTACGAGCTTACGGTAAAACCGAGAAATGATGTACAGAATAATCTTGATGCGATTATAGGCGACCTGTCGGGCGACGACAGCAAGGAACAGAAAGGCGTTTTCTACTGTCAGTATGAGATTTTCAAGTATATATTCAGATTGTACAAGCGTGAAAGTCAAAGAATCGAGAGCAAGCTGTCTATCTGCCTTGTTTCTGCGGTTGACAGCAGTAAAAATGAACTTAAGGATATAAAACTGCTGGAAAAGGCAATGGATAAAATTTCGTTCAGCATAAGCAATTCACTGAGAATGAGGGACGTTTACACACGCTACAGCAGAAGCCAGTATCTTCTTTTGTTACTTGAAGCGGACGAAAGCTCGTTTGAAGGTATAGAGGAACGTATAATGACAAGGTTCAGACGAAGTAAGACGATGGACAGCGTAAATGTTAAATTTGATTTCAAGGAAATATGAAATTCGCCCCTGCACTTGCAGGGGCATTTGTCTGTAGCTTTAGCAAAAATAAAATGGCGAACTGCCCGTAAGGACAGCCCGCCTTAGCTTGTAGAAAAAGTCTGTTTTTTATAAAATAGCGTAAGTTCTCAATCCCTAACCCCAAACCCCTTCCCCGGGGAAGGGGCTATATTACTGGGGCTACCGCCCCTAGTCCCCGTTGGGGGCTTCGCCCCTCAACCCCATTTTTTAATAACGATAGAGGTTTTTCGGCAGACTGTGGCGGACTGTCCGATATGGGCAGTCCGCTTTGCTGTATATTCTGTTTTTATCAGAGTGTGAAGCTTCCGCCGTGGTTTGCTTTTCTCCAGTCAACATACTCTTCGTATGTTCCCTGCCTGTCGTAGCAGCCCTTGTCAGCGATTTCTATTATACGGTTTGCAACTGTCTGTACTATTTCATAGTCGTGAGAAGCGAACAGTACGTTGCCCTTGAAGTCCGAAAGTCCGTTGTTTACGGCAGTGATGCTTTCAAGGTCAAGGTGGTTAGTAGGTCTGTCGAGTATAAGAACGTTTGACTGGAACAGCATCATGCGTGAGAACATACAACGTACCTTTTCACCACCGGATAATACGTCAACGCTCTTGAATATATCATCGCCCGAGAACAGCATACGTCCTAAGAAGCCACGCAGATATGTTTCGGTTTCGTCCTTTGAATACTGTCTTATCCAGTCAAGGATGGACAGCTTGCAACCGTTGAAGAATGCGCTGTTATCCTGAGGGAAGTAGCTTACGCTTGCGGTGCTTCCCCACTTGATAAAGCCCTCGTCCGGTTCTTCTTCGCCCATCAGTATCTTGAACAGTGTGGTAACGGCAATTTCGTTATCGCCTACAAAAGCAATCTTGTCGTTTCTGCCGACCGTGAAGCTTACATGGTCGAGCACCTTAACGCCGTCAACCGTCTTTGTAAGCCCTTCGACCTGTAAAATATCCTTGCCTATCTCACGCTCCATATCAAAGCTGATGAACGGATAACGTCTGCTTGACGCAGGCAGTTCCTCTACCGTCAGCTTGTCAATGAGCTTCTTTCTCGATGTAGCCTGCTTTGACTTTGATTTGTTTGCGGAGAATCGCTGGATAAAGCTCTGTAATTCCTTTATCTTCTCCTCGTTCTTCTTGTTCTGCTGCTTTAACATCTTCTGGATAAGCTGTGAAGATTCGTACCAGAACTCGTAGTTACCGACATACATCTTGATCTTTGTATAGTCTATATCTACCGTGTGGGTACAAACATTATTGAGGAAGTGACGGTCATGCGATACAACGATAACCGTACCGAAATACTCCGCAAGGAAGTCCTCAAGCCATGCCACAGCGTCAATATCAAGGTGGTTCGTAGGCTCGTCCATGAGGATAATGTCGGGATTGCCGAAGAGTGCCTGAGCGAGCAGAACCTTGACCTTTTCGTTACCTGCAAGACTGCTCATCTGAGCGTACATAATGCTCTCGTCAAGTCCGAGACCCTGAACGAGCTTTGATGCGTCGCTCTCAGCTTCCCAGCCGCCGAGTTCGGCAAATTCGCCCTCGAGTTCGCTTGCGAGGTTTCCGTCCTCCTCTGTGAAGTCCTCCTTCGCATAAAGAGCATCCTTCTGCTTCATTACCTCATAAAGACGGGGATTTCCCATTATTACCGTTTCCTGGACTGTGTATTCGTCATATGCGTAGTGGTCCTGCTTGAGCACGGACATACGCAGTCCTTCCTGTACTGTGACTGTGCCTGTGGTCGGCTCGAGAGCACCGCAGAGTATCTTTAAGAATGTGGACTTACCCGCACCGTTTGCGCCGATAACGCCATAGCAGTTGCCGGCTGTGAACAGCAGGTTTACGTCCTTGAACAACATCTGTCCGCCGAATGAAAGACTAACGTCCGATACTGTAATCATTTTTGTTTCCTTTCTTGTTGCACTTTTGCTTTTTCTTACATCTTTTATCTCTTTTTAACCATATAGATTAAAGTATAGCATACATTTTCGGATAATGCAAGCGAAACCGCAGAAATAAAGGAAAAACCGTATTTTTCAGTCAATTTTGCTCAATGTGGGGAATATCCGCTCTATGACATTATGATTTACGGCAAGACGGCGGTAATACGTTTGTCGGGAAGAAAAGTTACAAAACGGTAACAAATGGTTACAAAATAGTTACAGTTTAGGGTTTTCTATTGTGAAGAAATTTTGTTTGTGATAGAATATTTATATGAGGTATTTTGGGGCAAACGGGAAGCAAAGAAATTTTGCGGATATCGGATAAAAAATGACTTTCGGAGGGTATATGCTCGGAGCAATTCTCGGTGATATAATCGGTTCGACAAGAGAACTGCATAATGTAAAAACGGAAGAGTTTGAACTGTTCCCTGCAGAAAGTCATTTCACCGATGATACGGTAATGACGATAGCGGTTGCGGAAAAACTGCTGAGTGACAGTTCGGGCTGTAACAGTCGGAAAGCGTATGCCGCACGCTATAAGCAGTATTATAGCCGCTATCGTAATGCGGGATTCGGACAGATGTTTTCAAAGTGGGCGGAAAATGACACACTTCATATCCAAAGAAGCTACGGAAACGGAGCGGCGATGAGGGTGACGGCTATCGGTTATGCGTTTGACGACCTGAAACCGCTTTTAAAGGAAGTAAAGGCAAGCTGTTACTACACGCACCATAACTGTGAGGCGATAAAAGGTGCAAAGGCAGTGGCGACCTGTATATTTCTTGCACGAAAGCAGGAGAACAAGGACAGTATCAAGCGGACAATAGAGAAAATGTACGGTTACAGATTTCAACCGCTTGACGAAATCCGCAAAGATTATGTTTTTGACAGCAGAACGTCATATTCCGTTCCGCCTGCACTTGAAGCGTTCTTTGAATCGGATTCTTACGAAAGTGCGGTAAGAAAGGCAATTTCCATAGGCGGAGACAGCGATACCATTGCGTGTATAACAGGCGGAATCGCCGAAGCGTACTACAGAGAGATACCTAAAGAGATTGTGTCGAGGGGAAATTTGATTATTGACAGCGGACTAAGGAGAGTTATAAGGGAGTTTCGGGAAAGGTTCGCTGAGTAGTGATATGCCTGCGGCAAGCAACGCAACAGGGGTAAGAAAATATGGTGCTTGAAATAAACGAAGAAATATATCTGTATACTTTTGCGGGCGAAGAGGATTTCGGCTCAGCAAAAGCAAATCCATACAAAAAAACGACATATCTTTTTGACCTTGATACGTTTACCGTATATGAGAGCGGAACCGACGAGGCAAGGGCGGCGGAAAGGACGATTGTTTTTCCGTCGGTGACACGGGAACAGGCGCAAAGAGAGTATATAAAAGCTCTTGACAACAAGCGTCTTAATCATATTTTCAGAAACCTTGACGGCAAGGCGTATTGGGATATGTTCTGGAAGTATTTTGATGACGGAGCGGATAAGTTCAATTCGTTCAATATGTTTGAAGACCGTTTACGCATACAGAAAATAGTTGAGTGGTGCGATGAGAACAATATTCCTTATTACATAAACAAGAAAGACGAAGTTATAAAGGATATAATGGAATACGAAATGTAAATTAAACTTGTATTGTTCAGAGGGGAAATACATGACTTATACC
Organism: uncultured Oscillospiraceae bacterium; assembly: GCA_902490585.1. Lineage (GTDB taxonomy): Bacteria > Bacillota > Clostridia > Oscillospirales > Ruminococcaceae > Ruminiclostridium_E. Next base: position 74,220 of record CABUEI010000005.1, read on the forward strand.
GTGAAAATCGAACAGACGTATGCTTATCCGAAGCGTATGAAATACCTTCCCAAAACAGATTCTTTCATCGAAAAGGACTGCGACAGTCTTTCGTATGTCAGAAATGTACGTCAGCCTTACGGGTGGATAAAGGAATCGGGGACACCGCCGTGTGAGCATCTTGACGTTATAGTTATGACCGATAAGGAGTACGAACTCGGTGACGAGGACAAGATAAAAATTATCGGGGTGTTCTGCCGCAATGACGGTGACAACAAGCTTGTGGGTGTACTGTGCGACAGGGATATAAATGATTTTTCCGAACTTTCCGACACCGAAAAGGAAGATATGCACAGGCTTTATCCCCGTGAGGACAAGGGTGAGGGCTGGTTTGGCGCAGAGAAAGCCGAAGAGATAATAAATAACTTTTTCACGAGAAGAAAGCGGAAGATCATCATTACAGTTCAACACACCGAGTCGGAGCATCACATAAACGGAATGATAGGTGCATGGGGCGATTGGAACCTGACGCAGTACGGCAGAAAGCAGGCTTATGAAATCGGAAAGTGGCTTTTATACGAGGACTGCGACAGAGGCTTTGAAATGTATACGTCTGATCTTAACAGAGCAAGGCAGACGGCAGAAGAGATAAACAGAACGCTCGGAATTACGCCTGTGATAACCGATGTTATCAGAGAAGTGAACGCAGGAGCAGGTAACGGGAAACCGAGAGAATGGTACAACAGCATGAAGGCTACCCGCAAAGGCGGATATGATCCCGACTATAAGCCGTTTCCCGATGCGGAATCCGACCGTGAACTGTGGAACAGACTTTATCCGTTCTACAATGAAATCGCCACTAATGACAAGGAACGGATACTAATTGTATCGCACGGAACAACACTCAGCTTTTTGCAGTCAATGATAATGGGATATTCGTTTTCTGATATAGAAAAATTCAGATTTGACGGCGTGGGCGGCTCGGTGTCGAAGTTTGTTATCGAGCCTGACGGTAAAGTTGTGGCACGGTATGTAAATCAGAGGGTGTGCTGAGATTATAAACTCAAGCAAAATTTAAAGGAGAAAATATATGAGCAAAATATGTCCGAATTGCAAACGTGAAATAGACGAAAATGTGAAATTCTGTCCGTTCTGTGCGGCTTTTACGGGAGAAACGCCCGAAGAAAAGAAAAAAAGCCCTGTCGGTGCGATAATAGGCGGAGCTGTGGGCGTGCTGGCACTTGGTGCGGCAAGCCTTGCGGTGTTTGTGTTTGATGTGTTCGGAATGTACGGCGACAAGGCGGAAAGCATTTACGGTGTGGGCGACAAGTTCTTTATCCAGTCGGTGACACCCGTGTGCATTGACGGCAAGTGGGGTTATGCGGACAAGAGCGGTAACACCACGCTGAAACCGCAGTATACCGCCGCCTATGCCTTTAACGAAGATACTAACGACGTTGCACCTGTGGCGGTTGACGGAAAGTTCGGATATATCAAAAAGGATGGGGAGTTTGTAGCTTCTCCGCAGTATAGCTTTGCAGGAAGTTTTTCGGACAAGGGGCTTGCAAAGGTCGTTGATGAAAACGGTAAGGTAGGATTTGTAGACAGTGCTGGCAGAAAAGCGTTTGACGGCAGAATGTTCGACTATGCCTCGGATATGAACAACAGTGGTTATGCCTTTGCATATACCCTGCTTATGCCTGAAATCACAACAGGAACGGAAAACGGGAATTACTATGATATAGTCTACTGTCTGCTCAGTTCTGACGGAAAAGTGACCGAGACTGCAAATGTTGCGGGGATATCGGATTTATATGATGATAAATATATCGGTTTCAGACAAGCGGAAAGTAAAGATGAAACAACGCATGACTTTACAAGAGAGTATGCCGTGTTCTCGGCAGACGTTACTGCACTGACCGGCTATTACAGACGTATAGTAAAGAGCGGAAAACTTCTTGTCGTTTGTGACGGCATTGACGATGCAAGCAAACTGTATACGGTAAAGTTACTGAACGCAGATACGCTTGAACAGGTCGGCGGCGAATATCTCTGTGCTTCTGATGTAAAAGCGTATGACAGCGGTGCGGTACTGCTTAAAAGAGATGATAAGGGATTTATCAGAGAGGTTCTGATTGACGATAACGGCAATGAAGTATTTGCGTGCTACGAGGGCTCGCATATCGTAAGCGGATTTGATATCAGCGGTTATGCGTGCGTTTATGAAAAGGGAAAATACTGCGGATATACCGCAAGCGGTAAGCAGTTTGAAAGCGATTATCAATTCGGTGAGTTCAACTGCGGACTTGCGCCGTATTATGACAATGCTAAAATAGGATATATAAATACGAACGGCGAAAAGGTAACGGACGCTAAGTTTGACGGGGCAAGCGGATATTATGCGGACGGTTACGCTTATGTAAAGAGCGGTACGGAGTATTCCGTTATAGATATGAGCGGTAATACGGTGATAGGTAAGCTGGGGTACGCCTCGGACAAGCTGATGTTTGCCGATACAGTGCACAACTGGTATGACCCGGAGGACTTTGAAGGGTTTGACGGGGAGAATATGTTTATCGGAGATTTCTATTATGTCGGCAACAACGCCGATATGAATAACAGCATATTCGGCAGAAGCAATATAAAATCAGTAAACGAGAGAATGGTAGTAAAAAGCAGAAATCCCGATGCGGATACAGCTTTTGACTACAGGAGAGCCGACAGCGGAAAGCTCAGCAGTGACGGTTATATTCTGACACACGAAATAAACAAGCTCACATGTCTTCTTATGTCGCCCGACGGTAAAACAAACAAGGAAAAGGAAATGAACAGTGCGAACGGTATCTGCATAGGCTCTGCGCCTGTCATACGTTACCGTGGTGATACGGCGACCTATCTTGAGGATATATTCGGTAACAAGTATATCGTACAGGGTTATAACAGCGTAAATTCAAACGACTGCACAGTGCTTGATATACGAGGTGAAAGCAGTATCGCCCGGCAGTTTATAGTATACGACAACGACTTTATGCCGTCTTTTGTTATCCGTTCGGATTCGTCAATGAGCATAGACAGTTACGGTAATCTGTTGTATGTCAAAAACATCAGGAACGGGAATGAAGAAAACTATAACGCAATAATTGACAGAGAAAACGGAAGAACGCTTTATATAAGTGATAACATTGAATTCATCAATGACTATTTTATCACCGAACCCAACGGATATGATGAACGTATTTTAAGCACGGTATACGGTGCCGACATAGGCTCATATCCGTATATAAAGGCTTACGGCGACAGAGTGCTTTGCTATGACTATAACAAATACTATCTTTACGACCGCTATGCGAACCTGCTCGGAGAATACGAAGCAAAACCGAGAATAAGTGCGTATAACGGTAATATGACAGTGAAAAACGACGACGGAACGTATACCTGCTATGACATGGATTTTAACGTACTGCTTACAACAGAGTATGACATTCAGCCGATAGAAAACGGGTACTTTTCGTTTGCCGATAACGAAAAAGGGCTGATAGGTTTCTTATCCGCCGACGGAAAAAAGATTATCGAGCCGAAGTACAATTGCGTTACCGGTATGACACCAGACGGATATTTTGTATCAAGGACGATAACCAACTGTGAAATCCTTGGTAACGGCAATATCTACGCAGACCGCAAAGTGACTATAGAGAACAAAGACGGTGAAACCGTTGTTGAAACAGGGTCGGCTGTAAGCGATATAGGAAACAGTGTCGCTGACAGCAAATCGCTCTACAGCTATTTTGACGGATATCAATATTACACCGATAAGTTCAGCGGGTGCAATAGCGTTATTTTCAGCGATATCGGAATTCTGCCCGGCACCAACGAACGACCTCTGCCGACAGATTTCTACGGAAACGAGCTTTTTGAAGAGTATAAGTACGTTGCATCCGATTATGCGACAGTACAGATAAACGGCGATACTCTCTGTGTAGCGGCAATGTATTATACTGACGAACAGATCGGATATAATCTGCTGAAGCTCAACGGCGAGAAGTTATACCATAACGACCGTGAGTTACAGCTCATAAACAACGAGTATGTTCTCGGCATCGACAAGAAAGGTCAGCCTGCGGTTCTGTATAATTCAGACGGGTCTGTTATGCTTACACTTGATGGAGTTACAAGTTCCTACGACATCTCCGACATAAAAAGAGTTGACAACAAGCTGTTAGTCAACAGCAACGGAAAATCCACGGCTATATACGACCTGACTACAGGAGAAATTCTGTACAAGCCAGATAAAGACGGAACCTATCTCAGTTTTGTATACAAAAATCTGATCTTTGCTTCATATTACGACAGCGATAACGACAGTCATACTTCTTATTACGTTGACCTTGACACCAAAAAGAGTTTTGACCGTGTTGTGTTCAGAATTTCCGGTAACGACGGCGAAGGGCATATAACCGAAAATGCGGAATATCCGCTTATATGCTGTGCTTTTTCGTATTCTAAAAATCAGAAAGAAAATGATTTCTACGGTGGGATATCCGAATTGAACGTTTATGAAACAGACAAAGATGCACAGTTGAAGCTTCTGAGGTCCTACTCTTCCGACGACGAGCAGTTATATGTGACGGCAGGCGGTAATTACGGATTGATCGTGCAGATCACCTATACGGAAAAGCAGGGTGAAAAGAACATAAAGCTTATAAACGTATGGAATGAAAACGAAAAATATTTCGAGAATGTATCCGAGTTCAGCGTTATGGAAGACGAAGTGTGGATAGGCATATACGATGAAAACGAAAAGCGGACAGCGTATAAAATAAGCTCTGATCTTGAAACAGTGGAACAAGTGGAATAAGGAGAGGTTTTATAATGAGCAGAATGTGTCCTAAATGTAAACGTGAAATAGACGAGAACGTGAAATTCTGTCCGTTCTGTGCGGCGTTTACGGGGGAAAAAGAAGAAACGAAAAAGAAAAATCACATCGGGGCGATAATCGGCGGTATTGCAGGTGCGTTCGTGCTTGGCGGTGCGGCGGTTGCGGTATTTGCATTTGATGTTTTCGGGTTATTCAACAATGAGCCTGAAATATTGTACGGTACGGGTGACAAGCTGTTCAATCTGTCGCTGTCGCCCGCAAAGAGCGGGGATAAGTGGGGATATATCGGCAAGGACGGAAAGTTCGTGATAAGTCCGCAGTTTGACTGCGCGTATCCGTTTGACGAGAATGCGATCGGCACTGCCGCCGTAAGTAATGAGAACGGCTACGGTTTTATAAACGACAAGGGCGAGTTTACAGTCGAGCCGCAATTTAAGCTTGCGTCATATTACAGCGACAACGGATTGTCGGTCGTTACCGCCGGGGACGGATATATGCTGTATGTTGACGCCAAGGGCAGAACGGCTTATAACGAAAAGCATTTTACTTACGCAGAGCCGTTCGATAGCGGTGCGGCTTACACCTTTGCATATACAACCATGACGCAGAGCGTAAAGAATGATAAGGGTGAAGATGTAAACGACGTTACGGACGAATATTATCTGCTGAAAAACGACGGCAAAACTGTCACCGCTCTTCCGGACGGTATAGGGGCAGACTGCGTATTCGGTGAATATTATGTCGGGTTTGCGAGCGATACGGAAATAAACGAGGGCAGTAACGATTTCACTAAGAAAGACTATGCTGTTTTTACGGCTGACGGCGAACAGAAGAGCGAGTGGCACGACAGAATTTTTATAACGGACGAATTTGTTGTAATGTGCGATACCGACTATGAAACGAATATATACAAAGCTGAGGTCTATGACATAAACCTGAACAAAGTAAGCGATGAATATTACTGCGACAGAAATCAGGAATTTACGGATAACGGACTTGTTCTGATGAAAATTGAGGATAAACGGTACAGAAAAGTATTGGTTATACTTAAAGACGGTAAACTTGACGAGGTTTACAAAGAAAGCGACGGTACGGCGGTAATAAGCGGATTTGATAACAGCGGTATTGCGTGCGTTTACGAAAAGGGCAAGTACTGCGGATATACGGCAGGCGGAAAAGTTTTTGCGTGCGATTATCCGTTTACCTCATTCAACTGCGGACTGGCGCCTTATTATGATAATAAGAGCGGAAAAATCGGCTACATAAACACAAACGGCGAAGCAGTCATAACGGCACGGTATGACAGCGTATCGGAATTCTATGCGGACGGATATGCGTATGTTTATGAAAACGGCGGATATGAAATCATTGATATTTCGGGACAGACGGTAGCGGAAAATCTGAGTTTTGCACCGACAAAGCTTATAAACAACAGTGTAAACCACAACTGGTATACACCTAAATGTTTTGACGGGGCTGAATATTATGAAAATGCGGTGAATTACGGCACATTGGCAGTAAAGACAGACAGCGGTGATCCCGAATACTTTTACAAAGATTATGTTAATAAGCTTGTGTATGCGGCTGACGGAACTGAGGTAAAGGAAAACTCCGAATTGCTGAAAGGCTACGGCGAGTTTGAGGACGGATATGCCATATTGGATAAGAACGGGTACTATCTTGTCGACAGCAAGGTAAATGTAATACCGATACCGTCGGACGGAATGGATAAGCTGTATACGACAAAAAATGCAGACGAATATTTTTACGGCGTTGTGGGCAGCGGCAGTAAAGACCCGCTTGCTATGACCGATGTCAACAGAAACACGATAACGCTTTCCGACCATGACGGACTGTACAGCGGCAATAACTGCCTGTTCTTAAGTAACAGTAGCGGTGAAAACCTGTATCACAACCGGTACAGGGTGTACAACGGCAGGCTTTATCAGCCGCTGACGATAGAAACAAACAACTATCTCGGACTTTATGAGAACACGGAGCATACGGTAATGCTGTCGTGCACATATTACGGCACAGTTGACATGAGCAATGATGTCCGCCGTGTTATTGACAGCGAAACCGGAGAATGCCTGCTGAGCTATAAGCAGGATAACGGTGCGCTCGAATATATGAATGAATATTTTATCTGCGTCAGCCGTGACGGTATGTCGGACTACATCGATGCTGACGGCAATTCATATCTCGAAAAGAGCGGAAATGAGTATTATACGGTGTACGGAAAAAGAATAGGTGCGTTTATTTATGCGTCTGCCTGTGACGATAAGCTTCTGACTGTAACAGACGACGGAAAATTCAGAGTGTACAGCAGGTACGGCGAGTTGCTCGGGGAATATGATTATGCGTGTGTGAACGAAAAGTCGCAGTATATTGTTATAGAGCGGGACGGAAAGTATGTCTGCCTTGACAGAAGAATGAACGAGGTGTTTGACAGCGGATATCCGTTTAATCCGCCTGTAAACGGCTATGCGGCTTATGCGGATATCAAAAACGGAAAGATAGGATATCTAAATATGACGGGCGAGGTAGTGATACCTGCGTTTACGGAGATCGCGGCTGACTTCTCGGCTGACGGATATGCAAGGGTCGCAGAATACAGGGCACCGGACGAGTCGGAAGAGGCAGAACGGTTTACCGATGAAGTGCTGATAGACACAAGCGGCAAAACAGCTTATGAAAGCAAAAATACAGCGGTCGGGGCTAACGGCTTTGCATATGACGGCGAGTACTTCAAGACATTATATTCGTTTGCCGGGGGCTATGAGTATTTTATAAACTACTGCAAGGAGAACAAAGAACAGCTTGAGCTAAATAGCTATAGTAACATAATGCAGTATTGTCATCTGAAAATCGATGGCAGTATTACCGACTATGCGGGCAATGAGCCGTATCAGTTCGTGATAATGAATAAGAAGTCACAATATTCCGCCGGTATGGACAAAATGTATGACGGAACGCCGATCGTGTATATTTACCGCTCAAGGACGAATAATGAAGTGACGAGTTCATATTACGGACTGGACGGAAAAGAGATAACGTTTGACAGATACGGTGACAGCGATATTTTCCTTGACGGATATTTCTGGCAGGAGATTCAGGATGAAGAAACAGGCAGGAAAAAGCTGTATATCTATGATACTGACGGCAGTGAAAAGTTCAATGTGACTGCACCGGAGTATTACCATTATGCCAGCGCAAAGGAAGACGGCGGGTATGTATTCGCATTCAGATATCGTTATGATCCTGATACGGAGCTTCCGCCCAAGGAGTACAATAATCTTGTTGCAGACGCATATTCTTCTGACGGGAAGCTTATTGCGCAGTGCGAAAACGTTTTGCCTTTTGCTACCGGTGCTGTTGAGAAAAGCAAGGACGAGATACGCTTTGTCTGCCGGACGGAAGATGAAAAGTACGAGGAGAGAATATACTCCGTATCGAAAGCTGAATTTATCAGTACAAAGCAGGTCGAAATAGGCGATTATGTTTATGCATAGAAATGAGCGGCGACCGGTTTGAAATACGCGATACTATGCGATGAAAAGCGATGAAAACCGCTTGACAGGTACAGGCGTTGTGATATACTCGAAATAGTCAGACGTAAAGATACAAGCTTATTATCCGTGCACGATATACATTCGCGGTTATGGCAGTGGTGTGCGCTGTATGTGCGGACGGAAAATGAAGAGGTGATACGGTAAATTTATTCCGGCGGTAAAGCAAATAAAATGCGATTTTAACACAAAAACGCTTGACAAAGGGAAAATTTGATTGTATAATCAGTGTGTATGATATTTTAAAGGCTGTGACGAGGACAGTAGTGCGGATATTAAGCCAAAGCGAACCGACGACGGTGAGAGGTCGGTGCAGAAATACCGTATGAATATCACCTCCAAGCTGCCCGCCGAAATTGCGGTTATGATACTGCGAGAGTAGAACGGGACGTTTTTCCAACGTTAAAAGGAACGCATTTGACGGAATGACGAAACGGTGGTTATAAAGACTGTTATGAAACTATAGTCCTTATCCTTTTCGGAGGATAAGGGCTTTTTATTTTCCGCAAACGCAAATAAACAATATGCAACGGGGCTGAACCCCGACCTTCTGAGGTTTCCTGTATGGACTACGCACGGAAGGGTGATTTTTGCAAAAACAGGAGGAAGAAAGATGTCACTTTACGAAAAAGTACCTACCTCGGTAAATTTTGTCGAGAGAGAAAAGCAGACAGAACAGTTCTGGCATGACAACGACATATTCCGCAAGAGTATGGAGCAGAGAAAGGGCGACAAGACCTACACATTCTATGACGGACCGCCTACGGCTAACGGTAAGCCGCACATTGGTCACGTTCTTACCCGTGTTATCAAGGATATGATCCCGAGATACCGCACAATGAAGGGCTATGACGTTCCCCGTAAGGCAGGCTGGGACACGCACGGACTTCCCGTTGAGCTTGAAGTTGAGAAGCTTCTCGGACTTGACGGCAAGGATCAGATTGAAAAGTACGGACTTGACCCGTTCATCACTAAGTGTAAGGAAAGCGTATGGAAGTATAAGGGTATGTGGGAGAACTTCTCACGCACTGTCGGCTTCTGGGCTGATATGGACGATCCGTATGTAACTTATGACAACAACTTCATTGAGTCTGAGTGGTGGGCATTAAAGCAGATATGGGAAAAGGGTCTTTTATACAAGGGATTCAAGATAGTTCCCTACTGCCCCCGTTGCGGAACTCCGCTTTCAAGCCACGAGGTAGCTCAGGGCTATAAGGACGTTAAGGAACGTTCTGCGGTTGTACGTTTCAAGGTTAAGGACGAGGACGCTTATATCCTCGCATGGACGACAACTCCCTGGACACTTCCCTCAAACGTTGCACTCTGCGTAAACCCCGATGAAACTTATGTTAAGGTAAAGACAGCTGACGGCTACACATATTATCTTGCTGAAGCTCTCTGCGACAAGATCCTCGGCGGCGACAAGCCCACAGCTCCCTATGAGGTAGTTGAAAAGTATATAGGTAAGGATCTTGAAGGCAAGGAATATGAGCCTTTATTCGACTGTGCTGTTGATATCTGTGAAAAACAGCACAAGAAGGGCTACTATGTAGTATGCGACACTTATGTAACACTTACAGACGGTACAGGTGTTGTTCATATTGCTCCCGCATTCGGTGAAGACGACGCTAAGGTCGGCAGAAAGTACGACTTACCTTTCGTACAGCTCGTTGACGGTAAAGGTAACATGACTGCCGAAACACCTTATGCAGGCGTGTTCGTAAAGAAAGCCGACCCCATGGTTCTTAAAGACCTTGATGAAAAGGGCTTACTGTTTGACGCACCCAAGTTTGAGCATAGCTATCCGCACTGCTGGAGATGTGATACTCCTCTGCTGTACTACGCAAGAGAGTCATGGTTCATCAAGATGACGGCTGTCAAGGACGACCTTATCAGAAACAACGAAACAATCAACTGGATCCCCGAGAGCGTCGGCAAGAACCGTTTCGGCGACTGGCTCGAAAACGTTCAGGACTGGGGTCTTTCAAGAAACAGATACTGGGGTACTCCTCTTAATATCTGGGAGTGCGAGTGCGGTCACAAGCACGCTATCGGCAGTATTGAAGAGCTGAAGTCAATGTCGGACAACTGCCCCGATGATATCGAGCTTCACCGTCCCTATATCGACGCTGTTACAATAAAGTGCCCTCACTGCGGCAAGCAGATGAAGAGAGTGCCTGAGGTTATCGACTGCTGGTTCGACAGCGGTTCTATGCCCTTCGCACAGCATCACTATCCCTTCGAGAACAAGGAAAAGTTTGAACAGCAGTTCCCTGCCGACTTCATTTCAGAGGCGGTTGACCAGACAAGAGGCTGGTTCTACTCACTGCTCGCTATCTCAACGCTTTTATTCAACAAGGCTCCTTACAAGAACGTTATCGTTCTCGGTCTTGTACTCGATAAAGACGGTCAGAAGATGTCAAAGTCAAAGGGCAACGCAGTAGACCCGTTCGAGTCACTGGCTGAACACGGCGCAGACGCTATCCGCTGGTACTTCTATACAAACTCTGCTCCGTGGCTTCCCAACAGATTCCATGCGAAAGCGGTAAACGAGGGTCAGAGAAAGTATATCTCTACTCTGTGGAACACCTACGCATTCTACGTTCTGTACGCTAATATAGACAACTTTGACGCTACGAAGTACACACTTGATGTTGACAAGCTCGGTGTTATGGACAAGTGGCTGTTATCAAGACTGAACACGGTTGTAGGTGCAGTCGATGATAACCTTGCAAACTACCGTATCCCCGAAGCTGCAAGAGCATTACAGGATTTCGTCGATGAGATGAGTAACTGGTATGTCCGCCGCAGCAGAGAACGTTTCTGGTCAAAGGAACTCACACAGGATAAGATAAATGCTTACATGACGCTGTACACAGCACTTGTAACGATTGCTAAGACATCTGCTCCTATGACTCCTTTCGTATGCGACGATATCTACAGAAACCTTGTTTGCTCACTCGACAAGAACGCTCCTATCAGCGTACATCTTTGCGACTTCCCCACTGTAGATGAAAAGCTTATCGACAAGCACCTTGAAGAAGAGATGGATACTGTACTGACAGTAGTTACTCTCGGACGTGCCGCAAGAAATGCCGCAAACATCAAGAACAGACAGCCTATATCAAAGATAATGGTAAAGGGTGACAAGACGCTTGAGCCTATGTATGCGGATATCGTAAAGGACGAGCTGAACATCAAGGAAATCAGCTTTATAGATAACACCGACCACTTCACAAGCTACACATTCAAGCCCCAGCTCAAGACACTCGGTGCCCGTTTCGGCAAGCAGATAGGCGAGGTAAGAACAAAGCTTGCTGAGGTTGACGGTCAGAAGGCTATGAACGAGATCCGTGAAACAGGCGCTATGACGCTGACGCTTTCAACAGGTGATGTTCAGATTGCAAAGGACGACCTGCTTATCGACGAACATCAGAAGGAAGGCTATGCGGTAGTAACAGACAGAGGTTACACGGTAGTTCTTGATACAACTCTTACACCCGAGCTTATTGAAGAGGGTAACGTAAGAGAAATCGTAAGCAAGATCCAGACAATGCGTAAGGACGCAGGCTTTGAGGTTATGGATCATATCGTTATCTACTGTGACGGCAGTGACAAGGTAGCCGAGATACTGGCACGCAATAAGGACAGCATCTCAGAGGATACACTTGCTGACGATATCGTGACCGGCAAGACTGACGGATTTACAAAGGAACAGGATATAAACGGCGAGAATGTAACTCTCGGTGTTAAGAAAGTATGAGTTTCAAGCAGACACTGACCAATCTTTTCGGACACAATGCCGTTAAAAAGGCGCTTATATGGGTGCTGGTCGTGGCTGTTGCGGTAATAGTCGTGGTTACGCAGTTTGCTTTTCCCGTAAAAGCGGAATATGCGTACACACGGCTGTACAGCTACAGCGGGCAAAGCTTTGACAACACGATAAAAAGCGTATATGACAAGCTGAAAGACGGTACGCACCTTGACAGCAGTTCTACAAGCAAACTGCTGAGCGATACGGATTTTGATATGTCGAAGCCTGAAAACTATCTGCGTGTTGAGATGGTGTTCGACTTTACGAACATCGGTATGTACAAGATAAACAACATACAGTTCTCGATTGACGATATACCGTATGACAAGCAGGCTTTTGTGCTGAAAGAAACCAATGTTGCGTCAATCGACCGTTTCAACAGCAGTAAGGTATCACTTGTATTCGTTATCGAAAGGTCGGAGCTTACCGATGAGGAGATAACAAAAGCGATAAGTTCGCTTAAAATCAGCTATAAGTTCGACAGACCCGAGCTTTTCGCATCAGGCGGAGAGATCACACTGCCCGAAACGGTTATACTTCCGTTTGACGAAGTAAAGACGGGTGACTGAGCATGGCAGGAATACTTGACAGAATACCGCAGAAGTGGAAAGGCGTACTGTGCATAATCAGTTCCGCTTTCTGCTTTGCGTTTATGGGTGCGTTTGTGCGGCTGGCAGGCGATCTGCCGTCGGTACAGAAGAGCTTTTTCAGAAACCTCGTTGCATTTATATTTGCGGCGGTTATACTGATAAGGCAGAAAGGCTCGTTTTTACCGCAAAGCAAAAAGAATATCGGGGCGTTGCTGATACGCTCGATATGCGGAACGATAGGAATACTCGGCAACTTCTATGCGGTGGATCATCTGGCTTTATCCGATGCGGCGATGCTGAACAAAATGTCGCCGTTCTTCGTAATAGTATTTTCGGCACTGTTCTTAAAGGAACGGACGAATTTAGTGCAGACGCTCGGTGTTATAATAGCGTTTGCAGGAAGCTTGCTTATAATAAAGCCAAGCTTTGCAAACCTTGACCTTGTGCCGTCACTGCTGGGATTTCTCGGCGGTATGGGCGCAGGTGCGGCATATACGGCGGTAAGGTGGCTGGGCGTCAGGGGAGAGAAAGGACCTTATATCGTGTTCTTCTTCTCGGGATTCTCGTGCCTTGTTACACTACCGTTCCTGTTGTTTGACTTTCACTATATGACGTGGCAACAGTGGCTAATACTGCTCGGTGCAGGACTTGCGGCAGCAGGCGGACAGTTCAGCATAACTGCGGCATACAAATTCGCTCCGGCCAAGGAAATATCGGTATACGACTATTCGCAGATCATATTCTCGGCGTTGCTCGGATTTATAATGTTCTCGCAACTTCCGGATATATGGAGCCTGCTCGGATATGTGATAATATGCGGCGTGGGCGTTGCTATGTTCTTCTATAATAACCGCAAGGACAAGAAACAGACAAATTAATAAAATTAAACGGCAGGGTGTTTTACCACACTGCCGTTTTGTTTTATATACAGAAAAAAGCCACGGTTTTCGCCGTGGCTTTCGTTATATAAATTATATATTCTCAGCTATCTTGTCGCCCATCTCGGAGCATGAGAGCAGTGTCATGCCCTCACTCATGATATCGCCTGTGCGATAGCCGTCCTTCAACACCTTGCTTACTGCATTTTCAACTGCGTCAGCTTCCTTCACCATATCAAAGCTGTAGCGGAGCATCATAGCGGCTGAAAGGATAGTAGCTATGGGGTTTGCCTTGTTCTGACCTGCAATGTCGGGAGCGGATCCGCCGCTTGGCTCGTACAGACCGAACTTTGTTTCGTTCATGCTGGCTGACGGGAGCATACCGATAGAGCCTGTTATCATGCTTGCTTCATCTGACAGAATGTCGCCGAACATATTTTCTGTTACCATAACGTCAAACTGTGCGGGATCCTTTACAAGCTGCATTGCGCTGTTGTCAACGAGCATATGCTCAAGAGTAACCTCGGGATAATCCTTTGATACCTCGGTTACTACCTTTCTCCACAGCCTTGAAGAATCAAGAACGTTAGCCTTGTCAACGCTTGTTACCTTTTTTCTTCTCTTCATCGCAACGTCAAATGCCTTGATTGCGATTCTGCGGATCTCGTCCTCGCTGTATGTAAGCGTGTCGGTAGCTGTCATAACACCGTTTACTTCTTCAGTCTTTCTTGCACCGAAGTAAAGACCGCCTGTAAGCTCACGCATAATGAGCATATCAAAGCCCTTAGCGCTTATCCCTGTCTTTAAGGGGCAAGCACCTGCAAGCTCAGGATAAAGCAGGCAGGGACGAAGATTTGCAAACAGTCCGAGTGCTTTTCTGATACCGAGCAGACCTGCCTCGGGACGCAGATTTGCAGGGAGCTTATACCAGGGTGATGTTGTTGTATCACCGCCGATTGAGCCCATGAGTACAGCATCAGATGCTTTACAAGCGGCTATTGTTTCATCTGTCAGCGGTACGCCGTTTGCGTCAATCGAGCATCCGCCCATAAGAAGCTGTGTGTAGTTGAACTTGTGACCGAACTTCTCGGCTACCTTATCGAGTACCTTCATGCTTTCGGTAACTATCTCAGGACCTATTCCGTCGCCCTTGATAACGGCTATGTTCTTTTCCATAGGTAATATCCTTTCTTTGAACTTAAAGCTCTATTCTGTATAAAGCGGATTTTCCCTCCGCTTTTTCAAAGCCGAATTTTATAAGAAAACGTTCTGCCGTTTCATTGTCGGGGGTAGCTACGGCGTATTTATAGCCGCAGGCACACATTGTTCTCAGTGTGTAATTGAGAAGTTTTCTGGCAACGCCGTAATGCCTTTTATCCTCACGGACAAACAGCTTTTCCAGTACGACCTCGCCGCTTATGCTGTCCTGCTTTTCAGTTGTTATGCAGACGGCACACATCTCATCGTCAGTGTACAGCCCGAAACCGTGCAGTTTTACCGATATATTGCGAAAACCCTGCTCATGCAGTTCGCTGTCGGATAACGCTTTTATATCTACCCTCATGGCATAACGCTTTCTGCGGTCTTACTTCTTTAAGGAGTTCAGCAGACCGCCCTTGTTGATTATATCCTTGATAAATTCGGGGAAAGGCTCAGCCTTGTATGTGCAACCCTTTGTAACATTGGTGATAACACCTGTGTCAAAGTCAACCTCAACCTCGTTGCCGTTCTCGATATCCTTAGCGGCTTCATCGCACTCTAAGATAGCAAGACCGATGTTGATTGAATTGCGGTAGAAAATTCTTGCGAATGTGCTTGCGATAACGCAGGAAATTCCGCTTGCCTTGATTGCGATAGGTGCGTGCTCTCTTGAGCTTCCGCAACCGAAATTCATGTTGGCAACTATAATGTCGCCCTCTTTAACGTTCTTTACAAAGTCCTTGTCGATATCTTCCATACAGTGACTTGCAAGTTCTTTGTGGTCGGCTGTATTAAGGTATCTTGCAGGAATGATAACGTCGGTATCTACGTTGTCACCGTATTTATGTACTGTACCGTGTGCCTTCATATATGTCTTTCCTTTCTTATATCTCAAAATCTACGCAACTGCGTCTTGCCGTGTAGGGTCTTACCGTACTGTCGGCAACCTTGACGTGTTCGGGATGAGTTGAATAACCCTTTAACGCTTCTGCACTCTCAAATGTACTGTCAAGCATTAAATCCCCTGTGGAAGAGCCTAAGATATCGGTGATTACCTTTATCTCAAGAAGTCCGTCAATTTTGCCCGCAAGGCTTTCAAGACCCTGCTTTATAAGGCGGCATCTTTCCTTTTTCTCTTCCGCTGTCAGTTCGTCTTTCAAATTCCAGATTATTATATGCTTTACCATATTTTCACCTTACTTGATGCCTGTTATCTTGCCTGCGATTGCACTTGCCGCCGCAACCGCCGGGCTTGCAAGATAAACCTCGCTGTCAACGTGTCCCATTCTGCCGACAAAGTTTCTGTTTGTGGTGGAAATAGCACGTTCTCCTGCCGCAAGTATACCCATGTGACCGCCAAGGCACGGACCGCAGGTGGGAGTAGAAAGCACACAGCCTGCATTTACAAATATCTCTGCAAGACCTTCCTTTATGCACTGGAGATATACCTTCTGAGTGCCGGGGATTACGATACATCTTACACCCTTTGCAATATGCTTACCCTTGAGAATCTCAGCGGCGATACGCATATCGCTTATTCTGCCGTTTGTACATGAACCTATAACTGCCTGGTCAATCTTTATATCCTCTGTAATCTCGTCAACGGTCTTTGTGTTTTCGGGCAGATGAGGGAATGAAACCGTCTGCTTTATTGTTGACAGGTCAATGTTGATAACTCTTGAATATACAGCGTCATCGTCAGCCTTGAAGATATCAAAGTCACGGTCTGCTCTTTCTTTCATATATGCCATTGTTATCTCGTCAACTTCAAATATACCGTTCTTTGCACCGGCTTCGATAGCCATATTGGCAATGCAAAGTCTGTCATCTATCGAAAGGCTCTTCAAGCCCTCACCGGTAAATTCCATAGACTGATAAAGTGCGCCATCAACGCCTATCATACCGATTATGTGAAGAATAACGTCCTTGCCGCTTACATACTTGTTAAGCTTTCCTGTAAGATTGAACTTTATAGCGGAGGGAACCTTGAACCATGCTTCACCTGTTGCCATGCCAGCCGCCATATCGGTCGAGCCTACGCCCGTTGAGAATGCGCCGAGTGCGCCGTATGTACAGGTGTGGCTGTCTGCGCCTATGCACAGCTCGCCGGGACCTATAAGTCCTTTTTCGGGGAGAAGTGCGTGCTCAATACCCATATCGCCTACATCGTAATAATTTGTTATATCATACTTTCCTGCGAACTCTCTGCACTGCTTGCACTGAGTAGCCGCCTTGATATCCTTATTGGGTGTGAAGTGATCCATTACAAGAGAGATCTTATCCTTGTTGAATACACCGCCGAAACCTGCCTTGTTGAACTCGTTTATTGCAACTGGGCTTGTAATGTCGTTGCCGAGTACCATATCGAGCTTTGCTCTAATCAGCTGACCCTCTCTTACGCTTTCAAGTCCTGCGTGCTTTGCCAGTATCTTCTGGCTCATAGTCATGCCCATGTGTTGTTCCTGCCTTTCTGACTTTTGCCCTTGATACAGGGCTGTATATCTCATATAATAATTTCCGTTTATCAGTCACGTTCAAGAGCTGAGATACCTGTTCTCACAAGTTCCTTTACTCCGTAGGGCTGTAACAGTCCTATGAACGAATCTATCTTTTCGGGCTCGCCCGTAAGCTCAAGCATAAGTCTGCTTTCGGCTACGTTTACGACCTTTGCTCTGAAAAGGTTTGCAATCTCGATTACAGGCTGGCGTGACGCAGGTCCGTTACCGACTTTCATAATGATATGCTCACGGCATACGGCATCACGCAGTACCTTTACTTCTGATACGTCATAGAGCTTGCGGAGCTGTTTTACCAGCTGTTCCATCACGCCCTCGTCGCCCTCTGCGACTATTGTCATACGGGAAATACCGAGGTTCTCGGTTTCCGCAACGTTAAGACTTATTATATTATATCCTCTGCGGCTGAACAGACCTGTCACTCTGCCGAGTACGCCGATACCGTTGTTCACGCAGACGGAAATTACGTTTCTCTCTGTCATTTTTCTGCCTCCGTTCAGTCGTCAATTTCTATCTCAAGGATAGGCTCTGTTATGGATTTTCCTGCGGGTACCATAGGAAGAACGTTTATATCCTTGTCAATTCTTGCTTCGATAAGTACGGGGGCTGTCTTTGAAACTTCAAGAGCCTCACTCAGTATCTCCTCGCACTTGTCCTCGCTGTCGATAACGAATGACTTTATGCCGAATGCTTCGCCGAGCTTCATGTAATCTGTAGGACGGTCGAGCGTTGTCTGTGAAAATCTCTTTCCGTAGAACAATCTCTGCCACTGACGTACCATACCGAGAACGTTGTTGTTTATAACAAGCTCAATAACAGGTATATTGTGCTTTGATAATGTTACAAGCTCGTTTAAGTTCATGTGGAAGCTTCCGTCGCCTGCAACGTTTACGACTGTCTTATCAGGATTGCCGCACTTTGCACCGATCGCCGCACCGAGACCATAACCCATAGTGCCGAGACCACCGCTTGTGATGAGCTGGTGGGGGTGCTTATATGCGTAATACTGAGCTGCCCACATCTGCGACTGACCTACTTCGGTTGCGATAAGCGCTTCGCCGTTTGTAAGCTTATCGAGTGTTTCAATAAGGTGCTGAGGTGTGAGGGTCAGCTCGTCTGTGCCTTTCTGCCTGCACTCGTACTGCTTCTCCCACGTCTTTATTTTGCCCATCCAGCCGCTGTGCGACTGCTGAGGAATTAGCTTTATCAGCTTTTTCATGACATCTGTGCTGTCGCCGATAACCTGGTGATAAACCTTTATGTTCTTGTTTATTTCAGCAGGGTCGATGTCTATATGAAGTACCTTTGCATCGGGGGCGAAGGTCTGCGGATTACCTATTACTCTGTCTGAGAATCTTGTGCCGATACCGATGAACAGGTCGCAATTCTTTATTGCCTCTGCCGCTGTCTTTGTACCGTGCATACCGAGCATACCCATGTATCTGCTGTCGGTTTCGTCAAAACTGCCCTGTCCCATAAGTGATGATGATACGGGAGCGTCGATAAGCTCAGCGAAAGCCTTTAATGTATTTGCACCGTCGTCGCCGTAGATACCGCCGCCTGTATAAAGGAACGGACGTTCAGCATTCTTAATCAGCTCAGCCGCCTTTGCTATACAGTCGTCCTGGTGCATAGTAACGTTTACTGTGTAGGGTTTCAGGGGCTTGTTCACAAACTCAGCCTTCTGAGCTGTTATATCCTTGGGGACATCGACAAGGACGGGACCTTTTCTGCCGCTTCCTGCTATGTAGAATGCTTCACGCAGGGTATCGGCAAGCTTGTTTACGTCCTTTACGATGAAATTATGCTTTGTAATCGGCATTGTGATGCCTGTTATATCAACTTCCTGGAAGCTGTCAAGTCCTAAAAGCGAGCAGGCAACGTTACCTGTAATAGCTACCATGGGCACGCTGTCCATATATGCCGTTGCAATACCTGTAACAAGGTTTGTAGCACCGGGTCCTGATGTTGCTATAACAACGCCCGTCTTGCCTGTTGAACGTGCGTAACCGTCAGCCGCATGGCTTGCACCCTGCTCGTGTGCTGTCAGAACGTGGTGTATTTTGTCACTGTAATTGTATAAACTGTCGTAGATATTCAGAACTGCGCCGCCGGGATAGCCGAAAACGGTATCAACGCCCTGCTCTATCAGACATTCGCAGATTATATCTGCACCCGTCAGATTTCTCATTTCTTTCATTCCTTTTTCTTTCCATAGAGTATTATTTATAGTCACGGATAAAAAATCTTATCGTTTTATTTTAACACTATATAGCGTTTTTGTCAATGGTGAAACCGCATTATAACATGATTGCGTGTGCCGAAGGCACAGCGGCGGAACGCCGCAGTTTTGCCGAAAGCAAAACCAATCAATGTTAAAATGTTCTCAGACACTGCGAAGCAGTAAGCACGCAGTTATGCGTGCTAAAATCCGACTTTTCGGATTTTGAGTCTGAGGTTATTATAAAGCAAGAAAAGGACACCGTGGGGTGTCCTTTCGGAATATTCTCAATATATCTCCACACCTGTGAAGTAATGCTGTAAAATCTGCTTATAGGTGTAGCCATTTTCGGCAAGAGCCTTTGCCCCGTACTGCGACATTCCGACACCGTGACCGTGACCATAGGTCGTAAAGATGAACTTGTCGCTGTTTTTGTCGTATTTCAGTTCAAAAGCCGCACTCTTCAGCGAATAGCCGAGTACAGTTTCTCTTATCGTTCTGCCGTCTATCGTCTTGCCGTTGGCTTTTGTCATACCGCCGACGGAAATTGACGTTACCCAGCCGTGTTCCCTGTCATTAAGTCTGGAATTTATCTTGAACCATGTTGACGGGTCACCCGTAAGAGTGATGCCGAGGGCACTCTGAACCGCATTCTTTATGTAATCCGAAGAATAGCTGTCGGTACTGCCCCAGTTGGGATCCGTCGTCTTATCAAGAGGACAATCAACGCTCACGAGGTAGGGATAATCAACACCCCATACATTCTTTGCACTGTTTGTATAACCGCACGAGGACGCAAAGAATACGCTCTGTATCATCTCGCCGTTATAGTAAATCGCTTCGCCGAGTACCTCGTCAACGAGTTTGTATATTCTGTCGTAAACGTCGGTTTTCAGAGCTGTTGTGGGTCGCAGTCCCATATCGTTCTGCTTTTTGATATAGGTATATTCAGCTACTGCCTGAGCCTTTACCGCTTCATCGGGGAACTCGTTCCATATCTCGCCGACTACGGCTCTTGCGATGATTTCTCTTGCGCCTGCGGTGTAATATGTACCTGTTACCTGGTCATATACGGTGAGCTGTTCCTCATCGCTGTTATCGGGTGTCGGTGTCGGCGCAGATGTTGTTTCAGCCGTTGTGGTTTCCGGTGCGACAGTTGTTGCCGCTGTGGTGGTTGTGGCAGTTGTTGTTTCGGGGATTATAACGGTATTATCCGCCGCAGGTGTGGGTGTGCGTTTTTTTACCGTAGTTGTAGATGTGGTCGTTTCCGCCTTGGTGGTTGCTGTAGTCTGTGCCTTTACATCGGCAAGTGTGGGCTTTTTATCGTCAATCAGTTTTATTGTTGTAGTTTCGGGAGTTTTTTCGGTTTCGGCAGATGTAGTTACCTCGGGTATTGATACCTCTATCTCCCTGTCGTTGTCGGCACTTACATGGACTACCTGGACAATTCCGAAAAGGTATATGTATATGCAGGATATGACAAGGGCAAGCAGTATCTTTCCTATTGATACTTTCTGCATTGAATTCCTCCTTTATATTACAAATTTCCGTTTTTATCAGTCTGAACTGTCGTTATCGCTGTCAACAAACAGGCTGTCCTTCTTGAATCCCTCGATCCATGCGGGATCCCAGTATCTTCCGCCCCATTCGGTGCCGTAATAGTAAAGCTCTCTCATGGTTCTGCAAAGTTTCGGGTCGGGGTTACGCTTGAAGTTTGCGATCTCCTCATCGGAGAATGTATCCGACTCTCCGTCACGCACCTTTCTTCCGACAACAACGATACGCATATCGTAAAGACCTACCTCAAATTCGCAGGTAGACAGCGTTAAGAACTTGTCGCCGTACTTCATGTCAACGCCCGTGAAAAATTCACTTCTGTCAAGGCACTCGGACGTGAAGTAGTTGAACTCGTCCCTGTTAGAGAAATTGAGGATTGCAGGGTAGTTGAATACCTCGCCGTACTCTTCTCTTGTGTTGAGGAGCATTACAGAGAAAATCTTGTACTTTGACTTCTCATACAGTGTGTTGAACTCGATAACCGGATGTTCTTTAAGGAACTCAAGGCTCTTGTCAAGGTCTACTCGTCTGTACTCGGTAATTTCCGCAAAGAAGTTTTCGGTACGCAGATTGTGACCGTAAAGTATAGTATTTGCGGATGTTTCACCGGTGTTCTTGAACTCGTTCTCGTAATCTGCAAAGATAGTACCATTCTTGCTGTAATTTCCGTAGAAGTCGGTTTCAAGATAGTGGGTGTTGTCCGTACCCTGTACTACAGGATAGTTTACATTTGTGTTTTTTATGATAAGCCAGCCGACAAAATCATTGTTTATCGCATAAAAAGGCGCATATTCGGTGTTTATGGCTTTTTCGGGAAGTTCCGCTATTTCTTCTGCCGTGGGTTCGTGGTTTCCGAGCTGTAAAATACTGCTCCTGTATTCCGCACCCTCACGTTTAGGCTTGAAAAGATATGTATCTATTATTATCAGCACCGCAACGCACAGAGCGATTATAGATACCAGGAAAACGATCTTTCTGATTATCTCGCCTACGCTGTCGCCTTTCCAGGGGATCAGACCCTTGACTATAGCAAGAGCGGCGTTCTCCTTTTTCTTTTTCTTCTTTTTATCCTTTTTTCCGGTCGATACTATGACCGATTTGTAATCAGGCATCTTCTTACCTTCCTTTTGATATATAAATTGCTGATGTCAGGCTGTTTCTCAGTTGCTTTTCGTTGCCTTGTAGCCTTTCAGCAGTGCAGGGTCCCAGTTTCTGCCGCCCCACGAACCTCCGTTCACGCTGTACCAGTAATCATAGTATAGCGGATCGTAATTGATTATCGTTTTTGATATGTCTACCGTGGGGTCTTCACCGTCACGGACTCTTCTTGCATAAAGGACATATCGTATATTCTTACTCTTTCCGAACGGGAAATCGCAGGTTGACAGTGCGATTACCTCATCGCCGTATTTCAGATCAACCTGCGGCGTATAGATAAAGCTTCTGTCAAGGACTTTCGCATAATAGTCGATAAATTCCTGTTTGTTATTGAATGTGTACGGTGCTGTGTAGTAGAACACCTCCCCGTCAACCTTATCAACGTTTACCTGCATCATTGCAAAAATCTTGTACAGACCTTTTTCATACAGCGTATCGAACTGAATTACCGGGTGTTCATCGTACATATCCCTGCCGTAATAGAGAACATCAAACTTGTTCACATCTCTGAAGAACGTTCCGTTCGACATATTGTGACCGTACAGCAGGATATTCGGCGAACGATAGTCGCTTCCGATATGGGCGCAGTACTCGGCGGTGATACATCCCGAATAGCTGTATTCCCCGTCAAAGTCATGTTTGAGCCAGTACATATTCTTCTCATAAACTTCAATGTAGTCTACCGGCTTTGTCGGGTCGAAACCCTTGCTTTGCAAAACGGGGTAATCAACGTTTGTTCCGTCTATTTTAAGCCAGCCTACCATATCGTTATTTCTGTCATACCATTCTTGGTACTCGGGAAGAATTGTCGGCTTTTTCTTTTCGGTGATAACGGGGTCGGCAGGAATATCAACTTCAAGCTCTGCGGTGTAATCTATCATGTTCGGCGGTATCGGCGGCTCGGTCAGTTTCATTATCAGCATAATGCCGACCGCAACAAGCCACAAGGTACAAGCACCAAGCGCAAACCACAGCACCCAACCGCTTATGACGGGCAGTTTTTTCGTTGCCGATGATTTTGTCTTCTCCGTTATATTCTGTTCTTCCAACGCTTCACCGCCCCTCATAAGCATTTACACTGTACTTATATCAATAATTGTAGCCGTCGTCGCCGTTGTTATAATCATATATTCCGTCTTCATCGTTTATGTCATCTATAAACGTGTAGCCGTCCTTTTCGGCATCTTCAGCTGTATAGCTCAGCAGTTTTCTTCTGTCCCAGTTGCTCTGTGACCAGTCGTAGCCGCCGCCGATATTGTCATATACCCACTGCCAGCGCTTGACATAAGTATTTACCTTTGCCTTGCTGACATCTACATAAGTGCTTTCGCCGGGACGTACCTTTCTTGCGAATATTGCAAGACGTACATTGTCCATGTCCGAGCGGAACGGCCAGTAGCAAGTAGAGAGCGTCAGTATATCATCGCCGTATTCTATATCAACATCGGTGAAAATGTCACTTCTGTCCATAAGGTCAATGATAAAGTGGTTGAAATCGTCACGGGAAGTAAAATCGTGCTTATTGTTATAATTTGAATAAACTTCACCGTACTCCTCATAGATGTTGAAAAGTCCTATGCCGAATATCTTCCATTCAGCTTCTTCATACAGTGTGTTGAATGTTATTGTCGGGTGATCCTTGTAGAACTGCATTGACGGTTCGTCATAGCTGTCGTACAGTGTTCTCCAGTATTCACTCAGGCACGCAAAGAACGTACCTACCGCCATGTTGTGACCGTACAGAACCATGTTGCCCGAATGTCCGTCGGGAGAAACCACACAGTTGCAGTCCATCATTACAGAACCGCTCTTGCTCTTTTCCCTGTAGAAATCATGGGTAAGGTAGTAGTCATTATCCGTACCCTTTACAACGGGATAATCTATCGCCGTACCGTCTATCTTCAGATATCCCACAGTATCGGGATTGATCTCAAGCAGTTTCTTGAACGATGGGAGTATTTCTTTGCTTGAACCGCCGTTATTGCCGTCGGGTATATAAATATCCGAAATTCCCTGGCTTCTCCACTGGTCACGGAACATAAGGAATATGTCCGAAACGAGCGGCACTGCCGTAATAAGAAATACGATAAGTGCGACAATAAAAATGAGTTTTCTGATAACCACTCCGGCTGAGTCGCCTTTCCAGGGGATAATGCCCTTGAAAAGTCTTTTCCAGAAACCAGGTTTTTTAGTAGCCACACCGTTACGGCGTGGGTACTTTTCCATATATGTTGTCATTAATGCTCCTTGAATTTAAACCGATTTGCGTTAATCAGTCTGTCTTGTCGGGGAATGAGTAGCCGTCACGCTTTGCGTCATCGGCAGTATAGCTGAGCAGTTTTCTTCTGTCCCATGTACTCTGGAACCAGTCGTAACCGCCGCTTACCTTGTCATATACCCACTGCCAACGCTTTACATAAGGGTTGCCGACAGCTTTGCTTACATCGACCGTATCACTTTCGCCGTCACGGATCTTTCTTGCGAATATTGCAAGTCTTACCGTGTTGTCGCTTCCCTCATAAGGCCAGCAACAAGTCGAAAGCGTCAGGATATCATCGCCGTACTTTAAATCAACATCGGTGAAGATATCGCTTCTGTCCATTATATTTATGATATAGTCGTTGAAATCATCTTCCGAGGTAAAGTCAAGCTTCTGGTTATAACCGAACACCTCGCCTCTCGACTCGGCAACATTGTAAATGCCGAAACCGAAGATTTTCCATTCAGCCTGCTCATACAGCGTATCAAATCTGATAATCGGGTGTTCCTTATAGAAAGATTTACTCGGCTCATCGTATGAGTCATACATTGTACGCCAGTATTCGTTCAACGCCGCAAAGAACGTACCGACAGCCATATTGTGACCGTACAGTATCATATTGCCTGAGTGTCCGTCAGCCGTGACTTTGTTGCGGTAATCCATCATGACTGTACCGCTTCGGCTTTCGTTCTTGTAGAAATCGTGAGTAAGGTAGAAATCGTTATCCTCACCCTTAACAACGGGATAATCTATGACCGTGCCTTCTATCTTTATATATCCCACAGTATCGGGGTTTATTTCAAGCAGTTTCTTGAATGACGGGAGGATATCCTTGTTGTTTTCGGGAACATCAACATCGTCAAGCTGATACATATTCGATATATCCTTACTTACCTTCTCGTCCTTGTACATTGAAAGTACGTCCGCAAGCAGAGGTATAGCCGTTGCAAGAAATATGATAAGTGCGATAATGAACACTACTTTACGGATTATAAGTCCTGCACTATCGCCTTTCCACGGAATAATGCCTCTTGCAAGCCGGTAGAAAAAATTAGGCTTTTTCTTGGGAGCGGTCGCACCGTTTTCACCCTCGGCAAGCTCTGCGCTCTTCTCTTCAAGTGATTCCTGAGCGTCCTCCGTTTCGTCCTTGCCGGAAAGCTCGTCAACCATGCTTTCGGATACGGGTTCTGTGTTTTCCGCAATTGTGTCGGCTTCGTCAGCCGCTACCTCAACCTGTTTATCTGATATTTCATTTTCTTCGTCGGGTGTAATGTCTGTAGAATATTCTTCAAGGCTCCCGGCGTTTGCCGCTTTTCTGTCTATATCTGCGATTATCTCGTCCACAGACATTCCATCTGCGCCTTTTTCAAATTTGTTATCGCTTTCCATAACAGTCTCCTTGCCACTATGTTTTTTCTTTTGTTTCTTTATATATTTTCGGCTACCCATCGCAAAGCGGTAAGCACCGTATTTTTTCTTATATATTCTCTTGCGTTTTCATCACCGCTCGAAGCTGGGTCGGTAAAAGCAAGGCGTGCTTCGGTACCGTTTTCGGTGCTGAGCCCGATGTACACTGTACCCACAGGCTTACCCGGTTCGGCTCCCGTAGGACCCGCTATACCGGTGACCGCCACGCCTATATCACTGCCTGCCTTCTTTCTGACGCCCTCAGCCATAGCCTTTGCTGTTTCGGCACTGACTACTCCGAAGGTATCTATTATGTCGGCAGGTACGCCTATAAACTTCTCTTTTGCACTTATGGCATAGGTACAGATACTCATATCCATGACCGCAGAAGAACCGCTCACGGAAGTTATTGCGGCGCTTATAAGTCCGCCCGTACAGCTCTCCGCACAGGCTATTTTCTTACCTTTGCCAACTAATAATTGTACTACATTTTCAGCATTCTTGTCAATAACGCTCTGTAGTTCGCCGATACGGCTCATAAAGCCACATCTCCTTTATAAGTCAAGGTTTATTCCTGTTCTTCCTTATTTTCAATTCTGAACAGCTTTACAGTAGTGCCCTCGACTGCCTTTTCTATGAGCGGAGCAAAGTCAAACGACTGCTCAGCCTTTATAACCTCGTCAAATACGGGGCGTGTCTTGGGGTGCTTGGGTGTGAATACCGTACAGCAATCCTCATAAGGAAGAGTTGACGTTTCGAATGTATCTATCTTTCTTGCTATATCTATGATTTCTTTCTTATCCATGCCGATAACAGGGCGGAATACGGGATATTCTGCGGCGGCATCGGTACACTGAATAGCCTTTAATGTCTGGCTGGCTACCTGTCCTACGCTTTCACCCGTAACAAGTGCGCCGTACTCGTTTCTTTCAGCAATAATGTTAGCGATCTTCACCATAAGTCTGCGCATTATGATAGTGAAGAATTCTTCGGGGCAGTTGTCCCTCAGTGCTTCCTGTATCTCGGTAAACGGTACGCAGTAAAATCTGACATCACCGCAATAGTTCGTCAGCTTTTCGCAGAGCGTTTCTACCTTCATCAGTGCACGCTCAGATGTGTACGGAGGGCTTACAAAGTGTATTCCGTCAACGATAAGTCCACGCTTAGCCATCATATAACCTGCAACGGGGCTGTCGATACCGCCCGAGAGCAGAAGCAGAGCCTTGCCGGAACTTCCTACCGGCATACCGCCTGCGCCGATTATGCGCTCTGCACTGACATACGCACCCTTGTCCCTGATTTCGCACATTACGGTGATCTCGGGGTTATGAACGTCTACCGACAGATGCGGATACGCTTCAAGAATAGCCGCACCAAGCTCAGTCTGTATCTCCGGGGTTTTCATAGGGAACGATTTATCTGAACGCTTTGCGTCAACCTTGAATGTCTTTGCGTTTTTAAGAGCATTTTCAAGATAAGGGATACCCTGTGCCTTTATCTGCTCAAAGTCCTTTTCAAACACAGCACAGCGCTGTAATGCGCCGATACCGAATATGACCTTGAGCTTCTCCATTACTTCGTCAAGGTCGCATTCGCCGACAGGCTCTATGTAGATAGTAGACTGCTTTCTCATGTACTGGAATTTGCCGCAGTGGCGCAGTCTTCTTCTGATATTCTTCACGAGTATATCCTCAAAAGTGCCTTTGTTAAGCCCTTTCAGAGCTATCTCGCCGTATTTTGCCATTATAAGTTCTTTCATTATATATTTCCTTTCCTGCGGCTCTTCTTTGCACGTCTGAAGCGTGCAATGCCGTTTTCTATTTCATCGCAGAGTGCGTCTATATCTTCTGTTGTCGTTTCCATTGAGAAGCTGACTCTTATTGTGCTGTCGGCTCTTTCGGCGTTCATACCAAAAGCATCGGGTACGGAGCTTATTTTTCCTTTTGAGCAAGCCGATCCGCTGCTGACGTATATATCTTTTTCCTCGAGAGAATGGAGCATGATCTCACTTCTGACGCCGAGTACCGAGAAGCTCAGAATATTATATACGCTGTTGTCGGGGCTGTTGATGTAAACGTCTTCCATCCGGGATAATCTGTCACGCAGATGAGCGTTCAGCTCCTTATAATGCGTGAGGTCGGTGGGGTACGCTTTTACTGCCGCCTCGAACGATGCGATAAGCTCTGTAGGCTCTGTTCCGGGGCGAAGATTTTTTTGCTGACCGCCGCCGTATGCAAGCGGCACAAACCTGACCTTTTCTGCACAATACATTGCGCCGATGCCCTTGAAACCGTGGATTTTATGACCGGAAAGGCTTATCAAGTCACCTTTAAGCACAACTTTGCAAAATCCCTGCACACCGTCTACATGAACAATCGTATCTTTATTCGCATTTTTTACCAGACTGTACAGTTTTTCTGTATCTACCCTAAAGCCGTTCTCATTATTCACTGCCATGCACGATACAAGAATAGTATCGTCAGTGACATTGTCGGCAATATACTGCTCGAAATTATCAATAGCGTCTTTAGGTGAAAGGCGTACTATTTCAAAGCCTTGTTTTTCAAGGTAATCCATAGTTCTTGCAACCGACGGGTGTTCCATGGCTGTTGTTACTATTCTGTTCCCTCTGCGTTTATATGCTTCGGCTACACCTCTTATTGCAAGGTTGTTGCTTTCCGTTGCACCGGATGTAAAATATATTTCTCCCTGAAGTCCCAGCTTTTTAAGAATTGTTTTCTTTGCACTGCTCATCAGCTTTTCGGACTCAATGCCGAGTCTGTGGAGTGACGATACATTGCCGAAACAGTTCCTTGCCGCATCTTCAACCGCTTTTATCGCCTGTTCGCAAGGCTTAGTCGTGGCGGCGTTATCCAGATATATCAAATTTCTGTCTCCTTTTCATGAGGGTCTTGCCCACTTATCTATAAGCTATTTAATTATACACCATTTTGCGATAAAAAAACAGGGTATATTCTGAAATTTTTATGAAAAAATAACCTTGTATAAACAATACCGCCGAATTTACGAAAGGACGAACATAATATGTATATTTCAAAACGCTGTTTTGTGCGGATAATAAGCTTTCTTACCGCAGTAATAATCGCAGTCGGCATATCAGCCGCACTGAACATGAACAGCTCGGAGCAGTACAGACGGAGCTTTGAGCAGAACATGACAAGAAATGTAGAAGATCTGTCGGCTGAGATCGACAATATCAAGAATACTCTTTACAAGGGTATGTACGCAGGTACGCCCGAAATGATGACACAGCTGTCTTCAAAGCTGTGGAGTGACGCTTCTACCGCAAAGTCATCGCTTGCTCAGCTCCCTGTTGCCGAACTTCATCTTGAAAACACCTATAAATTCTTATCTCAGGTAGGCAACTTCTCAAAAAGCCTTGCAAAGCGTTATTCAGACGGAGAAACGCTGAGTGAAGACGACAGACAGTCGCTGAAAACGCTCAGCGAATACGCAGACCGTTTAGCCGACAATATGTGGAAGGTGGAACAACGCATAAATAACGGGGAACTGTCGTTTGAAAAGGCTGTGACTGAGGTTCAGGGAGCGGAAAATAACGAAGAGCCGTCATATATAACCGAGGGATTCACCGATTTTGAAGAGGGCTATGACAACTACCCCACCCTTATCTATGACGGACCTTTCTCCGACCATATACTCGAAAAAGAACCCGAAATGCTTAAAGAGGCAACCGGGGTAACGCTTCCGGACGCACTGAAAAAGGCTGAAAAGGCGTGCGGTACTACGGGACTTACTCACAGCGATTCAAATGACGAGCAAGGAAAAATGCCGTCATATATATTTACAAAGGATAACACCACAATTGCGGTAACAAAAAACGGCGGTTATCTCAGCTATATGCTCGGCGACAGAAAGGTTCCCACGCGCTCACTTACCGCGCTTGAAGCAGTCGGCAAGGCGAAAGAATATCTCACAATGCTCGGCATAAATCATATCACCGACACTTATTATGAGATAAACGGCAATGTCTGCACTGCTAATTTTGCGGGAACGGAAAACAACGTGATAATGTACACCGACCTTATAAAAGTGAGCGTTGCGATGGATAACGGCGATATTCTGAGCTTTGACGGAAGAGGATATATCACAAACCATAAGAAACGTAATCTGTCCGAACCTAAAATCAATGCCGAACAGGCAAGAAAGAAAATATCAACCGAACTTACCGTGACGGATACCTCGCTTGCGGTAGTGCCTTCTGCCGGTACGAACGAACTTTATTGCTATGAATTTCACTGTACTTCTCCCGACGGCAGGCAGATGCTCGTATATATCAACGCCGATACGGGCAAGGAAGAACAGATACTGCTGCTTGAAATCAGCGAAAACGGTACGCTGACCGTATAAAAGTAATACAAAAGACTGCAAATCTTAAATCGGATTTGCAGTCTTTTTTGTTTATTTTCTTGTTATCAGTTTTTGCATAGCAGGTAGCAGAACGTTCATATCGATAGGTTTCGGAACATGGTCGTTCATTCCTGCCTTGATTGCATTATCCCAAAATTGTGCGTTCTCCTCCCAGATTTTTTTACTTTCCTCTG
>CABUEI010000006.1 GCA_902490585.1 uncultured Oscillospiraceae bacterium
TTGCTACGCAATGGCTGAGAACGTTTTTGCTTACGCAATAACAATCTCAGCCTGAAATCGTCAGAAGACGATTTCGCCGCATAGAAATGCGGCTTTGCTACGCAATGGCTGAGAATGTTGAAACACGATTTTGTTTTGCCTTATAGACAAAATTTGCGGCATTTGCCGCTATGTGCCTTGACGGCACATTAAAATCGTGTTATAATATAAACAAAGAGGGAAACGACAGACGGTCGCTCCCTGGGATTAGTTAAAATAACCGCTCACAGTTTGCAGACAGGGGCGGTTATTTCTTTTTGTTAAAAGATAAAATGCTGAGTATAACTACAGTAAATCCCGTAAGGAAAATACCGATCTGAATTAGATTATCCAATGTTATGTACACAGCTTCACCTCCTTTCAAAGTGCAACGCACTTTCGGGAGATGAATTTGACCGCCTATCGTCCAAGGTTTCCCTCAACTTATATTTTAGCATAATATGGCGGAAAAAGCAACTTGTTTAAACTTGACAACACGTGAAAACGTGTTATAATATAAATAAAGAGGGAAACGACAGACGGTCGCTCCCTAGATTTAGTTAAAGAATAACCGCCTCAGGTTAGCAGCGAGGGCGGTTATTTCTTTTTATTATTAAAAGATAAAATGCTGAGTATAACTACGGCAAATCCCGTAAGGAAAATACCGATCTGAATTAAATTATCCAATGTTATGTACACAGCTTCACCTCCTTTCAAAATGCTTGCGCACTTTCGGGAGATGAATTTGACCGCCTGACGTCCAAGGTTTCCCTCAAAGAGAATTATATCATATATTATATTTGTATGTCAATAACTGAATAGCACAAGAGCTTTGAGTAAAATCAAGGCTCTTTTCTATTTAATCAAGCAGCTTCTTATACGTTAAATCTATAAGAAATGCACCGAGCGGAGCGGTGATAATTATCGACAGTACGGCAACAGTCAGCACGATATTTCCGCAGGAAAGCCCCATTGCAAGCGGTACTCCGCCGATTGCCGCCTGAACTGTGGCTTTGGGCAGATAGGCAAGACAGCAGAATAATCTCTGCTTAAACGGGATTTTTGTTCTGATAAGGCAAACTGCAACGCCTGCCATTCTGAATAGGAGAACGGCGAAAATCAGTATCACTGCGGATATTCCTGCGCTGACGGCATAGTTAATATCCACTGCCGCACCGACAAGCACGAACAGTACAATCTCTGCGGCAACCCAGATACGACCGAAGCGGGCGGAAAGTCGCTCGGCGGCTTCGGGACGTATCTTGTTTATCGTTATTCCGCTTGTCATTACGGCTACAAGTGACGAGAACGGCACTACCGCACCGAACGTATCTTCTACAGTACACAGCAGGAACGAAATGCTCACAAGTATAAGCAGTTTTGCGGTGTCGCGGATGTGTATGAGCTTCATCAGCTTGCCGAGAATAAAGCCGACAAGTATTCCGGCGGCGATGCCAAGTATCAGCGACACGGGGATCTTTGCAAAGTCTAGGGCGTTTACCGTACCGCTCTGTGCAAGACCTGTGAACACGGAGAACATCACTATTACAAATACATCGTCTACTGATGCGCCCGCTAAGATAAGCTGGGGTATGCTGTACTTCTGACCACGGTTTTCTTCCATAAGCTTCAGCATTTTGGGGACGATTACGGCGGGGGATACCGCGCCGACGACAGAGCCCATTACAAGCGCATCGGTAAGCGATATCCCGAGCAGGGCAGGGGCTAACAGCGCCATACCGAGTATCTCAAAGCAGGCAGGCACAAAGCACATCAGCACGGCAGGTCTGCCGACTTTTTTCAGGTCGGCGAGGTTCAACGAAAGTCCTGCTCGCATAAGGATAATCACGAGGGCGATTTTGCGCAGCTGTGCCGAAATATCAAGCACGGAGCTGTCTATCAGCGAGAAAACGTGAGGTCCGAGCAATATTCCGACACCGAGCATACCTATAAGTGCGGGCAGGTGCAGTTTTTTGCACAGTTCTCCTGCAAGAAAGCCGAGCAGGAAAACAAGGGCGAGCGAAAATAACATAGAAATATCTCCTTTTACAGTAGAACGACAAAATAAAAAAGCCGACAGCTACTGCGTAAAATGCAGAAGTCATCAGCTTAAAATCCTTAAATTGAAAGCGGTTCGGGCTAAAGCCCCGGGAGAACATCATTCCCTTTATTATGGGTTTATTATAGCATTGCGGAGCGTGATTGTCAAGAGAGATTTGATACTATCGTTAATATACGCCGGTAACGGAGGTGTAGCAAAACTCAAACTGTCAGAACGGCGAATTTGGGGCGGCTCACAGCCGCAACGGCGAATTTGGGGCGGCTCACAGCCGCAACGGCGAATTTGGGGCGGCTCACAGCCGCAACGGCAAATCTGAAACGGCTCACAGCCGCTCATTCAATATTCTGTATCTGCTCCCTTATCTTCTCAATCTCGCTCTTCATATCTACAACAAGTCTTGTTATGCGTATATCTGCCGCCTTTGAGCCGATAGTGTTGGTTTCCCTGTTGATTTCCTGCACCAGAAAATCAAGCTTTCTGCCTATCTCCTTGTCGCTGTCGAGCATTGAGCGCAGCTGTGAAAGGTGCGAGTGCAGACGTACCGTTTCTTCGTCAACGGCTGTCTTTTCGGAGAATATAGCCGCCTCGGTGAGTATTCTCTGCTCGTCAATATCCGATGAGCCGAGTATCTCTTTGAGTTTGTCCTCTAATCTCTTACGGTATGCGGCGGTGCTTTCGGGTGAGTATATCTCAACCTTGCTTACCATATCCTCTATTACATCTGCCTTTTCGAGTACGTCAGCCTTGAGTGCCGCACCCTCTGTTTCACGCATTGCAATGAACTTGTCGAGTGCCGAGCCGACTACCGATGAAATATCAGCCCAAAGCTGTTCCTCGTCTGTTTCTTCCTTTATCACTGTGAATACATCGGGTATTCTGAAAAGGTCTGAAGCGGAGAGGTCGTCCGTAATGCCAAGGTCGGGAGCGATAGTGCGGATAGCTTCTATGTACTGTGAGGCTACCTGCTCGTTTACCTTTACCGAGGTGTCCTTTACATCTATGTTGTAAACGAGGAGTGACAGCTCGACCTTACCTCTTGTTATCTTTTCCTTGAGCATTGTTTTGAGCTTAGGTTCAAGGTACTGGTAGTTGCGTGGGAGCTTTGACGAAAATTCAAAGAACTTGTGATTGACACTTCTGATTTCGGCGATGATTTCTCTGCCGCTTACTACAGCCTGTTCTCTGCCGAAACCCGTCATACTTCTTATCATAGTGGATATCCTTTCTGTTTTTATATTTTTCTGTTGGTGAGCTACCGCCCCTCAACCCTGACTTATTTGTTTATTATATTTTCAGTTCGCCGCTTTCAAGCATTGATTGTGCGGCAAGTAATATTCCTGTTTTGCCCGAGGGGTAGGTGATACCGCCCTGTAGCCATACGGCATACGGTTCTCTCAGCGGTGCGTCTGCTGAAAGCTCTATGCTTGCTCCCATTGTAAATGCGCCTGCCGCCATTATGACCTTGCTGTCATATCCGGGCATATCCCACGGCTCAGGTGTTGCCATAGAGTCAACGGGAGAGCCGTTCTGTATGCCCTTGCAGAATGCACAGAGAGCGTCGGGAGTGCCGAGCTTTATTGCGGCAATAATGTCGGTTCTGTCGTGGTCGTACTTCGGGAAAGTTTCGTAGCCGAGCAGTGAGAAGAATGCACACGCAAAAACCGATGTCTTTACAGCGCTTTCAACTATCTGCGGAGCTAAGAAGAAACCGAGGTACATACCTCTGTTTTCATCGAGCGAACAGCCGACCTCTTTACCTGTTCCGACAGTAGTCAGACGGTAGCTGCAAAGCTCGACAAGATCCTTTCTGCCTGCTATGTAGCCGCCTGTGCGGGCAATTGCACCACCGGGGTTCTTGATAAGACTGCCGATTATAAGGTCTGCGCCGACCTCGGTAGGCTCACGCTTTTCAACAAACTCGCCGTAGCAGTTATCGACCATTATAATTGCGTCATTGTTCACACTCTTTATTGCACTGATTATCTCGCCTATCTTGTCTATTGACAGCGATTCACGGAGAGAATAACCTCTTGAACGCTGGATATATGCTACCTTACAGCCCCTTGCAACAGCCGTTTTTATTCCCTCAAGGTCGGGTGTGCCGTCAGGGAGCAGATCCACCTGTGCATATTTTACACCGAACTCCTTTAACGATCCGCCGTGTTCGCCGTTTATGACCTCTGATAAGGTATCATAAGGTGCGCCTGTCACGCAGAGCAGAGTGTCGTTCGGACGGAGTACGCCGAACAGAGCAGTGGAGAGTGCGTGCGTGCCGTTCACAAAGCTGTGGCGGACAAGTGCGTCTTCTGCGTGGAAAACCTCGGCATATACTGTGTCGAGCTTATCTCTGCCGTCGTCGTTGTAGCCGTAGCCGATAGTACCTTTAAGGTGCATTTCGCTGACACGGTTGTTTATGAATGCCGAGAGCACCTTGTTTCCGTTGTACTCTGCGGTTTCGCTGATTTTCGCAAACTGTGCGGACGCAAGCTCTTCGGCTTTCTTTGCCGTTTCAAGCAGTCTGCTGTCAATATTGAAAAAGTCCATTTTTATCCTCTTTTTATTTCGTACGCTGTACCTATTTCCGTGAATCCGCAGTTTATATAAAACTGCTGTACGTTTTTCTTGCAGGCAAGCGTTATTTTTCTGTTATCAAGTAACTGAGTGGTGCTGTAAAGCAGTGCCTTTCCTATTCCGTTTTTCTGCATATTCTGTCTTACTGCAATGTGGGACAGAAAACATTCTTTATCATCGCCATAAAGCACTGTCGCAGTCGCAACGGGAATATCATCGCTGTACATTACTATAAGCTTTGAAACGCCGTGACGGACACGGTGACAGGTGTCTGCGTACCAGTCGTTAAACTGATCGTCACTGAGGGAAAATCCGCTTTTCAGTATCTCAAATACCATGCGGTAGTCCTCGGTAAATTCCGCTTTCAGGTGAATGTTGCCGTGGGCGTTCGGCATTTTGTCCGATGTCATTATATAAAGTGTTTCGGATTTTCCCGATAGCTTGATATCCGACATTACAGCCCATGCACCGAGCATATCGGAAAATGCAAGCAGGCTTTCTGTATCTGTATTTTCGTTACAGTGAACATAAAGCTCGCCGCCGTAATAAAGGGCAAGAGTATTTTCACCCTCATAGAACGTGCAGAAGTCATACCCTGTGCCGTAAGCCCTGTAATACGCATTTATCCGCCCGGCTATCACGTTGTCAGACGGATAACCGGGCGGCAGTGCGCCGTATATTCTTTTTATCATTTTTCCGCAAGTGCAAGGTACATCGCATAAGCAAGCTTTGCGGTGCTTTCCGCATCGCTCTTCTTTATCATACATGACGGTGAGTGAAGATATCTGCACGGAACGGAAAGTGCGACCGTCCTTATACCGCCAACCGATGTGTGAATTGCACCGCTGTCGTTACCGCCAGCGACAAGCGTTTTTGTCTGGCAGGGAACGCCTATCTCCTTTGCCTTTTCAAAGCCGAGGTGATACAGCTCACGGTCGTATATAGTACCTCTGTCCATGTAGCTTACAACACAGCCCTTGCCAAGCTCGCATACACGCTTTTCGCCGTCATTTCCTGCAAAGTCGCAGGCAGTGGTGGTTTCAAGAACTATAGCGTAATCGGGCTTTACCGTGTAAGCGGTAACCTTTGCGCCCCTTGTGCCTATCTCTTCCTGTACGGTGAACACGCAGGTCACATCATAAGGCAGGTCTGTATTCAGCATATCTATCATTACGGCACAGCCTATCCTGTCGTCAAGCGCTTTCTCACGCAGATAGCCGTTGCCAAGCTCTGTATAATCGCTTTTAAAATATGCACAGTCGCCGAGTGAAACGTATTTTTCCGCTTCCGCCTTTGACGATGCTCCTATGTCTATCGTCAGCGTATCGAGCTTTACGGGATTGTCACGCTCTTTGGGTGACTGCTGGTGTATTGCCTTGCCGCCTACCACTCCGACAGTGCCGTTTTTGAAGTGCAGTTGTCTGCCTATCACGACTTCGGGATTTATACCGCCGACTGTTGTAAATTTCAGATTTCCGTCATCGGTGATGTAGGTCACGATAAAGCCGACCTCGTCCTGATGAGCGGCAAGCATAACCTTGTTTTTGGGCGTTTTTGCACCTTTTTTGTTTACTATGATATTGCCGAGTGCATCAACCTCAGTATCGCAGTCAGAGGGTAGCATTGAGAGGATAAGCTTTGTTACATCGCTCTCGTCACCGCTCGTACCGTCGGCATTGCACAGTTTTTTTATAGTATCAAACAATTCAGCCATTAGCGGCACCGCCTTTCATGGCAAAAGCCGCAATCAGCTTTGCTGTGGATATAACGTCTTCGGTATCAATTATCTCGGCGGGTGTGTGCATGAATTTAAGCGGAATTGAAAGCGTGCAGGCTTTCGCACCCGACTTGTTCACGCTCATGGTATCGGCATTTGTGCCTGTTTCTCCGCCCATAACTTCAAGCTGATACGGGATATCTTCCGTCTTTGCAAGAGATATAAGGCTGTTTGACAGCTCTCTTGAAAGTGACGGTGCTATGCCTATCATAACGCCCTTTGACATATCGGCACATTTTGCCCTGTCGCTGTCGGGAGTTTTTGCAAAGCTTACATCCATTTCAAGAAGATAGTCGGGATCAAGGTCGTATACCGCTATCTTTGCGCCACGTTCGCCCGTTTCTTCCTGTGCGGTGAACGATACGTCAAGGTCGAACGCAAGCTCTTTACCTTTCAGCATTTCGAGAGCAACCAGTATAGAAGCTACACCGCACCTGTCGTCAAGCGCACCGGCACAGTATCTTGTGCCGAGCATAGCTGTCGGCTCGCAGTCAAAGGTTATCCTGTCGCCGAGTTCTATGCGGCTTTCAAGTTCCTGCTTTGTGTAGCCTGTGTCGATAACAAGCTCTTCTATCTTAGGCACTCCGTCACCGCTCTTTACATGAGGAGGGAGAACGGATACAACGCCTTTAACTTTTTCCTTGCCGTGAACAGTAACGCTCTGCGCCGCAAGCACACGTCTGTCGGGTCCGCCTACCGCACCGACTTTAATAAATCCTTTGTCGTCTATAAAGGATACGATAAGTCCGACTCTGTCGATATGTGCGTCAAGCAGAAGCTTTGGTTTATTGCCTGTGCTCACGATATGCCCGATAACGTTGCCAAAATCGTCAATACTGCAATCGTCCGTGTAGTTTTTAAGCATTGACAGTGCGACTTCGGACGCACTTCTTTCATCGCCCGAAACGCCGTCAACACTGCACAGACTGTACAGCATACTGTTTATATCCATTGTCATCTTTCTTTCATGGCTTAATATAAGCCGTCCATTTTGATTTTTTCCTTTACCCTTTCAAGCTCGGCTATAAACTGCTCGTCAAGCTTGCTCAGGCTGTAGCCCTTAGGGAAGATAAGCACATCCTTGTTTACCTTGTAGGGAACGTCGCATTTCAGCTGTACCATTCCGTGCTGTTCAAGACAGCTTTTGGGAACGGGAGAAACCCACATATATGTGTTGTGCAGATTTCCGAGCAGGTCGAACTGACTTCCTCTTTCGTAAACATAGATACGCTTTTTTCTGTGTTCGGAAACGTTTGACCGTGATACCTTGGAGAATGACAGCGAGGGCACGGACAGGTCACCGTGAACTATCTCGATATAATCCTCAAGGTCGGAATATTTCACTATTCCATCGGGATTTTCCTTTGCAAGAGGGCTTTCCTTGTTTACAAGAAGTCTGTACTCAAACTCCCATAATGGACGGTATTTCAGATTTTTTCCGTCAAGCATTGCAAAATACTGCTTTTCGTGAATGTTCTGATACCTTATTATGCCCAGCTTGAAGTCGAAATTCAGGATGTTGTTGATAGCATCCATCGAATTCGTTTCCTTAAAGTTTACAGATATCTCCTTGTCGGTGTCGAGCAGGCTCACAAAGTTTGCAAAAGCCTTTGTGATGTAGGTGGCTCTCGGAACCGAGATGCTGAAACGCACGCAGTCGTCCACCTTGGGCTTGTACAGCGATACCATTTCATCAAACTGGTCGAGTACCGCCTTTGCGTAGCCTAAGAACTCGCCGCCTTTTTCCGTAGGAGCGACCCCCTTTGTCGTCCTGCGGAATATTGTGATACCTATTTCGTTTTCCAGCTCCTTTATAGCCTTGCTGAGATTAGGCTGTCCCATGAATAAGTTGTTTGCCGCCTTTGTGATCGAACCGGTTTTTTCGATCTCAACCGCATATTTCAGATGCAGCAGGTTCATTTAAAACCATATCCTTTCATCACAGAGGGAAAAACCTCTGTTAAATTATAACCCTTTATATTACAGTCTGCAAAAAAGACTCTTTTTTATAAAAATGAAGCAACTTCTTAAACCCTATCCCCAAACCCCTTTCCCATGGTGAAAGGCTGTGTATGCTTTGTTGGCTCTGCATCTGTGCAATCGTGGTCGTTTGTTGTCGGTGCGTCCTGCACCGACTTTGTTCGACCACTTGTATGCGTCCTTGCATAGAGCCTTTGGGCATACACGCCCGGCATCCGTGCCAGGGCTGAGTGTGGGGCTGCCGCCCTCACCCCGCTTGGGGCTATGCCCCAAACCCCCGTTATAAATATAGTTTTTTGACAGTCTGTATATATTTATTTTACTTTTTAGGTTCAACGTGTGAAAAAGACTGTATTGCCTCTGTTATAGTCTTTTCGTGTGCGAGCTTACCGTACTTGTCAACCTCTGCCTTGTTCTTTTCGCCGTGTGTCAGGCAACCTGCTCCCCCGATGCAACCGCCGACACAAGCCATACCTTCAATGAAATTATTAGGCAGGAGATTTTTAGATGCACGCATAAGCGCACGCTTACATTCTTCGATACCGTCGCAGGACAGACCGTTAAGCTTGAAGTCCTCGTTACCCTGTTCCTTGAGAGCTTCCGCAACTGCGTCTGCAAGACCGCCGCAACGTGCAAATATTCTTCCGTAATAGGAAGCGTTGTCAAGCTCTGTTCCCTCAAGCTCGGATACCTCTATATCCTTGCTGTCGAAGATAGCCTGTAACTCTTCAAACGTCATTGCATAGTCTACATAAGGCTTTACCTTATCCCACTGTACTTCCATCTTCTTTGCGGTGCAAGGTCCGATGAATACTACCTTGGCTGTGGGATCGCCTTCCTTGATGTACTTTGCTATTTCAGCCATAGGTGACAGGTTGTGTGAAATCTTGTCTGTCATAGTCGGGAATGCCTTCTCGATGTACATTACGAATGCGGGACAGCATGAGCTTGTAAGGAAGCCCTTTTCGGCAAGCTCCTTTGACTCCTTGTACGCTACCATATCTGCGCCGAGAGCCGCCTCAACAACGCTGTGGAAACCTAGCTGTTTGATAGCTGTTACGACCTGGTCGAGCTTTGCATAGCTGAACTGGCTGGCAATTGACGGAGCTACTACCGCATAAACCTTATAATTCTTGCCGTTGTCACTGCCCTTTAACGTTTCGATAATGTCAACTATGTACGACTTGTCGCTTATAGCACCGAACGGGCAGGTGTAAACGCAAGCACCGCATGAGACGCACTTGTCGTTGTCGATATGAGCCGCCGCCGAGCTTGTGTCTGTCGCTCTTGAGATAGCGCCTATCTTGCAGGCTCTCTCGCAAGGACGCTTGAACTCTAAGATAGCACCGTAGGGACAAACCTTTGCGCACTGACCGCAGTTAACGCACTTTGACTTGTCGATGTGTGCTTTCTGATGCTCGTCAAATGTGATAGCACCCATACGGCATACGTCTTCACAACGGTGGGCGATACAGCCACGG
Organism: uncultured Oscillospiraceae bacterium; assembly: GCA_902490585.1. Lineage (GTDB taxonomy): Bacteria > Bacillota > Clostridia > Oscillospirales > Ruminococcaceae > Ruminiclostridium_E. The sequence goes on from CABUEI010000006.1 coordinate 9,890, forward strand.
CACGCCTCTGTTACATCGTAGCCGCCGACGGGACATTCGTCACAGGCAATGTCGATAACTTCGATTACATTGGGGTTTGTGGGGTCGCCGCCCATAGCTATTTTGATACGCTCTGAAACGATTGCTCTTTCCTTGTAGATACAGCATCTCATTGTAGGCTTGTCCTTGACGATGTTCTTGGCAACGTCATTGAAGAAGCTGAACGAATCGGCAGGCTTTTCTGTGCCCTCTGTCGTCCATGCGTGTCTTGCGACCTCTCTTAAAACCTTGTACTTTAAGTACTGTACCTTGGTGTCAAACTTTCTTAACTTCTTGTCCATTTTTCTTACTGCGGAATTTCCCCGCCGACCGCCGTAGCGGTCTCTCCTTTCGCATTGTTTTTCTTCTTGTTCTACTTTTATTTCAAGCTTTTTCTTTAGAAATAGCTTACTTTTATTTTCTTGCCCATCTGTCTGAGACATTTGCTAAGCTCGTCAACAAGTTGCATTTTTATATTGAACGTGATAGGCAGATTAGGGTTCTGGTGTGCCGCATTGACCGCTCTTCCGACATAGAAATTTATATCGGTGGCGTCCTCGAATAACATTCTTGCTATACACGATGCACCGTCCTGTAAAATAGTCCAGTCATCATACAGCTTGTTTTCACCTAGATAATCCTTAGCGTAGTCTAGCACCTTGCTTATCGTGATAACACCCTCGGTAACTATGTCAACGCCTTCTATTGTCGCCATAGGCGGAATATCGGGGCTGATGTAGTCAAGGCAGGGTATAACGGGTTTTCCTAAGAACTGCCCCGTAAGTGTTGATGTAGTACCGCCGCAGACAATATGCTTTCCTTCTTTCGAGAAGAACAGCGTCATCATCTTGTTCAGATCCTTTGGGTCGGACGGCGGACCTATCATAAGGTTCACCTGCTCACGCTCACGGATCTTTATAACGCCGACAGTCGTATCATCGCCGGGTGAGCCGCCGTACAGCCTTACACATTCGTCAAGGAGCAGTGTTGCGAGAGCCTTTGCAGAGTACTCCCTGTCATAGACACCCTCCATGAACTCTATTATATTATCTCTCTGCCAGCCGAAATTCAGCGACGAGCCGACACCGGCATAGATAGCACCGTCGCTCGTCGTGATGAATGTATCGTCAAGCTTCAGTTGTACCTTTGAGATGTATATCGTCTTGCCGTCTATCTGATTTATGGTTTTCGGATAGTCGAAATTCTTACCGTCACGCAACATTATGACCTGCGGATTGTCGTACTGGATTATCTCAGCTTCTTTGTTGTTCACAACCCGGATAATCGTAAAGGTCGAATATGCTACCTTGCGTACTTCACATACAGGGAGCGTAGCCGCCATAGTGGCAACGCAGTCCTCAACACTCATGTTGTTCGCCATCATGGTGGAAATGATCTTGGAAGTCAGCGTTGAAAGAATTGACGCTTTTACGCCGCTTCCCAGTCCGTCGGCAAGCACGAATACTATTGAGTTTTCGTCCTGCTCGACAAGCTCCACATGGTCGCCGCAAAGCTGTTCGTCATGCTTGTTGACGCTGAGATAACCTATATCGGTGCAGAAGCTGAACGCTTTACTGTTCATCATTTGACAGGTTCTCCTTGAGCTTTGTAAGTGCGACCTTCGTTTCGGCGGTCGTTTCGCCGAGAAGTGACGCTATTTCCTGAACGACACGCATCTGCTTTTCAATTACCTTGTCGGTGACTGCGATAGTTTCAGCGGCGTTCTTTTCACGCTTTGACCTTGCTATTTCTTCACCGGTAATATCACGCATTATCGACATTATGATATGATAGCTCTTATCATAGATTATCGTTTCTTCGACATACTTTCCGTATTCGGCAAGATAGGTGCGCTTGTTGTGAATATTCTCTCCCGTGTTCATGACTTCAAGATACGAAACGGGGTCAAGTATTCTTACAACGGGACAGCCCATGACATCGGACAGGCTCTTGATGTTCATTATCTCACGAGCCGCCTTGTTTATCTGCTGTACTTCCAGATCCTCGCTCAGCACCATAATGCCGTTGGGAGTATTGGTGATAATGTTATCAGAGAAGCTCTCGGCTTTCTCTTTGAGATACGGCAGACACATTGTAAGATCCGCCTTACCCTGTAATATAGCTACCGCTTTTTCACGGCAGGTATCATATCCGCAGCTTCCGCAGTTAAGCTCCTGTGACGGATCGCTCTTGTTCATCTTGCGGAGTATTTCTTCTATTGCCTTGCTTCCGGGCATGGTTTTCTGCATACTGATAAATGGGAGCGATTTTGTCATATCCGCAAGTTCCACAGTATCAAATCTGCCGCTTCCGGCAAACTCGTCCACAGCCCTTCTTTCGTGTATAACGCCCTCGTGCTTTTTATCCATCGCAGGACCGCCTATACAGCTGTTGACGCAGGCGGACATTTCTATAAAGCACTTTCCCACGTTGCCGTCTATAATATCACGCAGAGCGTTACGGCAGTTCTCCACACCGTCTATCGCCATATAGAGATATTCGGGGTTGTCCTTGTTCATAGAACGCAGAATGCCCGATGTCGTGGGATACAGCCTTGTCTTTGCTCTGTCGCTTCTTCCGGCATTGTCAGAAACCGGACAGACCTCTATGTTTTCTTCCTTGAGCCAGCCTGTAAGCTCCTCAAATGTAAGCACGCAGTCTATAGCACCTGCGTAAGCGTCAGCCTCCGCCTTTTTCGAAAGGCACGGGCCGATGAACACGGTGTGACAGCCGGGATATTTCTTCTTGAGTATCTCTCCGTGTGCAAGCATGGGCGATTTCACCTGTGCAAGATAGGGGAGAGCCTGAGGGTAGTATTTCTGTATAAGCGTATTTACCGTGTGACAGCACGAGCTTATGATTATTTTATGCTCGCCGTCCGCAACCAGCTTTTCATACTGCTCGGTAACAAGCTGTGCACCCTCTGCGGTTTCTTCCGCACCTGCAAAGCCCAGCTTTTTAAGAGCGTCATTTAAAGCGGTTATGCCGATACCGTCATAGTTTGCCACAAAGGACGGAGCAATGCTGACATAAACGGGAGCACCCGTGGCGATAAGCTCTTTTGCCTTGCTTACATCGTTTCTTATCTGTTTTGCGTTCTGCGGACAGGCTACAAAGCACATGCCACACAGAATACATTCGTCCTCGACGATGTTAGCCTGACCGTCGGAAAAACGGATAGACTTTACCGGACAGTGTCTTATACATTTATAACAGTTTTTGCAGTTGGATTTCTTCAGCCGTAAATAACTCATATATTACACCTTGCCATAAGTTTTAGCAGTGAATTTTTCCGCATTCACAATAAAGCGCTCGTGAGAGCCCTTGCCGATAATATCCTTTTCATCCCTTGCAACGACCTCAAATACAAGTCTGCGGTTGTCGATTTCGGTAAGGACCGCTTCTGCGGTAACATTCATACCTACAGGAGTTGCGGCAACGTGTGCAACGTCAAGCTTTGTGCCGACAGTTGTCTGTCCGTCCTCAAGCTGACCGTCAAGTGCCGTGCAAGCCGCTTTTTCTATAAGGGCTATCATAGCGGGAGTAGCAAATACTTTCAGCGAGCCGCTGCCCATTGTAACTGCCGTGTTTGTATCATCAACCTTAACTTCTGCTTTTCCCGTTAATCCTGTTGTGAGCATTTCAATTCACCGATCCTGTTCTTTCGTTTTCTTACTGCCGTCAGTCAAGACAGGCAAGTACCTTTTCGTCAAATATCTGCTGGAAGTTGTTTTCGTTTACTCCGCAGATTATTTCATCGTCTATTTTTATTGTAACGCCGTCTGTGCATCTTCCGAGACAGAAAGCGGCACCGAGGTTTACCTTATCCCCGATGTTGTGGTTTGCTATGTAGTCTTTAGCAAGCTCGATTATTTTGTACGAGCCTTTTAAATGGCATGAGCTTCCCACGCAGATGCTGATGTTCTTCATAATACTGTTTCCTTTCGAATAAAGCGGAGTTATCAGAAAATGTGACCGTCCCTGATTTCAAACTCCAGATTTTGTGAAAGCACCGCAAGAGAAGCCGCAAGATTTTCATACTGGACTATAACGCCGGTCGGAACAGACAAATGTACAGGTGCAAAATTCCATATTGCAAGTATACCGCTTGCCACCATTTTGTCGCATACCGATTGTGCGCATTCCGGAGGAACGCAGATTATACCGATATGTACTTTAAGCCTTGAGCATATATCCGCCATTTTATCAGCCGGAAGTATGCGCTTGCTGTCAATAATGCTCTCATCCGTGTCAAATGCCGCTACTATGTTAAGTCCGTAGCGGTCAAATTCCTTATATGAGAGAAGCGCCTGTCCAAGCTTTCCCGCACCTGCGATTACCGCCTCTTTCGTATTGTCATATCCAAGAAAACTCTCAAGGTCACGGATAAGTTCTTCGGCAACATAACCCGTTTTCGGCTTGCCTCCCGTAACGCTCACCGATGCCAGATCCTTACGGACCTGCACCTCGTTCAGCTTAAGTTCGTTTGCAACGGTAGTAGCGGAAATATTGCGTACCCCGTCCGCCTGCTTTTTCTTCAGATAATCAAGATAGAATGGCAATCTCCTAAGTGCCTGCCTAGAAATTGTACCGTTCATTTGTTCTGCCTTTCTGTGCGGAAGATATAGTTCCTCCGTCTGTCTATACATATAATATTATATTAAAAAATGTAAGCCCTGTCAACCGATTTCGCCAAAATCGTTAAAATTTTATCGAATTGACGGACGAATACTCCAAGACAGGTAAAAACATACCTGAAACGCCGTCTGAAAGAATGTTTGTTGTAATTCCGCACAATAACATAACACTGTTATGTTGCTGTTTTGGTGCAATGCTATGAAATGGTGTCAGGGGTATTGACATTATTACGGATATAGGTTAAGATAACAGTGTTATGTAAAATCTCTGCGGAAAGGAAGTGCCTTTATGAGCGATAACGAAACAAGACAAAAGCTGATAGACAGCGCAAAGAAAGAGTTTTTCGAAAACGGCTTCGCAAAAGCCTCGCTCAGAAAGATCTGCACAAACGCAGGTGTCACGACAGGCGCTTTGTACTTCTTTTTCAAAAACAAGGACGATTTGTTCAGTGCAATTGTTGCACCTCCGCTTTTAAAGCTGAAAGAAATGCTGATTAAGCATAACCGTGAGGACGAGGAGTATTTAGGTTCGCCGGACGAGCAGACAAGGAGCGTTGAAAATCAGCTTTCAACTCATAAAGAGGCAGTCACTATGGTCGGTTATCTTTATGATAATTATGACGCATTCCTGCTGCTTCTTACAAAGGCACAGGGCTCGGTTTTTGAAAACTGCGTTGATGAGTTTGTGGCGCTTATGGAAGAGGGATTCCGTACAAGTGCAGAGGCACTGCTCAAAAATATGCCCGGCTATCACATTGACGAATATATGCTCCACTGGCTTGCCCACATGGATATAGAAATGTTCATACACCTGCTTACCCACGTTTCCGAAAAGGAAAAAGGGCTTGTGTACGCAGAGCGCATGATGGGCGCAATGGTCAAGATGTGGTTTGACTTATTACCCGTCAAAGATTAATAAGTAAATCTGACCGCCTTACTCGGCGGTCAATTAGACTGTTTATAAATCTATTTTTAAATGGGGTTTGGGGCGTAGCCCCAAGCGGGGTGAGGGCGGCAGCCCCACATACAGCCCCTTCCCACGGGGAAGGGGTTTGGGGTTAGGGATAAAAATTAGCAGTTTGTTTTCAAAAAGATTTATTTAAAATTGTTGCGACCGCCCTTACACGGCGGTCATTAAAAGCACAGCAGGATAACACTGTTATGTTAGCAGAAGCTAATATAGTTAGATAAAACTAATAATGATACGGGAGGACAAAGAGATGTATCTTGAAGTAAAAGACGTAAAAAAGAGCTACGGCTCAGACGCAGGCTACACACAGGTATTGAAGGGTGTGACCACAAGCGTTGAAAAGGGAGAAATGTGCGTAATACAGGGAACGAGCGGTTCGGGCAAATCGACGCTCCTTAACTGCATAGGCGGTCTTGACATTATGGACAGCGGCTCTTGACAAGGGCCTTGGCGAATTGTCGGGCGGCGCTTCTTCGCTGAACAGCGCAATAGCAGGAGCAGATTCCGCAGGACTTATCCCCCCTACCATGAACGCTCTTGTAAGCGGTGCGGACAGCCTTGCCTCAGGACTTAAAAGTGCCAAAAGCGGCTCGTCTGAGCTTGTATCGGGCATAAGCAGTGCAAATAGAGGAGCAGAGCAGTTATCGACAGGCGCAAACGATGCGGTAAACGGAGCAAAGGAACTTGCAGACGGTGCAAAGGACGCAAAGGACGGTGCTAAAGAGCTTGCAGACGGAGCAAAAGACGCAAAGGACGGAGCGGGCGAACTTGCAGACGGAATACATGAGCTTAAAAGCAATATCGGAAAACTGCTCGATGCGGCATTTGACCTTGATTTAACCAACCTCACATCATTTGTGAAGAGAGCGGATAACGTGCGTATCGCAGGTGCGGCAGGCGACGTTATAATGAACAAATACGGCGGACTTGCGGCTTGCGTAATACTTATGGCACTGTTTGCCTATGTAATATCCGTATTCGTTGTTCATCAGATAAACAGAGAGAGCAGTGTAATAGGTGCATTGTACGCTCTCGGCGTAACAAAGGGTGCGCTTATAAGACACTACATAACGCTCCCCACAATAATAGCATTCATCGGCGGCGTACTCGGCTCGGCTATAGGCTTTTCCCCTATGTCGATACAGTCACAGCATGCGGACAGCTACTCGTATTTTTCGCTTCCCGATTTTCAGACGGTTATACTGCTTTACCTTGTGATATACGCTGTTGTCATTCCTCCCGTGATAGCGGCAACAATAAATGCGCTTGTTATAAACAGACGTCTTTCCGCACCGGCGCTGTCGCTTATGAGAAACGAGCAGAACGTAAGGAATATCAGCCGTATGGAGATAAAGAGCGGCGGCTTTGTAAGAAAGTTCAGAATACGTCAGCTTCTGCGTGAGATGAGAGCGAATATCACGGTTGCGGCTTGTATGTTCGTTTCAATGCTTATCCTTATGCTCGGACTTGACTGCTATTCAATGTGTAATAACGTAACAACAGATATGCTTGCAGGCACAACATACGAGTATATGTATACGCTTAAATATCCGACCTCAGAAGCTCCCGAGGGCAGTGAAGCGTGTTATGTCAAATCGCTCGAAAAGGAAAAGGACGGCTACACGCTTGATATTACGGTAATAGGCATAGACAGCGATAATCCGTATTATAACGTTGACGTGAAAAAGGGCAAGAGCATCGTCACAGCGTCACTTTCCGTAGCACAGAGATACGGAGTAGCCGAGGGCGACAAGTTCATTCTTACCGATGAAGCGGCTGATATGGACTATGCTTTCACGGTTGACGGCATAAGCGATTATTCCGCAGGACTTGCCGTATTTATGGATATTGACAGTATGAGAGAACTTTTCAGACAGGACGATGATTACTACAATATGGTGTTGTCCGACAAAGTGCTTGATATAGACGAGGGCAGAATTTACTCGGTAACGACAAAGTCGGATATTGAACGCTCGTCAAAGATATTCAGCGAGCTTATGAGCGGAATGGTTATAACGCTTGTCGGCACATCGGCTGTAATTTTCGTAGTGGTAATGTATCTTATGATGGGCGTTATGATAGACAGAAGCTCGTTCGGAATTTCACTGCTGAAAACTTTCGGTTACAGCAGAAAGGACGTAAAGAAACTGTACCTTGACGGCAATGCGATCACGATAGCGATATCGGCTGTTATCTGCCTGCCGCTGTCAAAACTCGTTATGGATCAAATATTCCCTGCATTTGTTCCTAACATTGCGTGCGGAATAAACCTTAATTTCGAGTGGTACTTCTATCCCGTACTGTTTATTGCGGTTATGCTGATTTATCTTCTCACAAGTACACTTCTTGTAAGAAAGCTTAACAGAATCACACCTGCCGAAGTGCTGAAAAACAGAGAGTAAGAGAATAAAACAGAATAAAAAATCGCTCCCGACCACATCAGCCGGGAGCGATTTTCAGTATTCGATTTATTTATGCCAACTCTTCCGCCAGCTCATCAATCTGTGCCACGCTTGCATCATTCAGCGCACAGGTAATCTTGACCGTCTTGTCAAGGATATTAAGTTCCTTCGACTTTTCAAACATACCTGCCATGACCTTAGCCGCCATAGGTGCCCATGCGCCGTTTTCAATGAAAGCGACGGTTCTCTTCTGGTAGTTTCTTTCGGTAAGTCCTTCAATGAATGTTCTCATAAACGGGAATACATCTGCGTTGTAGGTAGGTGTTGCAAGTACAAGCTTGCTGTAAGCAAATGCATCCGAAATTGCCTTTGACATATCACATCTTGCAAGGTCGGTGATTATTACATCAACACCCTTGGCTTTCAACTTGTCGTATAAAAGTTCTGCGGCTTTCTTTGTGTTGCCGTAGATTGAAGCGTAGGCAATCATTACGCCGTCCTTTTCGGGTGTGTAGGACGACCATTTGTTATATAAGTCAAGATAATATCCGAGGTTTTCACTCAGCACAGGACCGTGTAATGCACAGATCTTTTCAATGTCGAGCGTAGCGGCTTTCTTGAGAAGTGCCTGAACCTGTGCACCGTACTTTCCGACAATGCCGATATAATATCTGCGGGCTTCATCCGCCCACGGCTCGTCTGTGTCGGGTGTGCCGAACTTGCCGAATGCGTCAGCGGCAAACAGTATCTTGTCCTTTGAATCGTATGTTACCATAACCTCGGGCCAGTGTACCATGGGAGCGAATACAAAGGTCAGTGTGTGACTGCCGAGCGTCAGCGTATCTCCCTCTTTTACAGTGAGTGTGTTCGTAAGGTTAAGCTCCGGGAAAAATCCCTTGATCATTACAAAGGTCTTTGCATTGCCGACTACCGTTGTGTCGGGGTAGAGCTTTAAAAATTCGGCAATGCTTGCTGAGTGATCAGGTTCCATGTGCTGAACTACAAGATAATCGGGCTTTCTGTCGCCGAGTACCGCTTTGATTTTTTCAAGCCATATAGCCGAGAAGTTTATATCAACGGTATCCATTACCGCTGTCTTTTCGTCAAGGATAACATAAGAGTTGTACGAAATGCCGTTCGGCACCTTGTACTGACCTTCAAAAAGGTCGATCGCACTGTCGTTAACACCGACATATTTTACATCTTCTGAGATAAACATTAAGAAATTCTCCCTTCTTCTGCTAAAAAATCTATTGATATTTTAGCACATTTAAAATAAAAAATCAATATCTGAAATCAAATAAATTCGCATTTTAAAAAGAAATCAGTATTTGTTATCATTATTTTTCCGCTTTTCTTCAATAGTCCGTCTGCGCTCATCTATGTGCTCTTTGATAAATTCGTTTCTTTCACTTGCTTTGTCGGAAAGTTCATCGTATTTATCTACTACATTATCGCTTATCCGTACAAAGTTTTCTGTAAGCTTTTCCTTTACGGCGTCTATTTTTGACATTTCCTCGCTGTTGTCGGTCATTACGGGTACGCTCTGCGTTTCATCGGTATGACGTAAAAGCATTACAACTCCCATTACAAGTGTAGTAAGATAGACAACCACTCCCGAGAATGTGCTGACCATAAGCTTCTGATTTTCCGTGAGCCACGTTATATATACCGACAGCGAGCGGATAAGGGTTACAGCCGATACTCCTGCGTCGGCAAGAGAAATATTCCTTATCGCACTGAGAAGAGGTGAGCGGTGTTTCTGCACTTTTACAAGATTGACAATAGCACGGACAAGCTTTATCACCGTGTACACGGCGATACTTGCAATAACCAGCTTTGCATACTGCCGTGTCGTGTTGTGGATCATGCTGTACAGCTCAATCAGCATAAGCACTACGCTCATTACAATGAACATCATGCCCGTAAAACGCATCACATAAACTTCCGATACGACCCTGATACCCTTGTCCTGCTTTTTCTCGTATGATACCGTCATATATCGCATTACGGCAAGCAGACCGTAATACACGCACAGTATCATAAACCATACCGAGCCGTAGAACAGACCGAGAACGCCGTTATATGCGGCATACGCAACGTTCAGCGTCAGTGAGCCTGCTGTGTAGACTACTATCCGGAAACGCTTGCTTTGCATGAACAGGCGGATAAATTCTTTGAGCCTGTGTCTGTGATTTTTCAGTTTATCCGCCTCCCGACTTTAAATTTAATGCCGTCACAATTTATAACCGTGACGGCATAGCTTGCTATTATATTTTACCTTATCCGTACAGAAAATGCAACAGTGTCACATCATTCATTATCATTCATCATAGCTGTCAAGGAAGTGGTGTTTTTCTCCGCCTTTTTTCCACGCTATGACCGTATCAATGTTGACATTCTCAACGCTCTTGAATATGTGTTTTTCAACCTCGGGGTTTGTTTCTTTCAGCTTTGCGATAAGCTGTTTTATCTCGACACGCTTTGAACGTGTTTCTTCGTTGTTGCAGGTCGTGCAGGTGTCGGTGAACTTGCAGGCACACTGGATAAAGTGCAGACCGTTATAATCTCTCCATGCCTTTATGTCGTCCTCACGCACAAGGTACAGCGGACGTATAAGCTCCATGCCCTCAAAGTTGGTGCTGTGGAGTTTCGGCATCATTGTCTGTATCTGAGCACCGTACAGCATACCCATGAGTATCGTTTCGATTACATCGTCATAGTGATGACCTAGGGCGATTTTGTTACAGCCGAGGCTCTTTGCATAGTTGTAGAGGTGACCTCTCCTCATTCTTGCACACAGATAGCAGGGGGATTTTTCAACGTTGTAGACCGAATCAAAAATATCCGACTCGAATATCTCTATCGGTATTTTAAGCTTGCGTGCATTTTCTTCGATAACGTTCCTGTTTGCTATGCTGTAGCCGGGGTCCATTACAATGAACTTTACCTCAAACGGAAAATCACTGTGGCGGTGAAGCTCCTGGAACAGCTTAGCCATAAGCATAGAATCCTTACCGCCCGAAATACATACGGCGATACGGTCGTTTTCTTTTACAAGCTCATATTGCTTTACTGCCTTTGTGAATGCCGCCCATATCTTTTTGCGGAACTTCTTCTGAAGGCTCTGCTCGACACGCCTTGAAACCTCGTCTGCCTGCTCCTTTTGCATAAGTGCCAGAAGCCATGCGGCGTATCCGCCCGAAAGCGAGCAGGCGTCATAGCCCATTTCAGATAATCTTTCGGCAGTATCAACGCTGAACTGACCTCTTGCACAACAGACAACCAGCTTTTTCGACTTGTCCTCAGGCGGTGTGGATAAAAGCTCGTCTGCCGAAACCGACACAGCGCCTTCCATAATGCCGTACATTTTTTCGGTTTCACTGCGTGTATCGTATAAAATATAGCTGTCGGGTGAGAGCTTTTCAAGCTCGTTTACGGTTATTTCCAAAGCTTGTTTCCTTTCTTTACGCTACAGTCAGCACATGGCTGAATAAGTACAGCAGTCCCATATATGACAGCGTACCTGCCGCCATGCTTACAAAAGTGTTGTGCCAGAGCTTGTAACTTCCGCCCGTGATAAGTACTGCGAGAAGTCTCGGTATACCGACGCCGAACATATTGTCGCCTATGTCTTTAAGGCAGTAGATTATAAGTATCGACATTATCATAGCCGGGAGTGACTTTTCTATACGCTCGAGCCACTTAGGCATTTTTCTGTCGCCATGGAAAATTATAAACGGCAACGCACGCAGTGAGAATGTGATAACCGCACTTATAACTATTGCGATCACCATCTGTAAAGGAGTCATTGAAGTTGATGTCATATCTTCTGTTCCTCCTTTTCATCACGGATAATATCTTCGGGAGAAGTAACGACTTCTATCTTCTTGCCGTCGGTTTTGTTTTCTTCGTTTTCGCCCTCTGCGTCACTATCTCTTTTACCTTTCTTTTTGCCGAAATTCGTATTTGTTATCAGCAGTAAAAGTGCGGTGGATAACAGCAGGGCAGGTAGCATAAAGCTGTTCTGACCGAATATCAGCAGACACAGCACGCCGACACCAAGACCGATAAGTGCAGGGGAGTGCTTGTCCGCCTGTTCCCACTTGTCGATGAAGATAATTACGAACAGCGCCGTCATACAGAAGTCAACGCCTTCAAGCTGGAACGGTAACAGCTGTCCGATAACGCTGCCGAGTACCGAGAAGAAAGTCCAGTAAAAATGACTGAAAAGCGCAACACCGAACATGGTGCTGTGCTTGTCGTCCTCCGGCATATAGTCGAGCGTTGTATTTACCGCATAAGTTTCATCGGTCATCGAATGTATCATGTACAGCTTACGCTTTCCCATTGCACTAAAATCTTTCAGAAATGTAAGACTGTAGAAGCTCTGCCTGCTGTTGACAAGCAGAACAGTGAGCGCCACTGTAAGTAGTGACGCTCCGCTGCTGAAAAATGTTATAAGTAAGAACTGGCAGGTTCCCGAGTAGAGAAACAGACATGAAAACAATGAGTAGTACCACTGGTACCCTGCCTCTGCCATCATCATTCCGTATGCCATACCTAAGAACAGATAACTGCACAGTACAGGCAGACTCTTGATGAAAGAGTGCCTGATAAGTTGCTTTTTAGTCATTTGGTTATGAAGCCGCCCTTCCGTAAATACTGAGTATCTTGTCCTCGACTGCACGGGCAAGTGCATTGTGTCCGTTTTCGTCAAGGTGTTCGCAGTCTATCCTGCTGGGTTTTGCATGGTCGGATGCGGCAAGAAGTTCTGTGCCGTGCTTTCTTGCAACCTTTGCAAAAGAGGATTTAAGATCACGGGAAATGGCGGGTGAACCTGCATCAAACTGTGGGTCGTATCTTTCCTGCCATACGTCGTCGCCGAGCTCAATAGGTGAAATGAGGAGGATACGGCAGTCGCCTGCATACTTTTTGACCTGCTCGATAAGACGCTCCGCACCGTGCGCAATCGTTTCTGCGTCAGCGTTATAAACCGGCTTGCAGTCGTTCGTTCCGAGCATTATAATGACCATATCCAGCGGAGCGTGACTTTCAAGGAATACGGGGAGCAGCTTGTCGCCGGCTCTGCCTATTCTGTCGGGATCTTCAAAGATCGTTGTTCTTCCGCAAAGTCCCTCTTCAATTATCTCATAACCGCTTTGCTCAAGGTCGTTTCTTAAAATGCTTGTCCAGCGCACACCGTCGGCAAATCTTCTGTTTGTACCGGGGATAAGTCCCCATGTATTCGAGTCGCCGAAGCAAAGTATCCTTTTCATTGTTCTCACCTGCACTTGTTTATTCAGATAGTTATTATGAGGAGCTTTTCAGCTCCTCATAAACTGTATTTATATATTTTTTTATTCTCAGCTCTTCTTTACTTCGCCGCCCTCAACTACGAGTGTTTCCTTGTAGTCTGCACCGTATGTGCTTGCGAGAGTTGCGTCATAGTCAGCGTGGAAGAAGTTTTCCTTGCCGAGAGTCTTGATTTCGTCATTGATCCAGTTAAGGAGTGTTTCGTTACCCTTTGAAACTGCGGGAGCGATCGTATCCTGGCTGCCGAGTGAGTCGATACCTACTGTGTAACCTGCATTCTGCTTAGCGAAAGCGAGAACCTCTGTGTTGTCGTTAGCCCATGCAACACCGTTGCCGTTTTCGATAGCGCTCTTTGCTGTAGCATAAGAATCATACTTCTGGAGCTTGATGTCGGGGTAGTTCTTTGTGAGGTAAAGTTCAGCTGTTGTACCTGAGATAACTATCATCTTGTCCTCAGCCTTCCAGTTGTCGAGTGATGTGATAACGTTGCTGTCGGGAGATACAACACCGAGTGCTACGTTCATGTAAGGCAGTGCAAAGTCAACCTTTTCAGCTCTCTCGTCTGTTACCGTGAAGTTAGCGAGGATAATATCAACCTTGCCTGTTTCAAGATATTCAACACGGTTAGCGGCCTCTGTCGAAACATAGTTTATCTCAACGCCTAAATCCTTGCCGAGTCTGTTTGCAAAATAAATGTCATAACCCTGATATTCGCCGTTCTCATCAACATAACCGAAGGGGTTCTTGTCAGAGAAAACGCCGATGTTTATCTTACCGCTTGCCTTGATCTCGTCAAGTGTACGGTAAACCTTTGAGCCTGTGCTGTCACCGGCAGTTGCACCGCTTGTTGTGTTGTTTGAGCTGCACGCTGTGAATGATGCTACTGCTGCAGCTGCTGTAAGACCGAGTGCTATCAGTTTCTTGAAGTTTGACTTTTTCATTGTGATTATCTCCTTTAAATATCTCTCTTTATTCTGTGAGTTCTTTCTTTGCTCTTACCGAGTCGAACTCAAATGTGTTAAGGAATTGTTTTGCCCTTTCTGTCTTGGGATTATCAAAGAACTCGTCGGGCGTTGCCTCTTCAACGATCTTTCCGTTGTCGAGGAAAATTATTCTGTCTGCTATCGCTCTTGCGAACTGCATCTCGTGGGTCACTATCAGCATTGTGCGTCCCTGCTTTGCAAGGTCAAGCATAACGTCCAGTACCTCACGGACCATTTCGGGATCGAGTGCCGCAGTTACTTCGTCAAAGAGCAGTATTTCGGGGTGCATACAAAGCGCACGGACAATAGCCACACGCTGTTTCTGACCGCCGGAAAGCTCTCTGGGGTAGCTTTTAGCCTTTTCTTTAAGTCCCACTCTTTCGAGCAGTGACATTGCTTCCTGCCTTACCTCTTCCTTATCCCTTTTCTGTACCTTGCACGGTGCGAGAAGAATGTTATCAAGTACCGTCAGGTGAGGGAACAGGTCGTAGCTCTGGAATACCATTCCTATACGCTGTCTTAAAAGAGGAAGTGTCTTGCTGTTTCTTTCTATAACATCGCCGTCAAGCGTTATCTTACCGTCCTGTATCGGCTCAAGTGCGTTTATACAGCGCAGAAGAGTTGATTTTCCGCATCCACTCGGTCCTACTATTACTATGACCTCGCTCTTTTTAACGGAAAAGCTGATACCGTCAAGTATCGTATTGTCACCGAAACGCTTTACGATGTTGTCTATTGTTAATAATGCTTCTGCCATACGCTTTAGCTCCATTTCTTTTCAAGGTATTTCGCAAGCATACTTATCGGCCAGCAGGCGATGAAGTAGAGCAGGAATACCGTCAGATACACACCGAACGCACCGTTCGGACTTGTCATTCTGTTAGCTTCTATTATCTGCTGTGCAACCTTCAGGACTTCCACAACGCCTATCATAAGTATAAGGCTGGTTGTCTTTATCATTCGTGTTATCAGGTTGATCGAAAGAGGAATAAGTCGTCTTATCGTCTGCGGTATGATAACATAAAGATAGGTCTGTGTGTTTGTAAGTCCGAGAGCCTCACTGCTTTCATACTGATGTTTAGGTATTGAAATCAGTGCGCCTCTCACAAGGTCGCCCATTTCGGCAGTGCCCCATAAAACGAATACTATTATGGAAGCCGCTTCACCCGAAAGGTCCCAGCCGAAAGCTCTTGTCGTTCCGAAGAACATTATGAAAAGAAGTACGAGCTGTGGCATTATTCTTATAAATTCAAGATACACACGAAGAACGGCTTTCAATATCCTGTTCTTCTTTGTCATGAGTACGCCCATTCCGATACCGAGCGGTATGCTTATCGCAACGGATACAAGGCTTATCCAGAGAGCCGTCCACAGTCCTCCGAGAAGTCTTATGAAGTTCGTACCCTTGAACAGAACGTCTATTCCGAGATTAACTGCCAAATCCTGCACGACGTACCCTCCTTTCAACTATCGTTCCGACAATTGAAATCGGAAGAAGTATGATGAGATAGAAGCCGACCAGCAGGCACAGCGCCTCGACTGTATCGTTGTACATTCCCATGAGATCCTTAGCCATGAACATAAGGTCGAGCAGGCTTATCGCACTGAATACGCTCGTTTCTTTCATGAGGAATACCACGTTTGCGACAAATGCGGGGATACTTACCGACATAGCCTGCGGAAGTATTACATAGCGCATTGTCTGCATTTTGTTCATGCCGAGTGAATAGGCACTTTCTGTCTGTATCTTGTCTACGGATTCAAGTCCGCTTCTGAACGCCTCTGCCATGTAGCTTCCTCCGAGGAAAGCAAGTCCTGCGATACCGCAGGTCTCTGCGTCGGTAGGTATGCCGACTTTAGGCAGTCCGTAATAGATGAAGAAAAGCTGTACTAAAAGCGGTGTATTGCGGCTTATTTCAATGTAGACGGAAACTATACGGCGGATAACCGGTACTTTGTAGTACTGAACCACTGCACATATAAGCCCGATGATGATCGAGAATATTATTCCAAGAATACCGAGCTTCACAGTAAGCAGTGCGGCTTCCCCGAACAGCGGCAGGTACTCAGCGATAGCGTTAAGATCCATACCGTCACATCCTTTCAATTTACTGAGCCGACGGCAAAATAAAAGCCGGGGCTATTACGCTCCCGGACAAATGACAGTCGCCGCAGTGCTTTTACGGCTGTATGACAACAATGCCGCTGCACCCAAATGCCATTCTACTTGTCCGGGAGCTGATACAGCAACACATTATTCTGTTGTGCGTTGATGAAATAGTAGCGTACATTGCATTTCCTCCTATTTTTAATATAGCAAATAATTCTCATCGGTTTTGCTCCGATGATGCTATTATACTGCCCAAAACCTACTTTGTCAATAGGTTAAGGGTATTTTATTAAAAATTTTTTTGGAGGTGTAATTCAGTGTATGCGGTTTTCGGGATTGTTGTGCGGGATAAGGGCAAAAATATGTTCTGAAAAAACTTGGCTTAAGTTTGTTGCAATGAGTGCTTTTAATATCCCATCCCCCTGCCCCCTTCCCCAGGAAGGGGGAGAAGTCAGGGCTGCCGCCCTTGACCTGCTGAGGGGCTTCGCCCCTCAACCCCGTTCGGGATTGTTGTGCGGAATTAACGGGGGCTACCGCCCCAAGTCCAAGCAAGGATGCTTGCAGTCAGCCACACAAAGCCGTTATGCAAGGATGCATAAAGACAGCCACACAAAGCCGTTGCACGATGCAACGGCACAAATGGCTGTCATTGCACAGATGCAACGGCACAAATGGCTGTCAATGCACAGATGCAACGGCACAAATGGCTGTCATTGCACAGACGCAACGACACTAACGGCTGACGACCTGTATGGGGGCTTCGCCCCTCAACCCCGATTGGTTTCAACAGTGTGCTTAACATACAAAATTAATTATAGTATAATACGGGGAAAAATGCAAGTAAAATTTTCGGGTTAAAATCACGGTTTTTTGTGGCAGAATGTAAAGCAGGGACAAGACTTTACATCTGAACGTAAAAATGTTAAAATAAGTATAACTCAAATCAGAAAGGAATTACGTTTATGAAAGAAATATCTGTTGAAGAACTGAAATTAAACCCCTCCACGCTTATCGGCAGGGAGTGGGCACTGCTGACCGCAGGAAACAAGGACGGCTATAATACAATGACAGTCAGCTGGGGACAGATGGGCGAGCTGTGGAACAAGCCCACAACAGTAGTATATATCCGCCCTCAGAGATACACAAAGGAATTTGTTGACAAGAACGATTATTACACATTATCATTCTTACCCGACGGACACAGAGAGGCTCTGAGCTACCTCGGCTCACATTCGGGCAAAGATGAGGATAAGCTTGCAAAGACAGAGCTTACAGGCACGGCAACAGACGATTACGCTTATATAGAGCAGGCAAAGCTTGTGCTTATCTGCAAGAAGCTGTACAGACAGCCGATGACGCCCGATTCGTTTATAGACAAGTCGCTTATCGAAAAGTGCTATGCCGCAGGCGATTTTCACGAGATGTATGTCGGCGAGATAGTCAAAGTACTTGTAAGCGAATAACCGATGAAAAGGGCAGTAGTAATAGGCTGTTCGGGTTCGGGTAAAAGCGTGTTTTCAAGAAAGCTCCGTGACGCAGCAGGATTGCCGCTGTACTATCTTGATATGATATGGCATAAGCCCGACGGCACAAATATTTCACGGAAAGAATTTGACGAAAAGCTCAGTAGTATAATATCCCGTGACAGCTGGATAATAGACGGCAACTATCAGCGCACGCTTGAAACAAGGATAAAGGCTTGTGACACAGTGTTCCTGTTTGACTTGCCGACAGAAGTCTGTGTTGAGGGTGCATTGTCACGCATAGGCAAAAAGCGTGAGGATATGCCGTGGTTTGAAAATGAGCTTGACCCTGAGTTCAGACAGTGGATAGAAAGCTTCAGAGCAAATCAGCTCCCCGAAGTATACAGACTGCTTGAGAAATACAAAAACGGCAGGGAGATAGTTGTTTTTCGCACAAGAGAGCAGGCTGATAAGTTTATTGAAAAACTCGGATAAATAATATAAAAGAAAGCTACCGTAAGATGATTGCGGTAGCTTTCTTTTATTCTAATTGTATTTTACACTTCCCAGCTACCAAGATACTTTTCCTGTTCCCTAGTCAGCTTATCAATAGTAATGCCCCAGTATCTGAGCTTTCTCTCTGCTACTTCCTTGTCAACCTCGGCAGGCACATTGACCGTCATCTTTTCGCCCGCTCTCAGCTTGTCCTTGTTCTTTACAAGATATGCGGCTGACAGAGCCTGTATAGCAAAGCTCATATCCATTATTTCTGCGGGGTGGCCGTCGCCTGCGGCAAGGTTTACAAGTCTGCCCTCGGCGATAACGTTTATCTTGTTGCCGTTTGCCAGCTTGTAGTACTGAATGTTGTTTCTTGCAACACCGGTTTCAACTGCCATTTCTTTCAGCTTTGCAACGTTTACCTCAACGTCAAAGTGACCTGCATTTGAAAGAATAGCCCCGTCCTTCATATTAAGGAATGCCTTTTCTCCGATTACATCGTTACAGCCTGTTACCGTTACAAAGAAATCGCCTATCTTAGCCGCCTCGACCATCGGCATAACCTTAAATCCATCCATAACGGCTTCCATTGCCTTTATCGGATTTATCTCGGTTACTATTACCGATGCGCCAAGTCCCTTAGCCCTCATGGCAACACCCTTGCCGCACCAGCCGTAGCCTGCTACTACAACATTCTTTCCTGCAACGATCAGATTTGTTGTACGGTTGATACCGTCCCATACCGACTGACCTGTGCCGTAGCGGTTGTCAAACAGATGCTTGCAGTCTGCGTCATTTACGAGCATCATCGGGAATTTCAGCTGTTTAGCCTTATCCATAGCAACAAGACGTATGATACCGGTCGTTGTTTCTTCGCAGCCGCCGATAACATTGTGGATAAGGTCGGGATATTCGTTGTGAATGAGGTTTACGAGGTCGCCGCCGTCATCTATGATTACGTTGGGTCCGACCTTGATTACTTCTGCCGTGTGTGCATGATATTCCTCGGCTGTCGCACCGTGCCATGCAAATACGTTAAGTCCGCTGTGTACAAGAGCCGCCGCAACATCGTCCTGAGTTGACAGAGGGTTACTGCCCGTGATATACATCTCTGCGCCGCCTGCCGCCATTACACGACAAAGGTAAGCCGTCTTTGCTTCAAGGTGTACCGAAAGCGCTACTTTCAGATTTTTGAACGGCTTTGATACCGCAAATTCTTCTTCAATTCCACGCAGTAACGGCATATTTGCCTTTACCCAGTTTATCTTGGTTTCACCGCTTTCCCACAGGCTTTCATCTCTTATAATGCTCATTTCGTTTTCCTTTCCGTTAACCGTCTATTCTTTTCATTGCTTTGTTGCATTCAAAGTAAATGCGTTCCTCGTCCATGTCGTTTATCACACGGTTTTCCATTAAGAACTCACCGTCTACCATAACGCTTTCAACCTCATATCCGCTTGCACTGTAGCACATAGCGGCAACGGGATCGTTTACAGGCTGGAGCGAGGGATACTTCATATCCATTATCGTAAGGTCAGCCGCATAGCCTTCTTTAAGTATTCCCGTGTTGTCAAAGCCTAAAGCCTTTGCACCCGTTTCGGTAGCCATTTTCAGTGCCTGACGTGCCGAAACCGCTGTGGCACTGCGGTGATTTCCCTTGTGAGCAAGACAGATAAAGTTCATGTCGCTGAACATATTCAGTGTGTTGTTGCTTCCTGCACTGTCAGTACCGATACACAGCTTTACGCCCTTTTCAAGCATATCGGGTATTCTGGCAAAACCGTTTCCGAGTTTTGCATTGCTGATAGGATTGGTAGCGGCATATACGCCTCTTTCAGCGAGAATATCAATATCCTCATCGGATAGCTGTACGCAGTGAGCGGCAACCGTATGGAACTTGAACATTCCCATATCATCAAGATACTTGACAGGCGAACAGCCGTTTTGCGCTATGCTGTCCTCAATTTCCTTCACTGATTCGGAAAGGTGAATGTTTATGCCGAGATTATATTCTGCGGCTTTCTCCATTACAAGCTCAAGATAGCCCCTGTCGGTAGTATAGATAGCGTGAGGACCCATCATGAATTTAAGACGCTTGTTGTCGCCGTAGGTACGCATATCGTACAGCGTATCCTCAATTCTTGTCTTTCCGCCCTCGTCGTCTCTGCCGTTTCCGACAAGACCTCTTGAAATTGTTGCTTTCAGTCCGCTCTCGCTTATCGCTCTTGTAATGCAGTCACGGGCAATGTTCATATCAAGGAATGCCGTAGTACCTGTCTTTATCATCTCAAGGCAGGCAAGCTGTGTACCGTAGTACATATCCTCGGCGGTCAGCTTGTCCTCCATCGGCATTATCCTGTCAAAAAGCCATGTGTGGAACATGAGGTCGTCCGCACTGTTCCTGAACAGTGACATATAGCTGTGCGTATGGCTGTTTACCAGTCCTGCTGTAATGAGCTTGTCCTTTCCGTTAACCGTTCTGTCGGGAACAAATCCGTTCTTTACTGCATCGTCGCCGATATAGGAGATAACGCTGTTGCTTACCGCAATATCGCATACCTTTGCGGAAAATCCGTTTTCTTCGTCCGGGAGGATTGCGGTTATCCCTTTGAATAATGTATTCATATAAAGTCCTTTCGTCCATTTTTTTATGGATAATTAATTATAGCATTTATGAGGGAGGATTGCAACTGGGCAGACCTCCTTGTTTCGCTTTTTTGTTTGATTACGGCAAGCAGTTGCCCATTGCGTTACAGCTCGCTTTGCAAAAACGGTTAAAAAAAGTGGAAATGCGTGGTATAATGAGTTTATGGGGTAGTTAGTCTGCCCTACAAATCGGAATTTATGGAGGGAAAAATGTCAACAGATAATTGCATCGGTAAAAAAATCAAAAGAATAACTGCGTTGCTGATTACGGCGACGATTATTTACAGCCTGACGGGCTGTGTCAAAGAATCAATGGAAAACAGCAATATAAGTTCTGACATCGTTTACGATAGCCAGGACACAACAGGCTTTGATATTGATACTGTCCGTAAAAGTATCATTGTAAAGGGTGTGACACTTGAACTTCCAAAAAAAATCGGAGACTTGGAAGATAAATGGACATACAAAAAACGTGAAACTCATTATGTAGACGACACTGGACTTGCTGATTTTTACTATAATGGAAATGAAATGTTTGTTGCAGGGATCGGTAACTTTAAAGAAGGAAAGGAAGATGACGGTTATATCTACGACATTGCTCTTGAAACAGACGACTGCTCAATTGGTGGCATAACACCGAATGTTTCATCGAAAGACGATGTGCTGAAAAAATACGGGGAACCCTCAAAAATCAACGTTTTTGAGGAGCGTGGATTATACAGGTATATTTACGGCATTCAGGAGAGTAATCAAAAGCCATTCGTGATAGAGCATAGTCAAATGTTTACCGTGGTGTTTTATTTTGAAAATGATATTGTTCAAGGCGTAAGGGTAGTCTATAATACCTTGAACGATTAAAGGATAATTTTATATAAAAAATCCGCTTGTTGATTGATTCCGGTTACTTTTGTCTGTAGTCAAAAGACGGCGTACCGCCGTGTCGGTTGACACCGACTTGATTTTATGTTATAACAACCTCAGCCTAAAATCGTCTGTAGCCGATTTTACCGCATAAAAATGCGGCTTTGCTATGCAATGGCTGAGAACGTTTTTGCTTACGCAATAACAACCTCAGCCTAAAATCGTCATAAGACGATTTCGCCGCATAAAAATGCGGCTTTGCTATGCAATGGCTGAGAACGTTGAAACACGATTTTGTTTTGCCTGATAGGCAAAATTTGCGGCATTTGCCGCTATGTGCCTTGACGGCACATCAAAATCGTGTTATAATACAAATAAAGAGGGAAACGACAGACGGTCGATCCCTGAGTTTTGGTTGAAAATAACCGTCTCGAGTTTAGCGGCTGGGGCGGTTATTTCTTTTTGTTAATAAAAAAGAAATGATACTGAATATCATAACGGTAAATCCTGTAAGGAAAATACCAATCTGAATTAAGTTGTCCAGAGTTATGTACACAGCTTCACCTCCTTTCAAAGTGCAACGCACTTACGGGAGATGAATTTGACCGCCTGACGTCCAAGGTTTCCCTCGTGAATATTTTAGCATAAAATAGCGGAAAAAGCAACTTGTTTGAACTTGACAACAGCTGAAAATATGTTATAATATAAATAAAGAGGGAAACGACAGACGGTCGCTCCCAATGGTAGTTAAAGAATAACCGCCTCAGTTTGGTAGCGAGGGCGGTTATTTCTTTTTGTTAATAAAAAAAGAAATGATACTGAATATCATAACGGTAAATTCTGTAAGGAAAATACCAATCTGAATTAAGTTGTCCAGAGTTATGTACACAGCTTCACCTCCTTTCAAAGTGCTTTGGCACTTACGGGAGATGAATTGACCGCCTATCGTCCAAGGTTTCCCTCAAAATAAATTATATCATGTAAGATTTGTGTTTGTCAAATAAGCTCCGAGAACGTTCTAACATCACTTCATCGTGCTTGACTGTGCGATGAAATAATGTTATAATCTACTATGGTATACTGTCTTTGCAACAGGACTTTGGATAAGAAACGGAGAAACAGCTTGACTAAAGAGATAAACAAGGAAGAACTGCTTGTTCAGCAGGAATATATAGAAAAAGTAAAAGCGATAAACGCAAAGCGTGAGCAGATGCCGCTTGCACACGTCCACAGCTTCGGTTGTCAGCAGAATGTAAGCGACGGCGAAAAGATAAAGGGAATGCTTGCACAGATGGGTTATGGCTTTACGCCCGAAACCGCATTTGCGGATCTTATTCTTTTCAACACCTGTGCCGTAAGAGAAAACGCTGAGGACAGAGTTTTCGGCAATATCGGTGCGCTCAAAAAGCTGAAAGAGAAGAACAGAAATCTCATAATAGCGGTAGGCGGCTGTATGGTACAGCAGGAGCATATTGCTCAGAGAATGAGAAAATCGTTCCCGCAGGTAGATATAATTTTCGGCACTCACGTTATGCACACATTACCGCAGATGATATACGAAAAAATCAGTGATAACCGCAGAACGCTGTCAATACCCGAAAGTGACGGTGTTATTGCCGAGGGACTTCCCGTAATAAGAGAAAGCAAGGTAAAGGCAAGCGTGCCGATAATGTACGGCTGCAACAACTTCTGTACCTATTGTATAGTTCCCTTTGTAAGAGGCAGAGAGCGTTCACGCAGACCCGAAGAGGTCATAGCCGAAGTAAAAGGGCTTATAAATGACGGATATAAGGAAATACTACTGCTCGGACAGAACGTGAATTCTTACGGCAAGGAGTATGATTTCGGCTTTGCAAAGCTGCTTTCCGAGCTTGATAAGATACCCGGAAAATATAAGCTCAGCTTTATGACGTCACACCCCAAGGACTGCACGCACGAGCTTATAGATACGATAGCTGACAGCAGGCATATATCGTATCATCTGCACCTGCCCGTACAGTGCGGCAGTGACAGAATTTTAAAGGAAATGAACCGCCACTATGACACGGCGCATTATCTGGAGCTTATCGAATATGCTAAGAAACGCATACCGAAAGTGGCACTCACTACAGATATAATAGTAGGCTTCCCCGGCGAAACCTATGAGGATTTTCTCGGTACCGTTGAGCTTATGAAGAAAGTGCGATATGACTCTGCGTACACATTCATCTATAGTAAGCGTGAGGGAACAAAGGCGGCGGCTATGCCCGACCCCATTAGCGACGAGGATAAGGGTAAGTGGTTCAGAGAACTTCTTGATGTGCAGAATTCTATCGGTGAAAAGGCTTATGAGCGCTTTGTCGGAGATGAGGTCGAGGTTCTGTGCGAGGGTATCGGCAGAACTGCAGACGGACTTATGACAGGACATTCACGCCACGGTGTAATAGTTGATTTCAACGGCACAAATGATATGGTCGGAAAGTACGTCACGGTAAAGATCAAAAAGGCTCTGCCCTGGGCAGTCACAGGCGAGCTTGTAAGCGTTAATGACTGAAATTTTTGCAATCGGTCGGGATAACCCGTCAGATATATATTTTTAACAGCCGCATAAAGCGGAAAGAAAGGAAAAAACAATGGACGCAATCAAAGCAGCAAGAGAGCTCGGCAAGGCTATACAGGCAGACGAGCGTTATGTACGTTATAACGAGGCAATGAAGGCAAACGACGCTGATATGGAGCTTCAGGAGCTTATCGGTGAATTCAACCTTGCACGTCAGAATGTTGCACTCGAAATGAGCAAGTCGAAGGAAGAGCAGAACAAGGAAAAGCTCGACACACAGAACAAGGAAATGCAGAGATTATACACTCTCGTAATGCAGAACGAGCACATGGCTGACTTCACAATCGCAAAGGCTGATATGGACAAGCTTTTACAGGAAGTAAACGGCATCATCGCACTTTGCTGTGACGGTGAAGATCCCGACACCTGCGAGGTACAGACAGGCGGTTGCACAGGTTCATGCTCGACCTGCGGAGGCTGCCACTGATCAGTCAGTCTGTAACGGCACTGTAAAATCAATCAATAAACCCGAAAGGAATGAAACTCTTGAAAGCTGAAAAAAGCGGTGAAAAGCTCACGCCTATGATGCAACAGTATGTTGAGATCAAGGCAAATTACAAGGATTATATATTATTCTATCGTCTGGGCGATTTCTATGAAATGTTCAACGAGGACGCAATGGTAGCGTCAAAGGAGCTTGAACTGACGCTTACATCAAGAGCAGGTACGCCAATGTGCGGCGTACCGCATCATTCCGCCGAGGGTTACATAAAGAAACTTATCGACAAGGGCTTCAAGGTCGCTATCTGTGAGCAGACCACCGACCCTGCATTATCAAAGGGACTTGTAGAACGTGATATAGTAAGGCTTGTCAGTGCAGGCACGGTTATAGAAGCGTCTATGCTCGAGGACGGCACAAACAACTATATTTCCTGTATCTATGTCGGAGAAAACGGCACAGGTATGGTGTTTGCCGATATTTCAACGGGCGAGGTGCACGCAGTTGAAAAATCACGTTCAAACAAAACCGATGAGGATATAATTGCACAGTTTTCTCAGTACACCCCGGTTGAGCTTCTGTTCAATGCGGAGTTTTTAAATCGGAAACAGGCATACACTTTTATAAGGAACCGTTACGGAAAATGCTCGGCTGAACAGCTTGACGACGAGGATTTTTCGATAGACGATGTTTCGGAAATCACAGCACAGTTCGGCGGTACGGCAGATGAAATAGGCCTTGCTGGAAAAGACAACGCATTAAGAGCTTTATGCGCTTTGCTGCGCTATTTGTATAAGGCACAAAGAAGCGGAGCAAAACGTTTTGTAAAGCTGAACGTACACAGCAGCGGCGAATTTATGCAGCTTGGACTTGCCACAAGAAGAAACCTTGAGCTGACCTCTACCATGAGGAGCGGGGAAAAGAAAGGCTCACTGCTGTGGGTGCTTGACAAGACCGATACCTCAATGGGAAGAAGAAAGTTAAGACAGTGCATAGAACAGCCGCTTACAGATACGGCGGCTATCATACGCAGACATGACGCAGTAGAAGCACTCATAAACAACTCTGCGGCACTGTATGATATAAAGACCGACCTTGCAAAAGTCTATGACCTTGAACGTCTTATGACAAGAATTATCTACAAGGCGGCAAACGCAAAGGACGTAAAGGCACTGGGAGCTACCTGCAAGATACTCCCACAGCTGAAAAGTGACTTGTCACAGATAAGCACACAGCTGACAAAGAGCCTTGACAAGAAGATAAGTCCGCTTGACGATATTGCGGATTTAGTAGAAAGAGCGATCGCAGACGAACCGCCTGCACTTATGAAAGACGGCGGATACATAAAGAGCGGTTTCAATGAGGAACTTGACCGACTGAGAAGTATCACGGGCGGCGGTAAGGATCTGCTTGCTCAGATAGAACAGCAGGAAAAAGAAGCTACAGGCATAAAAAATCTGCGTGTAGGCTATAACCGTGTGTTCGGTTATTATATAGAGGTATCTAAGGGCAATGTATCAATGGTACCCGACAGATATGTAAGAAAACAGACGCTCACAAACGGTGAGAGATATATCACCGATGAGCTTAAGAAGATAGAAAATGAGATACTCGGTGCTAACGATAAGATACTTGCGCTTGAAGCGGCGATATTTGCCGAGGTGCGTGAATTTATCGCACAGCGGCTCGACCTTATACAGCAGACGGCGGAATCGGTTGCGGTGCTTGACGTACTGTGCAGTTATGCCGTTGTATCAATAGAAAATAACTATTGCCGTCCGATGATGGCAAATGACAGCGTGATAGAAATCAAGGACGGAAGACACCCTGTTGTTGAGAAGATGGTAAATGAGATATTGTTCACCCCGAACGATGTTTACCTCGATGTAAAGAACAACCGTCTTATGATAATCACAGGACCGAATATGTCGGGTAAATCGACCTTTATGCGACAGGTAGCCGTGATCGTCCTTATGGCGCAGATAGGTTGCTTTGTCCCTGCAAGTTATGCAAGGCTCGGCGTTGTTGACAGGATATTCACCCGTGTCGGCGCAAGTGATGATTTATCCGCAGGACAGTCAACCTTTATGGTAGAAATGACAGAGGTTGCGACTATCCTTAACGAAGCAACCAAAAACTCACTCGTTATCCTTGACGAGATCGGCAGAGGTACGTCCACTTATGACGGCGTATCAATCGCCAAGGCAGTAGCCGAGTATATAAGTTCAAAGTCTATCGGTTGCAAGACGCTTTTCGCAACGCATTACCACGAGCTTATTTCGCTTGAAAATGAGCTTGAAGGTGTACGCAACTACAGCGTAAAAGTTAAGCGCAGCGGCGAGGATATAAAGTTCCTGCACAAGATTGTCGAGGGCGGCACGGACGACAGTTACGGTATAGAAGTCGCACGTCTTGCAGGACTTCCGAAGAAAGTCACCGATAGAGCAAAACAGCTTTTAGCCGAGCTTGAAAAATCACCGAAAATACAGCGTGAGCTCGAGCTGAGGGCCGAGGAAGAATCAGAAAGCCAGATAGACTTTGAAGCCACAGGCAGACAGAACGTCATAACCGAGATAAAAAATCTCGATCTTGACGATATGACGCCGAGAGAGGCTTACGCAAAGCTCGAAGAGCTCAAAGCAATGTTATAATTAAAGAAAAGGAAAATCAATGCCCGAAATCAGACTGCTTGATAAAAGCGTAGCGGAACTTATTGCGGCAGGCGAGGTTATCGAACGCCCGTCATCCGTAATAAAGGAACTTGTGGAAAATTCAATAGACGCAAGTGCACGGCATATCACCGTTGAGATAAAACACGGCGGTATCAGCTATATGCGTATAACGGACGACGGTTGCGGCATAGCCTATGAGCAGATGCCGACAGCCTTTCTGCGCCATGCGACAAGCAAGATACGCACGGGGGACGATCTTACGGGCATAATGACAATGGGCTTCCGTGGAGAAGCGTTAGCGTCCGTTGCGGCAGTTGCAAAGATAGAAATGATGTCACGCAGAGCGGAAGATGAACTCGGCGGACGTTATGTTATAGAGGGCGGTGAAGAAAAAAAACACGAATCCTGCGGCTGTCCCGTGGGAACAACGATCGTTATAAAGGATCTTTTCTACAACACGCCTGCACGACTGAAATTCCTTAAAAAAGATATATCCGAGGGTAATTTCATTTCGGCAACTGTAGACAGACTTGCACTGTCACACCCCGATATTTCGTTCAGATTTATAAGAGATAACAAGAGCGTCAGAATGACCTCGGGCGACGGTTCACTCTTGTCGGCGGCAAAGGCGGTATTCGGCAGACAGTTTGGCGACAGCCTTATCCCCGTTGATTTTTCGCTGAACGGAATTGATGTCAGCGGTTATGTTTCATCACCGCTTTTCTGCCGTAACAGCAGAAGTATGCAGACATTCTTTGTCAATACAAGATACATAAAGAGCACAACCTGCATGGCGGCGCTTGAAGAAGCTTACCGCAACAGTATGATGGTCGGAAAATTTCCTGCCTGCATACTGGATATAACACTTTCGCCCGAATCTGTCGATGTAAACGTACACCCTGCAAAGACCGAGATACGTTTTGCTTACGAAAAACCCGTATTCGATGCGGTGTATTTTGCGGTAAAGAACGCACTTGTAAACGCCACAGACGACAGACGGCAGATAGAGCTTGAAAAGCCGAAAAAATATGATAATGCGGACGATTATTTCAAATGTAATCCCGAAATAATAAAGCGTGAACAGCAGACGCTTGAGCATATCCCCGTAACGCTCCCGCTTGTAAATGACGAATACCCCGTTGAAAAGGCAAAGCCGGAAGAAACGCCTGTACCTGTAAAGGCTGAAAAGATATACGGCGAAAATCCGATAAAGCCTGTTTCACTGCACAGCAGTCATTCGGAATATATTGCAAAACCAAGCGAATCCGTCAGCGATTCTGCCGATGATATACCGCTCCCCGAAGAGCCGCATATCCCGTCATACAGAGCAGTTAGCAGTAACGTTGTTGTTACCGTTGACGATGATATGGATGATATCCATGCGGATAATATTCCCGTTACTTTGCCTGCAAAAGATGTTATAAATGACGACGGATTCAGATTTATAAATGCAAAACCCGTGACGATTGAGAAAATATCTCAGCCCGAACCCGAAAAAATAAATGTCCGTGTAATCGGCGAATTTTTAAAGACCTATATACTGTGCGAGGTCGGCGAAGAGCTTATTATAATCGACAAGCACGCCGCCCATGAGCGAATAAGGTTTGAAAAGCTGAAAGAGGAGTTTATAACCACTTCACAGCTTCTTATCGACAAAACGGAATTAAAACTTTCGCCTGCCGAATACGAGGCACTGCACGAGTATTACGAATATGTGGAACAAAGCGGTATAGAGCTTGTTTTCTGCGATGACAGCACAGTGCAGATAACCGCAATGCCGTCTGTTGTAAAATGTTCACCGCAGGAAATAGTAGCCGATGTCGCACAACGGCTTATGAATACTGCCACCGACCAGAAAGGCGCTCTCTTTGACGATATGCTTCATACGATGGCTTGCAAATCGGCGATAAAGGCGCACGATGATACGGATATTCTCGAATTGCAGGCGCTTGCCGACAGAGTGATGAATGACAGGACAATACGTTTTTGCCCGCACGGCAGGCCGGTTATGACCTCGCTTTCAAAATACAGGATAGAACGCTTCTTCAACAGGAGTTGAGTTATGGATAAACAGTTTATCGTAGTGGTATGCGGACCTACCGCATCGGGAAAGACTGCACTTTCGGTAGAGCTTGCGAAGCGCCTTGACGGCGAGATAATTTCAGCCGATTCAATGCAGATATACAAGGGTATGAATATAGCCACCGCAAAGCCGACCGAAGAGGAAAAGCAGGGCATACCGCATTACCTCATGGATTTTCTCGATCCGCACGACAGCTTTTCGGTTGCGGATTATGTAAAAGCGGCGCACAAAATAATCGCCGATATAGCGGCAAGAGGAAAGCTCCCGATAATAACGGGAGGTACGGGGCTTTATATAAATTCGCTTATTGATAATCTTAACTTTGAGGAAACCGAGAGCGATTACAAATACCGTGACGAACTGCGTTTACTGGCACAGGAAAAAGGCAACGGATATCTTCTCGAAATGCTCCGTGAAACAGACCCGGAAACAGCGGCAAAACTTCACGAGAACAATCTCAACAGGATAATAAGAGCACTTGAAGTCTACAGGACAACAGGCAAAACCATGAGCGAGCAACAGCGTCTTTCAAAACTCACACCGTCACCGTACATTCCGTGTATGATACAGCTTGACTACGACAGAGAAACGCTGTACGAACGCATAAACAGACGTGTTGACATAATGCTTGCCGAGGGACTTATAGACGAGGCAAGGCAGTTTATGAATATTGACGATTATCCGACAGCGGCTCAGGCGATAGGCTATAAGGAACTTATGCCGTATCTGAGAGGCGAAAGCGAGCTTGAACCTTGCGTAGAGCGGCTCAAACAGGAAACCAGAAAGTACGCAAAGCGCCAGCTTACATGGTTCCGCCGTGATAACAGAATTCACTATATCAAGGCTGACGGCGAAAAGAGCTTTTCGCAGATTGCAGATGAGGCGGTTGAAATAATTACTTTATTCAATAAGAAATGAGGTGTCTTAATGTTAGCAGATAAAGATAAGCTGAACTTTGATGAGGAAATGGGCATTTCTGAAACTGAGGTTGATAAACGTTTTGTAAAAGCTATTGAAATAGCAAAAGAAATTTCACGTGCAAAAGGAAAGCCGACCTGCGAATATGATGTAGAGAAAAAAGCACCGTACCTGTTGTATCCGGACGGACATAGAGAATATGATATAGGTAAATGAGAATGAGCATAATAAAAGAACGCAAACCTATGATTATAGTATTTGCCGGACCGAATGGTTCCGGTAAATCATCGGTAACTTCTCTTGCATAAATCGCAGGCGAGTATATAAATGCAGATGAAATTAAAAAAGCATTGCACTGTTCGGACATGGATGCTGCTGTAAAAGCTACTGAGATTCGTTATGCTCTTCTTGAGGAAAACAAAGACTTTACATTTGAAACTGTACTTTCGACAAAGCGAAATCTTGAACTGCTTACAAAAGCAAAACAAAAAGGTTATTTTATTAAATGCTATTATATACTTACAACTTCAGCTGATATTAATGTAATGCGAGTTCGTCAGCGTTTTATGTCTGGAGGTCATAATGTTCCGGAGGATAAAGTCAGAAGTCGTTATGACAAGGCACTTGCATTGTTGCCGGAAGTTATAAAAGTGTGTGATATCTGCAACGTGTATGATAATACCGTTTCTCCTTTCAGAATATTCAGTAAGAAATTAGGAACGTATCGACTGTGGGAAAACAACTTCTGGAATAAGGGCAGAATATCTGATTTGACTAATCAGTATTCGTATGATAATCTGGAATGACACACCCTCCTGTCGAAAAAATCTTGTCAAACTATCATAAAGTTATGGAATTTTCCATCAATATGTGTTACAATATAAGTTAAGCTATCTGTAGCTGTGATTTATCACAAAAACAGTTATGATTTTATTTTATTTTATGTTCCGCCTCGGCGGAGAAAAAGAAAGGACGTAATCAAAATGGCAAAGGAACTCAATTTACAGGACGTATTTTTAAATCAGGCGAGAAAAGAGAAGATACCTGTAACTATCTACATTACAAACGGCTTTCAGTTCAAGGGACTTGTAAGAGGTTTTGACAACTACACGGTTATTCTTGATACAGACGGAAAGCAGAACCTGATATACAAGCACGCAATATCGACAATAACACCTCTCAGAGCCGTATCTATCCTTGACGCATTCGACAAGGCAGACGGCGACGAAGTAAAAGAATAAGGATATATGGACAGGACGTTAACAACCAAGCTTGTAACTGCGGTTCTTGCCGTATTCCTGCTTGTGACCATTGTCAGCCAGTTCTTTGTGGGAAGCGACCGTTCCTATAAAACCGAGGTTGCACTGAAGTACGATTCACAGGATACTATCGAGTTTTACGGAGTGTTCGCAAGAAACGAACACGTTGTAACCCGAAAGGTGAACGGCATAATGCAGTATGAGCATGAGGACGGCTCAAAGGTCGGCAAGAACAGCGTTATCGCAAACACCTACAGTTCTGCGTCGGATATAACGCTGACTGCGGATATCAAAAAACTTCAGACAAGAATAGATACCCTTACAGACGCACAGAGCCTTGTCGGTACCGACAACTCCCAGATCGAAGCATTCGACAAGCTGATAACCGAAAAGCACAGCAAGCTCATAGCGGCTATAAACAACGGCGATTATACCGCCGTTTCACAGCTTAAATACGAAATGCTCAACCTGCAGAGCAAGCGTGACATGGTAAAGGGAAAGGTGAGCGATTACTCATCGGTAATTTCTTCGCTAAACTCAAAGATAAAAACGCTTGAGGGTCGTATCTCCGCATCGCCTGTACAGGTTCTTGCCGAAGAAACAGGCTACTTTGTAAGCAGTATAGACGGCTATGAAAGCAAGATAACTTACGACAATATCGACAGCATTACACCGTCACAGATTTCCGAAACGGTAAAGACACCGGAGCTCAAATCGGCATCAGGCGACGTTATCGGCAAGATGATCGACGATTACAAGTGGAAGCTTGCGGCAACATTTACCGAGGGTCAGGCGGCTGTTCTCACGGAAAATACGCAGGTACGTCTGGTGCTTGGCGCAGACCAGTCGGAGATAACCGCAAAGGTCGAGAATATCGAGAAGTACGATAACGACTATGTGGCTGTATTCTCCGCAGATGATATAAACTCGGTTATCGCCTCATCAAGAGTAGGCAGGTTCAAACTGCTCGTGGACAGCTACAACGGTATACGCATAGCTTCGTCCGCTATCCATTTTGACAAGGAAAACAACATCGGAGTCTATGTGAAAAAAGGCTCTCAGGCTTACTTCGTACAGGTAGACCGCATATATTCAAGCGAGGATTATGTCATTGTCCGTGATACTTCGGGACAACCGGGCTATCTGTCGCTTTACGATGATGTTATAGTTGAAGGGAAGGATCTTTATGACGGAAAGAATCTCTAAATCCGCCGAAGAAACAACGCTTGAGGATATAAAACTGAATTACGAAGCGATATGCAGTGACATAGCCGAGGCTATGGATAAGGCAGGACGCAAGGACACGGTTCGCTTTATGGCAGTGACCAAAACGGTACCTTGTGAAAAGATAAATTACGCCGAAAGTCTCGGAATAAATCTGCTCGGTGAAAACAGAGTACAGGAATTTCTCGGAAAATACGAAAATTATTCGGAAAATTCCGAAATTCACTTCATCGGGGGCTTGCAAAAAAACAAAGTAAAGTATATAATTGATAAGGTGAGTATGATTCATTCCGTGGACAGTGCGGAACTTGCAGCTGAAATCGACCGCAGAGCGTCACAGCACGGACTTAAAATGGACATACTTCTTGAAGTGAACATAGGCGGCGAAGAGTCAAAGAGCGGTGTTGCACCGACAGAGCTTATCGAAACGGCAAAAGCCGTATCTGAGCTTGAAAATGTAAGAATAAGAGGTCTTATGACAATTCCGCCGGCACATTGCGATGAAAAGTATTTTGCACTTATGCAGGAGCTTTTTGAGAATTCCAAGCAGAAATATTCGTTTCTGTCCGACATGGATACGCTGTCCATGGGTATGTCGGGAGATTACGCATCAGCCGTAAAGTACGGCTCAACTATAGTCAGGATCGGCAGCGGTCTGTTCGGCTACAGAAATTATTCAAAAATATAAAAACGGAGGAACAAACAATGAGCGCATTTGACGGACTCAAGAATTCAATCAGAAGATGGGGCGGTTCAGACGAAGACGAGGGTTACACAAGCGAGCCCGAAACAGAGAAGGAAGAAGTGGAGGAAACACCCGTGCGCAGTTCATCACAGGCTTCAAACGCAAATAAGATTTATACATACAATGCAAGCACAACTCTGCACCTTGTTGTAAACAGACCCAAGAAGCTGTCCGACACAGCAGAGATTGCCGAGCTTTACAAGAACAAGACAACAGTTATCCTTATGCTCAACAACACAAATAAGGATATCGCAACCCGTATCATCGACTTCTTAGGCGGTGTAAGCTACATCACAGGCGGCGAAATCAAGAGAATTGCCGATACCACTTATGTACTCGCTCCCTATAACGTTGATATTTCGGGCGAATTCATAGACGAGATAAGCAGCATTTCAGGCGAGGATATTTTCGACGACCTGGACTGATATGACAGGTGAGCTTGTTAAAGAGATACAGAATGCGGCGAGGGATTGCCTTGACAAATCCCGTCCGTATTTCACCCGTTTTCTGTCCGAGAGCGAGCTTGCACAGGTAAAGTCTGTCGGTATGCCGAAAGGGCTTACTGTTTTGCTTTGCGGCGGTGCAGAAAACAAATAACCGCTCAGGTGCTGTATGGGTATTTTTCCGTCATACTATTTTGAGGATGGGATAACGCCCGATGCGTCCGATGAAGATACAGCGGAAATGTTCCCGATAAAAGCGGTGACTTTTCATTTCAGAAAAGAAGACGCAATAACGCACAGAGATGTTCTCGGTTCGCTTATGGCGCTCGGCATAGAGCGTGACACTGTCGGGGATATATTCGTCACCGACGGTATGGCGGCTGTATTTGTCTATGAAAAGGTAGCACCGCTTATAGCGGACAGCATATCGAAGATAGGCAGAGTCGGAGTGAAAGTACAGACAGGTACACGGGCGGACTTTGCTTTACCGACTAGAGAATATGAAGAACTCAGGTTTTCGGTAGCGTCAATGCGACTTGACAATATCGTGAGGTGCGTTGCAGGCACGTCGAGAACAGGTGCCGTTGAAAAATACATTACACCACAGCTTGTTATGCTGAACGGTGCGGTATGTACCGATGTTTCAAAACAGCTGAGTGAGGGCGATATATTTTCCGTCAGAGGTAAGGGTAAGTTCATTTTGCACAGTATCGGAGAAACAGGCAGAAAAGGTAATATACATATTACAGTGAAAAAATACATTTAGAATACACTCAGGAGGGTTTTCCAGTGAATGCCAAGGATATAGTATCTAAAGAATTTGATACAGTTAAGCGTGGCGGTTATGATGCCGCCGAGGTTGATACATTCTTAAAGGACGTATCTATCGAATATAAGAAGTTACAGAACGAGAACGCCGAGCTTGAAAAGAAGCTTGAAGTTCTTGCTGAAAAGATAAGAGAATACCGCAAGGACGAAGACGCTCTGAGAGATGCTCTTCTCATTGCAAAGAAGCAGGGTATCGCTGTAGTAAACGAGGCTAAGGATGATGCCGAAAAGATAAGAAAAGAAGCTCAGGAAAAGGCTGAAAAGACTATCAAGGACGCTGACGCTCTTGCCGCAAAGAAAAAGGAACTCGGTGAGAAGAATCTGGCTGACGCAAACGCAAAGGCAAAGCAGACAATTGACGATGCAAACGCAAAGGCTGAAGAGATCCACACAATGATGATGCAGCAGACCGAAAGAGAGCAGATAGTTCTCCAGCGTACAAGAAAAGAAGTACAGGACTATACAAACAAAATCCTTGCCGCATACAGTGCACATATCGAGAATATCAAGGCTATGCCCAAGGCTTGTGAAAATGAGTTCGTAATAAACACCGCAAAGGAAGTTGAGGCAAGAAAGCCCGAGGACAGCGCATTCGCAAAGAAGCCCGCTCCCGAGAAGAAGCCTGAACCGGTTGCAGAAAATAAGGCAGAGCCTGTAAAGCCTGCACCCGAAAAGAAAGCAGAACCCGTAAAGTCTGCTCCTGAAAAGAAGGCTGAAGAAAAGGTAACTGGCGATTCGGTTTTGTTCAACCTTAAAAATGAAAAGGAAGAAAAGAACACTCCCACAGCCGAGCTTGAATTCGGTAAGAACAAGTAATAAAAATAACGGAAATAACATCAGACAAAAACCGGACAACGAAAGGAATCAGAATTAATGCTATATATCGCTCTTGCGGTTGCCGCAGGACTTATCGGTCTTGACCAGCTCACCAAGATATTGATTGACAGTAATATGGAGTTGCACCAGTCGATACCGATAATATCATTCGGAGATACAAATGTACTGAATATCACATACGAGAGAAATCCCGGAGCCGCTTTCAGCATCTTAGAGGGAAAGCAAATATTCCTTGTGATATTCACGGCAGTGGTTATCGTTGTAATGCTGTATCTGATGCTTTCAAAAAGAGTAAAGAAGCCGACATATATATGGTCAATGTCATTGATAGTGGCAGGCGGCATCGGAAACCTTATCGACAGAGTGATAAGAGGCGAGGTTGTTGACTTTATTGATGTAAGGATAATCAACTTTGCCGTATTCAATGTTGCCGATATCTGCGCTGTTTTAGGTGCAATAGGCTTACTGCTTTTCGTCATAATAGATGAGATAAAGGAGCAGAAGAACAAACGCTCCGCTAAGAAAGATACAGTTGCCGGGAAAATAGAGCAAACAGTAAACGAAGAAAAATAACACCGCTACGGAGGGTAATATTGCATTACGAATTTACCTGTGAAACAGGCGGCGAAAGAACAGACAAATTTCTTGCTTTGCAGGATACAGGAATAACACGATCAGCAGCCGCCGCTCTTATTGAGCAGGGCTGCTGTCTTGTAAACGGGAAAAATGCCGCCAAGAATCAAAAACTGAAAACGGGGGATATAGTGACGCTCGATGTGCCCGAGGCACAGCCTGCCGATATTCTCCCCGAAAATATACCGCTTGATATAGTCTATGAGGACAGCGACTTGCTTGTGGTGAACAAACCCAAGGGTATGGTGGTTCACCCCGCTCCCGGACACTACAGCGGAACGCTTGTCAATGCACTTATGTACCACTGCGGCGACAGCCTTTCGGGAATAAACGGTGTTATCCGCCCGGGCATAGTCCACAGGATAGACAGGGACACAAGCGGACTGCTGATTGTCGCAAAGAATGACACGGCGCATAACATACTGGCTGAGCAGATAAAGGTACACAGCTTCACAAGAGAATATATGGCTGTGGTGCAAGGCGTTATCAAAGAGGACGGAACAGTCAATGCCCCGATAGGCAGACATAAGACCGACCGCAAAAAGATGTGCGTCACGACCGAAAACTCACGGGAAGCTATAACTCACTATTTCGTTGAGCAGACCTACAGAAACAACACGCTTGTAAGACTGCGTCTTGAAACAGGCAGAACACATCAGATAAGAGTTCACATGGCGTATATAGGTCATGCGGTAACAGGCGATGAGGTGTACGGAAACGGCAGCCCAAAGTGGCTGTGCGGTCAGTGCCTTCACGCAAAGAAGATAGGATTTATCCACCCGAACGGGCAGTATATGGAGTTTGACAGCGAACTTCCGGAATATTTCAAAAAGCTGTTAAAGAACCTTGAAACACAGAAAACAGAGATATAGACAAGGTACGGACAAAGGAAAGAAATTATGGATTTCAGAAATGTAATAATCATGAGCGACCTTGACGGTACGCTCCTTGACGATAAGAAAGAAATTTCGCCGAGAGATATGGAGTCGATAAACGACTTCTGTGACAAGGGCGGAATGTTCACGATAGCAACGGGCAGAGGCTATTCAATGGCAAAACCCGTGGCAGATAAGCTGAAACTGAGAATTCCTGCGGTAATCTTCAACGGTTCTGCGGTGTACGATTTTAACAAGGAAGAATTTCTCTGGCAGTGCGAGGTTACGCAGAAGGCAAGAGATTACATAAAGCTTGTAATGGATAAGTTCTCAGATGTTGGTATCGAGGTGCTTCACAAGCACACAGTCTACGTCCCTGCACTGAATGATGTTGAAAGAGCACACATGGCTCTGGAAAATGTACACGGCGATGTATGCAGTCTTGATGATATTCCGCATGAGGGTTGGCTGAAAGTATTGTTCGCTTACCCCGAGGACAAGATGCCGAAGCTGGCAGAGTTCATAAATGAGAATTGTGCCGAGGGAACAAACAGAGTGCTGTCGGCACCGTTCTTCTATGAGCTGTTGCCCGAGGGCGTGAGCAAGGCTTACGGTTACAAGCAGTTACTCAGAGTGACTGACAGCGAGGACAGATTCACTGTTGCGGCAGGAGATTACCCTAATGACGCAGAAATGGTACGCAGTGCGGATTTAGGCGTTGCAGTCAGCAATGCCCATGATGACGTAAAAGCGGCGGCTGATGTTATTATCGGTTCAAACAATGAAGACCCGATGACGCAGATTATTGATTTAATAAGGAAAAAGTAAGCCGAAATTCATTTTTTGTTCGGCAATTTAAGATAACTAAACCGTATAACGCAGATTTTGGAGGTCAATTTTATGAGTAGAGAACAGGCACTCAGAGATTTTTTTGCTTATACTTATCTTAAAGTCAGCCGGTATACAAGAAAAAACATATTCGATTATAACGAGGAATGTATCGCAAAAGCTATTGAAAGAGCGTACAAGGATGCCACAATGATGGGTGCATACAATTCACTGATTAGTAAGGATAACAGCAATTTAAAAAACAAGTCAAATGAAGCAAAAGAAAAAGCAGTACAACTACTGCAAGGCAAGTTTGGCATTTCGGAAAAAATCGTTTCAATCGCAATAAATGATTTTGATACATGGCACAGAGAAGTATGTGAGAGTTTGGTAGAAACTTACCAAGAAATTAAAGATGAAAACAATAAAAATTTTTTCACATACGGCAATGCACAAAAGTTGCTTAACATGGCTTTGAAATATCTGTGGCTTCTGGATATGTTGCCGGGTGGTATAGACGGGGCACTTCTGCACGCCCCGATTGACAGTTATATTTTGCAGAAACTTGAAAATTCAATAGAAAACATTAGTGCTGAAAACGGTTCGTACAAATATAACGGTGAAACGTGGAGCCAGTTGTCTGATTATGAACATTATATTGAATTGCAGAAAACAATAAGAACGTTGGCAAAGGCAGAAAACAAATCTGTTATCGAGTGGGAAAACGAAGCATGGATTGAAATGGCAGTTGCAAGGAAAAATGCCGAACGTGAAAAGCGAAAGGAGTAACGCATGAAACAGGAACCCGATTACAAACTGAAAAAACGCATGGAACGAATTGAACATGAAAAGAAGATGAGCAGGACATACAACAGGAACTGGATAATATGTATCGGTTCACTTGCAATTATCATACTTGCTGTGTTCGTGTTCGGCGGTAAATGATTTTTTGATATAAAAGGCATGGTTATATACTGACTGTGCCTTTTTTGTTATGTTGCTAAAACCGCCCGTACAGGCTTTTAATTGTGCTTTACGACTTGTTCTGCAATATCTTTTTCTTAAATTAAAAATTTTTTCAAAAACCCCTTGATTTTTGTAAATTTATATGTTAGAATAAACGGCAGGTAAACGATTACACAAGCGTTACAAACAATTTCCGTGCTGTTAAATTACGGATAAAAAAGGTTGTACAGAGTTTACCGCAAACGACCGGGGAAAACCCGTATGAAAAGTAAATTTTGGCGGATGTGTGACCGCCGTTTTCAGTGAAAGGAAAGGTATAATCTATGAAGTATTCAGACGGTTTCTGGATGAACAAGTCGGGCTACGACGTAAACTATGCAACTCAGATTTATGAGGTTAAGACTACCGACAACTCGATAACTGTATATGCCACTAACCAGTGGATAGGCAACAGAGGTATGACACTCGGCGGTCCTGTTCTTGAAATCACCTTTACATCAACCCTTGCCGATTCTATCAAGGTAACGATCGAGCATTACAAGGGTGCGGCTAAGAAAGGTCCCGATTTCACATTATACGAGGATGTTAACTTCAAGCCCGTTATCAACGAAAAGGACGAGTACTGGGAGCTCGTTTCAAACAAGACTTCCGTAAGAATAGGCAAGGCAGGCGGCGCATGGGATATCAAGTATTTCTATGACGGCAAGCTCCTTACCAAAGAAGGCTGGAGAACAACCAGCTACATTGAAGAACAGCCCTGGCTCACAGACTACCGTATGGAAGGCACAAAGGCTGAACGTTTCTACGCTCACGCATCTACAGATGAGCCTGCAAGAATAAGAGAAATGCTCAACATCTCTGTCGGCGAGTACATCTACGGCTTCGGCGAGAAGTTCTCTACATTCGTAAAGAACGGTCAGACTGTAGAAGTATGGAATAATGACGGCGGTACCTGCTCGGAGCAGACATACAAGTCAATTCCTTTCTATGTATCATCAAGAAACTACGGTGTATTCGTAAACCACCCCGAGAACGTTACATTTGAAGTAGCAAGCGAAACAGTTTCAAAGGTTGCTTTCTCCGTTCAGGGCGAGAGAATGGAATACTTCGTAATGGGCGGTAAGACGATCGCAGACGTACTCGGCGTTTATACAACACTGACAGGCAAGCCTGCACTTCCCCCTGCATATACATTCGGTCTGTGGCTGACAACATCATTCACCACAAACTACGATGAAGAAACAGTTTCATTCTTCATTGATGAAATGGCAAGACGTGATATTCCTCTGGAGGTATTCCACTTCGACTGCTTCTGGATGAAGGAATTCAACTGGTGCGACTTCACATGGGATAAGAGAATGTTCCCCGACCCCAAGGCTATGCTCGCACGTCTTAAGGAAAAGAAAATTGAAATCTGCGTATGGATTAACCCCTATATCGCTCAGCAGTCTTCCTTATTTGACGAGGGCGTAAAGAACGGCTACTTCATCAAGAAGACGGACGGCGGTGTATTCCAGTGCGATATGTGGCAGCCCGGTATGGCTATCGTTGACTTTACAAATCCTGAGGCTTGCAAGTGGTACAAGGCAAAGCTGAGAGTTCTGTGCGAGATGGGCGTTGACGCATTCAAGACAGACTTCGGCGAGAGAATTCCCACAGCAGGCGTTGTATACAGCGACGGTTCTGATCCGTACAGAATGCACAACTACTACACATACCTCTACAACAAGTGCGTATTTGAGGTACTTGAAGAATATTACGGCAAGGATAAGGCTTGTCTGTTCGCACGTTCCGCAACAGTCGGCGGTCAGCAGTTCCCTGTACACTGGGGCGGCGACTGCTTCAGCCAGTATGAGTCAATGGCTGAAACACTCCGTGGCGGTCTTTCACTCTGCTTATCAGGTTTCGGCTACTTCAGCCACGATATCTCGGGCTTTGAAGCTACAGGTTCACCCGACTTATACAAGAGATGGTCAGCATTCGGTCTTATGTCCTCACACTCAAGACTTCACGGCAACAGCTCATACAGAGTACCGTGGAATTTCGATGAAGAGGCTTGCGATGTTCTCCGTCACTTCACAAAGCTCAAGGGCCGCTTAATGCCTTACCTGTTCGCTAACGCAGTAAAGGCTCACGAAAAGGGCGTTCCCATGATGAGAGCCATGGTTATGGAATACAGCGACGATCCCGCTTGCTTACCTCTTGACAGACAGTATATGTTCGGTGATAACCTGCTTATCGCTCCCGTATTCAATGAAGAGGGTACAGCTCAGTTCTATCTGCCCAAGGGCAAGTGGACAGATATCCAGACAGGCGAGGTTCTCGAGGGCGGCAACTGGTATGACAAGAAGTACGACTACTTCTCAATGGGTATGTACGCTAAGCCAAACAGCATCATTGCTTACGGTAACTTTGAACGTAACTTTGCTTATGACTATGTAGAGGGTGCAAAGCTCGTTATCTATCAGCTTGAAGACGGCAAGAACACTCAGTGCAAGATTTACGACAAGGAAGCTAAACTTGAACTTACAGTTATGGCTGAGAGAAACGGCGATACGATCACTGTTACTCATACAGCTACAGACAAGCACTTCACTGTTGAAAGTGCAGAGGGCTTAAACGTAGTTATCAACAAGTAATCAGCATTATAAATAATTGACGGTCGGCATTTCGCCGACCGTTTTTTATACGTCATAATAATCCGCTTGACAATTACAGTTCACAGTTCACTGGGCTGCCAAGTCCAACGGAGCTTTAGCGGAGTGCACGAGCCTTGCGTAAGCGAGGCTCAGACTTGCACCTGTTCCCTTTGGTTGTCTCCCTCTTTCATAGCAGTAAGTGTATCAACCAGTATAGCGAACCCGAGAAGTGCTATCTCACAAAAGAACTGTCAGTAAACTGCAATTTATTGATAAAACTCAGACAATAGATTTTCTGTATTTATAGACCTTACTTCAAAAATCCCTCTATAATCTTCTCCTCAGCCTCTTCTCTTGTAAGTCCGAGAGAACACAGCTTCAATATCTGCTCACCTGCGATTTTTCCTATAGCCGCTTCGTGAATAAGCTGAGCGTCAACATTAGCCGCATTGAGCGCAGGCTGTGCGTCAACCTTTCCGTTGTCCGCAAGAATAGCGTCACAGGCTGAGTGACCTGTACAACGGTTGTTACCCTCTACTACCGAGTAGAAAGCCTGATGCGAATTTCCTCTTGCAACCGAACGTGAAACAAGATCCGCACCGCTGTCCTCGCCGTTTAGTTCAACATGGAACTTTGTGGTTGCCTGTTCGTCACCGTCTGTCATTATACGCTCACGGACAACTATCTTTGCACCCTTGCCGAGAACCGCCGAGGTACTTCTTGTCGTACTGTCAACGCCACGGAGCTGTATTGTATCCATTTCAAGATAGGAATCCTCGCCGAGAACGCAGTCTGTAACGGGATCTATTTTTCTCAGTCCCGTACCCTTTCCCGTTCCTATATGCTTTTCTTTGTACAGAACCTTTGAGCCTTTTTCAAGGAAGAAACGGTGTATACCGTTGTGACGTGCCTGTTCCTCGCCGTCATTGTGTACGCCGCAACCTGCAACGATAACAATGTCCGCACCCTCGCCGATGTAGAAATCGTTATATACAAGGTCATCAACGTCGCTGTGTGTCACACAGGCAGGAATATAAACCGTTTCGCCGACTGTGAACGGCTTTACACGGATATTTATTCCGGGTTTGTCGTCCTTTGACTCGATAGTGATGTTTTCCGATGATTTTCTGCCGGCGCACTTGCTGTCCTCACGGATATTGTATGCACCGTTGAA
Source organism: uncultured Oscillospiraceae bacterium (assembly GCA_902490585.1). Classification (GTDB taxonomy): domain Bacteria; phylum Bacillota; class Clostridia; order Oscillospirales; family Ruminococcaceae; genus Ruminiclostridium_E. The sequence continues at coordinate 52,956 of CABUEI010000006.1, forward strand.
GCCTGTCACCTCGTCATAGTCCGAGATGATTTTAAGCATTTCGGCTGTTGTGCCGTTGAAATTTACGTCCATTATATTGCTCACTGACAACCGCCTCCGTTTCTCTGAGGACATCTGCACGCATATTCTCCGCCGAGAAGCTTCGGGAGGACTTCTTCACGAGGTCCTGCCGTGCGGATCACGCCGTCCGCAACGACTACTATTTCATCGGCAATCGAGAGAATACGCTCCTGATGCGAAATTATAACCAGCGAACCTGTAGTTCCGTTTCTTATTTCCTCAAACGTTTCGACAAGTCTTGAAAAACTCCATAGGTCAATTCCTGCCTCGGGTTCGTCAAATACGGAAAGCTTTGCGTTTCTTGCGAGTACGGTTGCGATTTCGATACGCTTTGCCTCACCGCCCGATAAAGCTCCGCTCATCTCTCTGTCAATATATTCCTCGGCACAAAGTCCGACCTTGCCAAGCAGAGCGCAAAGCTCATCATGACCGAGTTTTCCGCTTGCCGCAAGCTCCAGAAGATCTCTTACCGTCAGTCCCTTGAAACGCACGGGCTGTTGAAAAGCATAGGCTACACCGAGCTTTGCTCTGCCTGTGATATCCATTTCGGTTATGTCCGTACCGTCAAGAATAATTTTACCCGATGTGCATTTTTCCACGCCTGCAATCAGCTTTGCAAGCGAAGTTTTACCGCTGCCGTTCGGTCCTGTGATAACTGTAAGTCTGCTGTCAAGCTTACAGCTTATGCCTTTTATAATAGGTTCTCCGTCTGGAAGTTGCCATTTTACGTCTTTGAATTCCAGCAAAGTACTTACCCCTTTCGTGTTTTGTCATATCATCGTACCATATTAACGTGATTATGTCAAGAGTTGCCGCCCGCTATTGAATTTTTCCCTGCTTTGTGATAAAATATTATGAGAATAAGCGGTTACAGAAAGGGCGGCATACATGAAAGTTTCTATTATCGACAACAGCCTGTGCGATTCATCGTTTGCACAGGATGTAAAACCCGAGGCAATCAGGGCATATATGGATGCACTGCATGAGTTCGGTGTTTCATACGTTGAAATGACTACAGATACCTTTATTATGCTCCCTCCTGCGAGTGATATGTCAAAGGTGATACTTCACATGACTTCGGTGCGTGATCTGCTTTATATTAATTCCTTTGACTTTGCTTATATAGTCGTTCCGGCTCACCTTACCGACCTTATCCCGAAAATTGAAAGACCGGTTATCTCTGAGATCTGCCTGCACGGCTCCGACCCTATGAGAGCTATGGAAATGTTTGAAAAGAATTTCGAGCTTGACAAGGTTTCAATGATTCGTTTTACAGATGATTTCAACGAAACACCGCAGGAAATGGCAATGCTGATAAAAGAGTACCGTGACAAGTACTTCCGTCCGATTGATATCTGCCCTACAAACAAGTATACAAATGCGGTAAACGAAGCTATAGCGGCGGTGATATCAAAGAGCGACAGCATTACCATGCGTTTCGGTAACTATGAAAAATATGCGGAACTCCAGGATTATACGATATCGCTTGCAACTCTGTTCGGCGTTGCACCGTCACCGCAGATGGTAATGGCACTGTACAAATGCGGTTGTCTGTACGCCATGATATACGGCAGACGGGCAAATAGCGCACTTGACGATATAAGAATAAACCAGATTTCACCCCATTATGTTGTAAATATTGATAAACGTAAACCTCTTGTACCGAACGAGCGCACAACTCATACTACCTTTGTACGTCCGCCCGAGCAGAAAGAAAGCGAAAACAGAAAACTGCTCTATAAAAAGCTCCGCAGTATGATGCTCGATGCCGTAACAGCCGAGGAGCTTGAAAAAGAAATAGACGAATTCTGCACTCAGCTTTATAATAAGTACAACAGAAAAAATTTCTGAAAAGGCAAATCCGGCAAATCGCCGACAAAGACTATATGTATAAAAATCAACAAAAATCACAGCCTATATAGTGTAATATGACGAAAAATCAGGTACGGTAAAAAAATACTTTTATTTTAACCGCAGATATGCTATAATAAAACTATACTGTGTCGGCATATATCCGAATATCGTTCCGATACACTGTCTTTATGAGATACAGAGCCGTTTACGGCGTTTTATATTTGATTAAACTCTATATTTTTATCGAATCGAGGAAGTGTGACTTTTGGAAAAGTTTATAATAAAAGGCGGCACTCCGCTTAAAGGCGAAGTGCAGATAAGCGGTGCCAAGAATGCGGCAGTCGCTATTATTCCTGCGGCTATACTTGCGGCAGACAGATGCGTACTTGAAAATGTTCCGTCAATCAGCGATGTTGACGTTGCGCTTGAGATCCTTTCAAGCATGGGAGCTGAGATAAAAAGGCTCAGCAAGTCGAAGATCGAGGTCGATACATCAAGAATAACAGACGGTACAGTACCGTACGAGCTTGCACGTTCGACAAGAGGAAGCAGTTACTTCCTCGGTGCTCTGCTCGGCAGATTCAAAAAGGCAAGCGTACCCCTTCCCGGCGGTTGCGACCTCGGAAGCAGACCTATAGACCAGCATATCAAGTGCTTTGAAGCACTGGGTGCAAAGGCTGATATAAAGCACGGAATAGTAGACCTTTCGGCAGACAGACTGATCGGTACACAGATATATTTTGATAAAGTAACAGTCGGCGGAACAATAAACGCACTTCTCGCCTGTGCACAGGCTGAGGGACTGACGATAATAGAAAATGCGGCAAAGGAGCCCCATATAGTTGACCTTGCGAATTTCCTCAATTCAATGGGTGCCGATATCATGGGTGCAGGCACTGACGTTATCAAGGTAAAGGGCGTTGCTAAGCTTCACGGAACGGAATATTCCGTAATACCCGACCAGATCGAAGCCGGTACATTCATGGTAGCGGCGGCGGCAACCTGCGGCGATATAACGCTGAAGAACGTTATACCGAAACATCTTGAGCCTATCACGGCAAAGCTCCGCAAGATTGGCGTATATGTAGAAATTGAAGACGAAACCGATAATGTAAGAGTTGTCGGCAGACCTCACTATGAGGGTACGGATATAAAGACTTCGCCTCACCCCGGTTTCCCGACCGATATGCAGCCGCAGATGACAACACTGCTTGCTATGGCAAACGGTACGAGCATGGTGACAGAGAGCATATTTGATACACGTTTCAAGTATGTTGACGAACTTCGCAGAATGGGTGCGGATATTACTGTTGACAGCAGGGTAGCGGTAGTAAGAGGTGTTGACCACCTGACAGGCGCTCCCGTAAAGGCAAGCGATTTAAGAGCAGGTGCGGCACTGATCATCGCAGGACTTGCGGCTCAGGGTATTACCGAGATTGAAGATATCCACCATATCGAGCGTGGATACGAAAATATGGAGATTAAATTAAGGGAGCTTGGCGCCGATATAGTAAAGCGCTATTATCCCGATGACGAAAAGATGAGAAAGGCACTCTGATGGCAAAGGTTGTACCTGTCTGCTCTTCAAGCAAGGGCAACAGCGTTTTTGTCGGGGACAGTTCCTCGGGAGTGTTGATAGACGCAGGGTGCAGTTTCAAGGCGTTGAAAGACGGTCTTGCACTTTGCGGAATACCGTTTGAAGCGGTAAAGGCAGTGCTTGTTACCCACGAGCACATAGACCATACAAAAGCACTCGGACAGATAACCAAAAGGACATCGGTTCCGGTTTATGCGTCCTACGGTACGGCAGGAAAGCTTTTTTCGGACAAGCTTGTTGAACAGTCGGCGGTCATTCATCCGCTGTCGGAAATAAAGAACGTACCTGTAGATATGGACATCGACTTTTTCCATACACCGCATGATGCGGCTGAAAGCGTCGGTTATACGCTGAAATTCGGCGAGCACAAGGTTGCGTGCTGTACGGATTTAGGATATGTCACAGATGAGGTAAGAAACAATCTTCTCGGCTGTGATACGGTTTATATCGAGGCAAATTACGACCCGAAACTGCTGAATATAAATCCGAAATATCCGCCTTATCTTAAAACGAGAATATCGGGCGACCACGGTCATCTTTCAAATATGAGTTCCGCAGAGTTCTGCAAAGAGCTTGTCGAAAAGGGAACAAGGCGGCTGATACTCGGTCATTTAAGCCAGGAAAACAATTCTCCGAAAATGGCATTCGATACCGTTGAAACAAGACTTAAAAGTTCCGGTATGTCATGCGGAGTTGATTTTACACTTGATGTTGCGCCTGTCGTAACACAGGGAAAATACATAATTATCTGATGAATATGCACTGCATTTTCTGCGTGGTGGTAACTTATGCAGTTATGCCGTGCTTTATTTTTTTTATTACGAAAGGAAAAACTATGGCAGTATATCTTATACTTATGGCGGTGGTGCTTATCCTCGCCTATCCGCTTATCGAGCATAAGCCGAGCGTCGGAAAGAAGCTCTGTTATGTTATTGTGACATTCGGAGCGATGTATCTTATAAGCGTTTTCAGATACGGTCTCGGAAACGACTACTATTCGTATATCTATATTTTCAGGAATATAAAGAATGCGTCGGGACTTGCGATCTTCAACCAGGGATATGAACCCGGATTTACGGTTGTCACAAAGCTTATCTCACTGTTTACGGCTGATGTCAATATCATGTATGCCGTATATGCACTGATGATACTTGTACCGACCGCTTATGCGATATTCCGCTACAGCGAGAATATATGGATGTCAGCCATGATGTTCATATCGCTGACCTTCTTCTATTGCTCACTGAGCTTTATCCGCCAGTCAATAGCATTTGCAATTATTCTTTGCGCTTACAGATTCATGAAAGAGCGTAATCACTTCATGGTACTGCTGTTCATCTTCTTTGCGTGCCTGTTCCATAGCACCGTAATCGTGCTGATACCGCTGTATCTGATAGCGGCATTCATAAAGCCCACAAAGATAACCGTACCGATATATGCTATACTTACCGCACTTGTGTATATTCTTTCATGGCCGATCCTGAGGTTAGCGGTAGTTCTTCTTCCGCAGTACAAGGGTTATCTCAACCTCAACTTCATAACACAGGGTTACGACCCTATTTACATGATAGTGCCTACAATAATTGCCGTACTTGCTGTTGTTGCTCATTTTACAGGTTATGGAAAGGCGTATCCGAAAGAATCTTCGCTGTTCACAAACTTTGCGATTTTCAATTTCATAATATGGTTTATTGCAACTAAACACTTCGTTATCGAGCGTTTCTCGATGTATCTTTACATCATGATGATAATGTTCATACCGTCGATTGCAAAATACTACATGAATTGTGCAAAAGTGTACCTTGCAAGAAAGAAAAACCCCGAAGCTGTTGTAGAATTTGATATGACTGTAGATGAGGTTATACGTTCAAAACATCCCGAAAAATATGCAAAAAAGTCCGTGAAGAAATCGGGTGGCAAGGCTACGCAGTCTGTACCCGAAACAGCTGAACCCGAGCTTAGCGAAGCAGAAAAGGAAAAGCAGAGAATTTTAGCCGAAATCATGGCTGAGGACGGCGACGAAACCGCACAGGAAGCCGTTTCAACCACAGAATCCGAAAACAAGGAAACCGAGAAAAAGAAGAAACATTCATCTATATTCGGCGAGTACTTTGAAGCTGACGAAAGATACCTCCCGCAGAGCAGAGTGTTCAAAAAGCGTAAGAACGGATTTGTCAATATCGTCACACGTCCCGTAACGATATTCGCAGCATTCCTTACAGTAGTGGTATGTGCAAACTTGTGGTACAATTACTTCGGCCTTACGGTATCGAAAAAAGGTTTCCATGGAGTAATGCCATACAAGAGCATCGTTCCCCAGTACACCGAGTTCATGCTTTCGACCGAAAACAAGCAGGATAAGAACAAGAACCTCAGAAGTGAAGAGAACTTCCTCAACTATATGTACAGACTCAAAGAGGGCGAGAACTTCACCGCTATCATCTCCGCAAGAGGCGATGTAACAGGCGGATTCAACGACGGCGCATTGTCCGCTGTAAAGGAACTCGGACTTGAGAAACTGCTTACCGCAGGCGTAAATGAGCGTTATATAGCGATAATCGAGGGAGGTAAGGTAGTCCGTGAGGAAGTATCAAAGGATAGGATCGACACCGGCGTTATTGATGTACTCGGCTATCAGACGCAGATCGTCAGTGCGGCTGACGAGTCGGTAATCAGAATGGGCAGTAAGAATTATTCGCTGAACGAGCGTGGCATGAATATAGTAGTACTGGACAACACGACAAGAAATATCGTTGATAAGGTACGTTTCAAGACATATTACGTTATGCTGTCGGCAACGAGATAAGGCGGTAGTGCTATGAGAATGAGAAGAAAAAAATATCTGGACGAACGTCTTGACGCTTGCAGTGACGTAAACCTCGGATGGCTTGTTGACTATGCCGCAGAGCAGAGGGGCGAAACACAGCAGAGAACGCTCAACGTCCGTGAGATTTTCGGCAACGATAATCCCGTACACCTTGAGGTAGGATGCGGAAAGGGCGGTTTTGCCGTGGAAGCCGCAAAGCGTAATCCCGATATCAATTTCATTGCGGTCGAAATGGCAAGAAACGTAATAGTCAGCGCAATGGAGCTTGCTATAAAGGAAAATCTCCCTAATCTGAAATTCCTCATGGGCAAGGCGGAATATCTTGAAAAGTTCTTCCCTGAAAATTCGGTAGAGCGTATTTACCTGAATTTCAGCTGTCCTTATCCCAAGGAAACATACAAGAAGCACCGCCTCACTCACCCTGTATTTCTTGAAATATATAAGCACATACTTATACCGAACGGTGAAATACACCAGAAAACCGATAACATGAAACTGTTCGAGTTCTCAATCGAGAATCTGTCACAGTGTGATTTCAAACTGAAGAATATCAGCCTTGACCTGCATAACAGCGGTTTTGAGGGAAATATCGTGACGGAATATGAGAGAAGATTTTCTGAGCAGGGATTTCCGATATATCGTCTTGAAGCAGTAAATTCGTCAAAATAGGCTTTACTTTTCGTAAAAAATGGTATATACTGAGTATAAGAAATCGGGGTTTCCCGGAAAGGATGTTTAGTATGAATAAGGCAATGATATTTTTCGGTATTGCGGCTGCTGTCGGTACGGGTTATATTTTAGCTAAGAAATATATAGACAATAATCCTGAGGCTGTAGCGGCTGTAAAGGAGAATTGCAGTGATAAGTTCCACAAGGCTTCCGTTTACTGCACAGGCGCAGTAAAGACAGGCAGCGAGAAGCTTACAAAGAGCGTCAACAACATTGTGAACGCAGGTAAGGAAAAGAGTGCCGAGCTTATGAAGAAAGCGGCTACTACAGGCACTGCATTTAAAAACGAGATAAACAATCTCAAGGATATGGTAGTGTCGATAAACAGCGGAGTTGATGTTGACCTTGACGATGACGACAAGGATAACGAGAGCTTTGCCTTTACCGAGAACGGCACAGAGGAAGAGATTATGGAATCTCCCGAAGAGGGCTCAGAGGCTTTATAATAATTAATCAAAGTAACACAAAGGAGTGTCACAGTTGGATATAGCTGTGGCACTTTTTATTTAAAATGATTTACAGAAAGTGCAGAACAATGAGTGAAATAACAATAAGAACAGCAACACCGGACGATGCAGAAAAACTGCTCGGCATATACAAGTACTATGTTGAAAATACGGCGATAACTTATGAGATTGAAGTACCGACGATTGAAGATTTCAAGGGCAGGATAGAAAAAACACTGAAGAAATATCCCTACATAGTGGCAGAGTGTGACGGAAAAATCATCGGTTATGCCTATGCAGGAGTATTCAAGGACAGAGCGGCCTATGACCACTCGGTTGAAACGTCAATCTATGTTGATTTGAACGAAAAGCGTCATGGCACGGGTACGCTTTTGTATCACGAGCTTGAAAAAAGACTTGCGGAAATCGGTATAAAGAACGTGTATGCTTGTATAGCAAGTCCGGAAAAGGATGACGAGTATCTTAATCACGACAGCATAAAGTTCCACGAAAAGCTGGGTTATACGCTTGTCGGAACATTCCACAAGTGTGCGAAGAAATTCGGACGCTATTATGATATGGTGTGGATGGAGAAGATGATAGGCAAGCACAATTAAAATTACTGTTTGTAAATCAGATAGCGAATTTTACAGAGAGAATATAAAAAAGAGCCTTGCGGCAATTCATTCACCGCAAGGCTCTTTACTTATAAGGTTATATTCCGCAACAGCTGTCGCAGTGGTCTTCCTTGATTTCACCAACGAAAGGAGTGGGGTCGATACCCTGTCTTGTGTAGTAGTCGGCAATAGCAGCCTTGATAGCCTGTTCTGCGAGAACAGAGCAGTGGAGCTTTGCCGGCGGCAGACCGTCAAGCGCTTCTACAACTGCCTTGTTTGTAAGCTTTAAAGCCTCCGATAAGGGCTTGCCCTTTATCATTTCTGTAGCGATTGAGCTTGTGGCAATTGCCGCACCGCAACCGAAAGTCTTGAACTTTACGTCCTTGATCGTGTTGTCCTCGATCTTGAGGAACATCTTCATTATATCGCCGCACTTTGCGTTACCTACTTCGCCTATACCGTTTGCGTCTTCGATTTCTCCGACGTTTCTGGGATTAGCGTAATGGTCCATTACCTTTTCTGAATAAATCATCAGTAATACTTCCTTTCAAATAAATTTATGCTTACTTTATCTTGAATGTTTCGCCCTTGATTATGTGGTCCCAAAGGGGTGACATACTTCTGAGCTTGTTTACGATAACCGGGAGAACCTCGATCAGCTTATCAACCTCTTCCTCGGTTGTGTACTCTGACATCGAGATACGCAGTGAGCCGTGAGCTATCTCGTGGGGAAGACCTATGCTCAGCAGAACGTGTGAGGGATCGAGTGAGCCCGATGTGCAGGCTGAACCGCTCGATGCGGCGATGCCCTGAAGATCGAGCTGGAGCAGTAAGCTTTCGCCCTCAACACCCTCGAATGAGAAGTTGAGGTTGCTCGGCATACGCTTTTCTCTGTCGCCGTTTAAGTGAACACGGTCGATCTTCATGATTTCATTGTAAATCTTATCGCTGAACTTTTTGAGCTTCTCGTTTTTTGCATCAATGCCGTTTACTGCGTCTGTTATTGCAACACCCAGACCTACTATTGCAGGAACGTTTTCTGTACCTGCACGTCTGCCTCTTTCCTGTGCACCGCCGTCAATGAACGGGAGAAGACGGTATTTCTTGTTTACATAAAGAACGCCGCAACCCTTCTGAGCGTGTATCTTATGACCGCTGAGAGAGAGCATATCAATGTTCTGTTCCTTGACGTTGATGTGTACGTTGCCGATAGCCTGAACTGCGTCTGTGTGGAAGATTACGCCCTTTTCCTTACACAGTGCACCGATTTCGGGAATGGGCTGGATTGTGCCGATTTCGTTGTTTGCGTACATTATTGTAACGAGAGCGGTATCGGGACGGATAGCGTTTGCAACGTCCTCGACCTTTACTATACCGTTTGAGTAAACGGGGAGGTATGTTACCTCAAAGCCCTCTTTCTTCAGTGCGTCGAGTGTGTGGAGAACCGCATGGTGCTCAAAGACAGAAGTGATTATATGCTTCTTGCCTTTCTGTGCCATCATCTTGGCGGTGCTCTTTATAGCCCAGTTGTCGCTCTCACTGCCGCAACTTGTAAAATAAACTTCGTTATCCTCGCAGCCGAGTGCCTGTGCAACCTGGTGTCTTGCCTTGTTTACGGCTATTGCGGAATTTCTTCCGAGTGTGTAAATTGAGGAGGGATTGCCGTACTCCTCTTTAAGATAGGGCAGCATAGCGTTAAGAACGTTATCGCTGACCTTTGTGGTAGCCGCATTATCAAGGTATATCGTTGTTTTCAGCATTTATACTACCTTTCCTTTCTTTTGACTTTATGCTAAATGCCGTTTTACCGCATTGTAAAGCGGTGCGATAAACACGACCGATTTAGTCCGATTTATATTATACACCTTATTGTCTACAAAAGCAATAGGTTTTATTAAAAAATACGAAAAAATATCGGCAGTGGAATTAAGCTCCACTGCCGACAGTCAATTATTCAAGGTTATCTGCAAAGCAGGTTAAATCATTCGATAGCAATCACATTATTCGTTTCAACCTGCGGTGCGGCTTTCGGAACAGATACCTTTAAAATACCGTCCTCAAACTTAGCGTTTACGTCTTTAGCCTGTATGCCGTCGCCTACATAGAAGCTCCTGCTGCACTGACCCTCATAACGCTCACGTCTGATATACTTGCCGTCCTTCTTCTCCTTTTCGTCCTTTTCAAGACCTTTGGAGGCACTGATCGTAAGATAACCGCTGTCAAGTTTCAGCGATACATCTTCTTTCTTGAAACCGGGCAGGTCAATATCGAGTTCGTAGGTGTTGTCGGTTTCACGGACATCGGTCTTCATTATGTTCTTTGCGTGTTTGCCGTAAAGAGCGTCATTCATACCGCCGAATACTGACGGCATTGTAAAATCATCATCGAAGAAATTGTCAAATAAGTTTTCATTGAAAATTGCGGGTAACATAAGTCATTTCTCCTTCCGTATATCAAGTGGTCAGATCCTTATCCGACCGTGTAACTGTTGCTAGTTGATGTCGTTTATTCGATAGCAATCACATTATTCGTTTCAACCTGCGGTGCGGCTTTCGGAACAGATACCTTTAAAATACCGTCCTCAAACTTAGCGTTTACGTCTTTAGCCTGTATGCCGTCGCCTACATAGAAGCTCCTGCTGCACTGACCCTCATAACGCTCACGTCTGATATACTTGCCGTCCTTCTTCTCCTTTTCGTCCTTTTCAAGACCTTTGGAGGCACTGATCGTAAGATAACCGCTGTCAAGTTTCAGCGATACATCTTCTTTCTTGAAACCGGGCAGGTCAATATCGAGTTCGTAGGTGTTGTCGGTTTCACGGACATCGGTCTTCATTATGTTCTTTGCGTGTTTGCCGTAAAGAGCGTCATTCATACCGCCGAATACTGACGGCATTGTAAAATCATCATCGAAGAAATTGTCAAATAAGTTTTCATTGAAAATTGTGGGTAACATAAGTCATTCCTCCATTCATCTATCAAGCGGTCTGTGCTTTAAACGCAGTGCCGACTGTTGTCGCCCTGTACCTTCCGGAGACCCTCTCTCTTTCTTTGTACAACTACATTATAGCACAATTTTTAGCACTGTCAATAGGAGAGTGCTAATTTTCACAAAATCTTCTTAAAAGTGTGACAAATTTGACATTTTAGAGCAAAAATACGCAAAATAATTGCGTAAAAATCGGGCGATGTTAATTATAAAACGCAAAAAACACCCTGCGGTAAGCACTGAATACTTACAACAGGGTGTTTTGTGTCATGATTATAATGTTAATTTTGTTGTACTAACCTTGATGGCTCGTGATAATCGGCATCGTTTATAAGCTTTGAATTTACAGTGGTATTGTTTATTATGCAACCGCTGTTTGCAAATCCTATATCCAGCGAATAAGTGCTCGAAAGCGAGCTTGCCTTGATATTGCAGTTTTTGATAACAAGCGAACCTTTACCCTCTGCGCTTCCTATTCCTGCAACGGTATCACCCTCAACGTGTACCGTAATATCGGAGTCTGATATCGCTGTGTCGCACTCTGTCTTGCGGCAACCTACAGCCGAACCGCACTGCGCCTTGAGCAACAGGTCAAGGGTTGAACTTTCGATATCTATTTTTGACGGATTGTCGCCGTCAAGAGCGGATAACGCACCGATGCAACCTGCACGTTCGCCGAGTGCACGCAACATGAGAGTAGAGCCGTGGGCACTTACATTTGCATATCCGCAAAGTGAGCCAATACCCATAGCATTATCGCCCGAACAGTTTATATCTATAGTGGCTTTTCCTGTTTCTATACCGCAACTGCCGTCATAAGAGCCTGCACCTATGCAGTCTTTTCCGGTTGACGACATCTTGATATTTCCGCCCAGAAGTCTTATCGGGGTTTCGCACGAGGAAACACCGCCGCCGATACAGATTCCGTGGTCGCCGTTTGCCTGCATTTCGATATTGCCGGTCACATCAATTATGATTTCTCCGAATGTGTCATTATAACTGCTTCCGATACAGCAACCGTCATTACGGTAAGAGTCGATGTAAAGACTGCCGTCACCGATTATAAGGAGCTTTGCGGAATCGGGAACGGATATTCCTTCATAGTTCAGCGTATTCTGACCTTTTATTTCAAGCGTTGTGTCGGAGTTCTCACCAAGCCGTATACACTGACGCATACCGCCCTTGATATTCATATTTTCAAGGATTATATGACACTTTGAGCCGTTGGCTGTTTTAATTACGAACGGGGCGTTGTCACAACCATTTGCAAAAAGGTGTACGTTTGCACTCTCGACTATAACTCCGGTATATCTGTCGGACAGCATTTTCTCGATATCAAGTTGTTCGTCACAGCCGTCGTGAACGGTATAATAATGGGTCGTTCTTATATCGGGACGGCGCATATTGAGCATTTTCATCTGCTCGGCTATAGTGTCGGGGATATCGGGAACTATCTCCTTGAGCGGTCTTGCGGTGTAGAAGCCCTGGATATAATCAACACCTCTGCGTATCGTTACGCTCATCTCATCGTAAGTTTCAACACCCTCTGCAAGCACTTTTATGTTATTGAGCCTTGCAAATTCGATTATACCCGTGAGGAAGTGTTGTTTTTTCACATTTGTATTTATATCGGTTATCAGAGAACGGTCTATCTTTATAACATCGGGCTGTAAACTGAGTACCGCCGCCGTGTTGGAATATCCGCTTCCGTAATCGTCTATTGCTATCATACAGCCCTTTGACTTGAAAAGCTGACGGAGATTTGCGATTTTTTCACCTGTCAGATCAGCCTGCTCGGTAAATTCAATTACAAGTTGTGACATGATATCGCCGTACTTTTCGCAAAGTCTGTTGAAATCGTATTCCGTAATCATATAATCGGGTACGGAGTTGATGAAAATCTTCTTCTCGCCGATACGGGAACGGTTCTTGCTGACTATCTCAAGAACATTTTCAAAAGTAAGCTGTTCTATATCGTACAGTTTTCCGTGTTCTCTCGCTATTCTCAGTATCTCAAGCGGAGAAGAATTTTTCGGACGCATGAGCGCTTCATAAGCGTATATTGAACCGTCAACAGTGGAAACTATCGGCTGGAAGCAATAGCTGAAATCATTCTCGTCTATAAGTTCGGTGAGCAGTTTCGAGTCTGAATAGCTGTTACATTCGGAAACATACTCCTCAGCCGAAAACTCCCTGTCGATACTGCCCAGAGCCTTTGCTCTGAATAAGGCAAAATCGGCATAGTTTATCATCATGTCTATAGTTGCCGCCTGCGTCGGATACCAGCAGTAGCCGACTGTTATCGTAAACGCTTCGCTTCGTGTCTCTATTGTGTTGCCGAATTCATCGGTAAGCTTGCACCTGCCGACTGCGTCGTACATTTTCTTTATAAGGTCGGTTATCTCGGACTTTGCCATCTGTCTGAAGAATACAAGAAAATCCTTATAGCTCTTGACGCCGATTATAACGTTCTCCGAAGTAAATCGCTTGAGTGCATTTGCCGCAGTGGCTACACAAAGTGCCGTCTTGTCATAATTCAGCTCGCTGTCAACACGTTCGATGCCGTTGATATGTATAGCCGCCATACAGCACTGAGCCGTACCGCTGATATCGCTCAACATACTGCGTACACGGCGGATGAAATAATCACGGGTATACATTCCAGTGAGCGTGTCGTACTCTTTCATATCGTCCTTGCGTGAACGTGCCTCAACTATCTGGGTTACGTCCTGCACAAAACCGAGCATATAGTCCGTATCGTAAACAATCTTGATTTTTATATAGCTTGTTTCGCCGTCCACGGTATACATATATATATTCTTGTAGCCCTCTATCTGATTTTCATTCAGACTGTCAAGCAGAGCATAGAACTTCTCTTTATCCATGTTGTCACCGCCGATATGGAGCATAGCGGCAACGTTTTTGTCATAATAAGCCTCGTTCAGATCGTGAGGAAGCTTGAAAACACCTATTGTCGGAAAGTTGTCGAGGAATATGTTCCAGTCATGCCGACTGTTACCGTCCTTATCAAAAAAGCTCATATAACATCCTCCAAAACACACAATTTACCAAAGTTATTATACATTTTTTTACTACAAAAGTCAATGCTGTTTAATCAATGTGCACAAAATAGACAAATTTATAAGTCGATTTTGTACATTTTAGTGAGCGGACAGCGAACGCAGGCATAAAATGACTTATGAACTTCAACTTTTATCTACAGGGAAGAAACAAATAACGTAAAGCTCAAAAACGGTATTGTAACAATTCCGCAAAGCAGTGTAAGACAAGAAGATGACGAACATATCCTGATTTCCCGAAATGAATTTGAGTCGCTCGGTATAGAAAGCGGCACAGTAATATTTATTGACAACGCACAGGACAGCGAGCAGTCACGGTATGTCAATGTCGTATCTTATGAGCTTATCGGCTATGACTTTGACGGTGACGGTAAGGTCGATGTACAGCCGGGCGAGTCGTTCAGAGTTACGGGTAAAATGAACCTTAAAGCAATATGGAAAGCTACCGACAAGATTTACACCGTAGCGTTCTTTGCTATGAGCGGCAAATTCACAATGCCGTCAAAGAACGTCACATTCACAGCCGAAAAGGATCTGAGCGGATATCTTGCAATATCTGACGGCACGTCAATCACAGTTATCAATACCGACAGCAAAACGTTCATAAATAACAAGGCGAGAGGTTTTGACTATGATACCGCAACAGGTATACTTATAGTCAGCAGTAGCGGACTTACGCTGTCCGGTGTCGGCAGGAATATAATGATTTATATCACCGATAACGTAACCGAAATCACCCTTAAAGACCTCACTCTTACAGCAGGTGATATGAACGGTGCAAAGCCCGATGATTTCACCACGGGCGGAATATCCGACGAGGGACTCGGCACGGCGGACAAATATCTGATGTTTGTAAAATCAAACGATCTGAAGGTAAACATCAACGGAAATGTAACGCTGATAAAGCGGAATACCGAGGACACCGACGACTTGTTTGCGGTACGCCAGTCACATCTTGACTATGAGGACGAAACGCCGATGAACATTGAGTTTGCAGGCGGCGACAACGCAAATTTTACCGTGACTGCAAATACTTATGCAATACAGAGTATGGGCACTGTGAAATTCAGCAATATGACGTTTACTGCCGCAGGCGAATTTTACGGTGTTAATGCCGATACGGTAAGTTTTGACAGATGTAAGATAAAAACAACAGGTCTTGCAGGTGCGGACGAAAGCTATTCAACCGGTGTATATGGCAGGAACCTTACATTTAGCGACTGTAACCTTGATATAAGCACGGGAATAATCGGTGAAACGATTGATATCGCAGGTGCTACGGACGGAAAAATAACCGCTCCCTATGGCAGTGCAGTTACCGTTAAGTGCAAGACTGAGGGTTGGTCGGAAACAGCAAGCGGACTTATGACGGTTGCACTTGATAAGGGACACTCCGTGCTGTTTGCAACAGCAGGAACCTCCGCACTTCAGGCACTTGATTTTGAGGGCGGAGAAAACAAGATAGTTTCCTATCCGCAGACAACCGCTCCCGATAAGGAATATGAGCTGACAAAGGATTATTGCTGGCTTATCAAAGAAAAGAACGGCACAGTGCTTATAAACGAGATAACATTCTCGGGTAAATAAAAAACTGCCCCCGACAGAGTTTTCTGTCGGGGGTTATGTTTTATTGACAGGTATTGAATATAGTAGTATAATTTAACTGATACCGTTAATAACGGAAATTTATCAATAAAATTCAAGGATGGTGTTACATGGGCGCAGTTTTGACACTCGGTTGCGATATGATACCGAAAATCAATTTCGCAATGCAACAAAATTTCATACCTTTCATAAGAAATCTTACCGTCAGCAACGAGGGTGATGAGGATATAAGCGATGTAAAGCTGACTATCACCTTTGATCCCGGGTTTGCAAAAACATACGCATACGATATAAGTAATGTTCCGGCAGGGCAGTCGGTTGAGATATCGCCGCTGAGAATAATACTCAGCACGGAAATACTGTTTTCTCTTACCGAAGCCATTTCGGGAACGGTCAGCTTTTCGCTTACAAAAGATGATAGCGAGCTTTATCATAAGGATACCCCCGTTCAGTTGCTTTCGTTCAACGAATGGAGCGGTCTTGCGTTTGATCCCGAGCTTATCGCCGCTTTTGTAACGCCCAATCATCCAGAAATCGCAAAGGTTATTTCCGAAGCGTCTGTCTATCTTAAAAAGTGGGCGGATACGACTGCGTTCAGCGCATATCAGCGACAGAACCCTAACTTTGTAAAACAGCAGATGGCGGCAATATACACAGCACTTTGTGCAAGGAAAATCGCATACAATATGCCGCCTGCAAGCTTTGAATATATCGGTCAGAAGGTACGTCTTGCAAATACGGTACTCGAAATAAAGCAGGGTACCTGCCTTGATTTAGCTGTGCTGTATGCGTCCTGCCTTGAAGCTGTCGGAATGAATCCCCTTATAATATTCATAAGCGGTCACGCTTTCTGCGGCTGTCACCTTGAAGAAGAAACCTTTGCGGACTGCGCTACCGATGATGTTTCGGCAATCGAAAAGCGTATCGTGACAGGTACAGAGGAAATACTGCTTGTAGAGTGTACCGATATCACAAAGGATAATATCGACTTTGACGTTGCACTGAAACACGGCAAGGATCATTTCGATAAACCCGGTGAGTTTATCTGTGCTGTCGATATCACACGCACAAGAGGCAGCGGAATACGCCCTATACCGTTAAAGCTAGAACAGGCAATTACTTCGGAAAATACGGAGAGTGAAAGTGTAAAGCGTATCAGAATGAGCGCACCGAACGAGCTTGATACATCACTGTACGGAAAAGTCGCACAGGGCAGTAACGAGCCTATGACAAAGCAGAAACTGTGGGAAAGAAAACTGCTTGACTTTTCGCTCAGAAACTCACTTCTGAATTTCAGAATGAACAAAAGCACTATAGAAATTATGGTGTCCGATCTTTCCCTGCTTGAAGATAAGTTGTCTGACGGAACGGATTTCCGCATACTTGAAGCACCGTCCGAATGGACAGTATCTATGCGTGATATCAAGACATTCGAGATAGAAACAAATAAAGATTTAGTAAAGAATATCGCCGAGCAGGAGCTTAAAAACAAGAGAATAAGAACATTCATGGATGCCGCAGAGCTTGAAGAGAGCCTTAAAAAGCTGTACCGTGCGGCTAAGGTCAGCATGGAGGAGAACGGCTCAAATACCTTGTTCTTATCGCTCGGACTTCTCAGGTGGTTTGAAAGCGATATATCCGAAAAACCGAGATATGCACCGCTTGTCCTTATCCCTATCGACATAGTGCGAAACGTCCGTAACAAAGGATACATAATCAGAAGCCGTCAGGAAGATGCTCAGATAAACGTAACCATGATTGAGTATTTAAGACAGGATTACGGCATAAATATAGACGGTCTTGACCCTCTCCCCGAGGACGAACACGGCATAGATCTTCCGCTTGTTTTCAATACCGTAAGACAGGCGATAATGGGCAAGAAAACATGGAATATACTTGAATACAGTTTTATCGGTCTGTTCAGTTTCGGACAGTTCGTAATGTGGAACGACATAAGAAACCGCAGTGACGAGCTTAAAAACAACAAGGTCGTTTCCTGCCTTATGAACGGCGCAACAAGCGAAGAGCTGACAGGTGATTTTATTGCCGATACCGAAATAGACAGCAAAATTTCACTTGCCGATATCGCCGTACCAGTTGATGCAGATTCTTCACAGCTCAGTGCAGTTGTAGCGGCATCGGCAGGCAGGAGCTTTGTACTCCACGGACCTCCCGGAACAGGTAAGTCGCAGACTATCACCAACATGATAGCAAATGCACTGTACCACGGCAAGAGCGTGCTTTTCGTTGCCGAGAAAATGGCGGCGCTCAGCGTTGTGCAAAAACGTCTTGCAAATATCGGACTTGATCCGTTCTGCCTTGAACTTCATTCCAACAAGACAAATAAATCCGCCGTACTGGGTGAACTTAACAAGGCACTTGAAACCGCACGGGTAAAATCTCCCGAACAGCACGCCGCAACAGCTGAAAAGCTTGCACAGCAGAAAGCAAAACTGAATTATATAATAGAAGCCCTGCACGAAAAAAGACCTTTCGGCGAGTCGCTGTATACGGCTATAGAGCGTTATGAACAGTGCCTCAGTGACAAGGGTAAAATAAAAATCGACAGGGAAACATTGCGTACCGCAGATGAAACCGCCCTTGCACGCTATGAGGATATCATTTCACGTTATGTCGTTGCGATATCCGAAATCGGACTGTATCCACAGCACCCGCTTTTAAGATACGGCGGACGTGATTATTCGATCGAACTGCGTGACAATCTCAAAAACCGCCTTGACAGACTTATTGACGAGTACAGTAAAGCGGACGATGCACTGAATGTTATAGCGTCTGCCGTAAGCCTTGACGGAAACATAAGCCGTGACAAGCTCGATGCGGTATCTGCACTTATAGATGCCTGCTGTACGGATGCCCCCGTAATATCCGATATGATCGGCACAGCTGATTTTGAAGGAACCGTTTCAAAGCTTAACGCTCTTTGTGAAACAGGAAAAGCCTATAACGCACTGAGCACCGAAATAGAAAACAATTTTGACAAAGCGGTATTCTCATACCCTGCCGAAAACGCCAGAGTACAGTGGAAACAGGCAGAAGCAAAATGGTTCTTACCTAAACTGCTCGGTCAGAACAAGCTGTACAAAGAGCTTAAAGTCTACAGCAAGAACCCTGCCGTATTTACAAAGAACGATGTCTGCCTTGTTTACGACAAACTTATTGACCTGTCCGAAAAATCGGCGCAGATACAGCAGATATCCTTAGTGCTTAATATCCCCGGCGGAATAATAAACGGCGTTGCAACCGACTGGGGACAGCTCTCCAAAGCATTGCAGAAAACCGTAACGGTAAATAATATAGCTTGTTCCGATAAATTCAGCGACAGCGAGAAGCAGCATATCATAAGCGACTTTGTTAAACGTTCACCGCAGGAAATAGCGGAATGTGCAAAGAAACTTGCAGTTGTCAGAAGCTATACCGAAAATGCCGACAGCCTGATCGCCGACTATTCGATAAATGCCGTGTTTGACGGCAATGCAGACTGGTTTACAAATATAAATTCCGTGTTCAGAGCAATTTCCGACAACATTTCACTTGTAAAGGACAAAGCGGCTTTCAATGCCGTTGACAATGAGCTTTGCAATGCAGGATTATCTGCTGTAAGTAAGGCATACAAGAACGGCACTGTGTCGGCTGATAACATAAGATCCGCTTATTACTGCGAGCTTTACTATCAGCTTGCACTTATGACTATTGCGGAAGATGAACGCCTTTCGGGCTTCAACGGAAAGCAGTATGACGCACTTGCAGATGAATACAGAAAGACTGTAAAGGAATATCAGCGCCTTACCGTACAGGAGCTTGTTGCACGATTATCCGCAAATGTTCCTGCGTCAAACGGCACCAGCGCCGCATCGTCCGAAATGGGAATACTTAAAAAAGCTATCAAGAACAACGGCAGAATGATGCCGCTGAGAAAGCTGTTCGATGAGATACCGACACTTCTCAGAAAGCTCTGTCCGTGTATGCTCATGAGCCCGATTTCAGTAGCACAGTACATCGATCCGTCATTCCCGAAGTTCGACCTTGTAATATTCGATGAAGCCTCACAGCTCCCGACAAGCGAGGCGGTAGGCACTATAGCAAGAGGTGAGAATGTTGTGATAGTCGGCGACCCCAAGCAGTTACCGCCTACATCGTTCTTTACAAGTAACCGCATAGACGAGGACAACAGCGAGATAGAAGACCTTGAAAGCCTGCTTGACGACTGCCTTGCAATATCAATGCCGCAGATGTACCTCAAGTGGCACTATCGCTCACGCCACGAAAGCCTTATTGCATACAGCAACATGAAATATTACGACAACAAGCTGTACACATTCCCCTCGCCGAACGACCTTGTATCGCAGGTTAAGCTTATCCGCCCCGAAGGATTCTATGACAAGGGAAAATCAAAGCAGAACAAGGCTGAGGCGGAAGCTATCGTAAATGAAATTATCCGCAGACTGAGCGATGAAAAGACACGCCATGAGAGCATAGGCGTTGTAACGTTCAGCTCGGTACAGCAGAATTTAATAGACGATATGCTGGTTGACGCATTTGCTAAAAATCCCTATATAGCGGACTTTGACGCAAAGTGCGAAGAACCCGTATTTATAAAGAACCTTGAAAACGTACAGGGTGACGAGCGTGACGTAATACTGTTCTCTGTAGGCTACGGTCCCGATGAAAACGGTAAAGTGTCGATGAATTTCGGACCGCTCAACCGTGACGGCGGCTGGAGAAGACTTAACGTTGCAATTTCGAGAGCAAGAAAGGAAATGGTCGTTTATTCCGTTCTCCGTCCCGAACAGATAGACCTTGCCAGAACACGCTCCGAGGGTGTCGCAGGACTTAAAGGCTTCCTTGAATTTGCCGAGCGTGGCTCAAATGTTATCGCACGCCGTACCGACATTGCGGCAGGCACAAGCGACAGCCTTGTAAGCGAGATAGCAAAGGGCATAGAAACACTGGGTTATAAGACAAAGTGCAATATAGGCTGTTCACAGTTCAGAATGGACATAGGCGTAATTAACCCCGACAACTCTGAAACATATATTCTCGGCATCATGCTTGACGGCGAAAACTGCCGCAGAAGTGCAACCGCAAGGGACAGATTTGTGGTACAGCCGGGAGTGCTGAAAGGTCTCGGTTGGAGCGTTATGCGTGTTTGGACGCTTGACTGGCTTGACGACAGTGCTAAAGTATTGCAGGATATAAAGCAGGCTGTTGAAAATGCACAGCATCCGCAGGAAAAGCCTGTAGAAGAAGTAAAGACAAAGCAGGCACCCGTATTTGAAACGGTTGAAAATGTTCCGGCAGAGAGCAAAGCAACGCTGTACGAAACGGCAGATGTAACGCCTGTCGGAACGCCCGAACAGTTTTATCTTCCTGAAACGGTTCCTGTTATACAGTCGCTTGCAGTGCTTATTTTGTCGGCAGAAGCGCCGATAAGCCGCAACGCTCTTGTACATAAACTGCTCGGTGCATGGGGCATAACAAGAAGCGGCGACAGAACAGACACAGTGCTTGCAGGCGTATTCAGAATGATAGACAAGCGTATCACGGTTGACGCCGACAATGCGTTCTTCTGGCTCGGAAACCAGAACCCTGACACTTATGATATTTACCGTCCGGCTGATATTCAGGGTAACAGAAGAGAACTCACCGAAATCCCGTCCGAAGAAATAATTTCCGCAATGACGGAAGTACTTTCAGAGCAGATAGGACTTTCAAGAGCCGACCTTATCCGTGAAACAGCAAAGAAGTTCGGCTACACAAGGCTCGGTACGGTGATGACTTCTACAGTCGAGTTTGCGGTCGATAAAGCGGTATCAGGCGGTAAAATCAAGAATAACGGTGATAGATACACGCTCTGATCTATGGTGTGTCTGCCGGCGATTTGCATAACGTTGCTATGATAAATAAAAAGCACCCCGCTGTGTCGGGGTGCTTCAGACTGTCGAAAAACCTATATAATTTTTAAAAATGGGGTTTGGGGCGTAGCCCCAAGCGGGGTGAGGGCGGCAGCCCCACACTCAGCCCCTTCCCGAGGGGAAGGGGTTTGGGGATAGGGATAGAGAATTTGCTCTATTTTTATAAATGCAGACTTTTTCTACAAACTGAAAGCACCCCGCTGTGTCGGGGTGCTTTTGCTATGTATGTTTACTGCATACTGTAATAGTCAAGATCTATCTCATCATATCTCTTTACCGCATTCACGATCTCAGTCACTTCTTCATCGACTTTCACAGTCTTGCCGTCTTTATAAAGATACAGTGTTCCGCCACGAAAGTCAGCTTCATAATCAATGCCGCATATCATCATTATATTGTCCTTATCAAGCACGCAGTAACGGTTGACCTCATCTTTTATCGCCGTTTCCTTGCCGTCCGTATTGATCGTGAGGACATTTGCCGGTTCTTCTTCGTCAGTGCCATAGGCGTTTTTGATATAGAAGAAACTGCCGTCAAGATATGAAATATTATCGCTGTCGGCGTTTTCCGCAATAAGCTTGCCGTCAACGTAAATGTTACGCAACGGTGAGCCATACTCCGTTTTTGAATATACGACCTTTTTGTCGCTTGTAAGAGTAATACGGGTTTGGTCTGTATCATCGTCAATTGCCGCAGGAGTTTTATCCGAGCCGTCCGAAAGGTCAAGTCTGTATATCTTTGAATTGCCGTCCCCGCTTGCAGTAAAGATATATGTCTTTCCGTCGGCACTGATATCAATCGAAGCAATCAGAACACAGCTTGCTTTAAGACTGAATTCTATCTCTTTGGTTTTATCTTTTTGGGCGACGAAAAATCCATTACCTCCGGGCAGAACAAGTACAGGTTCATCTGCGGCGCACAGTCCCCCGGTTTCGTTTTCCTTTACTTTGACGCTGTTCCCTTTTTCGTAATAGTACAGTGAGCCGTCCTTTGTGTAGTACATCGAGTTATTTTCGGGGTAAGCCTTGATTATTCGGGCGTTTTCGATAACATTTTTGGTTTTACCGTTGTCGGAATATATGTAAATATCGCTCTCAGACTCACTTTCAATATAATAGAATTCTCCGATAATTATTACTGAAAGATCGTCCGAGCATTTTACGGAACTGTCACTTCTGATTAGCTCGCTTAAAATAATTTCGTTGCCCTGTGATACGTCTGCCAGAATAAACTTGCGATCGTTTGTAAAATAACCGATCCTGTCGCCACTTTCATTTATAAACAGCTCTTTGCTGTCACTACAGTTTTCGCCTACCTTTTCTGTTTTACCGTCGGTCGTTCCCGTGAAAATATCGCCGTTTTGCGTGATATAGGCTATTTTACTGCCGTCTGAGTTTACATTGTAGGCGGTAACACCGGGTGCTATTTTATGCGGCTTGTTGTCTTTGCTTTCAATGTCACGATACCACAAGTCGCTGTAGCTTAAATATATCAGTCTGTCGGCTGTAAGCGTGTATTTATCGCAAATGTCCTCGCTCATACGCTCACTTGTGCCGTCATCATACATATACAGCACTTTGTTCTTTGTGTAAATAAAGCGTGGCTTTGCAGGCATGATATAATCTGATGAACCGGAAGTGTCACTGCCGTTCAGAAACTGTAACAGGAAAATTGTCACGACAGCAACGGCGATAACGGATAACGTAATGATAATCGGTAAAGTTTTAATGCGTTTTTCGGGTGATTTCATAATAATGCTCCTTTCGTAAAGGCAAAACAGTATGGCAGACTGCTCTTATTATATATAATACACTACAGAAGCACGTTTTGTCCATAAAAAAAGTAAAAAAAGTGCAAAAAAATACGGGCTGATTTTCACAGCCTGTAGCAATATAAAATTTTTATCTTACAGCGTCCTTCATACTCTTTACATATTCACCGACATATTTAGGAGCGTCCTTGCCGTACTGTTCGATTATCTTGATGATAGCCGAGCCGACAATTGCGCCGTCTGCTATATCCGCCATTTTCTTTGCCTGCTCGGGCGTTGAGATGCCGAAGCCTATGGCACAGGGAACGGAAGTGTTCTGTCTTATCACATCTACAATAGCTTTAAGGTCGGTGCTTATTTCGCTTCTTGTGCCGGTAACACCGAGGCTCGATACAAGATAGATAAATCCGTCCGCTTCCTTTGCAATCATTGCAATGCGGTTTTCAGATGTCGGAGCGATAAGCGAGATAAGATCAACACCGTACTTCTTGCACTGCGGCAGGAACTCTTCCTTTTCTTCATACGGCAGGTCGGGGAGAATAAGTCCGTTTATGCCGATTTCCTTACAGGTTGAAATGAACTTGTCCGCACCGTATGAGAACACAACGTTAGCGTATGTCATGAATACCATAGGAACGGTAACGTCTTTTCTGAGCTCTCTGACTAAGTCGAAAACCTTATCGGTTGTAACTCCGCCCTTTAACGCACGGATATTAGCTCCCTGTATTACAGGACCCTCTGCTGTCGGATCGGAGAAAGGAATGCCGAGCTCTATCAGATCCGCACCGTTTGCAACTGCTTCTCTGACTACCTTTGCGGTAGTTTCAAGATCGGGGTCGCCGCAGGTTATAAAGGGAATGAATGCTTTTCCGTTTTCAAATGCTTTTGCTATCTCAGTCATGTATATCCTCTCCTCTGTAACGTGCTATTGCGGCACAGTCCTTGTCGCCTCTGCCCGAAATTGTTATAACTATTATCTTGTCCTTGTCCATTGTCGGAGCAAGCTTTATAGCGTGAGCTACCGCATGGGCTGACTCTATCGCAGGGATAATGCCCTCTGTCTTTGAAAGATACTCAAATGCGTTTACTGCCTCGTCGTCTGTAACCGGTACATATTCCGCTCTGCCTATATCATGCAGATATGCGTGCTCAGGACCAACGCCGGGATAGTCAAGACCTGCCGATATCGAATAAACGGGAGCAATCTGACCGTACTTGTCCTGGCAGAAATACGACTTCATACCGTGGAATATTCCGACTGAGCCTGTGTTAACCGTTGCCGCAGTTTCAAAGGTATCAATACCTCTTCCTGCCGCCTCACAGCCGATAAGTCTTACGCTCTTGTCCTCTATAAAGTGATAGAACGTACCGATCGAGTTCGAGCCGCCGCCTACGCACGCAAGTACAGCGTCGGGCAGTCTGCCCTCTTTTTCCATGAGCTGCTGTTTTATCTCTCTTGAAATTACCGCCTGGAAGTCACGCACGATAGTGGGGAAGGGGTGCGGTCCCATAACCGAGCCTAAGCAGTAATGTGTATCGTCAATTCTCTTTGTCCATTCACGCATAGCCTCAGATACAGCGTCTTTAAGAGTTGCCGTACCCGACTTTACGGGAATGACTTCAGCACCGAGCAGACGCATACGGTATACGTTCAGTGCCTGTCTTATCGTGTCCTCTTCGCCCATGAATACTACACATTCCATACCCATGAGTGCGGCGGCTGTAGCGGTTGCAACACCGTGCTGACCTGCGCCCGTTTCTGCGATAAGTCTTGTCTTACCCATCTTTTTTGCAAGAAGAGCCTGACCTAAAACGTTATTTATCTTGTGTGAACCTGTGTGGTTTAAGTCCTCACGCTTTAAATAAATCTTTGCACCGCCGAGATCCTTTGTCATCTTTTCCGCATAGTAAAGTCTTGACGGTCTGCCTGCATAGTCGTTTAAAAGCTCTTTCAGCTCCTTGTTGAACTCAGGGTCGTCCTTGTAGTGATTATAAGCCTGTTCAAGCTCTATAACGGCATTCATCAGCGTTTCGGGTATGTACTGACCGCCGTGTATGCCAAAGCGTCCTTTTGGATTAGTCATAGTTATATTTCCTTTCTTACGGCTTTTACAAACGCCGTCATTTTATTTTTATCTTTAAAATTATCTGTTTCAATTCCACTGCTTACATCTACCGCAAACGGTGAAAGCTTATCTATTGCATCGGCAACATTTTCAGGATAAAGCCCGCCTGCCAGAAAATACGGTCGCTTGATTTCTCTGAGCAGATTCCAGTCAAAGCTCTTGCCTGCGCCCATGCCCGAATCCAGCAGATGTTGAACACACCAAACGGAACAAGGGGCAACCGATAATTCGACAAATGGCTTTATTTCCCTATACCATAATAAACTCGTTAGTTATGCGAATATTAGAAACGACCAAAGAAGAAATTCTCTGGTCGTCTGTTCTATTAGTAATCTGCTCGATAAATGGGAATTTGCCCAATAGATTCATATATCTTTTCTAAAGCAAATAATGCGATTTGCTTCTTCAAATCCCATTGACAAATGAAATTTTAGGCTTATATCATTGTCGATTTCACAATCACTTGCAAATTCAGTACAATGTTTTTCTTTAGCCCATTCTTCGCATTTTGAAAGAAGCTCTTTAGCATATCCACTATGTCTATATTCTTCCTCAATAAAAATCCCCTCTAAATATCCAACAGGAAATGTATCTGTTCCTTCAACATAATCATTTCTAAGTTGACATTGTGCAAAACCTACTGCTTTATTACCGATATATTTAATGAAACAAACAGCATTATCACTGCAAATAAGGCCAAGAAATTCTGATTGCAATTCTGATATTGTATTATTAGGCCACAATTTTATTGCCAATTCTGCCAAAGTAAAAGCATCTGCTTGTGTTGCTTTTCTAATCACAAAGTCACCTCCACAACTTCCGATTAGTCGGGCAGATTATCAACCCGTCTAACTCATTATATCATAACCAACCAAAAATTTCAATATAAAAAAGCAAAGCCGCCTTTCGGCATTGCCAGAGCGGCGGATTTTACCTCTTCCGCAGATTTTACGGCTTTTGCTTTTGCAACTCTTATTCTTGCGTAGTCCGCAAGCTCGTCAAGTATAGTTGCCATTATTCCTCCTCGGGACGATTGCTGACTTCGATCAGCTTGTCGAGAGTTTCAAGTGCCTTGCCCGAATCAATAATTTCAGCCGCAAGAGCGATACCGTCCTTTAATGTTTCAGCCTTGCCGCCTATGTAGAGTGCCGCACCTGCGTTCATAAGAACAGCGTTTCTCTTGTGTCCCTTTGCACCGCCGAGAATTTCACGGGTGATTTTTGCGTTTTCTTCGGGTGTACCGCCCATTAAATCTTCCTTTGTGCAACGCTCAAATCCGAAATCTTCGGGAGCTATCGTGTATGACTTGAACCAGCCGTCCTTGAACTCGCATACCGCTGTAGGAGCACTCATTGATATTTCGTCAAGCTTGTCCTTGCCGTATACAACCATGCCACGCTCTACACCAAGGCTTATAAGTACCTGTGCCAGAGGTTCAACAAGATATTCGTCATATACACCGAGTAACTGCATCTTGGGACTGCCGGGGTTTGTAAGCGGACCTAATATGTTGAATACAGTGCGGAAACCGAGTTCCTTTCTGATAGGACCTACATATTTCATTGATGTGTGGTACTTCTGAGCGAAGAAGAAGCACATTCCTGCTTTCTTTAAAAGTTCAATACAGCGTTTGGGGCTCTGCTGAATGTTTACACCGAGCGCCTCAAGGCAATCGGCAGTACCGCACAGTGAAGATGCGGCTCTGTTGCCGTGCTTTGCAACCTTCATTCCGCCTGCCGCCGCAACAAGTGCAGATGTGGTTGAAATGTTGAAGCTCTGTGCATTGTCGCCGCCTGTTCCGACTATCTCAAATATATCCATTCCTGTGTCAACCTTTGTTGCATTGTCACGCATAGCGGCGGCACAGCCTGCAATTTCATCGGTGGTTTCAGCCTTTGCACTCTTTGCTGAAAGAGCGGCTAAGAAAGCGGCATTCTGAGTGGGCGTTGTTTCACCGCTCATGATTTCGTTCATTACGGTATAAGCCTCATCATAAGTAAGGTCTTCCTTGTTTACTATCTTTACTATTGCTTCTTTGATCATTGTCTTAATTCTCCTTTATGAAATTTCTCAACATCTGCTTTCCGTCAGGTGTCATTATTGACTCGGGGTGGAATTGTACTCCGTAAACGTCATATTCCTTATGCTGTACCGCCATTATCTCGCCGTCGTCGGTCACTGCGGTAACCTTTAAACACTCCGGCATTGTCGCAGGATCGGCGGCAAGCGAATGATAACGTGCTACCGGTGCTTTATCGGGACAACCTCTGAAAAGAAGTGAGCTTTTGTCAAACGTTACGTCCGACTGCTTTCCGTGCATAAGCTCCTTTGCGTATGTGATCGTCGCACCGTATGCCGAGCAGATTGCCTGGTGACCCAGACACACACCGAGAATTTTGAAATCCTTACCGAGCTGTTTTATTACATCAATTATCACACCTGCGTTTTCGGGTCTGCCCGGACCGGGCGACAGAATAATTCTGTCGGGGTGAAGCTGTCTTATCTCTTCAACCGTCATTTCATCATTTCTGATAACCTTTATGTCCGGGTCGATCTCGCCGACCAGCTGGTAAAGGTTATATGAGAAGCTGTCGTAGTTATCTATAAGAAGTATCATACATCTGCCTCCTCAGCCTTTTTCAGTGCATTTACAACTGCCTGTGCCTTGTTTATACATTCCTGATATTCCTTTTCGGGTACGGAATCAGCAACTATTCCCGCACCGCTTCTTACAAACACCTTGCCGTTTTTCTTATACGCAATTCTGATCGCAATGCAGGTGTCCATGTTGCCCGTAAAGTCTATATATCCTATTGCACCGCCGTAGATGCCACGCTTGTTGTTTTCACGTTCACCTATAAGCTGGCACGCTCTTATCTTCGGTGCACCCGAAAGCGTTCCTGCCGGAAGTACCGCCGAGATAGCATCCAGTGCGTCAAGGTCGTCCCTTATCTCACCTCTTACTGTTGAACCGATGTGCATAACGTGTGAGTAACGCTCGATTGAATGTAACTTTTCAACCTGTACCGTGCCGAATTTGCTTACTCTGCCGAGATCGTTTCTGCCGAGGTCAACCAGCATATTGTGTTCGGCAAGCTCTTTTTTGTCCTGTAAAAGTCCCTCTTCAAGCGCCTTGTCCTCTTTGTCCGTCTTACCTCTGGGTCGTGTTCCTGCAAGAGGGAATGTGTGGAGTACGCCGTTTTCAAGCTTTACAAGTGTTTCGGGAGAAGCACCTGCAACCTCAACGTCCGTGCCTGAGAAATAGAACATATACGGCGAGGGATTAATAGTTCTCAGCTGTCTGTATGTGTTAAGCAGACTTCCCTCAAACTCGGCTGAAAGCCTGTTTGAAAGCACTATCTGGAATATATCACCCTCTTTGATATAGTGCTTGGCTTTTTCAACCATACCGCAGTAGTGTTCCTTGTCAAACAGGGGAGTGACCTCGCTTAAAAGTCTGCCGGCAGGTTCGATTTTCTTTTCACCGTGGCTGAGCAGTTCCGCCATAGCTTTAAGCTCAATTATCGCCTTGTTGTAGCCGACTTCTACATCGGCAAGCGGAATATTTACTATAAGCACTATCTTCTGCTTTACGTTATCGAATGCAATAACCTTATCGAAAAGCATAAGGTCTATATCCTTGAACTTTTCTGTATCTTCGGTCTTCATTCTGACAGTAGGTTCGCTGTAGCCCAGAAAATCGTATGCGAAATATCCGACCAGTCCGCCCGTGAATGACGGCAGATAATCGAACTTCGGGCTTTCATGCTCTGCGAGTATCTGTCTTAAATATGCCGAGGGGTTATCTGTATGTACCGTTATGTTTCCTGCTTTGAGTTCGCCGTCTATGCAGGTGATCTCCATTTTAGGATCATATCCCATAAAGGTGTAGCGACCCCACTTTTCATTTGCCTGAGCCGATTCAAGCATATAGCAGTGAGTTGATACATTTTTCAGTATCTTCATCGCCTCTATAGGCGTGCATATATCGGCAAGAATTTCACAGCTTACAGGCATGACCTTGTATCTGTTTTCCGCCGCAATTTCCTTTGCTGTTTCAAGGGTAGGTAAAAATTCCATTTTTTCTTTGCCTCCGTTTTCTGTCTGCCAAAAACAAAAAAGTCCTTGACAGAAAATCATCTTTTCTGTCAAGGACGAATAATCTATTATCCGCGGTGCCACCTTGATTTCACGATTTGAGGTCGTGCGCTTTGCAGGATACCTACATATCCCCGGCAACTGACGTATGCCCTACGTTGCAGAATACTGGGCAATATTAAACATATTGCTTTTGACTGCACCCTCAGCGGTCCATTTGACAACCCGTGTCTTGCCCCTTCTCAGCTCCCGGGGTTCTCTGTAAAGTCGTAACTGCCTTTATCTCCGCTTCAACGGTTTAAAGTATTTTGTTTGAACTTATTATAGCGCTGCGCTAAAGCGTTGTCAAGATGGGGATGAAATTTTTTTGTGAGGGATATAATGGAAAAAGAGCCCTGCCTTCCGGCAGGACTCCTTTTGATTTTTACCTTGAATACTATATGCAATTAATGCAACTATTCGCATTATAATCAGGAATATAGAAAAATGTACGAAACTCCTCTGAATAGCCTGACGAAAACCCGAACCGATTAGTATTGCTGATAAACTTAGCGCTCGTTTCTCTTAGCAAAGCACTCGCTGCAGTAAACAGGTCTGTCATCACGGGGCTGGAAAGGAACCTTAGCCTCACCGCCGCATCCTGCGCATACAGCTGTGAACATCTCACGCTTAGCTCCGCCGTTCTTCTTAGCGTCACGGCAAGCCTTACATCTCTTAGGCTCGTTTGTGAAACCGTTCTGAGCGTAGAATTCCTGTTCGCCTGCTGTGAATACGAAATCTGCACCGCAGTCCTTGCACTTGAGAGTCTTGTCTTCGTACATAGTAAAATACCTCTAAAATTTCTCACGCTTTAAGCGTGTAATAATATGAAAAAGACTTAGAAGTCTTATTTCCCCATTGATTTTCTTATCTTCGATTTTGCACGTTGCAGTGCGTTATCAACAGATTTTTCGTTCATCGAAAGCTCAGTAGCTATCTGCTCGTATGAACAGTGGGCAAGATACATTTCAAGTACTTTCATTTCCTTTTTTGAAAGTACTTCCGACAGCCTTTCCATCAGCTGACTGTCCTGAACCTTGTCAATCACCATATCTTCCGGCGATAACGAACTGTCCTCTATAAGTTCAAAGTCGAAACCGTCGCAGTTCGATAAAGGATTGTCCTTGATTGCCTTTGATATACACGTTTTCATAGCCGAATCGGCACAGAGATTTGCAAAGGTAACAAATGACGCACATTTTTCTCCGTTGTACAGCCGTATCGCTTTAAGCAGTCCGAGAAGTCCTTCCGAAAATAAATCGTCTTTATCGGCAGAGGGACAACGCATCGACATTTTGACAGACTTTGCCGTGATCATCGGTATATAACGCTTTATGAGTGCGGTCGCATATTTTTCGCCGCCCGTCTGTGTTATCCTACTGACAAGCTGTTCGTCTGTCATATCGGAAATATCATTATCCTGAACTTTGTCCGGCACTTCCTTTTTTATAGAAGTTTCGGTCATATTTGTCGCTGTTTCTGCCATCTGACCTCCGGTAACCGTCATGTCTGCTATCTTTATAGTTTTACTGTATATCTATAGTTTATTCTATCATAATATACGTTTTTTGTCAATAGGGAAAACTTCAAATTGTTTACAAAAGAAATCAAATTAAATAAGTCTTTGTGTTGGCTGTAAGCTCAGCAGGTATCTGAAGCAGTGAAATTATCGGGTCAAGGAAAATGTAGAAAACGGCGGTAATAATAAGCGTTGTCACCGATATATCAGCCGACTATCCAGGTATCAGCCAGATTGTAGAGCTGTTGCATGACATTTACGAGCATGAGCGGAACGGCAAATGCCCACAGTCCGCCGGAAATACTGCCGACGGTCAGATCACGGTTTTTCATTATGTAAATCCTTTATATAAGCGGTTCTATAAATCCCCACGCAACAGCGATTACAAGCGAGGGGAGCAGGTTTGCAACTCTTATCTGCTTTTTGCGGATAAGATTCAGTCCGACGCAGAATATAAGCACATTGCCTACATAAGAAAGATAAGACAGCGCAAGGTCGGTCATAAATCCGCCTGCAAACGCAGCAATAAGTGTGATAACACCCTGAAATATTGCCACGGGAATAGCGGAGAAGATACAGCCCTTTCCCTGAGATGCAGTCATTACGCAGATAATTACAGAGTCAAGAATAGCCTTTGCAATGAGAATTGAGCAGTCGCCGCTTATTCCGTCACTTATCGAGCCAATCACAGCCATAGCCCCTATACAAACAGTACAGGATGCACTGACAAAAGCGGATACGAATGAGTCGTCACCGGTGCTGTGGCTCTTTACCTTGAGCCATTCCCCAAACCTGTTGACCTGAGCGTTTATATCAATTATTTCACCGATAAGTCCGCCTAATGTAAGGCTCACTATCATCATGACAGTGCCGCCCGTTGACAGCTTGCCGTCTGACAGCGACAGCATATTCTGCATAACACCGCCTACGGCAAGCATCATTATTGCAACGGCATTGACCGACAGCAGAGTATCCTTTATTCTTTCGTTCAGCTTTTTTCCGAACAGCAATCCGCATAGTCCGCCGAATATCAGCAGAGCGACATTTATTACAGTGCCAAGTCCACGCATAAAATCAAATCCTTGAAACATCCCCGACGGGAGAATACAGTGCGAAAAACCGCACCGATTGCCATTATACAACGAAGAAAACAGCGTGTCAAGCCGTGAAAAAGCATAACCGTCCGTTCCCGTCACATAAAATTATCGTTTTTATCCCGATTTTGACTGTTTGGATCATCAGGCATTTAAATCGGAGCATTGCACTTGACTAATCGCCCGTAATGTAATATAATAATGGGGTACAACTAAACGAAAAAGCAAAGCCTGCGGCTTTGCCCGGAAAGGACCTTAAAAATGGACGCAACTTTAAAAAAGCAGCTTGAGATAACTGCCACCAAGGTCAGAATGGGTGTTATCGAGGGCGTTTACAACGCTAAGTCGGGACATCCCGGCGGATCGCTTTCGGTAGCCGATGTACTGACATATCTCTACTTTGCAAAGATGAATGTAGATCCGAAAAATCCTCAGATGCCCGAGCGTGACAGACTTGTACTGTCAAAGGGACACACAGCCCCTGCACTGTACTCGGTACTTGCTAACCGTGGATTTTTCCCTGTGGAAGATTTAAAGACACTCCGCCACATAGGTTCAAAGCTTCAGGGACACCCTGTTATGAACAAGGTTCCCGGCGTTGATATGAGCACAGGCTCACTCGGACAGGGTATTTCAGCCGCTTGCGGTATGGCTCTTTCGGGCAAGCTGTCAAATGATTTCTATAAAGTATACGCTATACTCGGTGACGGCGAGATAGAAGAAGGTCAGGTATGGGAGGCTGCTATGTTTGCGGCACACTATCAGCTTGACAACCTCGTAGCCGTAGTTGACAACAACGGACTTCAGATAGACGGCAGAATCAGCGATGTAATGTCACCCTATCCGATAGACGAGAAGTTCAAGGCTTTCGGCTGGCACGTTATTTCTATAGACGCACACGATTTTGACGCAATCGAAAAGGCTTTCGCTGAAGCTGAAAAGATTTCGGGACAGCCTACGGTAATTATACAGAGAAGCATAAAGGGCAAGGGCGTTTCCTTCATGGAGGATCAGGTATCATGGCACGGCACTGCTCCCAACGAAGAACAGTACAACCAGGCTATGACAGAACTCAAGGCTCATCTTGCCGAGCTTGAAAAGTAATCGGAAAGGAAACGTATTAAAATGGAGAAAAAAGCAACCCGTGAAAGCTACGGCGAAGCTCTTGTAATGCTCGCTGAAAAGAGAAACGATCTCGTAGTTTTAGACGCAGACCTTGCGGCTGCAACAAAGACAGGTATATTCAAGAAGGCATATCCCGACCGCTTCTTTGACTGCGGTATTGCAGAAGCAAATATGATGGGTGTTGCCGCAGGTATCGCTACTACAGGCAAGCTCGTATTCGCAAGCACATTTGCTATGTTTGCGGCAGGCAGAGCTTATGAAATACTCAGAAACAGCATAGGCTATCCTCATCTGAACGTTAAGATCGGCGCAACACACGCAGGTATTTCCGTTGGTGAGGACGGTGCGACACACCAGTGCAACGAGGATATTGCGCTTATGCGTACAATACCCGGTATGACGGTAATCAACCCTGCCGATGATGTTGAGGCTAAGGCGGCTGTACTCGCTATGGCTGACTATGTAGGACCTACCTATATGAGATTCGGCAGACTTGCCGCTCCTATCTTCAACGATAAAGACACATACAAGTTTGAGCTCGGCAAGGGCGTACTGCTCCGTGACGGCGATGATATAACAATCGTTGCTACAGGTCTTATGGTAGCTCAGGCACTTGAAGCGGCTGACGCACTCAAGGGTCAGGGTATCAATGCCCGTGTAATCAACATACACACGATAAAGCCCATTGACAAGGATATTATAATCAAGGCGGCAAAGGAAACAGGAAAGATAGTTACTGTTGAAGAACACAGCATAATCGGCGGTTTAGGAAGTGCCGTTTGCGATGTTCTTTGCGAGAATTATCCCGTTCCCGTTACAAAGATCGGTGTTATGGATACATTCGGTCATTCGGGTCCTGCGGCAGCATTGCTTGAAGAATTCGGCTTATGTGCGGATAATATTGCTAATACCGTTAAGAAGGTTTTAGGTAAATAATTTTTTGAGCCACCGCTTTTGCGGTGGCTTTTTTACAAAAGCGATTTTTGCGGATAAGCTGATTTGATTTTGTGTGATACTGTAAAACACAAAATCCGTTAAAGGCAGGAATAATTTTAAGCGCTTGGCAGGCTGTTCGCAAGGCTTGCGGTAGTGTCGGCGGTTGATGTAACGGGAGGGGCAAGGATGCCTTAGCGTGTGTGGCTGACGAGGCACGGATGCAAAGCCATACAAGCACACACAGATCCTCGCCCTACGAAAAAACTATGTGATAGCTGATATTTACGGACTTTGTGAATGGTACAAAGATAGAAACGATTTTAAAGGTGGTGGGAATATGACGCAGAAAACTTGTGAAAAATGTGACGGTGCTGTGGCATATTTCCACCTCCCCGGTCTGTTTGAGTTTTACGAGCTGTACAGCCTGTTTCTGCCCTTGTTCTATAACCACAGGGAGTATTTTTACGATCAGTGCGAAATAGGCTCGATATACGGTGCACCTGCGGATTGCCTTTGGGGCGGCGGACGTGTGGGGTTCGGTGATGACGAGCCGAAAAAGGTACTTGAGCTTACACAGAAGTACGGCATTTCCGCAAGGCTCACATTCAGCAATTCGCTTATAAAAGAAGAACACCTTTCGGACAGAAAGTGCAACAGTCTTTGCAAGATGTTCAGCAAAAGTACGACAACGCAAAACGGTGTTATAATCCACTCTGATTTGTTGCTTGACTATCTTAAAAGTAACTATCCCGAGTTGTATTTTGTATCGTCTACAACCAAAGTTCTGACAGATTTCGGACAGCTTGAAAATGAACTGAACCGTGAGGATTTTCGCTTTGTTGTGCCCGATTTCAGACTTAACAAGTCTTTTGACAAACTCAACACACTGACCGGGAAGCAGAAAAGCAAAGTCGAATTTCTGTGCAACGAATGTTGTTATTTCGGCTGTGCTGACAGAAAAAGCTGTTATGAAAATGTCAGCCGTAAATGCCTTGATGAAGACTGTTCCGATTTTATATGCCGTTCCCCCGGCGGAAACGAGGGCTACAGATTTTCAAAGGCTATGGAAAACCCTGCGTTTATCGGAACTGACGATATCAGAAATGTTTATCTGCCTATGGGTTTCCGACATTTCAAGATTGAGGGCAGAGGGCTTGGCAGTGCGGTTGTACTGGAGTTCCTGCTGTACTATATGACAAAGCCTGAATACAGGCTGAAAGTAAGAGAAGAAATTTATCTTGACAGTATGCTGGATCTGTTCTGATAAATTATGAGGTAAAAATATGCTATACATAATGCGCCACGGCAAAACCGAGTGGAACAAAAAGAAGAAGCTACAGGGCAGAACTGATATCCCGCTGTGCGAAGAGGGAATAGAAATGGCTGAAAAGGCACAGGAAGAATATAAGGACGTTCATCTTGATGTATGTTACTGTTCGCCGCTTATCCGTGCAAGAAAAACAGCTGAGATAGTCCTTCGGGGAAGAGATATCCCGATAATTCCCGATGACAGATTAATGGAAATGAGCTTCGGAGAATATGAGGGGCTTGAAAACTGTCTTGAGGCATACGACAGCCCGATAAATATTCTTTTCTATCACCCGGAGCAGTATACAAGCTCAATAGGCGGAGCAGAAACACTTGACGAGCTGTTCAAGAGAACTGGCGAATTTCTCGACAAGGTGGTTTATCCGCAGGTAGAACAGGGTAAGGATATTCTTATAGTCGGACACGGTGCGATGAATGCAAGTATCGTATGCCAAGTGAAGAATTTACCCGTATCGGAGTTCTGGAGTGCAGGACTTGCCCAGTGCAAGATGATGAGGCTTTTGTGATTATGAGTAAGTATGATTCATTATGGGAATATATCGGAAAATGCGGTAAGCATGACATTACGCTGACTTACGAAGAGATAGAGAAGATTTGTGGTGTACCTATAGACCATTCATTTCTGACATATAAGAAAGAACTTAACGATTACGGGTACAGGGTTGAGAAAATATCAATGAAAAACAGGACGGTGCGGTTTACCGAAAATGAGTGAAAATAAGAGTGAAATAATGAGCGACAAGTGGGTGGATTATGCGGTGCGTATCCAGAGCATAGCACAGGCAGGTCTTGAATACGCAAAGGATAAATTTGATATAGAACGCTACAGGGAACTGAGGAGAATTTCCGCCGAAATGATTGCGGATAAAACCGATATTCCGATAGAAAAGGTGTATGATCTGTTCTGCAATGAAAGCGGATATCAGACGCCGAAAATTGATACAAGAGCGGCTGTTTTCATTGACGGAAAAATATTGCTCGTCCACGAAAGCAACGGCACATGGTCACTCCCGGGCGGATGGTGTGATGTCGATCAGACAGTCGCAAGCAACGCCGAAAAGGAAGTAAGAGAAGAAACAGGACTTTCGGTACATTGCGAAAAGCTGATTGCGGTACAGGATTGGCGAAAACACAATGCCGTGAATCACCCTTACGGAGTTATGAAGTGCTTTGTGATGTGCGGATACGACGGCGGACATTTTGAAGAGAATATCGAAACCACTGAGATAAAATTATTTGGCAGGAAAAATCTGCCTGAAAATCTTGCGAGAGAAAAAACTACCAAGGAGCAGATTTTGATGTGTTTCGATTATTATGATAATGCAGATAAGCAGACTTTATTTGAATAAAATGTAATTAAAAGGGAAATTGTTCGTTGCTGTGCGGTTTTTGTGCACAGATGTACAATATTCCCTTGTGCAAACGCCGGGAAAGTCTTTTTACGGCAACTTTCACAGAGCAAAACAATATTAACGCTTTTTGGCTTCATTTCATAAGCTGGCGTATAGCCCGGAGTATGAAAGGAGGCATTGCGGTGAAAAATCTTTCGGAACTTGAAAGAGATGAAAATTGCAGGGTGGAAAGGCTGTCACTTGCAGGAGATATGACAAGACGGCTCATGGATCTGGGTTTTACAAAGGGCGCAAAGGTTACCTGCGTGTTGTGCGGTAGCGGAATAAAGGCATATCTTGTAAGAGGTGCAGTCATAGCACTCAGGAATGAAGACAGCAGAAAAGTACAGGTAAGCAAAATAAATTGAAATAAATTTCAGAAAAAATTTCGTAAACTTGTAGACAAACGGCTGAAAATATAGTATAATAAAATGACTATGGAAATAGGCGCAAATGTGCAACCTACACATTGACACATCTGTCGTAAAATGGAAACAGTTATCTGCCGGGAGCGGATATGAAAATCAAAGCCACGTTTTTCATCGTCAAAGAAGAAAAACGTGGCTTTTGTGCAAAAATGCGAGGTGCTTTAATGACAATTTTACTGAAAAACGGTCATGTAGTTGATTATGTGAACAGTTTTGAGGGCAAGACGGACATACTTATAAGGGACGGCTTTATCCGTGCGCTCGGCGAGAACCTTGAGAGTGATGACAAGGACACCAAGGTCATCGACTGTAACGGACTTACGGTAATACCGGGTATATGCGATATGCACGTTCATTTAAGAGATCCCGGTCAGACATATAAAGAGGACATTTTTACAGGCTGTGAAGCGGCTGTGGCAGGCGGTGTAACAGCACTCGCCTGTATGCCCAATACCAAGCCTCCCGTTGACAACAAGGAAACGGTAAAATACATTCTCGACAAGGCTAAGAAAGCCAAGGCAAAGGTTTACCCCGTCGGCTGTATAACAAAGGGTATGCAGGGCAAGGAGCTGTGCGACTATGACGAGCTGAAAGCGGCTGGCTGTGTTGCGGTAAGCGACGACGGCAGACCCGTTGAGTCGGCTAATATGATGGCGCAGGCTATGGTAAAGGCTCACTATGCAGGACTGAAAGTCATTTCGCACTGCGAGGATCTTGAAATCATAAACGGCGGTATAATCAATAAGGGAAAGATCTCTCAGCAGCTCGGCGTAAAGGGCATGAGCAGACTGAGCGAGGATATAATCACGGCAAGAGAACTTGCAATAGCTCAGGATACACAGATGCCGATACACATCGCACACGTTTCGACAAAGGGCAGTGTAAACACGATCAGAGGCAATACTCATATCGGTGTTATGTGCACTTGCGAAACCGCTCCGCACTACTTCATGATGACAGACGAAAAGCTGTTATCGAGAGATGCGGACTACAGAATGAACCCTCCGCTTCGTGAAGAGGATGACGTTATGGCAATCATCGCCGCTATAATAGACGGTACTATCGACTGCATAGTCACTGACCACGCTCCGCACAGCGCAGAGGAAAAGGCAGACTTTGAAAAGGCACCCAACGGTGTTGTAGGTATGGAAACCTCGCTTGCCGCAACGCTTACGGGACTTTATCACACAGGTGCTATAAGCCTTATGCACATAGTACGACTTATGTGCGTAAACCCCAGAAAGATACTGGGCATTGAGGGCGGCTCACTCGGTATAGGCGATATTGCCGATATCGCAATATTTGACGCAGACGAGAGCTGGACAGTCGATCCCGCAAAGCTTCACTCAAAGTCAAAGAACACCTGCTTCAAGGGTATGACCTTAAAGGGCAGAGTAAAGTACACACTGGTAAACGGAAAAATAGTATACGAGGACAAGTAAGCTCCGATATACTTGAAATAAATACAAAGGATGGATACGAAAATGTCAATGGATAATCTTCTTCGTGCAATCTGCGAAAAGCAGAACCCTACAGTTGCAGGACTTGATCCCAAGCTTGACTATGTACCTCAGTACATAAAGGACAAGGCTTTCAACAAGTACGGCGAAACACTCAAAGGTGCGGCAAAGGCCATACTTGAATTCAACAAGTGCCTTATTGACGCTCTCCACGAGGTAGTTCCCGCAGTAAAGCCCCAGGCGGCTTATTATGAAATGTACGGCACAGCAGGAATCAAGACACTGTACAAGACTCAGGAATATGCAAGAAGCAGAGGTATGTATGTTATCACAGACGGTAAGCGTAACGATATAGGTACAACTATGGAAGCGTATGCCGCTGCGCATCTGGGCAAGGTAAAGGTAGGAAACGAGGAATACGAGCCTTTTATGGGTGACGCTCTGACAGTAAACGGATACCTCGGAAGCGACGGTATCAATCCTCTTATAAAGGTGTGCAAGGAAAACGACAAGGGCATTTTCGTACTGGTAAAGACATCAAACCCCTCAAGCGGAGAACTTCAGGATCTGCTGATAGACGGTGTTCCCGTATATGAGAGAATGGGTAATATGTGTGAAAAGTGGGGAGAGGAGCTTCCCGGCAAGTACGGCTATTCGGGCGTAGGCGCAGTAGTAGGTGCGACATATCCCGAACAGATCGCCGAGCTTCGTGAAAAGCTCCCCCACACATTCTTCCTTATCCCCGGCTACGGCGCACAGGGCGCTACAGCAAAGGATATCGCCGCCGCATTCGATAAGAACGGTCTGGGCGGTATAGTAAACAGCTCAAGAGGAATAATGACAGCATATAAAAAAGAAGGCTGTGACGAGCACGACTTCGCAGGTGCGGCATTCAGAGAAGCACTGCGTATGAGAGATGAGATAATGGGCTTTGTCGGAAAGATACAGCTCCCTTAAAGTGATAGAACAAAAAAGAAATATATGAAAGGAACGAATTAAATGGACTTAAAGGCTAACAAAGCAAAGACCGCATATCTGATACTTGCAGACGGAACAGTGTTCACGGGCAAGAGCTTCGGCTGTGAGGGCGAGGTCGTAGGCGAGATAGTTTTCACAACCGCAATGACAGGTTATGAAGAAACGCTGACAGACCCCAGCTACTGCGGACAGATCGTAACGCAGACATTTCCTCTTATCGGTAACTACGGCGTAAACGATGAGGACTACGAATCAAAGACGAGCGTGGTAAGCGGTTATATCGTGCGTGAATACTGCGAGGTACCGTCAAACTTCCGCTGTGAAGGCGACATAGACGGCTTTCTGAAAAAGCACAACATCATCGGACTGTTCGGAATAGATACAAGAAGACTTACAAGAATAATCCGTGAAACAGGCGTTATGAACGGCATGATCACAACAAGCGAGCCGACAGACGAATTCAAGGCACAGGCACTTGAAAGGATAAGGGCTTATGTTGTAGGTCCTGTTGTGCCGAAGGTAAGCGTAAAGCAGCCTGAGAAGTTCAGTGCCGAAAACGGCAAATACAAGGTTGCGCTTATGGACTACGGTTATAAGTTCAATATAAGACGTGAGCTTGTAAAAAGAGGCTGTGACGTGACGGTATTCCCCTACGACACAAGTGCGGAGGAAATACTGAAATTCGCTCCGGACGGCATAATGCTTTCAAACGGACCCGGAGATCCGCAGGACAACACGGTATCCATAAATACGTTGAAGGAGCTTATCCCTCACAAGATACCTACATTTGGCATCTGCCTCGGTCATCAGCTTTTAGCACTTGCAAACGGGGCTACCACTGTCAAGCTGAAATACGGTCACAGAGGCGGAAACCAGCCTGTAACCGATGTTACTGTTGACAGAACATTCATCACATCGCAGAACCACGGTTATGCGGTCGTAAGCGACAGCCTTCCCGAAAGTGCAGGCAAGGTAAGCCATATCAACGGAAACGATAAGACCTGCGAGGGTGTTATGTACACGAATGCACCTGCGTTCACTGTGCAGTTCCACCCCGAAGCGTGCGGAGGCCCGCATGACACTGCGTATCTGTTTGATAAATTTATCAGTCTGATGGAGGAGAATAAGAAATGCCGTTAAGAAGTGATATAAAGAAAGTTCTCGTTATAGGCTCGGGTCCTATCGTAATCGGACAGGCTGCTGAATTTGACTATGCGGGAACGCAGGCGTGCCGTGCGCTTAAAGCAGAGGGTCTTGAGGTCGTACTTATAAACTCAAACCCCGCTACCATCATGACGGACAAGCACATGGCGGACAAGATATACATTGAACCGCTGACGCTTGATGTAGTAAAGAAGATAATCAAGATAGAAAAGCCTGACAGCATTCTGTCAACGCTCGGCGGTCAGACGGGTCTTACCCTTTCAATGCAGCTTGCTGAGGAAGGCTTCCTTGCCGAGAACGGTGTAAAGCTGCTCGGTGCAAATCCCGAAACTATACACAAGGCAGAGGACAGACAGGCGTTCAAGGATACTATGGAGGCTATAGGCGAGCCGTGTATTCCCTCAAAGGTAGTTGAAACCGTTGAGGACGCTTTGGATTTTGCCGAGGTTATACACTATCCCGTAATTGTACGTCCTGCGTTCACGCTCGGCGGTACAGGCGGCGGTATTGCATACAACAAGGACGAATTACACGAAATCGCAACAAACGGTCTGCGTCTTTCACCTATCACACAGATACTTGTTGAAAAGTGTATTTCAGGTTGGAAGGAAATCGAGTTTGAGGTTATCCGTGACGCAAAGGGCAACGTTATCACAGTCTGCTCAATGGAAAACTTCGACCCCGTCGGCGTTCATACAGGCGACAGTATCGTTATCGCTCCTGCCGTTACACTTGCCGATAAGGAATATCAGATGCTGAGAACAGCGGCGCTGAACATTATCCAGGCTCTTAAAGTAGAGGGCGGTTGTAACTGCCAGTTCGCATTAAAGCCTGACAGCTTTGAATACTCGGTAATCGAGGTAAACCCCAGAGTTTCACGTTCATCGGCACTTGCATCAAAGGCTACAGGTTATCCTATAGCAAAGGTTGCGACAAAGATTGCAATCGGCTATTCGCTTGATGAGATAGTAAACCAGGTAACAGGCAAGACATACGCCTGCTTCGAGCCTGCACTCGACTATGTAGTAGTAAAGTTCCCAAAGTGGCCTTTCGATAAGTTCGTATACGCAAAGAAAACGCTCGGTACACAGATGAAGGCTACCGGTGAGATCATGGCTATCGGTACAAGCTTTGAAGAAGCTATGATGAAGGCTGTACGTTCAATAGAACTTGGCATGGACACGATGCGTAAAAAGGCTTTCAAGAAGCTGACAGACGAAGAAGTAAGAGCAAAGCTTCACGATGTCGATGTTGACCGTTCTTTCTGCGTATTCGAAGCACTGAGAAGAGGCTTCAGCGTTCAGGAGATACATGATATAACAACTATAGACAAGTGGTTTATAACAAAGCTCAAGAACCTTGCAGAGCTTGAGCTGTGGCTTGAGGACGGCGAACTTACACAGGAAAAGTATGACCTTGCAAAGAAGTACAGCTACCTTGACAGGACTATCGAGAAGCTGTCCGGTCAGAAGCTTGCTGACAAGGGCATAAAGACACGTCACGCAGTATACAAGATGGTTGATACCTGTGCCGCAGAGTTCTCGGCTGAAACACCCTACTTCTACAGCACTTATGACGATGAAAACGAGGCTGCGGAATTTATCGAGCAGCACCCGACAGATAAAAAGAAGATAATAGTTTTCGGCTCAGGTCCTATCAGAATAGGTCAGGGTATCGAGTTCGACTACTGCTCGGTACACTGCGTATGGGCGCTCAAGGAAATGGGTTATGAGGCTATAATCTGCAACAACAACCCCGAAACAGTTTCAACAGACTTTGATACAGGTGACAGACTTTATTTCGATCCGCTGACATTTGAAGATGTCGACTCGCTGATAGCTACCGAAAAGCCTTACGGCGTTGTAGTACAGTTCGGCGGTCAGACCGCTATCAAGCTGACAAAGCACTTACAGGAGAGCGGTGTCAGAATACTCGGTACATCTGCCGAAAGCATTGATGACGCAGAGGACAGAGAGAAGTTCGACGAACTGCTTGAAAAGTGTGAGATCCCTCGTCCTAAGGGACATACGGTATTCACGACCGAGGAAGCACTCAAAGCCGCAAACGAGCTTGGCTATCCTGTTCTGCTCCGTCCGTCATACGTTCTGGGCGGTCAGAATATGATAATCGCTCACTGCGACAGCGATGTTACAGAGTATATGACGATCATCACGGCTACAGAGCTTGAAAACCCTGTGCTGATAGATAAGTATCTTATGGGTACTGAGGTCGAGGTTGACGCTATCTGCGACGGCACGGACTTCCTTATCCCAGGTATTATGGAGCATATCGAGCGTGCCGGCGTTCACTCGGGCGACAGTATCTCGGTATATCCTGCACAGACACTGTCCGATAAGATAAAGAGCACGATAGTAACATACACAGAGCGTCTTGCTAAGGCACTTAACGTAATCGGTCTTGTAAATATCCAGTATGTTGTATATAACAACGAGGTTTACGTTATCGAGGTAAACCCCAGATCTTCAAGAACAGTTCCTTATATCAGTAAGGTAACAGGCGTTCAGATGGTTGATATCGCTACAAAGATAATGCTCGGCGAAACTCTTAAAGAACAGGGTTATCACAGCGGTCTTTATCCTGTTGGCGACTATGTTGCTGTTAAGGTGCCGGTATTCAGCTTTGAAAAGCTCCACGACGTTGATACACAGCTCGGTCCCGAGATGAAGTCAACAGGTGAGGCACTCGGTATAGCAAAGACATTTGAAGAAGCTCTTTATAAGGGACTTATTGCGGCAGGCTTCAAGATATTCAAGAAGGGCGGCGTAATGTTCACCGTTAAGAATTCGGACAAGCCCGAAATTATTCCGCTGGCAGAGAAGTTTGAAAAACTCGGATTTGAACTTTACGCTACAAGCGGTACGGCATCAATGCTGAACAGAAACATGATTGCTACAAACTTTACCTACCGTATACACGAGGACAAGGAGCCCAACGTAATCAGCCTGCTTGAAAGCGGCAAGATAAACTACGTTATCTCAACATCGGAAACAGGCAGAAAGCCTGCTCTTGACAGCGTTAAGATAAGACGTAAGTCGGTTGAGCGTTCTATAGCTTGTCTGACATCTGTAGATACGGCAAACGCTCTTGTAAAGTGTATCGCTATGGATAAGACTGTAGACGATCTCGAAATGGTAGATATAACAAAGATATAATGAGGTGCGATTTTGAGGACAGGCGAATATAAAGTAAAATTCAATTACACGATATTGAGGGGATTTATAGACGCTTTCGGTCTTATAATGGCGGTACTTTTGTATCAGACAACATACGCATATTATTATCAGATGGCGCATCCGACAATGGTGCTGAATAACGTTTATCCTGACGGCTTACCTGCATATATGTGGATATGCGGAGGTATAGTGCCGTTTGTCGCACTTGTCGCACTTGTGTTCTCAGTGGTATATATGTTCATTCCGCATAAGTCGAGGACGCTTGTGATTACGGCTGACAACGCACAGAAGTATTACGACAATCTGATGATAACAAACAGCTTGCTGAGAATACTTGTGCTTATGGCACTGTGGGATTACACTTATATAACACAGAGCAACC
Organism: uncultured Oscillospiraceae bacterium; assembly: GCA_902490585.1. Classification (GTDB taxonomy): domain Bacteria; phylum Bacillota; class Clostridia; order Oscillospirales; family Ruminococcaceae; genus Ruminiclostridium_E. Next base: position 97,726 of record CABUEI010000006.1, read on the forward strand.
TTATGGGTGCTATGGAATCGTGGTTCAGCCTTCAGACATTGCTTGACGTTATAGTGGGGTCGCTCGTTGTATACTTTATGTATGGCAGGCTGAAGGCGATAGCGAAGCCTGCAGACAGAAAGAAGAGCAACGTGATAAAGCCGAAGCAAAGCGAAAGCGATGATGAAGTGCTTACGGCGAAGGTGAAAATTGTCAAGGACGACAATACAATAATGCGTAGTTGATTATGCAACAAGGAAGCAAGGCAACATGATATAATAACGTGTTGCCTTGATTTTTACACAGCGGCAAAACCGCAGGAAAGGAAAATATATGAGCTTTTTTTGTAATTCATATCCGATAGTTGATAAAAAAGCGCTCGGCGAGGGTATATATTCATATACGCTGAAATGTCCCGAAGTTGCTGAAAACGCACATATCGGACAGTTTGTTCAGATAAAGGCTGAGGGCTATATGCTCCGCAGACCTATCTCTATATGCTCGGTTGACAAAGAAAACGGCACAATGCGCCTTGTATTTGAAGTAAGAGGCAACGGTACTGATAAGATATCCGAGCTTAACAAGGGTGATCTGATGGACGTTATCGCTCCGCTCGGAAACGGCTTTACCGTTCCTGCAAAGAAGGACGGAAGAGTAATAGTAGTCGGCGGCGGTATAGGTACGCCTCCTCTGCTTGATATTGCAAAGCTGTACGGTGACAAGTGCACGGCTATCCTCGGTTTCAGAAGCTTTGACAAGATAATTCTTGACAAGGATTATGCAAAAACAGGTGCAAATGTTATCGTCTGCACCGATGACGGCAGTACAGGTGTACACGGCACAGTGGCACAGCCGCTTGCTGATGAGCTTGCAATGGGTGACGTTGCGGCAGTATATGCCTGCGGACCTACACCTATGCTGAAAGCGGTCGTTACGGCGGCTAAGCAGGCGGGCGTATACTCTGAGGTTTCTCTCGAACAGCGTATGGGTTGCGGTGTCGGTGCGTGCGTTGTATGTGCCTGCACGGTTATCCGTGACGGAGAAGAAAAGGTTGTAAGAGTATGCAAGGACGGCCCTGTATTCAGCGGTGAGGAGGTAGTATTATGAGTTTCAAGCCCGATATTTCAGTAGATGTATGCGGTAAGCATTTCAAGAATCCCGTAATAGCCGCTTCCGGTGCTTACGGTTTTGGTGAGGATTATACAGACCTTTATCCGCTGTCTGCTCTCGGCGGCATTTCCTGCAAGGGTACGACTTTAAATAAGAAGGACGGTAACATTCCTCCGAGAATTGCGGAAACACCCAGCGGAATACTGAATTCCGTAGGACTTCAGAACCCCGGTGTTGATAAGTTTATTAACTACTATCTGCCCAGACTCAGAACTCAGGACACTGTGGTTATCGCAAATATCGCAGGTGCGGTAATTGACGATTATATAGCTGTTGCAGAGAAGCTTGACGCTACCGATGTAGATATGATAGAGCTCAACATTTCCTGCCCCAACGTAAAGCAGGGCGGTGCTACATGGGGTGTTACCTGCGAGGGTGCGGCAAGCGTTACAAGAGCGGTAAGAAAGGCTACAAAGAAGCCCGTAATTGTAAAGCTTACACCAAATGTTACCAACATTACCGAAATTGCAAAGGCAGTCGAGGCTGAAGGAGCAGACAGTGTTTCGCTGATAAACACTCTTCTCGGTATGAGAATTGATATCAGAACAAGACGTCCTATTCTGCACAACAATGTCGGCGGACTTTCAGGTCCCGCTGTATTCCCCGTTGCCGTAAGAATGGTATGGCAGGTATCGAATGCGGTCAAAATTCCCGTAATCGGTATGGGCGGTATCGCAACAGCTGAGGACGCTATCGAGATGATGATGGCAGGTGCATCTGCTGTACAGATGGGTACGGCTATCTTCAACGATCCTTATGCGCCGATAAAGGTATGCGAGGGTATGGAAAAGTTCCTTGCAGAGCAGAAGATAGAGAAAATAAGTGACATTGTCGGCACGGTGAAACCGTGGTGAGTTTGAGCAAACAATAAAATTTCGGCTCTATAATAAATGTTGGGGAAACCAAGAGCCAAACAGAAAAATAAAATTAAAAAAATTTCAAAAAAGTAGAGCATATTGGTTGAAAATCCGTTAAAATAGAAATTGCAAGACCAAATCAACGGAGGACCGATATGCTC
>CABUEI010000007.1 GCA_902490585.1 uncultured Oscillospiraceae bacterium
GACCTTCGGTACCCTCTGTTTTCGTGCCCTCTCGTTTGAGTGCTTGTCTATTATAGCACGCTTTTCGAGCTTTGTCAACATATTTTTAACTTTAATTTTGCACAAATGGTTTTAAACCATTATATTCATCTGTTGTGCAAAATGTGAACAACCACAATATACAGTTTTCCATACTCAATATCTAGTTATCAACAGCCTACAATCGCATTGTTGAAAACTTTGCTTTCAATTTTCGTTCCTGCTGTATATTCTAAAAACAGTGCCGCCGATATCACCGGCGGCACTGTTTCGTGAATTATTTTTCGTCATTCAGTTCCGAAATAATTCTTACAAAACTGTCGATATCGTTAAAGTCACGGTATACAGAAGCAAATCTGATATACGCTACCTTATCTATATCCTTCAGTCTGCGTAATACCAGTTCGCCTATTTCATCCGAAGACACTTCACGTCTGAACTGGTTCTTCAGTTCCTGTACTATATCCTCGACCATTTTTTCAAGATCCTCGATCTGTACAGGACGCTTTACAGTTGCTCTTGCAAGCCTGTTTATCAGCTTGTCACGGTCGAACGGCTCAATGGTGTTGTCTTTCTTGACAACCATCAGCGGTATCGTTTCAACCATCTCGTATGTGGTAAAACGGCACTTGCACGACAGACATTCACGTCTCCTGCGAATTTTATTCTCCGCAGGTCTGCTGTCAATTACCTTGCTTTCCTCATATCCGCACTCGGGGCATTTCATGGTATTTTCCTCGCTTTCGCTCTTTTCCTTGAGTTCCCTTTTCCCATTTTGTTTTATTTATGTATTTTAACACATTTTCTGTATATTTTCAAGCTTTTTTGTAATTATAGTCCTGTCTTATACTTATCGTATATCTTCTTCACATTGTTTGCGCATACCGCCAGCTCGTCATAGCTGTTGTAATTCTCACGGTACAGCTCAACAATCATTGCGTTATCGTACTTTATTTTCTCAAGCTCTTTGAATAAATGGTTGAAATCAAAACTGCCCTTTCCTATCGGCAGACAATCACAGCCTCCGTCTCCGTCACTTACATGAAGATGTACCACCTTGTCACCGATTATGTCCAGTAGCCTGAACGGATCAACATTACTGCGTCTTGCCTGCTTCAGATCCACAACAAACCTTACTTCGTCGCCGAGCTGTGTAAGCATATCCTCGATAAATTTTACACTACTGCTCTTACAATAGCAGATATTCTCCTGCGCAACAGTAACCCCGTATTCCTTAGCAATGCGATACAGGCGCAGATACCGCTCCATATATCTCTCGTCAGGTACTTTCGAGCTGAGCATTGCTCCGTGCAGAACAAACACTTTCGCCCCGAGCTCCGCCATTACTTCAAAATATCTCTTGTATATGTCTATAAGGTACTCTGTCCTTCTGGGGTAGTCGCCAAACAGGAACAATGTTTCCATAGGCGAAGAAAACGGATGCATCGACTTTACGTTTATGCCATATTCGCCTATAATTCTTCTTATCTCAACAAGCACCTGTCCTTCAAGCTCGTCAACAGAATTTACGAATATTTCGACATTCTTTACCCCACGCTCTGCCAGCTCATAAAGAGCTTTCTCCGTTTCAAGAGGATACAAACAAGCTGTAGATACGCCAATATCCATTTTCATTACTTCCTTTCAAAAAATCAGTTTACCAGCGAATAAACGTTTCCGATAACCGAAATGATAAGCGGCAGTACATAAATCACCGCAAGAACTCCTACAAGAAGCACATACACGCCCACTCTGCACACCTTGTCGAATTTTTCAGCAAACGGCAGAATTTTTTTGCGGAATATTATATACAGCGCCAGCGCAACCAGTCCGCCAACGCTTAGTATAACGCCCTGTTTCAGTCCTTTCGGACAGAAGCTTACAGCAATATCATTGTTGCCTTCTTCAAGCTTTATCGCCATAAATCCCGTCATCGAGCGATATATTTCAGCCGTTTTCCCGTTTACCGTCGCAGAAAATCCGCTGTCATACGGAACAGATAAGAACAGCCACTGACCGTCCTTCGCATTATCAACAGTACCGGTTATATTTCCGCCGTCTACGTTAAGATCAGCGGTTTTAGTATTATTTATAGCCTTTTCCAGCTTATCAAGCGACAGTCCGTAAATGCCGAAGCTCGAGCAATATGTGCTTTCATTCACATCAACATCTATACTTACCTTTTCATTTTCAAAAGTTCCGAGGTATAAAAGTCCGTTGCTGTCTTGGTTAGGGAACGACAGATCCTGCTTGATTCCGTTTACATATATGGCAAACGAGCCGTTTATATGCTCCGTGATATTTCGTGACACAAGATCGAAGCAATCAAAATACAGCGCCTGCTTTTCACCGATATCAAGTTTATAGCTAAGTGTCGCTATTCTTGTCTTGCTCTGCGGAGTAAAATAGTATATACCGTCACTGTGAGCATATCTTACATTCTTTTCTCCCGTATGCTCATATCTTGTAAACAGCAGTTCGTTATTTGTATTCAGAAGATTTTTCGCAAAATACTCCTGTATAACTATACGTTCCGCCTGCGGAAGCTCCTCGCATTGTGACAAATCACTGTCGGTCACTATTCCGAGCGGAAGATAATAATTGCTCTCATAGATCGAATAATTCTTGTCACGGTAAATCACAGGCTCTCTTGCACTGAACTTTTCCACATAATATTTTATATTCATCACAGCGTCGGTCAGCATTGTGCCGCCGTTTCCCGTGACTTCCATCCAGTATGACGAATATCCCAATCTCTTCATAGCATACATATAATGCTCAGAAGTAAGCGATGTATAGTGTGCTATTGTCGGATATCCCAGTCCGCCTATAAGGTTAGCGTCAAAATATTTCTTCGGCCATTGTGCCAGTTTGACCCTGTAGAAATCATCGTCTTCAGGTATTTTGCCCTCAAGCTCTATTGCATTGTTATACTTGACGGGAGTGTAAGCCGCCGCACCTATATATACATTTGCGTTGAATACACTTTCGGCAACCACAATTACGGCAAGTACCGAGCATACGGCTTTGAATGTAAGCTTTTTAAACACGCCGAACGCCATTGCCACAACATAAAGCGCCGTGAACACACAGAATACTATCAACAGCAGGAAGAACGATTCGGAACTTCCCCACAGCGTAGAAACATAAGAATCAAGTCCGTTTTTAAACTGACAGTAATACCATATCGAACCGCCGAAAGCCACAGCAACAGCCGCAGATATACCGATAAGATATCCCTTTTTGCTCTTTTCGGCATAATCCTCAGCCTTTGTATGCGACAGCTTTACCGCCGCATAAGTCAGCATCATGAGCGTAGTCATATAGCCGTATCTCATAGGGAACGCCATATAGTCACCCGTATGCCACATCTTGTTTATCGGCTCAAAGATTACGGGTAACAACGTAAGAAATGCCATCACCGCATAAAATCTGCTGTTCTTGCTCTTTCTGCGAAGAAAATACACAATAAAAGTCGCAACAGAAAATCCCGTACAGAATACGAGCGGCAGATTTGTATATATTCCTGCAAATACCGCAGAATCAAACAGACCCTTGAGTATGTTCGCTCCCCTTGCGGATGAAAGATACTGTACAAAGCTCGGAAGCCATACAACGGCGGAAATCAGCGCCGCTATACCGCAGCCTATAATAAACCTCGGCGCAATGCCCTTTGTACTGCCCTTTTTCCTGTTGAAAAAAATATAAACGCCGAAAAACAGTATTGTGAACAGCACCACCATGTAACTGAGGTAATAGTTCAGCACCAGCATTCCGACAAGGCAGAATATAAGCCCTCCGATACGCTTGTGCTTTATCAGCGAATTGAACGCTATAAGCAGAAGAGGGAAGAAATACATTACATCAAGCCACACCGTGTTCTGATAGAACAGCATCGCATAGCCGCTGAACGCATACATAACGCTGAACAGTGCGGAATATGTGACATCAAGCTTTTTATGACAGATGCGGAAATAAGCGTTCGCCGTTATTGCGCACACTGCCATTTTCATAAGCGTCATAATGTTCATGAAAACCATCATATCCGCCTTGTCAACGAACACTACCAGCAGTGAAAACGGGCTTGATATAAAGAACAGGAATACACCGAGGAAGTTCATTCCTCCTGCATTCTGCCAGTTAAAGAAGAAATCCCCCTTGCCCTCAAGTATATCCTTGAAATCAAGCAGAAGAGGCAGAACCTGCTGGTGCATATCACACCACGCCAAAGTCTTGTCACCGAAAGGGTACAGACCGCTCCCCATAAATACCGCCAGACCTATAACAATTACGGCTATCGGCGGAATTATCAGCGTCAGGAGCAGTTTCGGGCTGTGTATCAGATTGTTGAAATGTGTTGAAATCTTTTTGGTAATATCTCTTTTCAAAACGTTCCTCCGGGAATATATCTTTTTTCTCTTCCTGCATTTCATTTTCGGAATATCCGGTTTAAATTCAAAAGCCGCAAAGACTTTGTGTGCTATGCGGCTTTTTTATTATTGATTGAATTATAAGCCGCAGGCGATTAAACCATAAGCTTCTTTGTGTCTACCACTGCCTTTGAAGCAAGATTTTTTGTATCTTTCTTGCTCTCGCTCTTGCCGGCGTCTGTGTAGTTCTTGCCGTGCTTTTCCTGCCAGAGAACCCACAGGGGACCTGAGATGCACAGTGAAGAATAAGTACCGCAGATAAGACCTGCCATCATAGGAATAGCAAATGTCATTATTGAGGTTACGCCGCAGATTGCGCATACAACGCAGATAGCGAGAACCGCAAAAGCAGTTGTGACCGTTGTGTTTACAGAACGTGTTATTGACTGAGTGATACTCATGTTGACAAGTTCTTTAAGTGAAAGCGAATTGCCGTAAAGGTTACGGTTCTCTCTGATACGGTCGTATACAACGATAGTGTTGTTGATTGAGTTACCGAGTACCGTAAGAACAACCGCCATAAAGTTTGCGTCTATCGGGAAACGGCAGAACACGAATACCGCATAAACCATGAAGCAGTCGTGAACAAGGGCAACCAGTGCGAACACACCTGCCGAAAGGCCGCCGATTTTCTTGAATCTGAACGCAATATAGATAACAAGCAGTACAAACGAGAATAATACCGCAACAAGGCACTTAAGGAAGAACTCTGTACCTGATGTGGGGTTAACGTCCTGGCTGTTTACAAGCGTAAGATCGTTATCCTTGAAAGATTCCTGGAGCTTATCAGATAAAGCTGTCTGCTTGTCGGCTGTAAGACCCTCAGATGATGAGAACGAAATCTCAACGGTTTCAAGCGAGCTGTTCATTGAAGAACCCGTAGTGACCGTAACGGCACCGTAGTTCTCGCCCTCAACTACCTTCTTTACAGCGTTGGTATCAATTTCTCCGGTATAGCTGTATGTCAGCATTGTACCGCCCTTGAACTCAATAGCCATCTGCACGCCGAAAATGCAGTTGAAAATAATCGTGATTACAACAATTACAATCGGTATAGCAAAGAGAATTTTTCTCTTACCGATAAAGTCTAAAACCTTTTTATTATTCATTTTGAAGCACCGCCTTCCGTAGCTGCTGCCTTTTCAGAGGCACGCTTCTTGGCAGATTTTCCGCCGTAAAGGGCAGGATTTCTGAATATCTTGAATCTGGAAAGCGACATTGTCATAAGTCTTGTCGCAAGGATACCGAACAGGAAGTTCAGTATAACGCCGACCATCAGAGTATAACCGAATGAGTAGATAGTACCCTCTGTAGAAGCACCGAACATGAAGAATACAGGCTTCAGTATGGTAGATGCAAGGCTGTCGGGAGTACCGAACGCACCCATAAGTATTATAGCAACGATGATCATTGTAATGTTACCGTCAAATACCGCACTGAACGCTCTCTTGTAACCTGTAGCGATTGCCGTGTCTATTGTCTTGCCGCTGTTGATTTCTTCCTTGATACGCTCGCCTGTGATAACGTTTGCGTCAACGCCCATACCGACTGCAAGAATAATACCAGCGATACCGGGTATTGTCAGCGTGAAGCTGTTTGAGAACGGGAAGAATCCTGTTATAGCACAGAATGTACCTGCAACCTGTCCGATAAGACCGATAACGGCAACAACACCGGGCAGTCTGTACAGTGAGATCATGAATATCATGATAAGACCCAATGCGATAACGCCGGCGATTGCCATAGCGTCACGGGCACCTGTACCGAGTGTGGGCGAAATTGTGCTGAAGCTTGATGTTTCAAGCTTGAAAGGAAGCGCACCGCCGTTTATCTGGTCGGCAAGCTCCTTAGCCTCATCAGCTGTGAAGTTACCGCTGATTGTAGCCTCGCCGCCGCTGATTTCCTCATTTACGGTAGCTGTTGAAATGCACTTGTCGTCCATGTAAGTTGAAATGTATCCCTTGGGAGAAGTTGAAGAAAGCTTCTTTGTAGCCTCTGCGAACTTTTCCTTGCCGCTGTCTTTCAGCTTTAAGGATACCATGTACTCATATTCCTTGCTTGTTCCGCTCTTGAGCTGATATACGGCAGAAGCCTTCTCAACATCAGAACCGGAAATTATAAGCGGAAGATCCTCGTATGTCTGACCGTCGGAAAGCGATCTTTCAGAACCCTCTCTGAAAGTAAGCAGTGCCGTAGCACCTAGTTCCTTTACCGCTGCCTCGGGGTCAAAGCTGTCGTCCTCGGCTTGCCACGGGAAACGAACGATTATCTTATCATTATTATAGTCAACATAAACCTCATAGTCGGTTATGTTGTTTGCAACAAGTCTTGTTTCAACGATTGACTTTGCCGCATCGACTTCTTCATCAGTCGCATCGTAATCTGCCGGTGATGTAAATGTTACGTCAACACCGCCTCTGATATCAATACCCCAACGAATATCACTGACACCTCTTATAACAGTTGTCGTGAAGTCGCCGTACTGGGTATGAACACCGAAAAATACTATGCCTGTAAATGCCAGTATAACTGCCAGCACTATAAAGAATACAGGCTTTGCCACTCTTTTCAAATGTTTCACTCCGTTTCTGTGCCTGGGCACAATCCTGTTAATTTATACATTATAGTATTATACTATAATGATTTCCATTAGTCAAGAAATTTTGTAAATTTCACAATCTGTTCATTATACAGAAAGCTCAGCCTTTTCTCCGAGTACATCCTTGTTCTTTTCGAGAACAGGCTTGATACATTTATTAAGGAATGCTGTTACCTGGCTTGCACTTCTGCCCGTATAGTTTTCGGGGATAAGCTTTGCCTCGATCTCTTCCTTGGTTGTCATGAAGTCGGGGTCTGCGGCAATTCTGTCAACGAGGTCGTTTTCTCCGCCCTCTTCCTTGATTACCTTACCTGCGGCAATGCTGTGAAGTCTTATCTTCTCGTGAAGTTCCTGTCTGTTGCCGCCCTTCATAACAGCGTCCATCATGATGTTCTCCGTAGCCATGAAAGGAAGCTCCTTCATAACTCTTGCACGGATAACCTTGGGATATACGACAATTCCGTTTGTGATATTGAGCATGATATTCAGTATAGCGTCTGTTGCGAGGAATGCCTCAGCTACAGATATACGCTTGTTTGCACTGTCGTCAAGCGTTCTCTCAAACCACTGTGTACCTGCCGTAAACGCAGGGTTCAGAGTGTCTATCATGACATATCTTGAAAGCGATGTGATTCTCTCCGCTCTCATCGGGTTTCTCTTATAAGGCATAGCCGATGAACCGATCTGGTTCTTCTCGAAAGGCTCTTCCATCTCCTTGAAGTTAGCAAGGATACGCAGATCGTTCGAGAACTTTGAACAGCTCTGTGCAATACCGCCGAGCACGTTTACGATTCTGCTGTCAACCTTTCTTGAATATGTCTGACCGCTTACGGGAACGCACTCCTTGAATCCCATTTCCTCAGCTATCATCTGCTCCAGCTTTTCTATCTTCTCTTCGTCGCCGTGGAAAAGCTCCATGAAGCTTGCCTGCGTACCCGTAGTACCCTTCTGACCGAGGAGTTTGAGATTGCCCATCTGATATTCAAGATCCTCAAGATCCATGAGAAGTTCGTTCATCCACAGTGTGGCACGCTTGCCGACTGTAGTCAGCTGTGCAGGCTGTAAGTGTGTATATGCAAGACAAGGCATATCCTTGTACTTATCGGCGAAAGACGCAAAGTTTGCAAGAACATTGACAAGCTTTCTGTGTACTATCTTCATAGCGTCACGCATTACGATAACATCTGTGTTATCGCCTACATAACAGCTTGTAGCGCCCAGGTGTATAATACCCTCTGCCTTGGGACAGCACTTTCCGTATGTGTGAACGTGTGCCATAACGTCGTGACGGAGCTTTTTCTCCTCTTCAGCGGCATAAGCAAAGTCGATATCCTCAATATGAGCCTCAAGCTCGTCCACCTTTTCCTGTGTTACCTGCTCAAGTCCGAGCTTCATCTCAGCTCTTGCAAGAGCGACCCACAGTCTGCGGAATGTTGAAAACTTCTTCTGTGCCGAGAATGTAAACTGCATTTCCTCGCTTGCATATCTCGTGCAGAAAGGGCTTTCGTAAGTTTCGTAGTTTGTCATTATAAGTAACCGTCCTTTTCATCGGATTTTTAACGTTCTCTGTACCGTCACGCAAAGTTACTGCGCATACCGACACATTATATATTGTACCACAGTTTGCCCTCAATCGCAATAGCAAACATCACTTTTTCTCAAAACTCCCGTTTAATACACAGATTCCCCCGATTTTATAAATATAAACCGTCCGGTCACATCGACCATACCCGCTCACCTCACACACTCCCTACGGTCACATCGACCACGCCATTCCACCTCACACACCCCTACGGTCACATCGACCACACCGCTCACCCCACGCAACCTACAGCCACATTGACCACACCCACAAAACCGCATAACAAAGCAAAATCCGATAATCCACCAAATATTTTTTGCTTTTTCTCGCAATTTTTTTAAAAAAGCCCTTGACAAACCGCCCGAAACCGTGTATAATATTTACTGTTATCTGGGTGTGGCGCAGATTGGTAGCGCGCTACCTTGGGGTGGTAGAGGCCGCAGGTTCAAATCCTGTCACTCAGACCAGTTAAAAACCGCTTGATTATCACAATCAAGCGGTTTTTCTGTTATATCCCGCAAAAACACACAAAAAGGCTTACCCTGCCCGACAGGATAAGCCTTTATTTATGCTATAAAATCAACTGCACCCTACTCAAACCCCGGCGTCCAGGTTCATCTCCCACTTATTTATCTTATAACTGCCGTTGTCAAGCACATATTCTATCCTTGCACTGCGGTGTGCCTCGTACAGATCAAGGTATGGCACTGTCGCCGTGAATCCCGTATCGGTAAGCTCGGTTATCACACAAGCCGTAGTGTCCCATATATTCTTTCCGTCAGAAACTGCGTCTGTATTTTCATACAGCTTGCCGTTTATATCCTTGTAGAATGCCGTTTCGTTCGCCAGATTTTTATAGAATGTACTCTCAAGGTACTCCTTTGTAAAATACTTCTCCGTATCCTCTTTAAGCGAATCAATTGTATCGTACACGCTTTCCACGGGCGAGTAAGTAAACCCGTTGCCGTCCGTTACCGACACCGATTTGTCAACAGGCAGGCTGCAACGGTTATAGATAGCGTAAAACTTGTCCGCTATGGGCATATTCAGCTTTACGGTTTCTTTGGCGGCTTCTTCGGTCAGTACGGTCGTTTTATCCTCAGACGATACCGCAGAACTGCTCTCCTGCTGTGATACGGCAGACGGTGTATTCTCAGCCGCACAGGCAGTAAACAGGACGGCTGTAACGGCTAAGGCGATGAGTGCTATCTTCTTTTTCATATTTTCCTCCGTGTCAGTTGAATATGTAGTATTTGCCGATTTCGTTATAAGTACGCATAAAGCGTGAACTTCCGGTATAACCCTCGCCGATGAGTATCTTCTCAATAGCAGGATCGAATATGTAGGTCGTACCTTTTATGTCAAGCTCTGCCCAGCTGTGTTCGCTTGCACCGCCTGCGGGATTTGTGTGGTACCCGTATATCATACGGGTGTCAAAGCCGAGCGCCCGTGTCATATATTTGAAAGCAGATGTAAAGTCGTAGCAAACCCCATAACTGTTGTCAAGTATGAAGCAGGCGTAGATCTGTTCGGAATACTGCTTTTTGTCCTGCGGTATAAGCACTGTTCTCTCTATATAGCTCGACTGCATAAGATAATCATAGACCGCTTTTAATTTCTGCGTATCATTCATCTTCTTTGTGATTATCCTGTCAAGTATCGGCTCTATTTTTTCGTCAAGCGGTGCATAGCCTGAAGAAATGTATTTTCCTGATGCTGAAGGCTTTGGCTTTTCGCTCTTTGCGGTGGTTGACGGAACTGTTGTACCAAGCGTTGTTGCCACTGTCACAGTCTGTATTTCTGTTTTTTTATCGCTCAGAAAGTCGCAGTGAATAAATTTACCGTTATCCAGCTTATAATAATCAGTATCGGTTACCGCCACGACCTTCACCTTGTCGTTTATCTGATATAAATCGGCTGTCGGCGCACCTATATAAGCCTTTGTCCTGCTGTACACCGATGTATTTAGATACATTTCTGCGGATTTTTTCGTTTCTTTCCACGTCGGCTCTGCTGTTGTCGCAGATGTTGACACGGCGGTCGTTGCTGTCGTTTCCTCTTTTACCGTTGTCGTTGCCGCTGTTATTACAACGGTTGTCGTGGTTGAAGCCGTTGTTTCCGTCACAATATTCTGTGTTCCGCTCTCATCGGTTGAAACAACGCTTTGCGCCGCTCCCGTACTGTCACCGATTTCAGCCGTCTTTTCTCCGCCGCAAGCAGTAGCGGACAGAATAACCGCCACAGCAAGAATTACCGCCGACACTTCATTTATCGCTTTTTTCATTTTCTTCCCTCTTGTTTTGTCGTAAACTGCATTTTCCTGAATAATATACTTGTATTTTAGCATACTGTTTACATTTAGTCAACAGTATGTGTTACAAAAATCAACGGTTTGAAGCTCGATATATGATACACTTTAGATAAATCAAGTGTTTATTTTATGTTTACAGATTGTTTATTCGATAACGGAGGGTACAATGGTAAAGTTCGGAGAAAGAGTAAAACAATTAAGGCTCAGTGCAGGCATGACGCAGGAACAGCTTGCCGAAAGGATATGGGTTTCAAAGGCGGCAATCAGCAACTATGAATTATCCGAGCGTAACCCCTCCCCGGAAACAATTATAAAAATCGCAGGAGTTTTCGGCGTATCCACCGATTATCTGCTCGGCATCGAGGACAAAAGGAACTATACCATTGATATAACCGGACTGCCCGAAGAGGATATCCGCTTTCTTCAGTCCGCCGTTACTCTGCTGAAAAAGAAAAACACAAAAGAAAAAAGCGTTGCCGAGCGTTGACAGCCGCCGTTTTACGTTGTATAATATCCATATTGCACATTAAACAGATAGAAACAGTAGACTTAAAGGAGCAAAGGAGTAACTTATGGCAATAAGTATAACCGAAGCGTCGGAGCTTAAAAAAGCGATACTCGAAAATTTCGGCGTGACCCTGCATTTTCATGACGGTTGCGGCGGACAGTATTTCACCCTTGACGAGCGTAATGACGAGATAAAGCGGTTTGTCGAAAACTATTTCGGCGAAAAAGGCATGACAGTGAATTTTATAGCAAGGGGAACACAGTTCTCCGTAGGAGGAAACAATGCTTGACCAGTTTTCAAGAACACAGCTCGTTTTCGGTAAGGAAGCAATGGATAAGCTGAAAAGCTCCCGTGTTGCCGTATTCGGCATAGGCGGAGTAGGCGGATACACCGTTGAAGCACTCGCACGTTCCGGTGTCGGCGCAATTGATATTATAGATGACGACAAGGTGTGCCTTACCAATATAAACCGTCAGATTTACGCTACAAGAAAGACAGTCGGAAAGTATAAGGTTGACGTTGCCAAAGAACGTATCGAGGAGATAAACCCCGACTGCAAGGTAACAGCTTTCAAAACTTTCTATATGCCCGAAACCGCCGATCAGTTCGACTTCACACAGTACGATTATGTAGTTGACGCCATAGATACGGTTACGGGAAAAATCGCACTTATCGAAAACGCAAAAAAAGCCGGAACGCCGATTATAAGCTCTATGGGCGCAGGCAATAAGGTTGACCCCACCGCTTTTGAAGTTACCGATATATATAAAACCTCCGTCTGCCCTCTCGCAAAGGTTATGCGCTATGAGCTCAAACGCAGAGGTATAAAGAAACTCAAGGTGGTTTATTCAAAGGAAAAGCCGATCCCCCCGATAGATGATATGTCTATAAGTTGCCGTCAGCTTTGCATCTGCCCTCCCGGCACAGCAAGAAAATGTACCCAGAGAAGACAGGTTCCGGGCAGCACCGCCTTCGTTCCGTCCGTAGTCGGACTTATCATAGCAGGAGAAGTCATAAAAGACATCACAGAATTTAAAGGCAGAGAATAAAATTTCAGATTATCTATAAGTACCTTTGCAACCCGCAAGGGTACTTTTTGTTTGCAAATATTGAAAAATTTCTCTCATCCCGTTGCCCCAAACATCCCAATTTCCTCACCCCTTATCAAAGCAACACTACCCCTCGCCCCGCACCACCACCCTCTCCGCCCCTCGAAAAAGGGGAGCTGTCACGGCTACAATAATTTTTTCCACTTTCACCAAACTGTCCACCCCAACTATTCCTTACACTTCTCAAACATATCCGTGCCGTGACTGAGGGGATTGTATTCCCTTAGTACTATCACTTAGTTTACCACGCTATCCTGCCCATATATGCCCCAAACCTCACCATTCCCCCAACATCCGTAAAATCACCACTACCCCCAACCATAACTATCAGTACCTTCCAAAACTATAAACACATATAACAAACCTTATCCTCAAACAGTGTACCTTTCCCATTAATTTCAAAAAACTACTTTTACTTTCGCATATTTTTCTTGACTATCAAATATTATTGTGATAAAATAAACCTAGAGATTAAATTCTGTCGGTACATTATTAATCTGGAGGTGTTTCTTTGCTTTCGGTATATCTGGCAATGGTTGATTCCGAAGACGAAAAAGACCTTGTTGAAAAACTTTACAATACATATAAGAAAACTCTTTTCAATATCTGCCTTGCCATACTTTGCAACCGACCGGACGCAGAAGACGCAGTTCATGAAACTTTCATACGGATTATAAATAACTCAGGCAAAATAAAAGATGTAGATTCACCGCAGACAAAAGCTTTCTGCATAATCATAGCAAGAAATGTTGCCACCGATATACTGAGAGAAAAACAAAAAACAGTTCCTGCTACCGATAATGAGCTTGACGCTTATGAATCGGACTCGGATAATGAAGAAACAGCTATTTCAAATATCAGCGTTGAGCGGTTGAAACAGGCTCTGAGAGCACTGCCGAAAGACAGTTACGATACTCTTATGCTGAGCGTCAGATTTGGCTGTTCCCTTTCCGAAATGTCCGAACTTCTCGGCATAAGTTATCAATCGGTAAGATACCGCCTGAGAAAAGCAAGAAAACTATTATTAAAAGAATTGGAGGATACAGATGAGCAACCTTGAAACCGCACTTGATAAAACTATGTATGACATGATTTTTTCTGACATTCCCGAAACAAATTACAAAATTTCTAACTCTTTCGACCGCAGAATGAAAAAAATGATACATCGGTATTTAGAAACCGGAACGTTTGAATTTCAAAAATCAAAACCCAAAAAGCTCTGGCGTTATCTTATAATTGCCGCTGTCATTGCAATCCTCTCTCTTACAGCGACGGCTGTGTTCTACTACAATAATATCAGCCTTGAAAAGCACGATACCTATTCTCTGCTCCATATCAGAAAAACCGAAAACACCCCTACCGCTATTCTGCAAGAATATAAAATAACCGCAGGTCTCGACGGATATACAAGGAGTTATTATTATAATGACGACGGATGTATAATACAAAAGTATGATAACGGCGAAAGCTCAATTGTATTATCCCAGATGACATTCAATAATTTTGAGGGCATACGCATAAATACGGAAA
This sequence comes from uncultured Oscillospiraceae bacterium, assembly GCA_902490585.1. GTDB lineage: Bacteria > Bacillota > Clostridia > Oscillospirales > Ruminococcaceae > Ruminiclostridium_E. Next base: position 14,088 of record CABUEI010000007.1, read on the forward strand.
ATGCCGAAAAGACTATCACATCTGTTGATATAAACGGAATAACCGCATTATATTTTGAAAATGACAACGAAAATACGTTAATATGGAACAACGATGAATACGCATTTTACATACAGGCAAATAAATTAAATAAAAGCGAGATAATCTCTTTATGTAAAAGCATTAAGCCTGAATAACGACACATTAAACCCACAAAACTTTTTTAATTTTTTGTGCATTTATACAAAAAAATCCAAAATCATCAAAAAATACGGTAAAAAGCAGTACGCAGAACCTCTCTCATACGTTTTATTTGCAGGGATATGTTTCAGTCCCTAATAAAACAACGGAGGTATTAATACCATGAAGAAAAGAGTACTCGCATTTTTACTGGCAGCAGTGTTTGCCCTTTCGCTCGTTTTTAGCGTATCGGCAGAAACTGTCGCTACCTATGACATCGCCGGCGTCAAGCGCTCCACGATTTCTTATACCGGAGGACGTGCGCACTGTGTCAGCTCAATTACCGATACAGACAATGTAATCAAACATGTAAAAATCGATCAGTCGCTGGAGAAATTTGCTTTCCTGTGGTTCTGGACCGTTGAAGACGGCCCCCGCTCATATAATTCCGGATCAGGAAATGCAACTTTCCAGAACTATAAAGCTGTATCCACCGGTACATACCGTGTAAAGTCTGTATTTACAGTTACTTTAAAGGACGGCAGATCAGAAACAGTTACCGTTTACAGCAGTGAACTCAAAGTCGCATAAGTAAAACCGAATCCCCGTGATTTTGCACGGGGATTTTTTTCTCCCATACGACCCGACCTGCCGCTCTTGACCCTTTTTCCGTTTTGTGTTATATTTATCGGGTAAACGCAAAGAATAGAGCAAAGGAGCGTTAAAATGAGTGAAAATATGACAGAATACGATATAGCTATAATCGGTACAGGTCCTGCCGGGATTTCGGCGGCGATAAATGCCGCAATACGCAAAAAGAAATTTATCCTTTTCGGAAGCGAAAATCTCAGTGCAAAAGTCAAATGTTCCCATATTATTTCCAATTATCCTGCCCTGCCGCAAATCAGCGGTAAAGAGTTGAATCAGAAACTTGCCGCTCACTTAAAACAGATGAATATAAAAATAACAAACGAGCGCATAACAGGTGTGTATAATCTTGGAAAATATTTTATGTTACTCGCCGACCAAAAAGAATTTAAGGCAAATTCTGTAATTTTAGCCACCGGCGCACAAAATGTTGCAGAAATATGCAATGAACGTGCATTATTGGGCAAAGGCGTAAGCTACTGTGCAACCTGCGACGGCAACTTCTACAAGGGTAAAACGATAGCTGTTATCAGCGACAATAAAGAAAGTGAAGAGGAAGTGGATTTCCTCGCCGACCTTGCAAGCAAAGTTTATTTCTACCCGTCCTACAAGACCGATTATTCAAAAGATAATGTTGAACGTCTGACCTCGCCCGCAAAAAGCGTTGACGGAGAGCGTCACGCAGACGGCATAACCCTTGCGGACGGCACGCATATAGCCGTTGACGGTGTATTTTTCTTAAAGCAGTCGGTTTCCGCCGATGTGTTAGTCAGCGGTCTTGAAATGAACGGCGGCAGTATAGCGGTAAATCACGATATGTCAACCAACATAAAAGGTTGCTTTGCCTGCGGCGACTGCACGGGAAAGCCGTATCAGATAGCCAAAGCCATAGGCGAGGGCAACACCGCCCTGCACAGCGCAATAACCTACCTCTCCGAGCTCAAAAATAAAGCATAAATCATCAGCCCTACATCCCCAATCCCTGTAGGGCTGTATTTATATCACGACTGCCGAAATCTCCGTCATTGTCGAAATATACAGCGTTGAATATTACTCGCTCTGCCTGTTTTTCACCCTGAAAAATTACCTGTCTGTGCCGTTTAGTCCATATACGATAGCCAAAGCCATAGGCGAGGACAACACCGCCTACACAGCGCAATATCCCACCTCTCCGAGCTAAAAAACAAAGCATAAATCATCAACCCTACAGCCCCAATCCCTGTAGGGTTGTATTTATATTACGACTGCCGAAATCTCCGCCATTGTCGAAATATACAGCGTTGAATATCACTCGTTCTGCCTGTTTTTCACCTTGAAAAATTATCTGTCTATGCCGTTTAGTCCATATATGATAGCCAAAGCCATAGGCAAGGGCAACATCGCCCTACACAGCGCAATATCCCACCTCTCCGAGCTCAAAAATAAAGCATAAATCACCAACCCTACAGCCCTAATCTCTGTAGGGCTGTACAGACTGTAGAAAAACCCCGATTTGGAAACAAATCGGGGTTTTTCTACAGTCTGAAAGCAGGACTATGTCCCAAATGGGCATAGTCCTGCTTTTTGGTGCCGATGGCGGGGGTCGAACCCGCACGGTATTGCTACCAACGGATTTTGAGTCCGTCACGTCTGCCAATTCCATCACATCGGCTTGTTATATTCCGTGAAACCGCACTGTATAACAATGATACCGATTTCACAGTTCGATTATTATATCATAGCTGAAAAATGTTGTCAATAGATTTTCACTATTTTCCAAAATAATTTAGTGTTTTTTTATAAAAAGCACTTGACAATTTGTTGAAAATGCCGTAAAATTAATATCGAGTAAATATCTATTATAACTCAGGAAAGCCGGCTGTCTTATATATTTTCAACAAGAAAAAGACACGGCAATCCGCTTATTTTACATATATACAATTAAATGTTGAAATGTAAAATCAGCCGTGCTGGCATAAAAGCTGTATTGCGGCGGTCTGACACGGCAATTCAGAAAAGGAGGAACGCTAACCCATGGAAGTGTGGCTCGCAGTCATACTCTGTGCGGCGGCATTCGTAGTCGGAGCGGCGATATTCGGTTTTGTAATGTACAAAATGGGTATCGAGCATAGAAAAAAGACGGCAGAAGCGCAGATTGAATCTGCCGAAAAGGAAGCAAGCAGGATAGTATCCGAGGCTAACGAAAAAGCTCAGGCAACAAAGAAAACCGCACTGGTTGAGGCTAAAGATGAAATCTTTAAACTCAAAGAGAACAACGAAAAAGAAATTCAGAGACTGAAAAACGAAACCGAAAGAGAACTCAAGGAACGCAGAGCAGAAGTAACACGCTCTGAAAGAAGACTTCAGCAGAAAGAGGAGAACCTCGACAAGAAGAACGACAAGATCGAACGACTTGAAGAACAGCTCCAGAACAAGAACAAGAAGGCTGAAGAAAAACTGGCAGAAGCCGAATCAATCAAGAAAAGTCAGATGGATATACTTGAAAAGATATCCGGCTTTACTTTAGACCAGGCTAAAGAACACCTGCTGAGTATGCTCGACAGTGAGCTTGCTCACGAAAAGGCTGTAAAGATCACAGCTTACGAACAGCGTCTTAAAGACGAATGTGACGAAAAGGCAAGACAGTATATTTCACTTGCAATTTCAAGACTTGCCGCTGATACGGTATCTGAAGTTGCTGTATCGGTAGTACCTCTGCCTAACGACGAGATGAAGGGCAGAATCATCGGACGTGAAGGTCGTAACATCCGTGCACTCGAACAGCTCACAGGCGTTGACCTTATCATTGATGATACTCCCGAAGCTATTACGCTTTCATGCCACGATCATGTAAGACGTGAGATAGCAAGAATAGCGCTTGAAAAGCTTATTCAGGACGGACGTATCCATCCTACAAGAATTGAAGAAACAGTAGAAAAGGCAAGACGTGAAGTTGAGCTCAAGATCAAGCAGGAGGGCGAACGTGCGGTTATGGAAACCAACGTCAACGGTCTGCACCACGAGCTTGTAAGACTTATAGGTCGTCTTTACTACCGTACTTCTTACCGTCAGAATGTACTTAATCACTCAATCGAGGTTGCGCACCTCGCAGGCATCATGGCAAGCGAACTCGGTGTTGACGCAACACTCGCAAGAAGAGCAGGTCTTCTGCATGATATCGGTAAGGCTCTTAACCACGAAATCGAAGGCTCACACGTTCAGATAGGTGTTGATGTCTGCCGTAAGTATAAGGAAAGCCCTGAAGTTATACACGCTATCGAGGCTCACCACGGCGACGTTGAAATCCACTCTGTTATTGCCGCTCTTGTACAGGCAGCCGACGCAATAAGTGCCGCACGTCCCGCCGCAAGAAGCGAGAACTACGAGAACTACATCAAGCGTTTACAGAAGCTTGAAGAGATATGCAGTTCTTACAACGGCGTTGAAAAGTCATTTGCTATTCAGGCAGGTCGTGAGGTAAGAATCATGATCAAGCCCGAACAGGTAAATGATGATAAGATGGTTGTTCTGGCAAGGGAGATTTCTCAGCGTATCGAAAACGAGATGGAATATCCCGGTCAGATAAAGGTTCATCTGATAAGAGAGAGCAGAGCTATAGATTACGCAAAATAAGTCATAGACACACAAGAGCTGTTGCATAGTTTTATGTAACGGCTCTTTTTTGTACAAAGAGGTATTCTTATGAAGAAGAGATTAACGGCTATACTTACAGCAATGGCTATTATGCTTACAGGCTGTGCAGGTAATACAGGCACTGTCAGCGATAACGCCGATTCGGGAACTGACAGTACTGCATCGGGAACGGAAAGCGGCGATTCACGCTACGAGATCATCACCGCAACAGAAATGGCTGAAAAAATGGGGCTCGGCATAAGCCTTGGCAACACTATGGAAGCGTATGAGGCTACCGACTGTGAGCAGATGTCTTATGAGTGGATTCCCGTTGTCGGCGGAAACGAGCCACAGGACTACGAAACCTGCTGGGGCGCTGATGTTACCACGCAGGAAATTATCGACGGAATGAAAGCAGAGGGCTTCAACACCGTGCGTATACCTGTGTTCTGGGGCAACATGATGGAGAATGACGGTACATACACGATAAACAAGGAATACCTTGCGAGAGTAAAGGAAATCGTTGATTACTGTGAAAAAGCAGGTGTATACTCCGTTATAAATATCCACCACTTTGACGAGTTCATCATAAGAAGGAACGACCTTGACAAGTGCAAGGAAATATTCACTCACCTGTGGACGCAGATCGCCGAATACTTTGCCGATTATCCCTACACGCTTGTTTTCGAGGGGTATAACGAATATCTCGGCGGCGACCAGTTTGACTCAAACGGAAAGCTCAAAGCACAGTCGGAAACAAACGCATATAAGATGACCAATACGCTCAATCAGGCGTTTGTAGACGCAGTAAGAAACACAGGCGGATATAATGCTCAGCGTGTGCTTATAGTTTCGGGTTACTGGACAAATATAGACAAAACCACCTCGGCGAGATTTACAATGCCGGAGGACCTTGTGAACGACAGGCTTATGGTATCTGTTCACTATGTAGATAACTCAATGTACTGGGCTAACAAGATAGGCGGAGAGGAATGGCTGAAATACATAGACGACCAGTGTGCCGAGCTTAAAGATGCGTTCCTTGACAACGATATCCCCGTATTCATGGGCGAAACTACATCGACTTATCCCGATAGCAACTTTGCAAAGGACGCAACGCATACCGATTCTTCCGAGTGCCTTTCGATCGTACTCGGCAAGCTTACCGACCTTGGCATAGTACCTGTTATATGGGACACCAACAGCCACTTCTATTCGAGAACTACCTACAAGATCGTAAACGAATCCGACCGCAAGGTTATCCGTGAATATTCGGACAAGCTCAAAGCAAATCTTGAGGCAGAGAATAATTAAACGAATAACAAACAGCTACGGGAAGTTCCGTAGCTGTTTTTATATGCTTATCCTATTTATCAAAACAAGCCACGACATAATGCCGTGGCTTGTTATATTCTCTTATAGCATGTGAAGTTTCTTTGTGGCATACGCATTAAGCGACATATCCGCCGTATTGCCCGCCAGATACTCATAATATCCCTGACAGCCTATCATAGCCGCATTATCACCGCAAAGCGAAATATCAGGCATATAGAACTGTTTTCCGCTTATCTTTGCCATTTCTGACAGCTTATCACGGAGCATAGAGTTTGCGGCAACACCGCCTGCAAGTGCAAGTTTATCGTAGCCAAGCTCATTTGCCGCCGCCATGAATTTTTCCGCAAGGATAGAGGTGATTGTATCCTGGAAGCTTGCGGCGAGCGAATTTACATCTGTTTCAATGCCTTTCTGCTCGTTATTGTGTATAAGATTGATAACCGCTGTTTTAAGTCCCGAAAAACTGAAATCATAAGGATTTTTTGTTGCAGGACGTGGTAACTTGTACTTCTTTGCATCACCCTGCTTTGCCGCTCTGTCGATATGTACACCGCCGGGATACTGAAAACCCATTGCTCTTGCGGCTTTGTCAAACGCTTCACCTGCGGCGTCGTCCGTTGTCTTTCCGACTGTTTCAAGCTCTGTGTAGCTGTTAACCTTTACAATATGGCTGTGACCGCCCGAAACCACTAGGCACAGATACGGAGGTTCTAATTCCGGGTGGGTTATGTAGTTTGCCGCTATATGTCCTTTAATATGATGAACCGCAATAAGCGGTTTGTTCTTTGCAAGTGCAAGTCCCTTGGCGAAATTCACTCCGACAAGCAATGCACCTATAAGTCCGGGGGCATTTGTTACGGCAATCGCATCAACATCATCAAGCGTCATTTCTGCCATTTCAAGTGCTTCAGCACATACGCCGGTGATATTCTCGCAATGTCTGCGTGATGCAATTTCAGGCACTACTCCGCCGTATAGCTTATGTTCGTCTATCTGGGTAGCGATAACAGACGAAATTACTTTTCTTCCGTCCTCGGTTATTGCCGCCGCTGTTTCATCACAGGAGCTTTCTATAGATAATATCCTCATGTTTATCTTCCTTGTTTATTCGGCTACACTGTAGTAGTCATAATTTTCATCATACATATCAAAGCCGAGATCCATCAACTTCTTGGTATCTGCAAATCTGTTCTCAACTCCGCCGCCATACACAAGCGTAAGAATCTTCTTGTCGTTCATACCTGCGTATCCTATAAAGCAAAATCCTGCCTCATCGGTAAATCCTGTTTTCATGCCGTACACTTCATAAGGAATTGTGGTATCGGTAAGAAGCTTGTTTCCGTTATCCCAGCTGTGAACATTCCCCTGCTCGTCATATACTATAGCAAGCGGCTGACAGGTTATATCGCATATCGTCTTGCTCTGAGTTGCCGCAATCGCAAATTTAAGCATATCCGATGCTGTTGTGTAATGATTATCATCGTGATAACCGTCAGGGACTGTAAAGTGCGTGTTTTTTGCGCCCAGCTTCTTTGCGTAATCGTTCATCAGCACCGCAAAATAATCTACCGCTTCGCTGTCACTGATATCATCACCATATACCTTTCTTGCAACGTTTACCGCAATGGTATAAGCCGCATCATTTCCGGACGGTGCGAGCATTGCTGTAAGTATCTCGTTCCTGCCGAGGCTTGAACCCCACGATATCCACGACATACTCGAATCCTCGGCAACCAGCTCAAGTTCGCTTCCCACATAGTATATAAACTCGGGTGAAGTATATTCAATCGCAGTCAGCGCTGTAAGTACCTTTGTAGTACTTGCAGGGTATACTTTTTCATCTGCGTTCTTGCTGTAGATTATCTTGCCGTCTGTAAGGTCATAGCATATAGCCGCCTTGCACTGTACAAAATCATCACCGTATATCTTTACAGGTGCCGGTGCTTCTGTTGTAGCCGCCGTAGTAGTAACGGTAGTTGTTGTCTGTACAGTTGTTTCATACGGCAATATTACATCCACTGCCGAATTTTTATCGCTACTGTTGCCGGTTCTGCCCATAGTCAGATCTACCGTACCGCAACCTGTGCTTGCCGCAACGACCGCAACCGCAAGAATACACGATATAGCAGTTCTGATAATGTTATTCTTTTTGCGTATCGTTGCCATCAATCCTCCAGACAGATTTTCACTGATTATTCGTTGTCGTTATCGCTATCGGCTTTTACTGTGCTGATACGCTGTTTTGCTTCCTGCTTTATCTTATAAGGCAGTGTTTCAAGAATCATTTCTACCATTCTTGAATCGGGTGAGAAGATAAGCATCGTTCTGCCGTGCGTCTTATGCTTTGCTATAAGATAGTACGCATTGATATTTGTTCCGTCCGATGCGATAACGGTTGCATCTGCGTTTGTTCCGTTGGTACCATCATATAAACCGAACTCTTCGACAGTGTTCATCTTGAGAGTTATAAGACGTTTTCTTTTTCTCTTACCTGTTATCTTGTCAATATCAAGGTCGTCATTTGTGAGTATGTACTCATATTCATAGCTCATTCCTGTAAGAAGCCATACCAGTCCGAAAAGCGTTCCGACCGAGATAAGCGTCAGTACCATAAATCCCGTAAAGAATGAAAGCCACATAAGCACTATCGCAACAACAAGTCCTAACGCCGTAAGACCTATTCTCTTTGCCCAATCTGCACCTGTTGTTGCCTTTTTAACAAGCTGTTCACCAAATGTATCCAAATTGTACCTCTTTCCCGCTGTCCTTTGCGACAGCCTATAACATACTTATTATATTTTAACATAAAACAAGCTCTTTTTCAAGCGGATTTTGTCTGTAAGCACAATTTCACCGATTTTTCATCTGACGGCATTTAATTCCGGAGAAAACAACAACGCCCACCGTAAAGGTGGGCGTTGTGTAAATCAATCATGATTTATTTAACAAGATAAAAATCATCGTTGCCTGTAGTCAACATACCTTCTTTGAGATACTCATAAGCTGTACCGCTGTCCTTACTTTTATCGAACGAACCATCATGGAAATAGTCAAAAAAGATATAATTGTGATAATCTGAACCGACCTGAACAACTGTGTAATTGTACTCGCTCTTGCTTCCGTATGCAAGTACTATTTCATCTACATTATCCTGCAACTGTTCTTCGTTGGAATAAGTATCTTTAAGTCCACGACAAAAATCCTCTTGATGCTTTCTTAGGTTTTCTCCGCCCATAACTATGAAATTTTCGTCCAGATCTACATACAAACCACTTTCTTTGTCGCCATTGAGATAATATCTGCCATATTTAAGTTCCGGCTTTTCGACCGACACATCGTTATCAGCCGCCGCATTTGCACATGCCGTGCAAATAAGCGCCATAATTGCCACAAGCGCAAGTGTTATAAACTTTTTCATAAAAATACCTCCTTAATATCAAGCGTAATGATCACTGTAACGTTTAGTAAAAGTTTGATTGCTTCCCTGATCTTTAGAATTTGTGTTTGTAATTCTAATATACTCGGTACTTGAAAACCACCCGGTACTTACCGTATATTTGCTTACATCGCCTTTAAGAACTATTTTTCCGCTGACGACACCGTTTGTAAAATATCCATTTCTGTCACAACGTTTAGGGTTTGACAAACTTGCTGTAAATCCCTGCGATGTAATGCCTCCTGTTGTGGTAGTTGCTCTGATATAAACAGAATTGCTGTAACAATAAGCCATCGTGCCTATTTTTTCTTTGGTAATCGTGATAAATGCTTCTGTATTTTGGTCACACTGATAGCCACCTGTATGATTTATATTCACACAATTGATCTCAGCTTGTGCTACAATTGTATATACACTTAATGTCACAACTGCCAAAACAATAGCTGATACCTTTTGAATTGCCTTTTTAAATTTTATCATACATAGCATTCCTGCTTTTTTATATAGTATATCATTCTATCACATTTTGTGCAACTGTTAATTTATACGATTTTTGATTTATTTTTTTGTTACAATTACCAATGAATATATCTGTTCACTTTTATATATAATATTGATTTCCATTTGAGCTTTTGTTGCTTATTTAATTTTTACTGTGTGATACTTTTTATCGTCATGTTATTATATATGTCCGATCTGCTTATATGGTCTTATTTCGCTTTATATAAACAACAACGCCCACCATAAAGGTGGGCGTAAGCTATTTAATTATATCAAATTAAACTAATTCGATAACAGCCATCTCTGCTGCGTCGCCTCTTCTGGGGCCGATCTTGATGATGCGTGTGTAACCGCCGTTCTTGTCAGCGTACTTGGGTGCTATATCATCAAACAGTTTCTTAGCTACGTCTTCCTTAGTGATGTAGCTGTAAACCTGACGCTTTGTATGCAGTGTGCCGACTTTGCTGAGAGTAATCATCTTTTCAGCTGCGCTACGAACTTCTTTAGCTCTTGCAACTGTAGTAACGATCTTGCCCTTTTCAAGAAGCAGTGTTACCATACCTCTGAGCATAGCCTTTCTGTGATCACTGGTTCTTCCCAGTTTTCTTGAACCTGCCATGGATATTTCTCCTTTCAGACAAATTGAAAGTCACTTGTCAATTATTGTCGTCGTCGCTTGCAAGGTCAAAGCCTAAAGACTGGAGCTTTGCTCTGACTTCTTCAAACGACTTCTTGCCTAAGTTTCTAACCTTCATCATATCACCCTGAGACTTATTGATAAGGTCATCAACGGTGTTGATATTTGCACGCTTTAAGCAGTTGAATGAACGAACAGAAAGGTCAAGGTCATCGATAGTCATTTCGAGGAGCTTATCCTTGCCCGACTCGCTCTTGTCTGCCATAAGCTCAGGCTGTATAGCCTCATCAGACAGCTCAACGAACGGCTGAAGATGATCTACCAGAAGCTTAGCGGCGTATGAGACTGCCTCTTTTGCAGAAATTGTACCGTCTGTCCATACTTCAAGTATGAGCTTGTCATAGTCGGTACGCTGTCCTACACGGGTGTTCTCAACTGTATAATTCACCTTTAAAACAGGTGTATAAATGCTGTCGACAGCAATTATGCCGATTACCGGCTGAAGCTGCTGCTTGTTCTTTTCAGCAGACACATATCCTCTGCCCTTATCCAGTGTAATCTCCATATAGAGCTTAGCGCCGGGGCCGAGGGTAGCTATATGCATACCGGGGTCGAGAATTTCAATTTCACTGTCGGTCTTTATGTCACCGGCAGTAACATCGCACTCGCCCTCAGCTTCAATATAAACTGTTTTCGGGCATTCGCCATACATTTTTGCAATGAGACCCTTGATGTTGAGGATAATTTCCGTTACATCCTCTTTAACACCGGGGATAGTCGAAAACTCGTGCTGAACGCCGTCAATCTTGACTGACGTTACCGCAACGCCGGGAAGTGAAGAAAGCAGAACACGACGCAGGCTGTTGCCAAGTGTGTTGCCGTAACCACATTCCAGAGGCTCAAGTGTAAACATACCATAGGTTCCATCGGGTTTTAACTTAACGGTCTCGATCACAGGCTTTTCGATTTTTTCAAGCATTTGGTTTACCCTCCCACAAGTTTGTCAGATGTTTCATCGGGTTAACGATGTACGAACGGGCTGTATCCCCCATTTAATCGGGGGAACCGCCCGGTTAATTTTAAATTACGATTTGGCGGGCATTGCCCTCCGCACATATCTCAGTGCGGAATTGTAAATTAAAAATAACCGATACATACCGTGATATCCACGGTATGAAGAGTTTTCGCAATACTGCTCGACGAGATTATTTTGAATATAACTCGATGATCAGGTGCTCAGCTATTTCATAGTCAAGCTCATCTCTGTTGAATTCACGAGTAACCTTGGCTGTCATAGCCTCTTTATTTACGTCCAGCCATAACGGAACGATTCTGCCGTTTGTCTGTTCGATAATCTGAGCGAACTTAGGGCTCTTCTTGCTTGTTTCGCTGACTGCAACAACATCGCCGGGCTTGATTCTGTAAGAAGGAACGTCTACCTTCTTGCCGTTTACTGTGAAGTGACCGTGTGTTACTAACTGTCTTGCTTCTCTTCTTGTGATAGCCATACCCATTCTGAATACAACGTTGTCAAGTCTTGATTCAAGAATCTTGATGAGGTTTTCACCTGCAACGCCGTCCATCTTAACTGCCATCTCGTAGTAGTGATAGAACTGCTTCTCGAGAACACCGTAGATGAACTTCAGCTTCTGCTTTTCCTTGAGCTGCATGCCATACTCAGAAACTTTCTTTCTGTTGTTAGCATTTGCGTGACGATTTGTTTCCTTGCTGTATCCCAGTACCATAGGGGATATGCCTAATGCCTTACATCTCTTTAAGACCGGCTGTCTGTCTACTGCCATTTGTCAGTACCTCCGTTTTTTAAATAAATATCGTTTCTGAAGGATCATACCTTCCGCGACACCGAGTAAACTACACTCAGTTTATGATTATACACGTCTTCTCTTGGGAGGACGGCATCCATTGTGAGGAATAGGAGTTACATCCTTGATAAGTCTAACCTCAAGACCTGCTGCCTGTAATGCACGGATAGCTGCTTCACGTCCGGATCCGGGACCCTTAACGTAAACTTCTACAGTCTTCAGACCGTGCTCCATAGCTGCCTTAGCTGCTGTTTCAGCTGCTGTCTGAGCTGCGAAGGGAGTTGACTTTCTTGAGCCTCTGAAACCCATTTCACCGGCAGATGCCCATGATAATGTGTTGCCCTGAAGGTCTGTGATAGTAACTATCGTATTATTGAACGTAGACTGGATATGAGCTGAACCGTTTTCAATGTTCTTACGCTCACGACGTCTGCGTACTACAGGCTTCTTAGTAGCGGTTGCCTTTGCCATTGTTTTACCACCTTTCCGTAAAGATTACTTCTTCTTATTAGCGATGGTCTTCTTAGGACCTTTTCTTGTTCTTGCGTTGGTCTTTGTTCTCTGACCACGAACGGGAAGACCCTTACGGTGACGTGTGCCTCTGAAGCAGTTGATTTCAACCAGACGCTTGATGTTGAGGGCTACTTCTCTTCTGAGGTCACCTTCTACAGCTACGCCGAGCTGCTCTATAGCATCACGGATCTTAGCTTCGTCATCATCGGTAAGATCCTTGACTCTGGTGTCGGGGTTTACACCGGCCTTTGCCAGAATGTCGTTAGCTGTCTTTCTGCCGATTCCGTAAACGTATGTGAGACCGATCTCAACACGCTTTTCTTTCGGCAGGTCGATACCAGCAATTCTTGCCATATCTTTTTCCTCCTGTTAAATTAGGGCTTAACCCTGTCTCTGCTTATGCTTAGGTTCCTGGCAGATTACCATAACCTTGCCCTTGCGCTTGATTACCTTGCACTTATCGCACATAGGCTTTACTGAAGGTCTAACTTTCATCTTAATATCATCCTTCCTGTAATTGTTACAGACGAGCGTTTGCTCGTATTCGTTTATGCAGACTTACTTGGCTCTCCAGGTAATTCTGCCTTTAGTCAGGTCATACGGTGACATTTCGACTGTTACCTTATCACCGGGTAAGATACGAATAAAGTTCATTCGCAGCTTGCCGCTTACATGAGCCAGTATCTTATGTCCGTTTTCAAGTTCGACCTGAAACGTTGCGTTAGGAAGCGCCTCAATTATCTTGCCGCTTACCTCGATTACATCTTCTTTAGACAAGCTTGTCACTCTCCTCGGCGATGTTGTCTGCCTTGCGGTTCAGCACCGCTAATGCAGATCTTAGTTTTTTGTTTGTGATATCCGCAAGCTCTACAGTAGTCAAAGTCTTCTGTAAGTGGAGCGGATTTTTCTTCTTGGGCGATTCAACCTTGCGTAACTTGCCGTCGGCAATATACGCAAAACCGTTTTCGACCCGCATGACTGCATAATAGCTTCCGCTGTCATGACCTGCCATGCTTTTTACAACCATACCGGCTGCAATAACCGTATTGTTCATACGCCCTCCGTTATTTCTTCGGGTGGTGAAGTGAGCTTTCCGTGAGAATGATCGGCTCACCGTTAGTTATTGCGATAGTATGCTCAAAATGAGCGCTGTAGTTGCCGTTAGCCTCGACCACCGTCCATTTGTCCGGCAGTATGCGGATCTCGGCTGTAGTTTCATTTATCATAGGCTCAATGCAGATTGCCATTCCCGGTACAAGTCTCGGACCTCTGCCAGGCTTGCCGAAGTTAGGAACTTCGGGATCCTCGTGCATATCGTGTCCGATTCCGTGACCGATGAACTTTCTTACTACATAGTAGCCTCGTGATTCACAATAAGTCTGCACGGCATTTGAAATATCGCCGATTCTGTTACCGGGAAGTGCCATCTTTATACCTTCATATAATGCCGCTTCGGTAACCTCAAGAAGCTTTTCTGCTCTTTCGGGAACCTTACCGACTTTGAAAGTATAAGCGTTGTCACCGTTGTAACCGTCAATCTCAGCGGTAACATCTACAGAAACGATGTCGCCCTCTCTGATGATTTTCTTTTTTGAAGGAATACCGTGTATCAGCTCGGAGTTGATTGAAATGCAGGCACTGCCTGTAAATCCGCCGTAACCGAGTGATGAGGGGATAGCGCCTTTTGAAACGATAAAATCATGAATGATCTTATCGAGCTCCCATGTGCTCATTCCGGGTGTTATTGCGTTGCCCGCAACGATAAGAGCGTCAGCCGCTATCTGATTGGCTTTCTTCATTATTTCAATTTCTTTTGCCGATTTAACCTGAATCATTACTTTGCCTCAACTGCCGCAAGAGTGAGTTTAGAAGTCTCAGCGATTTCTTCCTGACCCTGTACGGTTATAAGCTTGCCCTTTCTCATGTAATAATCCTTGAGAGGAGCAGTCTTTTCATAGTATGTTTTCAGTCTTGCGATTACTGTCTCGGGCTTGTCGTCAATACGCTGAACTACGTTAGCGCCGCAGAGATTGCACTTGCCTTCAACCTTTGTAGGCTTGAAGTCTACATGGTAAGAGGCACCGCAACCCTCGCATACTCTTCTGCCTGAGAGTCTTGAGATTATCTTCTCATCGGGAACAGAGATCTCAATAACCTTGTCAATCTGAACGCCCATAGCGTCAAGAGCCTCAGCCTGAGCAACTGTTCTCGGGAAACCGTCAAGAATGAAACCGTTCTTTGCATCATCCTGTGCGATTCTGTCCTTTAAGATGCCGATAACGACTTCATCGGGAACGAGATCGCCTCTGTCCATACACTCTTTTGCTGCAAGACCGGCGGGTGTGCCGTTCTTTACAGCTTCTCTGAGCATATTACCTGTTGATATAGCGGGTATACCAAGCTTTTCGCAGACTACTTCTGCCTGAGTTCCTTTACCTGCGCCGGGTGCGCCTAAGAAAATAAGATTCATATTAATTCCTTTCTCTTATTCGAGGAAGCCCTTATGATGACGCATCATCATCTGGCTTTCGAGTGCACGGACTGTTTCAAGTGCTACACCTACTACGATGAGTATTGTTGTACCACCGAGTGAAAGTCCTGAAATACCTGTGAGGTTTGAGAATATAATAGGGAATATTGCGATGATACCAAGGAATATTGCACCTACCAGAGTAACCTTTGAAAGTGAGTTGTGGATGAAATCCGATGTGGGCTTGCCCGGACGATAACCGGGGATAGCACCGTTATTCTTCTTCAGGTCATTGGCTATCTGTACGGGATTATACTGCATTGCAATATAGAAGTAGTTGAAGCCGATGATAAGGAAGAAATAAAGTATTGCATAAACCACGTTGTTCGTGCTGAACAGACCTATGAAGCTGCTCCAGAATCCGTGGCCCGATGTTGCTGTTACACCGAAGAAGTAACCGATTGTTGCGGGCAGTGACATGATAGACATTGCAAAGATGATAGGCATAACGCCTGCCATTGCAACCTTTATCGGAATGTGGTTTGTCTGACCGCCGTACATCTTTCTGCCGACTACTCTCTTTGCATACTGAACGGGAATACGTCTTTCTGCATTTGTCATAAGTATTACGAATGCTATCATCAATACATAGATAACGAGAATCAGCGGAACGAAGAACCAGTTCTGCGGAGCAACCGAGATCTGATTGATAAGGTTGATTATCATATCAGGAACTCGTGATATGATACCTGCGAACAGTATCATTGAAATACCGTTGCCGATACCCTTCTGAGTGATCTGATCACCCAACCATATTATAAGCGAAGCACCTGCTACGAAGCACGCTACGATTGTTATCGCTGCGAGCACTCCGTCAAAGCCTTCTGTGTAAAGAACAGCACTCTTATGTGTTGTTTCGTTTACAGTGTTGCGAAGTCCGATGTAGAATGCTATCGCCTGGAATAATCCAATGCCCAAAGCTACATACTTCGTGATCTTGTTTATCTTCTTACGTCCCTCTTCGCCTTCCTTGCTCAGACGCTCCAGTGCAGGAATTGCAACTGTGAGCAACTGAACTATGATGGAGGCGTTGATGTACGGTGTGATCGACATAGCAAACAGCGTACCGTTGCTGAGCGATCCACCCGTCATAACGTCGAGATAATTAAGAATTGTTCCTTCTCCCATCATCTGCTTGATAGTTGATGGCTCGAGGAAGGGAACGAAGATTGCTGCGCCGAAGCGGAATATAACTATAATGAGCAATGTGTATAAAATCTTTTTGCGAAGTGCAGGGTCTTTCCATGCGTTTCTAAAGACTTGAAACATTACTCTACCTCAGCCTTTCCGCCGGCACTTTCGATCTTAGCCTTAGCTGATTCAGAGAACTTAGCAGCCTTAACTGTAAAGCTCTTTGTAACTTCGCCGTTGCCAAGTACCTTAACGCCGTCAAGAACCTTAGTTACAAGACCTGCATCGATAAGAGCATCTGTATCGATAACAGCACCGTTCTCAAAGCGAGCTTCGAGGTCGGCTACGTTTACAACAGTGTATTCTGTAGCAAAGATGTTGTTAAAGCCTCTCTTAGGCATACGTCTTGCGAGTGATGTCTGACCACCTTCAAATCCGGGTCTTACACCGCCACCTGAACGTGCCCACTGGCCCTTGTGACCTTTACCGGCTGTCTTACCGTGACCGGAACCGTGTCCACGTCCGATACGCTTAACTTCCTTTGTTGCACCTGCTGCAGGGTATAATTCGTGTAGCTTCAATTGTTACACCTCCTATTTGTTAATGTGCTTATTTAACTTCTATAAGGTGTAAGGAATTATTCCTCAGTAACCTCAACTAAATAAGAAATTTCTTTTATCTTGCCTCTTGTTGCTGCGTTGTCGGGCTGAACTGTTTCAGCGCCGATCTTGCGAAGTCCGAGAGAGGCTGCTGTTGCGATGTGGCTGTCCTTACGACCAACCAGTGATTTAACCAGCTTGATTTTTAAAGCCATTTCGGTTTCCGTCCTTTCTGCAAAGTAAAAGCTTAACCTAAGATCTCTTTTACAGACTTGCCTCTGAGTTCAGCTACCTGCTGAGCATCTCTGAGAGCTGTAAGACCTGCCATTGTAGCTCTTACTACGTTGCAGGGGTTGTTAGAACGAAGTGACTTAGTACGGATGTTCTTGATACCTGCCATTTCTACGACAGCACGAACGGGGCCGCCTGCGATAACGCCGGTACCTTCGGGAGCGGGCTTCATAAGTACTGCGCCAGCGCCGAATTTTCCTACTATTTCATGAGGGATTGTTGTACCCTTTAATGAGATCTTAACGAGGTTCTTCTTAGCGTCCTCAAGGCCCTTACGGATAGCGTCGGGAACTTCGTTCGACTTACCCATACCAAAGCCTACGACACCGTTGCCGTCACCAACAACAACCAGTGCGGAAAACTTCATGATACGTCCGCCCTTAACAGTCTTGGATACACGGTTCAGAGCAACAACCTTTTCGGAAAGCTCATAATTGCTTGCATCTAAAAGTGCCAAATTCTTGTCCTCCTGTTTTTATTGCGGGTTTCAGTAAACCCTTACCTTACTGATTAGAAGTTGAGTCCGCCTTCACGAGCGCCATCTGCGAGTGCGGCAACTCTGCCGTGATATACATAACCTGAACGGTCAAATACTACATCGCTGATGCCTGCTGCCTTTGCCTTTTCTGCAAGAGCAAGACCAACCTTCTTTGCTGCCTCTGCATTACCGCCGAAGCCTTCAAAGCTCTTCTCCATTGTGGATGCACTGCAAAGGGTTTTGCCTGCTTCATCATCAATGATCTGAGCGTAAATGTGCTTAGCAGAACGGAAAACGCTGAGACGGGGGCAAGCTGCAGTACCGCTGATCTTAGCACGGATACGCTTGCGACGCTTGATTCTGCTCTTCTTGCTGTCTATTACTTTAACCATTATTTATTCACCCCTTGCGGTTTATTTCTTACCCTTACCTGCTTTACCTTCCTTGCGGCGGATCGTTTCATCGGTATACTTGATACCCTTGCCCTTATAAGGCTCGGGAGGACGCTTGCCTCTTACTTCAGCTGCAAACTGACCAACCTTCTGCTTATCAATACCTGTGATAATGATCTTGTTAGGTGCGGGAGACTCTATCTTGATGTCTTCTGTATCGGATACGATTACCTGATGTGAGTAACCGAGGTTCATTATAAGATCCTTACCCTGCTTCTGTACACGGTAACCAACGCCGTTTACATCAAGTTCCTTCTTGAAGCCGTTTGTAACGCCTTCGATCATGTTGTGGATAAGTGTTCTTGTAAGACCGTGAAGTGCACGGTTTTCCTTTTCATCGTCAGGACGTGTAACGGTAACAAAACCGCCGTCAACTGCGATTGCCATGGAGGGCTTGAACTCCTTTGTGAGCGTGCCCTTGGGTCCCTTTACTGTAACTGTAGAACCGTCTACTTTAACTTCGACGCCGGCAGGAACAGCTATAGGATGCTTACCTATTCTTGACATATCTGCTCCTCCTTAATTACCAAACGAAAGCGAGCACTTCGCCGCCAACGTTGTTCTTGCGTGCTTCTCTGTCTGTCATGATACCCTTTGAGGTTGACACGATTGCAATTCCTAAGCCCTTCATAACCTTGGGCATATCCTTGCTGTTTGAGTAAATTCTAAGTCCGGGCTTGCTTACACGGCGTAAACCTGTAATGACCTGCGACTTGTTCTCAGTATACTTTAAAGTGATTCTGATAACGCCCTGCTTGTCGTCATCTATCACTCTGAAACTCTTAATGTAACCCTCATCTACTAGAATCTGTGCGATCTGCTTCTTCATGTTTGAAGCGGGCACGTCAACTGTAGGATGCTTAGCAGAGTTAGCATTACGAATTCTTGTCAGCATATCTGCGATAGTATCGGTGATCTGCATTACTTACTTCCTCCTTGAAAATTTGTTCTTAAATTACCAGCTGGATTTCTTTACGCCGGGGATCTGTCCTTTATAAGCAAGCTCTCTGAAGCAGATTCTGCAGATGCCGAACTTACGCATGTAAGCGTGAGGTCTGCCGCAGATCTTGCATCTGTTGTAAGAACGTGTAGAAAACTTTGCAGGACGCTGCTGTTTAGCAATCATTGACTTCTTTGCCATAGTTGATAGTTTCCTTTCTTTGTCTTACTTAGCGAACGGAGCGCCCATAAGTGTGAGGAGCTCTCTTGCTTCTTCGTCAGTCTTAGCTGTTGTTACGAAGTTGATATCCATACCACGAACCTTGTCGATCTTGTCGTATTCGATTTCGGGGAATATCAGCTGTTCCTTGATACCTGTAGAGTAGTTGCCTCTGCCGTCGAACGAGTTGGGGTTGATACCTCTGAAGTCACGAACACGGGGGAGAGCTACGTTGAAGAATCTGTCGAGGAACTCGTACATTCTTTCGTCTCTCAGTGTTACCTTAACACCGATAACCATTCCTTCTCTGAGCTTGAAGTTAGCTACTGACTTCTTAGCACGGCAAACAACGGGCTTCTGACCTGTGATCTGCATAAGGTCGCTCATGATAGCGTCTACTACCTTAGCGTTTTCCTTTGCTTCACCGCAGCCGACATTGATTATGATCTTGTCGAGCTTCGGAACCTGCATTGTGCTTTTGTAACCGAACTTCTTGAAAAGAGCAGGAGCAACTGTTTCCTTATAATATGCTTTCATTCTTGTCATATCGTTTATTTCTCCTTTAGCGACAGCAGCCGGAAGTTACTTTATCCGACCTCTCTGTCGTAATTCGGGGCGTCTGATTAAAGCTCAGCGCCGCAGTGCTTGCAAACTCTTACCTTCTTGTCGCCCTCAACCTTGTGACCTACTCTTGTAGGCTTGTTGCACTTGGGGCATACAGGCATTACCTTGCACGCATAGATAGGAGCTTCAGCCTTTACAAGACCGCCCTGTTCGCCCTGTCTTCTGGGCTTAACGTGCTTTGTTACGAGGTTTCTGCCTTCAACGATAACCTTCTTTTCCTTGGGAGATACTTCAAGTACCTTGCCCTGCTTGCCCTTGTCTTTGCCGGACATGATCTGAACGTTATCGCCAGTCTTGATGTGTAATGTGTTCATTTACGACCTCCGGATTATAATACTTCGGGAGCAAGTGAAAGGATCTTCATGTAGTCCTTGTCACGCAGCTCTCTGGCTACGGGCCCAAAAATACGTGTACCTCTGGGGTTCTTATCTTCCTTTATTATAACGGCTGCGTTTTCATCAAAACGGATGTATGTTCCGTCATCACGTCTGATGCCTGTTGCTGAACGAACGATAACTGCCTTAACAACATCGCCCTTCTTAACAGTTCCGCCGGGGCTTGCTTTCTTTACGGAAGCAACTACTACGTCACCGATGTTAGCGTACTTTCTGCGTGTACCGCCGAGTACTCTGATGCACATAAGCTCTTTAGCGCCCGTGTTATCCGCAACCTTCATGCGTGTCTGCATCTGAATCATGGATTAATTCTCCTTCCGATAAATTTAAAGTAATAAATTACTTAGCCTTTTCGATGATGTTTACTAAACGCCATCTCTTATCCTTGGAAAGGGGTCTGGTCTCCATAATCTCAACCTTGTCGCCGATTCCGCAGGAGTTGTTCTCGTCATGCGCTTTAAGCTTGATTGTACGCTTAATGATCTTCTTGTAGAGGGGGTGGCGGACATTGTCCTTGATTGCTACTACGATAGTCTTGTCCATCTTATCGCTTACAACCATACCTACTCTGGTCTTTCTTAAATTTCTTTCGCTCAAAGTAAAGTCCTCCTCTCTCTTACTTGTTGTCAGCTGCCAGCTCACGCTCACGCTGAACTGTCTTGACAATTGCTATTTCCTTCTTAACAGCGCCGATTCTCGTAGGATTGTCGAGCTTGTTAACGGCGAGCTGGAAACGGAGGTTGAATAATTCCTGCTTAAGCTCTACGAGCTTCTTGTCGAGCTCCATTTCAGATAACTCTCTGATTTCTTTAACCTTCATTACTGCTCACCTCCTGTTTCCTTAGTTACGAACTTGCACTTGATGGGAAGCTTGTGCATAGCAAGACGCATAGCTTCTCTTGCAGTCTCTTCGGGAACGCCTGCGATCTCGAACATTACACGGCCGGGCTTAACAACGGCTACCCAGTACTCAGGTGAACCTTTACCTGAACCCATTCGGGTTTCAGCGGGCTTCTCTGTGATGGGCTTGTCGGGGAATATCTTTATCCAAACCTGACCGCCACGCTTGATGTAACGTGTCATGGCAATACGGGCAGCTTCGATCTGATTTGATGTGATCCAAGCGGGCTCAAGTGCCTGTAAACCGTATTCGCCGTGGCTGACTACATTACCACGTGTTGCTTTACCGGTCATACGACCTCTCTGTACTCTTCTGTACTTTACTCTCTTCGGAAGCAGCATTAGTCGTTACCTCCCTCTTTTTTCTCAACTCTGGGTCTGCGTGATCTGTTGTCGTTGTTTCTGCGACGGGGCTTTTCTGTTGTTCTCTGTGCAGGGATTTCGCCCTTGAGAACTTCGCCCTTGTAGATCCAAACCTTAACACCGATAACGCCGTAAGTTGTGTTAGCTCTTGCAACGCCGTAATCAATGTCTGCTCTTAATGTCTGTAAGGGGATTGTACCTTCATGGTAGCTCTCGCTTCTTGCGATTTCAGCACCGCCGAGACGGCCGCTTACCATTGTCTTGATACCCTTAGCACCGGACTTCATTGTTCTGCCGATGCAGCTCTTCATAGCTCTTCTGAAAGATACACGCTGCTCTAACTGCATTGCGATGTTCTCTGCTACGAGTTTAGCATTCATATCGGGGTTCTTAACCTCTACGATATTTAAGTTTACGTCCTTGCCGCCTGCAATCTTGGAAACTTCTGCACGAAGCTTCTCAATCTCTGCACCCTTGGCACCGATAAGCATACCGGGCTTTGCGGTAAGAATGTGAATCTTGATCTTGTTGTCTGATGAACGCTCGATCTCAACCTGAGCAATACCTGCTGCTCTTGAAAGCTGCTGGTCGGACTTTTCGCCGTTTGCTCTTGTGAGCATTCTCTTGTTCATGATATAGTCACGGATTTTGTAGTCTTCAACGAGTGTATCGCCAAAAGTTGCCTTGCCGGCAAACCAACGGGAATCCCAATCTTTGATAACTCCGACTCTGAGACCGTGCGGATTAACTTTCTGTCCCATTGTACTCCTCCTTATTCAGCTTCTTTTACAACCAGAACGATGTTGGAAGTTCTCTTGAGAATACGATGTGCTCTTCCGTGATCCTTAGGTCTGATTCTCTTTAAAGTAACGCCGGCGCCAACGTGGCAGCTTGAAACGTAGCACTTGGAAAGATCCATTGAGTGATTGTTTTCTGCATTTGCCATTGCTGACTTGAGGAGCTTCTGTAAAGGCTCGCTCGCTGACTTGGGTGTGTGCTTGAGGATCGCCATAGCCATGTCGCAGGGCTTGTTTCTGATAAGATCAAGAACAACGCCAACCTTGCGGGGAGATATGCGAACCTGTCTGAGTTCTGCTCTTGCCTCCATTGATGTCTCCTCCTTACTTACTTGTTTTGCTTCCTGCATGACCCTTGTAGGTTCTTGTAGGAGCGAATTCGCCCAGCTTGTGACCTACCATGTCTTCAGTCACATATACGGGAACGTGCTTTCTGCCGTCGTGTACAGCAAATGTATGTCCGACGAAATCAGGGAATATCGTGCTTGAACGGCTCCAGGTCTTGAGAACTTTCTTCTCGCCTGCTTCGTTCATAGCGAGCACTCTCTTCATGAGCGCTTCCTGCACGTAAGGTCCCTTCTTGATACTTCTGCTCATTGTATAATTTCCTTTCAAGTGGATTGCAAGTTAATATGCGGCGGATTCTTTACTGCTATGCCGCAAACGCCGCACTTATTAACAACGACTTGTAGTAGTTATTACTTGCTGTTTCTTCTCTTAACGATGAACTTATCTGTGCTCTTGCCGATCTTTCTGGTCTTGTAACCGAGAGCGGGCTTGCCCCAGGGAGTTACAGGGCCGGGACGACCAACGGGTGACTTACCTTCACCACCGCCGTGGGGGTGGTCATTCGGGTTCATTACAGAACCTCTTACTGTAGGTCTTACGCCCATGTGACGAACACGTCCTGCCTTACCGTAGTTAACGTTCTCGTGGTCGAGGTTAGATACAACACCGATTGTAGCCATGCACTTATCGGATACGTTTCTTAACTCACCGCTGGGAAGTCTTAACAGAGCGTAGCCGTTTTCCTTAGCCATGAGCTGTGCCATGTTACCTGCGGAACGAACGAGCTGACCGCCCTTACCGGGATAAAGCTCTATATTGTGGATTACTGTACCTACGGGGATATCAGCAAGTGCAAGTGCGTTACCGGGCTTGATATCAGCGTCGGAACCGCTTCTTACCTTATCGCCAACATTCAGACCGTCGGGAGCGATGATGTATCTCTTCTCGCCGTCCTCGTACTGAACCAGTGCGATGAATGCTGAACGGTTGGGGTCGTACTCAAGAGTCATAACCTCAGCGTCCATACCGAGCTTGTTTCTCTTAAAGTCGATTACACGATATTTTCTTCTCTGTGCGCCGCCCTTGTGTCTTACAGTGATTCTACCGTAGCTGTTACGGCCGGAGTTCTTCTTGAGTGACTCAAGCAGGCTTCTCTCGGGCTCAACCTTTGACAGAACGCTGTAGTCGGTAACAGTCATGCCTCTGCGACCGGGGGTGACAGGTTTATAAGTCTTAATAGCCATTTATATCACTCCTTTATATCATTCCGTCGAAGAACTCGATTGTCTTAGAGCCTTCAGCGAGAGTTACGACTGCCTTTTTCCAAGCAGGTGTGTAACCTTCGTTTCTACCCATTCTCTTCATTACGCCACGGCAGTTTACTGTGTTTACCTTAGCAACCTTAACACCGGGGAAGAGAGCCTCGACAGCCTTAGCTATCTCGATCTTGTTGGAGTCCTTAGCAACCTTGAAAGTGTACTTGCCCTGAGTAAGCATTTCCATGCTCTTCTCTGTGATGATGGGCTTTAAAATGATGTCATAAGCAAGCTTTGCCATTATGCGTACACCTCCTCGATAGTAGCAACGGCATCCTTAACAACGATGAACTTGTTGTACTTTAAGATGTCGTATACGTTAAGAGTGTTGGCCTGAGTTGTCTTTACGCCGGGGATGTTAGCGGCGCTCTTGATAACCTTTTCGTCAACGCTGTTGAGAACGATAAGTGCCTTGTCAGCGCTGAGAGCCTTTAACATATTAACGATTGTCTTTGTCTTGAATTCGTCAGCTGTGATAGCGTCAACAACTATCATGCTGCCGTCCTGCACCTTAGCTGAAAGTGCAGACTTTAATGCAAGTCTCTTTACCTTTTTATTTAAAGAGTATGTGTAGCTTCTGGGCTTGGGGCCTAAAGCAACACCGCCGTGTGTCCACTGGGGAGCTCTGGTAGAACCCTGTCTTGCGTGACCTGTGCCCTTCTGACGCCAAGGCTTTTTACCGCCGCCGCTTACTTCAGTTCTTGTAAGCGTTGACTGTGTACCCTGACGCTGATTTGCCAGGTAATTTACCACTGCTGCGTGCATAACAACTGTGTTCGGTTCAATACCGAAAATGTTGTCATTAAGCTCAAGGTCGGACACAACAGCTCCTGTCATATCATATACTGATACTTTTGCCATGATGATCCTCCTCCTTACGCTTTCTTAACCGCATCGGTAATGCACACAACTCCGCCCTTAGGACCGGGAATAGCACCCTTGATTGCGATAAGATTGTTTTCTGCATCGATCTTAACGATAACGAGATTCTGAACTGTTACGTTCTCAGCACCCATGTGACCTGCCATGCCCTTGCCCTTGAATATTCTCGAAGGTGATGAGCAAGCACCCATAGAACCTGCCTGTCTAACTACAGGACCTGTACCGTGAGTTTCTTTAAGTCTGTGCTGGTTGTGACGCTTGATTGCGCCCTGGAAGCCCTTACCCTTGCTAACGCCGCTTACGTCGATAACGTCGCCTGCTGCGAATACGTCAGCCTTCAGAACGTCGCCAACGTTTACGTTGCTGATGTCGTCTAATCTGAACTCCTTGAGAGTTCTCTTGAAGGGGAGGTCATTCTTCTTGAAGTGACCTGTCATGGGCTTGTTTGTGTGCTTCGGTGATACATCGCCGAAACCAAGCTGAACTGCTTCATAGCCGTCATTCTCAGCTGTCTTGAGCTGTGTTACAACGCAAGGACCTGCTTCGATAACGGTAACAGGAACTACTTTTCCTGCTTCGTCGAAAATCTGAGTCATTCCGATTTTCTTTCCGATTAAACCCTTAGTCATGGTTTAAATCCTCCTGTTTAGGTTATTGGTCGGTTTCCCGACTTGACCACCGACACCGATATTTTTTCGGGTTTCCGGTGCCGAAGGTTATTGGTTGACTTTCGCCAACATAACTCGCTACGGAATTACGCTTCCATAGTCATTTCCACACCTGCGGGAAGTTCAAGGCTCTGAAGAGCTTCAACTGTCTTGTTGGTGGGACGGATTACGTCGATAAGACGCTTGTGAGTTCTCATTTCGAACTGCTCACGGCTATACTTGTACTTGTGTACAGCTCTCAGGATCGTAATTACTTCCTTGTTTGTGGGAAGCGGAATAGGACCTGCAACTCTTGAGCCTGTACGCTTAGCTGTTTCAACAATCTTTGCAGCTGCTGCATCAACTGTAGCGTGCTCATAGCCTTTAAGCTTGATTCTCACTTTTTCCTTAACTGCCATTTTGTTTCTCCCTTTCATAAGATTTTCGGGGGAAAGATACGGTTTGCGGTATTTATAAAACATACCGTGCCGGGTGTTTCGTGTACTCTCATATAAAACAGGATCTTTTCCCACGGGGGTATCAACCTTATTGCTAACCCTTCCCGTCTTAACGGGAGAACGATCCTAAACCTATATGAAGTACCGAAAACCGCATTGCAAAGCCGTTTTCGCCCATTTAGCTGGACATACTCCGTCTGAATTACCGGCATCGCCGCAACCTCAGACATCACAGCATATCATTGCAGTACGCTTTCACGCGCAAGAACTATTATACAGCATTACAGAGCGGAATACAAGCCTTTTTGAAAAATTAATCTGTAGAAATATATGCGCAGTTCTTGTGCAATTTTGTGCAATTTGACAAATGGTATTATATGCAATTTTTCTGTTGTCATACAGAAATTTGATGCTGTACCGTCATAACAATTATAATTTCTACAGCAAACTGCTCAAAAGCAAAGGCGGTCACAACTATCCGCTATGACCGTCTATTATTTTTTCATTTTTGCTTTGTGTGAATCCGCCGTTGCACTAAATATCAGCTTTCGCCAACAGTTCCAAAGGCGGAACTTGAAGCGGCACATTGCCGCAGGCGGAATTGTCAGCGGCGACTCGCCATCTTAGCCGTTGCCGACTTCTACAACGTAGATGTCTACATACTGTAAGCCCCAGTTGCAAGCATCGTCATAATGCTCTTCGGTGCTGCCCATGTATACGTCAACTGGAATAGTACCTGCCATCATTCCCTCGCCTGTATCTGCCGCTATAGCATAACCATAACAGATGTTGTCGTACTGTCCGACAATGTACAGCTTTGAGCCGTAAGGAATTACATTGGGATTTACCGCAACCGTTCCTATCTCAGCCAGTCTGCCGCTCGCCGTGTATGAGCCCGCAGGTGCTGTATAAGCTGTAGCCTTGCCTGATACCACATACTCATAATCTACCGGTCTGCCGTTCTTCAGCACGATAGAAGTATCATCTATCTTGCAGTAGGGAGTAGTAACTGCCGCACCCTCGGCTATAACCTCGTCAACCTTCTTGGTTACTACCTTGGTTGTCTTTTTTACATCGGTCTTTACGCCGTCAATATAAGTAGTTGTTGTTGTCGTTCTTATCTTGCCGTCTACACCCTTTGTACGAACTTCGCTCTGACCTATTGCCAGAATGTTTGAAGTTACCGTAGATGTCTGATAAGGTATTGTCTTATCCTGTGTTTCGGTTTTGATTTCAACACGGGAAACCTTGATTTCTGTAGGCTCGGTTATCTTAGTTTCAAGCTCCTCGCTTACCATATCGTTCTCACCGAGGGTTATCTTCGCTCTCTTTAAAAGCTCGGATACCGTATTGTCAAGACATTTTACCGTTGTTGTCTTACCGTCGGCGGTAATCTTTACGTCATAAGCTCTTGTGATCGCTATCTTCTGTCCCTCTTCAAGAACAGCATTCTTTGAGGGAGATACCTTGTCATATTTGCCAAGTTCAACGCCTGCCTGTTCGAGCAGTTCCTGAACGGTTGCATCAACGCTGTGTGCTGTGGCGATTTCCTTGCCGTTCTCGAGAATGCTTATGTCAAACGCTCTCTCAATTGTAAGGGTAGCTGTTGCCACATCCTCTTCAAATCCGGTAAAATCAATCCTGTCGTATGCTCCGAGAGTAATGTGGTTCTCTCTGAGAATTTCGTAAGGGTCGGCACTTACCGTATAAACAATACGCTTTTCGTTCTCGTCGATTATCTCAACATCGTTTCTGAAGTAGAGCAGACCTGTCATAAGGAATACTCCGAATATACTGCCGAATATAAGCAGTATTTTAAGTGCTGCGTTCTTTGATATGCGTATTGTCAGTCCGGTGTTTCTGAATCTTGGAAACATATATCCGCCTTTCTTCGTCATATCTGATTTAAGCAGTACCCGTAAGGGCATCACGGCTTTAAATTTACGGCTAAGTCCGTCTGTCACAACTGACCGTGTACGATAACTCCCCATTCGGAGAGAACCGCTGCTACGTTTATTATGGGGCTTTTTTCAAGCTCTAGACAATTATAATTTCCGTTTTGCAAAATGTCAAATAGTTTCGGTCAGTCATTTTTGGTGAAAATGCACAATAAAATGTTGTTACCGTTTTGTAACCATTTTGTTACCGTTTTGTAATCAGTTAAAATTTGGATTTTGCTGACTGAATTTGTAATTTATTTTGTTAATCTGCCCAAAATTGAAGTTTGGATTTTTGTTGTGTTTTTATACAAAAATCAACGCAGATTTATGCGTATTTTAGTACAGCTGTGACGTGAAATGGTAATTATATTACATTGAGCGGTGATGAAAAGAGGGATAAAAATGCCACGGAATATAGCAGAAATGCCGTTTCGCAAGCAATCGGACGGTTACGGATATGTGAATGTAAACGTATACCCGGCTGAAAAGTGCGAGGCGATTTCCGGGCGGAAATATGACCGTAACGTGTCCTTTATATATTATAATAGTATAAGGCGATGTGCAGTCTGCTACAAGCTGCATAATTGTGTTCTTTTTCAGCCGAAAACACCCACTGTAATCGCACACATATCAGATTTTCGTGATGTGTTTTGATGCTTTTTGCTGTTTTTTTAACATAATATGATAGAAAAAACAGCCCGCTGATCGAGGCTGTTTTTCGGTATACTATATAATATATAAAAGCGAAAGTCAGAATAGCCTTCGGCAAAAAAATGTAATTATTTACCTGACTTCCAACCGATGATCTCCGCCGAGAGCTTCTTATCAAGGTCAAGACGCATAGCTTTGCATTCGGCACGGAATTTTTTAGCGGCTGAAAAGCACATATTTACAAGCATATCAGCGCCGACGGGCAGAGCCTTTTTGAGTACGCTTTCGGGGAATACAAAATGAGTACCGTGCTCATAAAGATAAACCGAGTATTCGCATGAATGAGGACGGGATTTCAGACGCTCGTCCATTCTGCGTATATACTTTGCGGTATCCCAGAGGGAGTCATCTTCCGCACCGACAAGAACGAGCTTGCCGCCGATATTCTCTACGGGTATAAAATGCTCCTCTTTAAGCAGTCCTGCGGCTTCGGAATCATCGAACACATCCTTTGAATATGTGGAATCGCCGTGTTCCTTAGACGCTTTGGCTATCTTCTGCCAGTACTCAGGGTGCTTATAGACAAAGGGCATAAATGGTACGGGTTTGCCGCCTATTGACACGATAGATTCGTTTTCGATCGGCCATTCCTTACAGCCGTCACGTTTGCCCTGCGCAAAGCCCTGCCATACAAAGTCGCTCGGAGTCAGGGCGACAGTGAGCGTGAGGTCATGATAATATGAGGCGGCGACAAGAGCGACCGTGGCTGTTGTGGACGCACCGACAATGCCGATTTTCTTGTTGCCGTGCGCTTTGAGCCATTCTATAGCCGAGCCGACACGCTCAAGAGGATAGTTGCGATGGCTGTAGTTCTTCTTTCAGGGCGACATTGACATTACGTTAATTCCGTAGGTGTGAAGCCATTTCACGCAAGTTTTGCCCATATAGTCTTCGGGGTCGTCACCGAGCATTGCTATCATTGCGGTGTCGGACGTGGTTTTACTTTCCCAGTATGCGCCGTAAAAGCCATCGGTTTCAGGTTCAAAATGCAGACGTTTCATAGGTTGCTCCGTTTCGCTTTGGTTAGTTTTATCTAACTAAAGTATATCACTGAAATGGCAGTATGTCAAGGGTGTGAGAAAAGGTTGGGGCAATTAAACAAGCGGGACAAGGGATAGAGTTGCTTTGAAGCGAAAAGAAAGCGGTCATAAGGCGAGTGTGATGGTGTGGGGCGAAGGCTGTGGTGACTTTGCAAATACTTAAAATCTTTTGACGAAATTCATACTTGATTTTTCATATAAAAAGTCATATAATTAAATAAGGTTAATCAACAAATTGCGATTCATAACGCAGAATTCGAGGGAATTTTATGGATGAAATAAATCTGACGGATGTTCTGGCCGAATGTCAAATATGTGCTAAAAAAGGATATGATATAGCAAGGCAGCAACTGTCTAAAACCGAAAAAATCCTTGATAACGCCAAGGTTGAGATTCAAAACACATTGGACAAATTTAATAATTCGCCGTGCTATTTTTCTGATTCAACTGACGATTTACAGAAACAATTGGTTGAAATTCAAAAGTCTTTTGATAAATTCGGAACTGAAATTAAAAATGATGTAAAGGCAAAAAAGAAAAATCTTGCCGACTTCTCTATTACGCTTTTTGGCAGAACTATGGCAGGCAAATCTACTTTGATGGAAATCCTGACACATGGTGACGGAAAATCAATAGGACAAGGCTCACAAAGGACAACGAAAGATGTACGCACATATGAATGGAACAATCTTAAAATTACCGATGTGCCCGGAATCGGCGCTTTCGAGGGGCAGCAGGACGAAAGCATTGCCTTTGAATCGGCAAAATCCGGAGATCTGATATTATTTCTGATGACAGATGATGCTCCACAGCCTAAAGAAGCGGAATGCTTTGGAAGAATAATCGCTCTCGGCAAGCCTGTAATCTGCATAATCAACGCAAGAGCAAAACTTGATGGCTCAAGCCACAAAATGAAAATCAGAGATATTAAAAACGCTCTTGACAGAGAACGACTGGACTTAATCAAAAAACAATTCCTTGACTACTCAAAAATATTGGGTCAGAAATGGGGATACGTTCCTTTTGTTTATACTCATCTTAATGCTGCATATGAATCTCAACACATTGAAGACGAAGTAATGAGTAAAGAGCTATACCGTATCAGTCAGATGGACTATCTTAAGAAGAAGATCGTTGATCAAATCTGTATGCACGGTAAGCTGTATCGTATTAAATCTTTTGTAGATTTGATTTCTGTGCCATTACTTAAATCAATCGGTGCACTTCTGGAACAGAGCGATTCAAACAGTATTCAAGGCCGAACAATCAAAAACAAAAAAGAAAAACTTGAAGAATGGAAAGATAAATTTTATCCCACTTCTATAAAGAAAATAGAGTCATTCACAAAAACAATAAAAAGCGATCTGAAGTCGGAGGTTGCCACTTTTGCGGAATATCACTTTGATGACGAAAACGCTGACAAAGCATGGGACAAAGTCCTCAAAGAAAAACGAATCGAAGACAGAGCCAAAGACGTCCTTGCCGACTTGGACGAGCAATGTATAAATAAAATACAAGAAATATCAAGAGAAATCAAGAGTGAATTAAAGTTTGCTTTCAGCAACACAAATGATTCGCATATTAAAATGCCTAAAATCAGAGATTTAAGAAAATTCACCGAATGGGCAACTACTATTCTGGGCGGCGGCTTAGGCGTAGGATCTGCTATCAGCCTTTTAGCAGGAGCGGCGACGATTGCAGGGCCTCTTGGCTGGGCAGCACTTGCAGTAACCGGTATAGGCCTGTTTTTATCCTGGCTTTTTGGCAGCAGAACAAGCAAAGAAATGAAGGCCAGAAGAGAGCTGGAAGAAAAGCTATCCGAAAACATTGACAAGATTTGTGAAAATTTAAATAAAGCAATGACAAAAAGTCTTAAAGATCTTGTAAACAAACGCCTGATTTCAATGTGCCACGAATTACAGAAAATGGTAACTGTACTTTTCGGTTTATCTAATACGCAAAAAGTATTAGCATGGCAATTAAACAAAGGCCTGCTCGCAACAAATAAAGCTTTGATCAATGAATCAATTATTCTGATAGGTGCAAACGGCATGCAATATCATGTAGATTCTGTCGCCAGAATACCGGGCATAAGCATATTAATCTGTCTGAATCCCAACACCAGATTTCCTGATGATGTAACTCAAGCATTAACCTCTTCAATAGGAGAAAAAATCCATTTTGTTATTTATAACGAGAACAAAAGAACTCTCATCGCTAAAATACTCAAGGATCTTGTTCCGTATGAAAACATATCAATCGAAAACAAAATCGGAGTTGCGCATATTTCAGTTGAAAGCATAACTCCGGAACTTACAAACAGAGTAAAATTGGCTCAGCAATTATCCGAACTGCTGATTACCAAAAACTAATTCAAAGGAGAAGTGCAATGTTACAAATTGAAGAAGCATCCGAAAAGATTAAAGCACTTGAAGATAAAGTGATAACCACTTTAAATGAAGCCGGTCTGAATTCAGAAATTAAATATGACGAAAACGATAAAATCAATATTGTTTTCGCCGGACAATACAGTGCCGGTAAATCAAGCATTCTAAAAATGCTGACCGGCATGGATGACATAGGAATAGGCGCAGGAATAACCACTCAGCAGACGCATACATATGAATGGAATGGACTTTTTGTAACGGATACACCCGGAATTCATACCGAACTTCGTCCTGACCACGATGAAATTGCTTATGAAGAAATTTCCGCAGCTGATATGTTAGTATACGTAATAACATATAATCTGTTTGACAGTTTTAACGGAGAGCATTTCAGAAAGCTTGCAATAGAAAAAGACAAAGCCGGAGAAATGATACTCGTTATAAACAAAATGAACGATACCGCCAAAGGAAATTGTCCCGAACAGCAAGATATTATTATGGGCAGCACAGGACTTAAAGATGTTATCGCTCCATATAGCCCCGAAGATCTCAACTTGTGCTTTCTGGATGCGAAGTCTTATCTTGAAAGCATTGATGAGAGCGATAAGGAAATCGCTGATGAATTGTACGATCGTAGCGGATATGAAAAATTTGTTGAAACACTTAATCGCTTTGTAAAGGAAAAGGGACTCACCTCCAAACTGACAACAAAGCCGTTTATCCTTTCCGATCTGCTAGAAAAACATATCAAAGATCTTGAACCTAAATCTTCAGATGATACCGTAGACGCTCTTAAAGAGCATCTGATGCAGCAACGTGGTATAGTTGTGGAAAAACGAAATTCTCTAAAAGATGAACTTAAAGGCATTTTTGCTACAAAAGCTTCTTATATCAAAGATCTGGGAACAGAAGCGGCAAACATTGTTGTCGAAGGCTGTACTGAAACCGAGATTAAAGATTCGTTGAATGATTACGAAAAACAGATCAAACAAATATCGCAGGAATGTGAAGAAGAAGTATCAGACACACTTAAAACCGGCTTTGGAGAAATCGATAATGATTTTACAACTCTTGAAAACTCAGAATTCTCACAAAACATCAAAAAGAATATCAGTGCAAAGTTTAACGATCTCCCGGAAAATGTAAAACAAGTAATCAATAATATAAGCGGATTTGCCAAAAGTGTCGGTGCACAAATTGCCAACAACTCATATAAAGCAGGTGTAACCGGAGGCTTGAAGCTCTCAAATTTCAGTGGCGGAAATATTCATCAGATTGTCCTTAAGGTAGGTAATAAAATTGGTTTGAAATTCAAACCATGGCAAGCTATTAAATTATCTCGCGGAATCTCTGTTGCGGGACAGGTTGTCGGAATAGCAGGCGCCGCTTTAGGCGTTATTATGCAAATCAAAGCTGATTCTGATGACGAAAAAGCTCGCGAATCACTGAAAGAGTGTCGGATGAATATAAGAAGCATGTTTAACGACAGTGCTAATTCTCTGATTGATAACGGTACGAAAATCATCGAAGAATATGTAACTTCTCCTCTTGATAAACAAATCAAAGAAATAGATAATCAAATTCGGCTTATTCGTGAAACTGAAGAAAATCGGAGTGAATTATGCAAAAAGCTGGAATTGCTCAAATGTGACTGTCAGAATCTGATTCATGATATTCACGCACTATAAATTTCAAAAAAGAATAAATGCCCTCTTTACCTGACAACAGGCAAAGAGGGCATTTTTATACAATTACGATTTAACCGTTAAGATGGTGAAAAATCATCGCCTTTGACGAGAAGTGAGGCAAGTGTGATAGTGCGGTTTTGGGAGGGTTGGTGGGGCGATGGGGTGTGTGATAACAATATAAAAAGCGGTCACAGATTGTTGCTGTGACCGCTTATCTGCTTTATTGGTTTGTGTAACTCCGCCGTTCAACTAACTTTAGCCGAACGGCAACAATTCCAAAGGCGGAATTTGAGGTGGCTCACAGCCGTAGGTGAAATTTGAAGCGGCACATTGCCACACCGCTGGTAACGGTGGTTGAGCCAAGATTAATCCGTCGGAACGGCGAATTTGAAGCGGCTCACAGCCGTAGGTGAAATTTGAAACGGCACTTTGCCACACCGCCGGTAACGGGGGTTGAGCCAAGATTAATCCATCGGAACGGCGAATTTGAAACGGCTCACAGCCGTAGGCGGAATCTGAAGCGGCTCACAGCCACCCACATTATATTGATTATTGCTTTGTTTAATCCCGCCGTTCTGCTAATCTTAGCTGACCGCCGACAATTCCCAAAGGCGGAATTTGAAGCGGCTCACAGCCGCCCGCCCGCTCAGGCTCTGGATTTTATTATGTCAACCATTTCGCCGACATTCTTCATTGATGAAACTTCACCCATCTTGAAACGGATACCGAATTCATCTTCAACTGCGGATACAAGATTGATATGTTCAAGGCTGTCCCAGTCCTCTATGTCGTCTGCGGTTGTATCTGCGTTTACGGTGATATCATCATCGTCAAATACGTTTCTGAAAACCTCGTTTAATCTTTCGTAAATTTCCTGCTCGCTCATGTTATTTGTTCCTTTCTACAGTAATATACTTGTTTTTAGGCTCATAGCCCGAAAGCTCAAGCTCCCATACGGTGTTGCCGTCTGCGTCCTCGCTGATTTTTGTGAATCCGAAGTCGCCGTACAGCTCCTTAACCATTTTATTCTTTGCGGTAGGGTAATAATAACCCTTTACCGTTTTAAGTCCACGTTCCTTTGCTCTTTCACAAAGGCTGTCAAGCATTGCATATTCCATGTCACGCTTGAGTACACGGCAACTCATCAGCCATAAATCTATATCCAGTGTATCGCCGTTTACTTTGCCGATAACTACCGACACTATGCCGTTGTCACCGAATTTGTCGGCAAGCCTGCCGTATAGTCTGATATAGCTGTCATCAGCGAACACCTGTTCCATCTCGGCGGTTGTAAAGCGCTTTGTGGTAAGGTTGAACTGGTTGCTCTTGTTTGTCAGCTGGGTTATACGGGGGAGATAGATAGGCAGGAAATCATCAATTACGCCGACCATTTCAAGACTTTCAAGATACTCGCCGTAATCGGTGAACTGTGCCTGCTGTGCGGCTCTTACCGCATTCTCCTTGTACATCTCGTTGCGCTTTAAATCATCGCTTGAAAAAGCGGTTATCTCAAAGAAGCGTGAGCGGTCGACCACTCTTATATAATCCTCAGGACGCTCCATTTCGGGAACGGCTACTGTAGGCAACTGTGCGGAAACTATCGCACGCTCGGCAGGGTTATCGTCAAGGAACACAAGAGCGTCCTGTCCGATGTTAAGACCTGTCGCAATAGCCTCTATATTTCTATCCTTGTTATCCCAGTTTGCCTTTATCATTATGAAATCATCGGGCTTTAAGCTTCCCTCGGGGTGATTCAGTCCTGCAAGAGCGTTTTCCTCATCGTTCTTTGAGCAGACAGTGAGCATTACACCTGTGTCCTTTACAAGTCCGAGGTACTTCTGGAACTCGGAATAAACCTGTCCCATGTGGGTTTCCTGTCCGATTTCTATGCCGTCAACACCGTCGTCGCCGACAACTCCGCCCCAAAGTGTATTGTCAAGGTCGAGCACAAGCGCTTTCTTGTTCTTTCCGAATACGGATTTTACAATTGCCGCTAAGTTGAATGCAAAGTCGGGGATCGCAGGAACGCACATTGCGTACTTGTACAGGTGCCAGTAGGACGGCTCGCTCCACTTGTCAAGTCCGTAACAAGCGCTGACGTAATTTATATCATTGATATAAAAGCTCTCATGCGATGCGGCGTAATCCGCAAACGCCATATTGAGCCTGTTTATGAAGTTCACTCTGCCACGGCAGTCGAACGCATCACGGTTGCCCATAAGTCTGAAATACGGCTGTTCAAAATTGTTCTGGATAACAGGGCAGTGGTAGCGCTCGGCTATCTTTTCCCACATCGTTTCAAAATATTTCATCTGCTCGGCAAAAAGAGCGTCTGTCTGCTCCTTGCTGTCGGTTATCGCAGGGTATTTCAGTATGTTGCGGTTAGATGTGTGAATAAAGATCAGATCGGGAGAAAAGCTGTCAAGCTCTTCGTTTCCGAATACTGCGTCCTGCCAGTAACGGTTGTATTCCGACTCGTAAAAGGTCGGCTCGATGCCGTAGTTCAGCAGGAATAATTCAAGCATATTTATTATATCGTTCGTGGTTGAGCCGCCGAGAACGGCGATTTTTTTCTTTATGCGCACACTGCCGTCTGACAGGAGCTGTCTTTTTATAGAGCGTTTCTTTTTCAGCAGATAACCGCTGTCGAAGGGGTATTCAAGTTCTTTCATGTAATCTTCCTTAAATGTTTCTTATATATGAGAAGTAGTCGCAGTTGCCGCCTGCTACAGTGTAGGCGCAGTTTGCAAACAACAGATCGGTTGCGTCAACCTGCTTGCAGAACTTTATTGCGTTTACCTCGCAATAGCGCAGGTCAAGCACATAGATATTATCAAAGCTCTCGGTAAGGAACGGAATAAGTCCGTTACCGTAGCTTTCTTTGATAACGACTAAGTTTCTGCCGGTCTTTGCATTGGTTTTGATATGTGCAATGAGATCGTCACTGCCGAGGAATGACAGGTAGTAATAGCTTGCGTCATTGCACAGGAACAGATTGCTGTCATAACCGTTGCTGTAATAACGGTCGTAATATGTGGTTTTAAGTTTATCCTCGTTGGGAGAATAATAAACCGCATAGGTTTCGGGGTCGTTGTTCAGATGTTCATCGGACGAGTAATAATACATTGAGCCGACATAACCGCCGCAGGTTTCCTTGCGGTAGTTTTTTATATCGGGGACTTTTACACCTGCTGTCTTGCAGAACACCTGTGCGGCATAATATGCGCCGAGGGGCATCCAGTGGTGGTCCGTCCTTGAGTATATCTCTTCGGATGTATGCTTTGAAAGCGTATCGTACACGCTGACGTTGGTAACGCCCGTGTTTTTAAGTCCGCTTTCGATATAATCTATCTTGTCCTTCTGAAGTTCGGTGTAGCCCTTGTATTCTGTCGGGTTGTAGAAATCGACCGATGTCGGTATTACCATTGAATATACCGATACTTCGGGCAGTGCCGACTGGAATGCTTTTACGTCAGTCATATACTGGTCGCAGTAGCCGTATGTACCGCCGTAGAACATAATTCCACGGTAGTGGTTATCCATTCCTGCAACCAGTATTCCGTTGTCGACTATCGCTCTGTAGCTGTTTATATCACTGTTTTCCGCAGGTGCAGAGCTTTCAGGTGATGATGTTGTGTCTGAGGGAGCAGCGGTGGTGGTTTCGGTAGTTGACGGGGTGGTATCTTCCGGTGCGGAGGTGTCGGGTGCTTCGGTTTCTTCGCTTTCGGTATCGGACGGTGTTTGAGATGATACCGGATCCGGTGCTAAGGTATATGCCGATGTATCTTTACTGCTCGCATTGCTGTCGGGGAAAACCTCTGAACAGCCGCAGGCAAGCATTGATATTATCAATATAAGCGCTGTTAACTTCGGGAGCTTTTTCATACGCTCCTCCTTTCTGAAAACAAGTCAGAAAAAGAAATTTACTTTGAAAGCAGATTGTTCTTTATTCCCTCTGCGTTTTCGCCGACTGCGGAGAATGTGCACATTGTAAACAGAACGTCGGTAATGCCGTTATCCTTAATAAAGTCGGGTGCGTAAAGGTCAAAGTAGCGGATGTCGCAAACGTAGATTTCCTCAAAGGAATCTATAAAGAAGGGAACTTCCGCATTGCCGTAGCTGTCCTTGAAGATGCAGAGCTTTCTGCCGTTCTTGTTTGCTGTTTCAATCTTTACTATCTTCTGGTCGCCGCCCATAAAGGTGGAATATGCGCCGCTTGCGGGCTGATCTACAAATATGCTGTGGAACTGTGAGAACTGCTCGTCAACCTTGAAATCGGTCGTGTAATAGGTTGCGGTGTATTCTGTGGAGGGGATATAGTAGGTGAAGGTATCGGGGTCGTTTTTGATACGCTCGTTATACTCGGTAAATGCGTACATTGTTCCGACAAATCCCTCTATGGTTTCTGTCTTGTAGGTTGAAAGATCCTTTACGGGTACCTGTGCCATTTCACAGAAAGCCTTTGCCGCATAGTATGCGCCGAGGGGTTCCCAGTGGTGATCGGTACGGGTATAGATATACTCGTTTGTGTGTGCCTCAAGTGCAGCATAACCGTCAACATTGATTACGTTCACAAGCTTATTTGCTATGCTGTTTATCGAGTCCCTGTGGCTTGCGTTATAATCCTCATAGCCGGCAGGGAGGTAATATGCGCCTGCCGTGGGAACTACCATATTGAATACGTTTACCGATGAGCCGACTTTTTCCTTGAACTCGTTGAGATAAGTTGCATAGTTTGCACCGTCGCCGCCGCCGTAAAGGGAAATACCCCATGTATGACCGTCTATGTCAACTACAAGCTGTCCGTTTGTCTGAACGCCGTCAACACCTACAGGTTTATCGTTGCTTGTCGATGTATCGGAAGAAACCGAACTGTCAGAACTGTCCGAATTATCTGTAGAGGGTGTACTGTCGCCGGTCGATGAACTGTTGTCGTTCTTGCTTTCTGTTGCTGAGCTTTCCGTTATACTGCTTTCGTTTTTGCTGTCGGAAGAGCCTGCATCCTGCGATGAGCAGGCTGTTGCACCGAGGACGGTTGCACAGGCGAGGATTGCCGCTGTAACTCTGATATTCAACTTCATATTATGTCCTTTCTTAATGCGGGTGATTATCTTTATATTGCCCGTAAATGTAAATTCTTGTCCTATTGTAGTATATCACACTATCGTGTCAAGTTCAAGGATTTTCACTCAAGTTTCAGTCTGCGGCGGAACATTATATTTACTGTAAATGTCACGGGTGATGACTATTCCGCCGGGGAGTGCATATTCACTCTGCATATAGTCGTAATAATCGCCCGGAGTGATTATTCCTGCGGTTTTGACTATATCCGTTCCTGCCTTGCTGAGTATATAGTCGGCGAGGAAAACGCAGTTTGTGCTCATGACAAAATAGGTTTTAAATCTGCCGCTTTTAAATTTATAGAAATGTGCGTGTGTTCCGTTCCACAGCGAGCTGCAATAATCGTCAAAATCCGCAATATCTGCTGTGGGGCTGTTTTCACTTGCAAGCTGAAACGGCGGTTTCCAAAGCGTTACGTTACGCTCAAGCTTTGCTATGCCTTTTCTTACCTTGGCAAGCTGTTTTTCGGTAAGCTTTATGCCGAAATCAAATACCATCTGCAAGTCGTGATAAACGCAGAAATTTATATATTTATCAAAATCCGCTTTGAACAATACTCCGTCACCGATACCGCCGAACAGTCTTTCGGAAGATTTGTCATAGTTGCCGTACGATATTACAGTACCGTTAAGTACTAAATCACAATGTCCGA
This sequence comes from uncultured Oscillospiraceae bacterium, assembly GCA_902490585.1. Taxonomy (GTDB): domain Bacteria; phylum Bacillota; class Clostridia; order Oscillospirales; family Ruminococcaceae; genus Ruminiclostridium_E. Next base: position 53,601 of record CABUEI010000007.1, read on the forward strand.
TAGAGCCTACGCCGTCTGCGCTGACATGGATAAGGACGTGGATATCGGGAGTTTCATTGCCTTTGTCATAACGTTCTTCATTCTGTAGTTTTTCTATGTCTATTTCACGGGAATCAAGACGCTCGGTATAATTTCTCAGTGTTTTCAGCGGTATGAATGTGGTAATGACCTGCGGAAGAGATAAGCGTATTCTGCGGCGGATCATGCCCTTGGCTTTATTGGGAGCGGCTTCACGGATAAACAGGCGCAGTTCGCCCGCACCGTAGATTATGCAATAAAGCCCGATCACAATCATCATACCCTGACTGCCCATAAGAGTACCGAACAGCATAATAACACCGAAAACGGCAAAGAATATTCCTGCAAATAAGTCGTAAAAAGCGTCCGGCACGGCATTTTTCAAAGCCGAACCGAAATCAATGAATTTGACAAGAGCGTTCAGAAAAACGTAAAGCGAGAAGATAAACGACAGAAGCGCAAGAGTAGCGGCGGGAAAGAAAACGGATATAAGTCCTATTATAATGTTTCCGATGCCGCTGAACACGGGCAGTCGCTGATGTCTTGCGTAGGCACGGATAAGGCGGTGGATACCGTTTGCAACGATAAAGATACCGCCCAGCCTTGCGGCAGGCTCTACCACTATTTTTCCGTTTACAAGTACAAGTATACCGACAGTGATAAGTCCTGCGCCGTACAGGAGCAGCCACGTTATATTGAAGTTCTTTTTTATATTCGGCTTTACGGTCATAATATGCTTTTACTCCTTGAAATAAGGCAATAATCGGGGGTTTTGTATTGTTTGTATTGACAAATGCGATACAAAATGCTACAATAACTATCGCAACTTTACTGTGCGGTCACGGGGTGAAAACCGTGAGGAAAGTCCGAGCATCACAGAGCAGGGTAGCTGTTAACGGCAGCCGGAGGCGACTCCAGGGCGAGTGCAACAGAAATATACCGCACTGTTTTACAGTGTAAGGGTGGAAAGGCGAGGTAAGAGCTCACCACGGGACAGGAGACTGATCCCGTCTGTAAACCCTATCCGGTGCAACACCGATTGGTTTCAGGGACAAACCGCTTGCTCGGCGGTCCTGATTTAAGGTGGCTTGAGGTCTGCGGCGACGCAGGGCGTAGATAGATGACCGCACACGACAAAACTCGGCTTACAGGTAAAGTTGTGTATGGATATTATGCCGACCCGAAAGGGTCGGTTTTTTGTTTACATAAAGCCGCTCGTTTTATCGGGCGGCTTATAAAAACGTTTTTTATTCTAATTGAAAATAAACTGTGACAGCAAAAAAGTTTTGTTGGTTAGCATTCCTATCAACTTCAATCCCCACCGTCTTGCAGACAAAAATCTTTGAACTATATAAATGCCAAAGATATCGCCACAATAATGCAAATTATACACATTTTCGCTTGTCTGCAAGCCACCTCCCCTTTTTCGAGGGGAGGCAAGTGTAGTGCTTGGCTGAATTATCGTTCCTTTTAAAATTATCGTTCCTTTTTAAAAGTGTTAAGTTTTACTTTTTTACTATTTTTTCGGCGGCAGAGGCAAGATAAAGCGAACCTGTCACCATTGCTATATTCTTTGTGCCTGCCTTTAACACTGCCTGGGATATTGCACTGTCAAGGTCGTTACACGAGGTACAGCGTACTCCCTGCTCTATGGCAAATCGTGCAAGCTGGGAAGCCGGTACACAGCCAGGCATGAAGCCGTCAACGAATATAACGTCTTCAAAGCGTGGAAGTATTATTTTAAGGGCTGTCTGCCAGTCTTTGTTTGCCATCATGCCGACTACGGCGTGTATTCTGCGCTTGTCAAGACGGAGGAGCTTTTCTGCGGCTCTCATTGCGGACGGATTGTGTGAACCGTCTATGATACAAGTCGTGCCGTTCACCTTAACTTCTTCCATTCTTGCTCTGAGTGCCGATTTTTCAAGTCCTGTGAATACACTGCTGTACTCGATCTTCAGTATACGGCAAGCCTCTATTGCACAAAGAGCGTTCTTTATCTGGTGTTCGCCGGACATTACAAGGTGATAATTCATGCCCTTATATGAGAAGAACACATCGGTTGTATCCATGTGGAGAACCTGTACCCTTGACATATCGGGGACGATTTCCTCACAGTTATACTCACGGCATTTGTCGTCTATAACACGCATTACCTCTTTTTCCTGTCCCGGAGATACAACGCACGGAATCGACGGCTTTATAATGCCTGCCTTATGACGTGCTATCTCGGTAAGCGTGTCGCCGAGCATATCGGTATGGTCATAGTCTACAGATGTAATTACGCTGACAGCCGGGTTTACTACATTGGTGCAGTCGAGAAGTCCGCCTATTCCTGTTTCGATGACAGCAACGTTTACCTGTTCTTTGTAGAAATAAAGCAAAGCAATAGCACACAGAATTTCAAACTGTGAAAATCCCTCAAAGCCTGTCTGCTCGACAGCACTCTTTACCTGTTCGCATAATAAAGCGAACGCAGGACGTGAGATGTATTTTCCGTTAACCTGTATACGCTCTTCCATGCAATCTATATAGGGAGAGGTAAACTTTCCGACGCTCTTGTTGTCGGCTCTTACAGCGTTGCTTATATATTCGCATACGCTACCTTTTCCGTTTGTTCCTGCAACGTGAACTATTTTAAGCTCGTTTTGCGGATTGCCGAGAAGCCTCATAAGAATAACAAATCTTATAAGGTCCTTTACAGGCGTACCGGATTTTGTGAAAGAACCGACGTATTCAAATGCCTGTTCGTATGTCATGTGGGTTTCCTTTCGTATTTTCTTCTTTTACTTTTTACTCAAACACAATTTTCTTCATTTCATAAGTGCAATAAAGCTCTTCGCCTTATTGACTATCAGTTTGTCGTTGTCATAGACAAGCAGATTGTGTGCCTGTCCTATGCCGACCCAGCGGATTTCCGATATCTCTTCAAGCTGGGGAGTATAGTCATAATTTCTCGCACGGGCAACGAAATATACAACGTCTTTCTTTGCGTCCTTGCGTGGAGAATATGTAACCGTTTCTCTGAAGCCCGAATCAATATAAACATCAATGCCTGTTTCTTCCTTGATTTCACGTTTTGCGGTTTCTTCTTCGGTTTCGCCGCTTTCAACGTGACCTTTCGGGAAAGACCAGTAGCCCGACTTGATGTGCTTTATCAGCAATATTTCTGTATTGCCGTGAAATTTTCTGTAAACAATACCGCCGCAGGACTTTTCGTAAGTCATCTGCTACGGACACCTCCTTGTGTCTGACCCTGACGCTTTACGGTTCAAGGTACAGCTATTTATAATCGTCTATATTATAGCACATTTTTCACAAAAAGTCTATAGCGGAGGGGAGAAATGTAAATAATTTGGGAAAGCAAAAAGAGCCACGGCGTATGCTGTGGCTCTGTATGTTTATTCTTCCGACTTTATGAATCTGAACGATTTCATATCGAACTGCGTGCCCGGCAGGAATACAAACGCTATATTGTTTGCGCCTGCGATACGGTCAATATCGAAAGTAACGGGTGTATATCCGTCTGCGTGAGGGAATTCAAGCAGACGTGTGGTCTGGTTGCCGTCCTTATCGTTTACTCTGAGCTGGATCGTGCAGTTATCAAGCGGTGTTCTGCCCGTAACGGTTATCTTTTCTGTACCGTCTGCGAAATCAAGGTCGTTGAACTCAATTACAACGTTGTTTCCTATTTCTTCAACGCATGAGCCGTTTACCTTATAATCGTCACCGTACAGATTATCATTATCAGCCGCCGCATTTTCGGAATATGCACGGTCATATTTTGCAAACTCAAATCCGCCGAATATGCAGGAATTATTGATAACAAAGCTGATATCGTGAATACCGCTTATTCTGCGTGGCAAATCGAATGTCTGCGGATACGCCCTGTCCCAGCCTCCATTATTCTTAATGCCGAACGTGCCGATGTATTCTCCGCCGTTATCCGCATCGCCGAGATACAGCTCTACGGGGTAATCCTCACCGCCGCCGCAGTTTCCGACGCTTATGGTTATGCTCTTTGTGCCGCCGCCGAAATCAACGGAATTGAAGCCGACAACGGTTCTTCCGTCAAATCCGCCGAGCGAACCTCTGTCTATTGTGGTAACCGGAACATTCGAGAAATCGCAAAGGCAGGCGGCAATAAAGATATAAGGATTCTTTTCTGCTTTTCCGAGTCCTTCTGCCGTATATTCAAGCTCGGAGATAATCTTCGGAATATCGGTACCGTTCTTTGAATATGCTCTCAGACGGAAATTACCGTCGCCGAAAGCCTTCAGCGTTGCGGTGTTGCCGTCAAACGAAATTACCTTTGCATAGCTTATTTCAACGCCGTTATCTGCACAGCATTTAAACTCTATATCACGGAATGTTGCACTTTCGGGGCATATCTTAACGGAGATTTCCACGGTGTCATTTTCTTTTGTAAGTATACGCTCGCCGCTGTCGGAAAGCTCGATCTTTCTTACCGGTATTTCTTTTGTATAAGTGTTTGTTACAACGGGGAAAGCGTTTTCGGTAACTACGCTGACACCCTGCGGTGCTGTTTCGGGAGCTATCGCTGTGAGCGTTACGGTTTTGGGCTCCAGTCCCTCGCTTTCGGCGGTAATAACTATATCTCCCGTTTCAAACGTTGACTGAATTATTGCAAGGAGCTTGCCCGAGAAGAGCTTTTTGTTATCGCCCTTGTAGCTGTCATAATCGGTGCTGTCGCCGTTATCAAGTCCGACAAGTCTGCCTGCACCGCTTACGGTGAACTTTATTCTGTTTACCGCATTCTGAACTTCCTGTCCCATCATATCCTCGGCAGTCACGGTAATAAACGCAAGCGATCTGCCGTCTGCCTTTACTTCCAGTCTGTCGGGGTCCATATTTATGCTGTGCGGCTCGAGAGATGTGAAAAGAACTTCTTCCTTTTCGTAATCATCGACTGCACAATCGGCACTGCTGTAACCTCTTACCGCAAGAGGCTTATTCTTATGGAAAGGTACAACAAAATGCGCACTGAGTTTGTTTTCTGTTCTGTGGTCTATTTCCTGACCCTCGTACATTTTTCCGCAGTAATGAAGTCTTATATAGGGAAGATTTGAGTAAACGATAACGTCAATCATCTGCCCCTCGTTGAAATCCCAGTAACAAGGCGAAACATGAATGAACGGCTTTTCTTCGGATATATCCCATACCGATTTGTAGAACCAGAATGAGTCTTTTTCAAAGCCCGCAGTATCTATAATGCCGAAATATGAATTCTTTGTATTGTAGGGAGTAGGTTCTCCTATATAGTCAAAGCCCGTCCATACAAACTGACCCATAGAATATTCTGCGGCTGTATCCATAGCGTAAGATTTAAGAGGCGATGCACCCCAGTTCACAACGCTGTTTCCGAGGTCTGAGCACTGTAAATCATCATATACAAGTAACGATGTGTCATACGGGAAATGGTAAATACCTCTTGAGCGTACCGTTGAAGCGGTTTCACTGCCGTATATAACCCAGTCGGGATGCTTTTCGTGATGTTCGTTGTACAGCTTTTCCGCATAGTTGTAACCTGCAAGTTTTATATAGTCGGCTACGTTCTGTGCGTTTTCCCACTGCATATAGTTGGAAGCAATCGTGGGGAGGGCATTGTGCATAGGGTCGTTCTTCTCAACTTCCTCGCAGAGCATTTTGGCAACCTCAAGACCTCTTGGGCTCTTGTGTGTGTCGTATATTTCATTTCCTATGCTCCACATTATAACGGACGGGTGGTTGCGGTCACGCTGAATCCATGCCGCAACGTCTTTCTTGTACCATTCGGGGAAAAATCTGTGGTAGTCGTTCTCGTTCTTTGCAAGCTCCCACATATCGAAAACTTCGCTGTCAACAAGAAATCCCATTTTATCGCACAGCTCCATGAGTTCTCTTGACGGAGGGTTATGGCTTGTACGGATAGCGTTTACGCCCATTTCTTTAAGTCGTTCAAGCTGACGGAGGGTTGCGTCATAATTCACAGCCGAACCGAGTGCGCCTAAGTCATGGTGCATACAAACACCGTTCAGCTTGACGTGCAGACCGTTGAGCAAAAATCCTTCGCCCGAGCTGAACTTTGTCGTTCTGAAGCCGAATTTCTCGGTAACTTCGTCCAGTCTGTTTCCTTCCTCATCATAAAGGATAACCGACATGGTGTATACATTAGGTATCACAAGATCCCATAATTTCGGCGCATCGGTATAGAATACAAGCTTATCGTTTTTACCGCATACTCTGCGCTCGCAAGAATAAGTTTCCTTGCCCTCGGGATTTATAACTGTATATTTCAGAAGTCCGCTGAGCGTCGAAGAAAGGCTTGTCTGTGCGGTAACTTTCCACTTTCCGTGTTCTCTGCGGTCGCTGTCACTGCACCTTGCGTTTATGTAAACTCCGTTCTCGACAATATGGAAACGTGACGTCTTTCTGAGCCATACGTTTCTGTATATACCTGCACCGCTGTACCAACGGGTGTTCGGCGATTTGTGATTTACTTTGACTAATATGCGGTTGTCGCCGTTTTTAAGCGCATCGGTGATATCAAAACTGAACGTTGTGTAGCCGTATTTCCACTCGCCGACTTCCTTACCGTTTACATAAACGGTAGTATCCATATATACACCGTCAAAAATTATGATATAGCAATCGTCTTTGTCGAGGCTGTCTATATCGAAGTGCTTTTCATACCAGCCGCAACCGGATTTATAAAGGTTTGCGGTATCGCCTATAAGCCAGTCATGAGGTATCTCGACATTGTACCAATGTATGTTTTCAAGCGCCGTTTCATCGCTGTCGGGAGCGGTGAGGGCAAATTTCCAGTTGTCATTGAATAGGACTTTTCTGTTTTTCATGTATGTTTTCCTTTCGGCGTCAACGCTGAATGTACGATTAATGTATCAATCTTATTGTATCAGTTTAATTACCGAAAATCAAGCGGAAAACGATTTATGCGAAAAAAGTTTTTGACCCCTCGGTTTCCCGAGGGGTCAAGATATATAAGAGAGGAGAATTTGCTGCCATGCAGCGATATGATGACATTATCTGATGCTTTAAAAATGTTTGCGGAATGTTGCGGTATATTATCGGTAAATTGATGTCATGATACAAAACGTAAGAGAAAAATGTTGTTGTGAAATTTCTGTGCGTTACTGCGATATAATTGATATGTTGCAAAACGATGCGGGAGTGTTAGGAAAACTTGCGATAAAAGCGTTTAACCCACTCTTACAGCCTTTAAGAAGTTGTCGATATAATATACCGACTTCAGACTTGCGGTGCGGACTTTCTGTTCCGGATAAGGACTGAACACCAATGTGTCATCGCCCGTATATACACCGCCGAAGAACGAATCGCCGTCCTTTATGAAGACAATATCGCCCTTTTCAAGATTTTCAAGCGTTACTTCGGTTCCCATTTCTTTCTGAGCGATAAGACCCCTGGGACAATCAATGCCGTTTGATGTCAGTGCATAATAGATAAGTCCCGAATTGTCAAAACCTGTTTCTGCACTGTAGCCGCCTTCAACGAACGGTTTGCCGAGCATATCATAAGCGGATTTTGCTATAGCCTCACCTTTTTCGGACGGTGCTACGGGCTTTGTATCGCCTGAGCTGTCATCGGAAGAACTGTCTTCGCTTGACGTATCATCAGAAGAACTGTCCTCGCTTGATGTATTGTCGGAAGAATTATCCGATGAAGTTTCGGAAGAGTTATCCGAGCTTTCGTCTACGGAACTCTGAACACTGTCCTGCGGATTATTTCCGCCGTCATCGGACGGAGAATTGTTTCCCGAACAAGCGGTGAATGAAGTTAAAGCCACAACTGTAAGTATTGCTAAGATTAATGATAATTTCTTTTTCATAATATCACGACCTTTACTTTATCCGTGCTGTGTCGTCCTCTGTCCTTGATTTAAGTATAGCATAAAAACCGCAAAAAGCAATTAAAATTCGGTTACAATACGGTAACAATTTGGTTACAAATGGTTACAAAACGGTTACAACGGTTACAAAACGGTAACAAATCAAAATTGCCCCGAAACACAAAAACACCGCCTGCTAAGCAGACGGTATTCCTGTAGTTTTATATGAAGGACAATGTCATAATCGTGTTTATGCAACTCTTACCGCACAGTTGAAACTGTTTTTCCAGTAAGTGCTGTTTATATCGGCGAACTTTACTTTTTCGCCGGGGTAAGGGCTGTAAATAAGCTGACCGTTACCTGTATATATACCGCCGAAATCAATAGTTTCGCCGGTTTCGGAATCTTTATCCGTGAAGAAGAGGATATCTCCGGGTTCGATTTCATCGAAACTTACCGTTGTACCCATTTCTTTCTGTGCGGCTGTACCTCTCGGACAATTGATAAATCCGTTTTCACGCAGAACGTAATATATAAGACCCGAATTGTCAAAACCCTGCTCGGGTGTCGCCATGCCGCTGACATAATCAACGCCGACAAGCGCTTCGGCAGTTGCTACGATCTGAGTGCGTAAATCATTTACGGTGCTGTTGTCGGAACTGCTTGTATCAGAGCTTTCGGGAAGAGATATTATATCCGATACCGTTGTCTGCTGTGACGAAGGTTCTGAACTGCTACTCTGCGGTGTTGTTGATGATGTGTCGGGTGTCGAATTGTCCGTTGATGTTGTATCTGAGCCGCATCCGCTTAATGTAAACACCGATGTCAGAATCAGTGCTACAGTAAACACAGTGACTGCGATTTTTTTCATTTCTACCCTCCGTGCGACAGTAGCATAACGCTTTTCTGCTGTCGTCTGAGATGTACTGTTATTTCTCTGTACACTATATAGTATATCCCAAAAGGTACGAAAAGTCAAGTGAATATTTCCCATTTTATGCTGATATACAGCTATATATGGTGTAGCTTTGCTGAAAGATTATGTTGATATTGTGAAAAGAGCCTCCCGTAAAGGAGGCTCTTTTTTAATTACTTATTCTTTTTCTTCTTGCCGACAATGTATGTGATAACGCCGACTGCAACTAAAACTACAAGAGCTACAATGCAGATGATGATCGCTGTCATATCAAATGTAACGCCTGTATTTGTGTTACCGCTGCTTTCGCCTACTACAGTGCTTACGCCTATTCCGTCAGCAAAGCAGGTGATGCCGAGTAATATTGACATAGCCATAGCTGTTACGGCAGAAGTTAATTTCTTCATCATAAGTATCATTCCTTTCTTTTTCTGTAAGGACTACTATACTACATTTCCACCGAAAATGCAAGCGGAAATATATACAAATTTTTTCAGCCTACAGCAAGGATTATTCTGTTACAACTTTCGGAGCTTTGGTAGCCTTTGAACCGTTCATTATAGCCTTAATGATCGTCGGCTGTGTAACTGTGCATTTTGAACGGTCAAATAAACCAAAACCGTTTCTGCCATTATAACCGTTATCCCAATAAACCGTTACGATATTTCTCTTGTGAGCGGCATAGTTTACATACTCTGCAAAGTAAGCACGGTAAACTGTACTGCGGCTGTCTTTATAGCTCTTATCTATAGCGCCGTATTCGCCGATAATTACACCGTAACCGTTCTTGATGAAGGAATTATACAGCTTATCGAACTGGGCGTCAACATACGATTCGCCACCGCTTTTAATGGTCTGACCCTTTATTGTTTCGCCCCATCTGAAAATACCGGGCGCATCTTCCTTTATGCAGAACTGCCACGGGTCGTAATAGTGAACTGAGATCATCACTCTTCCTGTGCTATCGTTTGGAATTTTGAAGCCGTAATCGCCTGTGGTATAATTAATGTCGGTGTTCCAGCCGGGAACAAGAAGATAACGCTTGTTGTTCTTGCCGCCTGATTTTCTTACCGTATCAACAAAAATCTGGTTATACGCATTGATATTATTGTAATATTCCGGTTTGGGATTGCCGTATGTATTGTCAAATTCCTCGTTCATAGACTCGAACACGAGGTGTTCGTCATAATTCTTGAAGCGCTTTGCTATCTGCTCCCAGACCTTTTCGTACTTGGCTTTTATCTTCTTCTGCTCGGAAGCGGATTCGCCGCAGAGAAGCCAGCTGCCTTTTACGGTGTAGTAGCCGTCTCCGTGAACGTTGATTATAGCGTAAAGTCCGTTATCAATGCACATATCGACTACTTCCTGTACTCTGTCGAGCCACTTTGAGTCGATAGTGTAGTTGGGGCCTGCACCTATCTTCGAAAGATATGATACGGGGATACGGATAGACTTGAAGCCCTGTGCCTTTACCTGCTTGATGAGCTTTTCGGTAATTACGGGGTTGCCCCACGCTGTTTCGCCCGGTGTTCCGCCCGAGTTCGCCTCAAGCTGATTGCCGAGGTTCCAGCCGGGCATAAGGTTCTGTGCAAAGCTTACAGAATCGCCTTTTGTTGCGGCAGGAGTTGAATTCTGTTTCTTTGTTGTAGCTGCTTTTGTCGTAGTTGTTTCCGCTTTCTTTGTTGTGGTAGTAGTTACCTTTGTCGTTGCAGGGGCAACTGTAGTTGCGACAGTTGTTGCTGTTGTTGCAACTGTTGTTTCTGCTTTGGTGGTTACCGTTGTAGTTTCCGCCTTTGTTGTTGCGGCGGTTGTTTCAGCCTTTGTTGTGGTCTGTGCGGTTGTTGCCGCAGTTGTGGCACTTGCTGTTGTTGTGGTTGCAGAACTGTTTTCCGATGATGTTTCTGCATTACCTGAACAAGCCGAAATACCCGTTATGACCATTATACCGCTGAGGATAGCGGCGAGTATTCTTTTCTTCATAGATACCTTTCTTTCCTCGGCTGTCAGTTCATTGTACAAATAAACAGCCGTTTTTTGTTGTTTTAATCATATTGTAATGGTTTTCACGGAAAAAGTCAATAGCTAAAACGGTATATCCGAAAATTTTGTTAAAACGATTACACGGCTTAGAACAAACATAAAAAACCGCCTGTAAAACCGTAAAGTCCTACAGGCGATATACTATTATAATATAAACGTAAAATGCAACCCCGGATTACTGCTCGGGAACATCTGTCGAATCACCGGGTACAGGATCGGGTGTTACCGTAGCATCACTCGTGCTGTAATCGGGATAGTAATTATAATCACTACTTGTATCTATTGCAGAGAAATCGTCCTCCGAGAAAGAATCCTCAGTCTCAACAAGATATACATCCCTCAGTGCAGTGAACTTTCTGAGGAAGTTGCCGGGGCAATAAACCTTTACCGCCGTAATATCCTTTGCATTTTCATCAAACAGTGCCGTTATATCTTCACTGCCCTTGACCTTGGTTCCGTCTGTGAGATAAACCTCGGTAACTCTTATGTTACCCTTGCTGTCTGCCTTAGCTAAGATGCTCTGCATTTCTTCGGGAGTTACTGTATCCCTGAACGTTACATAAAGGAAAACGTCTTCGGTGTTCTCTTCGGCTTTGTTGTAAGCCTCCATAGCCATTCTGAAACGATCCTCGGCGCTGACCGAAGTAGTCGGAGCAACACTCACGGGACTGCCGGTATTCAGTAAGGCAACACTTGAAAATGTGATTGCTATAGCAGCTGCGGCACCTGCCACAGAAAGCCAAACGGCTTTCAATCTGCTTTTTTTAGCCTGTACAGACTTACCCATAGCGGCTTTTCTGATTTTTTCGTAATCAAACGAATACTCGTTCATCAGCTCTTTATAGAACTCATTGGTATTCATCTGAAAGCCCCCTTCCGTAAGTCATTATAATTTAAATTTTTTCTTTTGTTTTTCTATCGTGCGGTACAACTTGTTCTTTACCGTTGACAGCTTTACGTCAAGCGCCGCCGCAACATCTTCAAGCTTCATATCACACGCAAAATGAAGATAGAATATCTGACCTGTCAGTTCATCGGTCTTCATTATGTCGTCAAAAATCTGTTTTGCAACTATCTTGTTGCTGATAACGTCTTCAAGTCTTTGCTGAGGTTTGGACATCTCACGCTCGATTGCTACCATTTCTTCTTCGGTGTAATCTGAGAATGATGAAACCTTATCGTTTTTCTTTCTTCCCGAAAAATAAGTGCGACATTCAAACTTTGCGATGTTTATAAGGAAAGCCTCGGGGCTCTCTATATCCTCGTGACCCTTTTCACTGATACGTTTGAAGAAACGGGTGTAGACGTTCTGAATAATGTCCTCCGCATCGTCCATATTTCCGCATTTGCTGACTACAAAACGGGAAACGGATCTGCAGGTTTCACTGTAGACACGGTTGAAATATTCTTCGTGACTCTCGTGATTTTCGTGAACTTCGGTGCCCATCGGCTCACCTCACTTTGTCACCTACTTTGTAGTAGGCGGAATTTCAGAAAAAGTTTCACTCAAAATGAAATTTCTGAGTATCGGATAAGCAAAATATAGCGGCTGTTTTTTGTGCAGTATCACTATATATAGTTTTATCGCTGTCGGATAACGGGATATGTAGCAAATCAAACGGCTTATCCGCATATTATCTCTATTATATTGTACATTATAAGCGGCGGTTAGTCAAGCAGAATATAACTTTACTTTGCCTGATTTTGCATTTCACGTTGACGTTTTGTTTTTGATTTAAGATGTTACAGAGGGTGCAAAAAACAAAATATCAGTCAAGTTTTCGTAAATTTTTGTTTATTTTGCTAATTGTAAAGTAAATTGAGTTGTAGTATTATTAATTTTAGCTTAAACAAGCAAAAAAGTTTTATGGAGGACAAGGAAATGAAATTTTCTAAGGTTTTAGCAAGCGTTGCTGCAGCTACAGTTGCAGTTTCTACACTTGCAGTAAGCGCATTCGCTGGTTCTGTTACTATGTCTGACTCATCATGGTGGACAGAGAAGGAAGTTGCTCTCGAGGATCTTCTCGATGGCGTAGCTGCTGAAGATGTTGTATCATTCACATTCTCAAGCGACACATCTTTCACAGTTGGTTACAACAACGTTAAAGGCGGTTGGTCACAGGTTGACGTTACAGATCCTTCTGTAACACTTGATGACATCCTCGTTGTTCCTATGGAAGTTACAAATGACAAGGGTGAAACAGAAACTAAGGAATATTACTTAAAGATCTGCATCAGCAAGGGTGACGGCGTTGATTACACAATCAACTGGTCAGCTAACACAGCTGCTAACCCCGGCGAAACAACAGATCCCGTTGAGCCCGGCGAAACAGAAGATCCCACTAAGCCCGGCGAAACAGAAGATCCCACTGAGCCCGGCACATCTGACGATGTTAACCCCGGTACTTGCTCAGGCGAACCCGTAAGCCCTGACACAGGTGTTGCAGTTGCAGTTATCCCTGCAGCTATCGCAGCAGCAGCAGTTGCTACAACAGGTATCGTTCTCAAGAAGAGAAGCAAGTAATCACATTTAAGTGATTGTGCTTTGAATTAAAGAGCATTGAGCCCTCCGCTTAAAGCGGAGGGCTTTTTTGTTATATAAATTGTCATATTTTCAGATTAAATGTTGCAGAGGTCTAAAAAGAATATTGCTTTTATATTGTTTCACCAAAACAAAAAAGTTTTTTTGTGCAAAATGCCACTTGCAAATCATACCATTGTATTGTATCATTAAAAATAGCTTAAAAGCTAAAAAAATAATCTATGGAGGACAAAACCAATGAAGTTTACAAAAACTTTAGCAAGTATTGCAGCTGCTGCAATCGCAGTTTCATCACTTGCAGTAAGTGCTTTCGCCGGTTCAGTTACAATTGCTGACAAATCATGGTGGACAGAAAAGGAAATAGCTCTCGATGAGCTTCTTGACGGCAAGGCAGCAGAGGATGTAGTATCATTCACATTCTCAGGCGACACATCTTTCACACTCGGCTACAACAATGTTGAGGGTGGCTGGTCACAGGTTGATGTTAAGGATCCCTCAATCACTCTTGACGATATCCTTATCACACCTATGGAAGTAACAAACGACAAGGGCGAAAAGGAAACAAAGGAATACTATTTAAAGCTCTGCATCAGCAAGGGTGACGGTGTTGATTACACATTCAGCTGGACAGCTAACACAGCATCTGTAGATCCCGTTGATCCCGTTGATCCCGTTGATCCCGTTGATCCCGTTGATCCCGGTGAAACAGAAGATCCTGCTGAGCCCGCAGCTCCTGCTGATGTATCCGTCGCTAACAGCGGTAAGACTGTTATCGATAAAGGTCTTGTTCGTACAAACATCATCAACACTTTTGTAAGCGATGAAGCTTTAAAGATTGCTGATAAGGCTGCTTTTGCAGGTGCTAACAAGATTTCTGTTAAGTTTACAGTTACAAACTTCACAGCTCCCTTCAAGGCTTGGATCTCAATGGCTGACTCCAAGTGGGAATGCCAGTTCTGGGGCGAAGGTGACAAGGGCAATGCAAACGCTAAGTGCACTCCCGTTGAAGTAACAGGTAATGGTACTTATGTTGTAACAATCGACCTTGACAAGGTTATCGACGGTATGGAATTCATCGCAGTTTGCACAGACCTCGAAGCTGCTGAAGGCGATGCTATCCCCACAATCGCTATTGATCAGGTTAGAATCAACGAAGAAATTACAGTAACACCCGGCGACAACTCCGGTAATGTTGATCCTGTAGATCCCGGTAAGTCTGACGAACCCGTTGAACCCGGTAAGTGCTCAGGCGAGCCCGTAAGCCCCGACACAGGTGTTGCAGTAGCAGTTATCCCTGCAGCTCTCGCAGCAGCAGCAGTTGCTACAGCAGGTATCGTACTCAAGAAGAGAAGCAAGTAATCACATTTAAGTGATGATGCTTTGATTTAACGAGCATACAGCCCCTCCGCTACGGCGGAGGGGTTTTTGTTATTGCATAAGTAATAAAAAGAGGAGCCACAGTAAAAACTGTGGCTCTTTGTTATCAGTTATGGAACGGTTTGCGCTTATTGGCAAGCACTACCTTGACTATAGCGGAATATATATCCTTTCTTGCGTAACTGCAATAGCTGTCAACCACCGATTGTTCTTCGTCCTGAGTTACCGTTACGATTTTCACGGGAACCTGCTCGAGCACCTTTTCGGTAATTATCTTCTTACACTTCTCACAGTGGCAAGTGTTGAAACGCCTTAAAGCATCATCGAGTATTTCATCTATTATAATGCGGTTGATGTCAATGGTAATCTGCTGACCTGTATGTCGTGTCAGCGGCTTTGCCGGCACTGTTTCCTGCGTGTTCTGCATGGTTTGCTCTTCCTCATCGGGAATATGCAACATTGGGTTATGCTTTACCTGTGTAGGTTGTTTCGGTGCATTTGCACCACGCTTTGACTGCGTATAAGTGCGGAGCTTGTCCTCAACAGAACTTTCACTCTTCGCTTTTTTCTCTTTTTCCTGCTCGGCAGGCGGTAAAAAAGGGTTCACACCCGACGGCTTTGCGTTTATCAGGTTCATGACCTGTCTGGTTTTACTTGATTTATATTCTTCTGCCACAGGCGGCACTCCTTTCATAAATTACTGTTTCTTTGCAGGACGGCGAACAGGACGTTTGCTGTCCTTTTTCGGTGATTTCTTCATGGGTACACCGGTTACTTCATTTATAAGGTTGCGATATTCTGCGGTTGCCTTAGAGCGTGGAGCGTATTCCATTATGGAAATGCCGTGCGCAGGAGCTTCCGCAAGAGAAACATTCGTGCTTATTCTCGATTCAAGAATTTTTGTGCCGAGCTGTTCGGCTATCATTCCTGCCAGCTCCTCAACTTCCTTTGTAAGTACAAGTCTGGGATTGTACTTGTTGAGCAGTATACCTGTTATTTCAAGATCCTTGTTGTAGTACTTCTTAACTGCGAAAATCGTTTCTTTGAGCTGTGCTATACCCTGTAAGCTGAGTATTTCCGCTATCATCGGTATAATAAGCTTGTCAGCCGCCGTATATGCGTTTATAGTGAGGATCGACAGTGCAGGAGGGGTATCTATCATTATGTAGTCATAGTCGTCCAGAACTTCCGACAGAGCCTCTCTGAGCAGATATTCACGTCCCACGCCGGTAAGTTCAAGTTCACAGCCCGAAAGCAGTATATTCGCAGGGATCACATCACAGTTGTCGGTACACTGTATCGCTTCTTTCACCGTGCAGTTTCCCTTGAACACATCGTACATAGTATAGCTGTCTTCCGCATCAGCGCCAAGGCTGAAGCTCAGATTTCCCTGGGGGTCAAGATCGATTGCAAGTACGCTCTTACCGCTTTCGGTAAGACCTCCGCAGAATGCGGAACAAGTTGTGGTCTTGCCAACGCCGCCTTTCTGATTTGTTATTGCTATAACGACTGCCATACAGGGTTTCCTCTCTTTACTCTTCCTGATTAAAATTTAAAATTACAAATTATTTACATATAAAAACAGTCATACCCGCCAAAAAAGCGGGTATGAATATTCATTGATTACAGAGTGTGCTGGAGATCCTCTATCTGAGAATCCTCGGGCTGATAAATGTGATAGTTTGCCTTACCGTTCTTCTTTACGAAGTACATAGCCTCGTCTGCGGCGGCAACGATCTTGTTGCTGTCATCGCCGTGTTCGGGGAAGAACGCAATACCGATACTTGCCTTTACGTTGATCGAAACGTTTGCAAGTTCTGAATGATAGCCCTCATAAAGTTCATCTATAAGGTCGAGCGACAGGCTTTCGATTTCCTCGATCTGTTTGGGATCTGTGATACAGAGAACGAACTCGTCACCGCCGAAACGTCCTGCAAATCCGCTACCCTTTACACGCTGTTTGATGCAACCTGCAACATACTTGATAACCTCATCGCCTACAGAGTGTCCGAAACGGTCATTGATGAACTTGAAGTCGTCTACATCTATGAAGAGTACCGCAACCTTAGCGTGTGCGCTACGTTCAATCTCACTCTTGAGCTCACGCTCGAATGTACTTCTGTTGTAAAGCTGTGACAGGAAGTCGTAACTTGCACGCTCAGAGAGCTGAAGTTCGAGCTTCTTCTCGCTGTCGATATCGGTTACGACACCGATAACACGGAGCGGTTCACCAAGACGGTCGGTTACGCAGAGTGCACGGACTGAGAACCATAACAGGCTTCCGTTCTTCGTGGTCATCTGATATTCGCCGCTGTGACCTGTTCTGTTCTTGAGCAGTGTGCTTATATCACGTTTATAGACCTCGGCATAATCCTCGGTCATAATCTTATCAAGGAACTTACCGTTTGCAAGCTGTGCTTCCGACGGATCAATATCAAACTTCTCTCTGAAGTTATCCGAAATATACATTGTTTCCTTGTGGAAATCCCACTCGAACAGCATATTGTCCGAAATATCGGATATTGTTCTGTGAAGCTCTTCCGACATACTTACATCATCAAGCATATTGTTGAACAGTTCCGATATATCCTTGAACTCATTGTGAGCCTTGATATCAAGACGTTTTTCACGGTCGCCCTCCTGAATTTCACGGGCAACCTTTACCATCTCGTTCATCGGGTTGACAATCGACTTTGTGATAAGAATGCCGAGCAGTGCACAGATGACAGCGAGAACCGCCATAGCACCGAGTGAAATCGCAACAGGTACCATTATCTGCGACATCGACACACTTGCGGGATAAACGCTTATCCACTTCCAGTTGGTGTTTGAACCGCCGGTGAAGTAGTTATAGCAACCGAGCTTACCGCCTGCGTTGTAATCAACGTTGTTCTCGTTTGATGAAGGCTTTACGGTTGACTTGAATACATCTTTTATTCCGCTGTCGGAAATGTCATCAATCTTCTGTATTGCGTTGCCATCATAGTTCAGCACGCAACCTGTTCCGTCCGAATCCGCAAGATAACCTTTTCCCTCGCCGTATGTAGACTGAGCAAGTATCTCGCTTATTTTTGAAAGATCCACAACCTCAATTGCGAAACCGTCAATGTTATTAAGACCGTCCTTATCTATACTCTTTGCAACATAGAACACACTTGTTTCGTAGTCCTCGTTGTTCATATAGATATTTGAAACCTTTATAGAACCCTCTGAGTAGTTTTCGAGCTCTTCAAATCCGAAGAAGCTCTCCTTCATACCCTGGATATCTTCATATTCGTAAACGATATTGCCCGAAGCGTCTGTTATGACAAGGTTCTTGAAACCACTGTTTCTGTCTGCGATGTTCTCGGAAATGAGTGATAAATCAGACTTTACATCATCGCCCTGACCGCTCTGTGCAAGCGTTCCTGCCATATTACTGAACGAAAGATAAGCTACATCGGATATACATTCGTTAAGATACTGGTTGATTATCTCCTGCTGAGCCGCACCTGCCGCTCTTGCGAACTGGCTTACCGAGTTTGTGGCAAAGCCCGTCATGCTGAAATATCCCACTATGCCGACTATCAGCATCGGAATCACCGCAAAAGCCGTGGTGAGTATGCGTAAAGTCGTTTTAATCTTGAATGACTGCATCTTATATAACCTCCGGAACCCTTAAATTATCAATCTGATTAATACATATTGCGTTTTTCACGTTCTTTCTGCAACATTTCAAATTGCAGTTTATATATATATCTTGAAATCGTTTCTTCCTGTGAATGTGAAACACCGATAAAACGGCAACCGTAGCCGACATCGGTTTCCTGCGATTCTATCGGCTGTTCTCTCAGCACCTCGGCATTGAGCTCAAGACGTGAGCCCGACAGATTTATTATCATCAGCAATCTGTCGCCTTTGCTGAAATGCCTGCGTGTATCGGTGCATATAAAGAATACTCCGCCGACGTTCATATCCTTGACGTATATCTCGGCAGGCGGCTCAAGCGGTGTGGGCTTATCATCGCCCTCCTGCGTCCTGAGCGTGATGAACGCTCTTTCGTTTGTCTTTATCTTGAAGTATCTTCTGCGTTCTTCAAGAAGCTCCGCCTTATCGGGTCTTAATATCACATTAAGCTGTCGGTCGGTCGATACCGATATGTTGGTTTTATACCTGTATCTGTCACCGCCACGCATACAGGCAATTACATACACATATTCCGATGTATCAATCTCCGGCAGTTTTCTGCCTTTTATCATCAGCATATTATCGATGAGATTATCGTCTATATCGTACATTATCGGAAAGTCGAAGTTGCTTTCGGTGTACATCAGCCGCTCACCGTCAAGTGAGGTTATCTCAAAAGAAGTGAAATCTTCTTTCTTGTAGCTCAAAAACCACAACTCCCCTTTCCAAAGACACGGGGAAATGGCTCACAACGCCGCACCCAACACGCCTATATTATCATTTATCATTAAGTATACAATAAATTCAACAATAAATCAAGCAAAATCATCAGTTTTTTCGTCGGTTTTTAGAAATTCTGCGAATTGCTTAAAAAGCACAGGCTGTTTTTATACAATTTAATTAAGAAAAGTTCGTTGACTTTTGTAAGCCGGCTATAATATAATTAGTATAAGCAGAAGTTTGTCGTAAAGGGGGTACGGTAGCGGAATTACATTCCGCAAAATTCCACAGGTTATGCAGAATTTTTTCCATGCCGACACATCGGGTTATCGTAACGCCTGCAAGAAAGCAAGCGTCGCAACCGGTGCCGTCCTTGCCCTTCCGGCATTACTGTGCCTTATGTCGCTGATAATTCAGACAAGAAACTGGAGAACGGACGGCTTTGTCGCAACACGGCTTATCATCACTGTGCTATGCGTTGCACTCTGGCTTGCGGTCACTTTCCTGATGTTCTTTATTTGCGAAACACGGGCAAGACGCATCACACGCAGTACTTACTTTGAAATCCAGAAATCCGCATTGATACTCAGCAGATACGGCGGTCGCATTGCGGCTGACACCGGCGGAACACAGAGAAAGCTCTGGATAATACCGTTTGAAAATCTGAAGATTTCGATGAAAAACGGCAGACTTACATTCACTGGAAATATTAAATGCTATGAGGGCGACACCGACAGGCTCGGTTATCATATCAGGCGTGGAAAACCCGAATTCGACAACTGGTGGCTGAACTCAAACGGCTTTACGGAGATAAAGACGGTAACTCTTCCGCCTTGCTTTACAAAGCCGAAAACGGTCTTACGTTACTGTAAACTCGCACAGAAAAGATATATTTTGCAATGCGAAAAAAAGAACTCCGTATCAAAGCCTGTTTCACGTCCGAAAACAAAAATGGTCTACAGACAGGCAAGACGCAGGACATACACCGAGCTCCCGACTTTCGACAGGAAATGGTAACATATCGGTTGTGCAGTCTGACGAAAAAACACAGCTGTTGCATATCAACCGATGTACTTTTTAGAGAATCATACAAAAATCAACAGAATTTTCCTATCAGCCTTGCAAAACGGCATAAAATGTTGTATAATATACAATTGAGTTGTTGGCACTGTAGCAAAATTTTGTTAAAATAGTACTAAAAACCGTGTAAAATTTACATAGGTAAATTAGGTTTTCTACATATTGTAACTTTGTTACGCATAAATACAAAATACGGAGATCGTTCAGCTTACAAACTGTAAGGCGTGATCCCGTTGTAAACCGGGTTTTGAAAAGGAGGATATATGGCACTTTTCAACACAAATGCTTTCCGCATCACCGAGCAGGGACTTTCGGTAATGTGGCAGAAACAACAGATAATCTCACAGAACATAGCAAATCAGGATACGCCCGGATATAACTGTAAGTATCTTGACTTTTACGCTGTTCTTAAAGACAGAATGGAAAACACGAGCGTTATCGGCGGCAAAGCAAAGGAAGGCTCAAAGCAGGTAGAACTCGCAACGAAAGTATACGAGGACGACATTACAAGCACCCAGCCCGACGGTAACAACGTAGACGTTGACTCGCAGTCAAACGAGCTTGCCAAGGTACAGTTACAGTATCAGGCGCTCAAGAATCAGATGAACGGCGAGTTCACAAGACTGCGCTCGGCAATGAAAACAACGTAATTTAAGGCACACGCTTTAAAATAATGGATTATATACAGTGAAATGGATTTCGACGCTTTTTGACATACGAAAGGAGTTTTTTGCATGGCATTTTTAAGCTCGCTTAATATAGCCGCATCAGGCATGGCAGCCGAAAGACTGCGACTTGATGTAATTTCGCAGAACGTTGCGAACGCAAAAACCACCAGAACAGAGGACGGCACGCCTTACAGAAGACAGGTTGTACTGTTCAGCGAAAACAAGGGGTTCAACTCGGTGCTTGAGGAAACGATAGCAAAGAGAAAAGAGAAGATTGCAGGCGGCGTTCCTGCCAATACGGTAACAGCAACAAAAAACAAGGGTGTTCTCGTCACAGAGATAGTCGAGGACGAAACACCTCTTACTCCCGTCTACGACCCCACTCATCCCGATGCGGACGAGAACGGATATTACTATCTGCCGAATGTAGACGTAGCGGAAGAGGAAATGGACGCTATGGCGGCTACACGCTCTTATGAAGCAAACCTTGCAGTGCTCAACGCCGTGAAATCAATGGCACAGACGGCGCTCAGCATAGGCAGTAACTAAAACAACCGAAAGGAACTGATATAGATGTTTATAGTACCGCTTACAAGCAGTATCACCCCTATGGAAACAGTAAATCAGAAAAAGCAGACAGAAGAAACAAACGAGGGCGACGCAACTTTCTTCGATATTTTCGAGTCGCTTGTAAACAATGTCAAGGAAACTGATGCACAGGTTCAGCAGGATTCGATCGACCTTATGCTCGGCGATGTAGACGACCTTGCACAGATACAGGTAAATCTCGAAAAGGCGGCTACAGCTGTCGATCTTCTCGTAACAGTGAAGAACAAGGCTGTTGACGCATACAACGAAATCATGCGCATGACCGTCTGATAAATAAGGATTTATACTTCAAGGGAAGGATACATATATAGATGAAGGACAAGCTTTCTGCATTCTGGAGCGGATTCAAGGATAAATGGAGTTCGCTTGCAAAGAATCTGCGGATATTTATAATAACAGCAATTTCGGTAGTCGTTGTTGCCGCTGTAATACTGGCGATAGTGCTCAATCAGAAAGACTACACGGCTATTTATACAGGACTTGACAGCGAAGAAAGTTCACAGGTAGTTGCGGCAATAAACGACCTTGGCATAACAGACGTAAAAATGGGCACCGACGGCAGTATCTCTGTTCCGAGTGACCAGGCTGACAATGTAAGAATGCAGCTCAGTATACAGGGTTATCCCAAGTCAACGTTCAACTTTGACGTATGGAACAACGGTATAGGTATATGGTCTACCGACACAGAAAAGAAGGTACTCCAGATACAGCAGTTACAGACCCACCTGATGAAAGCAATCAATACGATAAGTGCAGTCAAGGATTCATACGTTATAATAACCATGCCCGAGAATAACAACTATGTTATCTCAACAAACAGCGAAGACCCCAGAGTAAGCGTCAAGCTTGATTTAAAGAAGGACGCACAGCTCACGAGCGACCAGGTTGAAGGTATTTACGCACTGGTTCTGAACTCTCTGCCCGGCCTTGAGCGTGACAACATTTCAATACTCGATACAGACGGCAAGCTCCTTACGGGCGAAAACACTACTGTAGAGGAAGACGTACTGTACCAGTCAAGACTGAACTTCCAGGAACAGATGCAGAACCTGCTGAAGAGCCAACTCAACGACACACTTAAAAAGCTGTACAAGGACTATACGATAAACGTAAACGTAACGCTCAATTACGATAACTCAAAGTCTGAATACACTATCTACACCCCGTCAATCGCCGAGGACGGAACCTCTGGCGGTATGATAGAAAGCTCCACCAAGAACGAGGGCTGGGGCGGTATCGGCTCGCTGTCAGGCGTTGTAGGTACTACAAGCAACAGCGATATTTCTCCGAATTATCCCACTATCACCGGTGACGGCGACAACGAATATTACTATCAGAACAGCATTACTGTAAAACGTCTTGTAAATACCGAAATAAGACAGCTAGAAAAGAACGGTTATTCGGTAGACAAGATAACGGCGGCTGTAACGGTTGACCAGGTAAGCATGCTTGAAGCGGACAAAGAACAGCTCCGTGAAGTAATCGCATTCGCAATCGGCGCAGACGTTGCAAATGTTACGGTTGCAAATTACCCGTTCGTTATAAACGGAAACAACGGCACAAACGGAAACGGCAACACAATCAACAGAGGCGGAAATGTTGACTGGACAGTTTACATTATCATTCTGCTCGGACTTCTTGTTGTTGCACTTCTCATTGTCGCTATACTTACAAGCAACGCAAAGAAGAAAAAACGTGCAAGAGCAAAGGCAAAGGCGGCAGCTGCACAGGCAGCGGCGGCTCAGGCGGCACAGGAATCAGCCGCACTCAGCTTCGAGCCACAACCTCAGCCCGACGAAGAATTCAATATTCAGCACCTTGACGATTATGATGACGAATCAAAGAGCGCCGTGCTGAAAAAGGAAATCAAGGATTTCTCCCACACAAATCCCGATGTTGTCGCTCAGCTTATCCGCTCTATGATGCGTAACGGCGACTGATAACAGGATACAAGACAGTTCTTAATAAAGGAAGGATATATATGGAGGCATTGTCAAACGCTCAGAAAGCGGCGATAATCATAAGCTCTATCGGTACGGAAAATGCGTCCGAAGTATTCAAGCACTTTTCCGATGAGGAAGTAGAGCAGATAACGCTTGAAATAGCAAGAATGAACTACTATCCCATGGAAGTGGTAGACAGCGTTCTCAATGAATTTTACGAGCTTTGCCTTACTCAGAAGGTAATATCCGAGGGCGGTGCGGAATATGCCCGTGACGTACTCGAAAAGGCATTCGGGCCGCAGACCGCACAGGCTCTGTTTGAAAAGATAACAAAGCAGTTCCAGACAAAAGCGTTTGCGTTTGTCCGCAAGGCAGACTACAAAAACCTGCTTGCAATGGTGCAGAACGAGCATCCGCAGACGATCGCCCTGATACTTTCCTACGCAAGAAGCGACCAGGCGTCCGCTATTTTAAGCGAACTGCCCAAGAAGACAAGAATAGATGTCGTAGAACGTATGGCAAAGATGGACAGAGCGTCGCCGGATGTTGTAAAGTCTATCGAACGCACGCTTGAAAAGAAGTTTGATAACCTTGTAACAGCCGACAGCACAGAGGTCGGCGGTATAGATTATGTTGCTGAAGTCATGAACAACGTTGACCGTGCAACAGAAAAGTACATATTCGATGAACTGACGCTGAGAGATCCGAAACTTGCGGACGACATACGTTCAAAGATGTTCGTGTTCGAGGATATCGTTTCACTCGACAATATGGCTATACAGGCATTTATCCCCGAGGTCGATTCAAAGGATCTTGCGGTTGCAATCAAGGGCTCTACTCCCGAGGTTGCCGAGTGCATTTACGCAAATATGTCTACCCGTATGCGTGAGAGCGTACAGACTGATGTTGAATACCTGCACAATGTCCGTATGCGTGATGTTGAAGAGGCTCAGCAGAGAATCGTATCTATCATACGCAGACTTGAAGACGAGGGTACGCTCATCATCTCCAAGGGCGGTAAGGAAGACGAGATTATCGCATAATACGAAAGCGAGGAATATATTTTGGCAGGCGTATTCAAGGCAGGAAGAGGTTATTATTACCCCGTTCAGCCCACAACCGATACTGTCGTGATTGACAATTCAATAAAGGCAAAGCCTGCCGCACCGCAAATTCCGCAAGACACCGCAGACCCGGTCGTAAATGTGGGAAATACGGAAAGCACCGATGAGATTTCGGTCAGACACAGGCAGGAACTGGAACAGGAAAAAGATAAGATAACAAGTTATTATCGTGCCGAGGGCGAAAAGGCGCTTGCCGAAGCCCGTGAACGTGCGCAGAAGATACTCAGTGATACCGAACAGCAGGCGCAGGACTATGCGGCTAAAGCAAAGGCTCAGGCTGAGGCTATCTTTGAGAAGAGCAAGGCGGACGGCTTTGCAAAAGGTCACGAGGACGGCTATGCCGCAGGACTTGACAAGTGCCGTGATATGCTTTCTGAGCTTAAAAAGCTCAGCGAACAGATAGTAAGCGACAAGGCGGAACTTTTCGACAGCTATGAGGTTGAGATATTCGACACGGTAATGGAGATCGTAAACCGCATAACGCTGAACTCTCTCGGTCAGAAGGATAAGGCGGTTGTCAAGAAAACCATAAAGGAAGCAGGAAAGAGCTTCCGTGGCAGTGAATATGTCAAACTGACCTTATCAAAGACCGATGTCAGCGAGGAAATGGCGGCGGATACCGACTATTTCAAAAAGCTGTTCACCAATGTGAAAAATGTAGAAGTAGAGGTGCTTAAAGATGCACCGAGCGGCACTGTTATTATAGATAACGGCAGTGAGATAACCGATGCCGGTATATCAACACAGCTCAAGATGATTGAGGAGCTCGGCAGAGGAAAGTACCGCAGAGCACCGTCAAGGAAAAAAGCTAAGGAGCAGGAAGAACCGCTTGCCGAAGCTGTTTCTGACAGTGATGATGCGGAAAAATCAAGCGAATAATCACCCTTATTGAAAGGACCTTTAACATGGATCTCGGCGGATTTCTGACAGAACTCAGGACTACCGATACATATAAGTATCTGGGTAAAATTGAAAAGATAGTCGGAATGACGATCGAGGCGAGCGGTCCGCTGTGCAGTATCGGCGATGTATGCCGCATCTACACAAAGGACATGAAATCACATATCCCTGCCGAAGTGGTCGGTTTCAACGAGCATAAGGTGTTGCTTATGCCGTATACAGACCTTGAGGGAATAGGTCCGGGCAGTATAGTTGACAACACAGGCGACAAGCTGAACGTAAGAGTCAGCGACAAGCTTATCGGGCGAATAATAGATGCACTGGGAAATCCGCTTGACGGCGGCGAACCGGTGGAATACACAGACTCGGTGCCGATAGCGGGAGTACCTGTAAATCCGCTCACACGCCCGAAAATACACGAGCCGATCGAACTCGGTGTAAAGGCAATCGACGGACTGCTCACAATGGGTAAAGGGCAGAGAATGGGCATCTTTGCAGGCTCAGGTGTCGGAAAATCCACACTTATGGGTATGATCGCCCGAAAGGTAAAAGCCGACCTCAATGTTATAGCACTTGTAGGCGAGCGAGGCAGAGAGGTAAGAGAGTTTATAGAGAACGACCTCGGAGAAGAGGGTATGTCACGTTCGGTCGTGGTGGTAGCAACATCCGACCAGCCTGCGATGATGAGAAATAAATGTCCGATGACGGCAACGGCAATAGCTGAATACTTCTGTGCTCGGGGCAAGGACGTACTGCTGATGATGGACAACCTGACACGTTTTGCGATGGCTCAGCGTGAGATAGGCTTATCGACAGGCGAACCGCCTGTAGCAAGAGGTTACACCCCGTCAATCTACGCCGCAATGCCGAAACTGCTTGAGCGTGCGGGCAACTTTGAAAAGGGCAGTATAACGGGAATATACGCCGTACTTGTCGAGGGCGACGATACTAACGAGCCCATATCCGATACCGTAAGAGGTATCATTGACGGTCATATAATCCTCAGCCGTAAGATAGCGGCGCAGAACCACTATCCCGCAATAGACATACTGCCGAGCATCTCCCGACTTATGTCGGCGATAGCGGATCCCGAGCATAAAAAGGCGGCAGGAAAGCTCAGAAACCTGCTCGCACTGTACAATAACAACGCCGACCTCATCTCGATCGGAGCGTACAAAAAGGGCACTAATCCGGCACTGGATGAGGCGATAAAGAAGATAGACAAGATAAACGAATTCCTTATGCAAGGAATGTACGAATCGTTCTCAATGGAGGACACCATAAAGCTGTTAAAAGCGACAGTTTCCTGATAACAATGCGGTATGAAGAAGTTTAATTTTACGTTGCAGTCGCTGAAAAAGTACAACGACCAGGTGCTTGACAGCGAGAAATCGGTACTCGGCAGACTTAGGGCTGAACTTGCGGAAATGCAGGCGGAGCTTGATAACAAGACGGCTGAGTACGAACAGAGCATAGACAAGCTCAACGAGCTTGTACGAGGCGGAACCACGGCAATGCGGCTGTCGCTCCACAAGAAATATGTGTCCTCGTTACAGCAGGATATATACCGCATAAAAGGGCGTATGGAGCTGAAGCACGAAGAAATCGAGAATCAGTTGCAGAAGGTTATCGACGCTACTAAAGAGGTTTCAAAGCTTGAAAAGCTGGAAGAAAAACAGCTTGAGGAGTATAGATACGCCGCTCAGAAGGAGCAGGAGCAGATCATTGAGGAATTCGTCACAAACGGCTCCTCAAACGGCGGTACAGCACAGTAAATTGTTGACATAACGCTTGAAATGTGGTACAATACAAGGTGGAAAGCTGTGCAATTTTCATAAAATTTAACGGTTAAAACCCGTTAAATATATAAAAGTTGTCGCAACAGAAACACTGTTTGCGGCAATGAATAGCACTGAAAGGGGGTGAGATATGATGAATGGAACAGCAGTATTGCCGGCAAATGTCGCAATGGCGTTTGCAGGCAATGCCGCCACGATCTCGGGTGGGAACTCGCAAAACGGCTCAGGGAGCGGTTCTACGGGTGGTTTCTCCGATACGCTGGGTGCTATGGTGACAAGCGGTCAGCAGTGCGATATGAACTCGGCAAGCCGCATGAATACTAAGGATACGGCGATTATGACGTGGGACGCACTGAGTGAACTTGCCGAACTTGAACAGAGTGCCGAGGAGCTCAAAGAGCTTCTGAAAACAGCCGAACTTGCAAGCTATTTGCAAGGTAGCAACCTGCACATTTGTGTTGAAGACTTTCAGGCGGATAATGACGAGTTGACGCAGATTTTATCAGGCTTTGAGGGTGTTTGTGCAACAGGTGATGAATCTTGCACAATTGCGCAAAAAACAAGCGGTGAAAACGGGGCATTGCACAATGTATTTGATGCAAATACTACTCCCGATTTACAGAACGGTGAAAAATTACCTGTAAATTCCAATGAAATCGGTTTTGCTGAAGAAATTCAGGCAAAAACAGCTGAGATTACAGATAATGTAAATCAGACAAATGATAACGTCGGAGTTTCAACCGATACTCAGAACGCCGAAAGTATTGCCACCGCAATTACCGATAACTCAGATGTATCGGCAAGCAATGTTATCGGAGCAGAAAGCAATCTTTCCGTCACGGATAAGACAGGTCCTGTAACTGACACGGTTAACATCGGCGGACAGGAAACTGCGATACAGTCGGGCGATACGGAAACGGTAAAGGCTGACAACACCGAATTTACGGTAACGTCATACGAGAAATCCGATGAAAATGCCGACAACAGTGTAAAGCAGGATATTGCTACGCAGGATGACAACACTCCGAGAATCGCATTTGCCAAGAGGAACATCGAAAGCAAGAGCGACGAACTGAGAGCAATAACTAAAGGAAACGACGCTGCAAAGTCGGACAGCGACCTTGACGCAGATCAGAAGGTTACCGACAGGAATTCGGTAAACGATATGAGTGCGAAGGGAGCGGACGTATTCGCAAGAACGGAAAGCCGTTTTGATGAAAGCGGACAGGAAGCGCAGACGGTGAGAGTGCCGATAAGCGACATGGCAAGCTTTGTAAGCGAACACGCACCTAAGGCTAACGGCAAGAGTACGATGACGGTTGTACTTACTCCTGAAACACTGGGGAAGATCACAGTCCGTATGGTAAACGAAAGCGGAAAGCTGACGGTTGAAATTCTTACAGAGACCCAGGCAGCGAAGGAGCTTTTACAGGCAAAGTCACAGCAGCTGGCTTATGCGCTCAGAAACGACGATGTTGAGCTTACCTCGTACAAGGTGGAAACCTCACAGGCGGAATTATTCCAAAGAGATTTTGACGGCAGCAGTAAGAACCCATACAGACAGCAGTCGCACGAAAGTCAGAAGAATGACACGGACGACTTTGACAGTCTTCTGGGCGAAATACAGGCAATGGACTGATACGGCAACGGCTTATAAACCGGCATGAAAGGAAAACAGATGGCAGATTTATCAAGTCTTCAGAGTGTACAGTCAAATCACGAAAAGTATAAGGACCTTTTCAAGAATTCGGGCAAGAACGATACGATAAGCACGGATACGTTCTTCAGTCTGCTTATGGCGGAAATGAGCAATCAGGATCCGCTTGAGCCTACGTCAAATACCGAGTTCGTGTCGCAGATGGCACAGTTCACGGCATTACAGGCACAGCAGGACAATCTGAAGTACAGTATGTCAAACTATGCGGCAGGTCTTGTAGGAAAGACGCTTACAATGAATGCGCAGAGCGACGACGGAACGCTTTTATCGGGCGTATGTACCGGAGTAAACATCAGCGGAAGCGATGTGAAGGTAGTAGTTGACGGCAAGCAGTATGATTTATCGGCGGTAAAGGCGATAAGCGATACGGTAAGCAAGGGTACATTACACACGATGACCGAGGCACTGGGATATGTGGGCAAGGAAGTAACGGTAAAGGTACTCGGCGACGACGGCAAATTCTACTATGCAAAGGGCAAGGTCGAGTCGGCAGAGATGCAGGACGGCGACGCTAAGATCGTGATTGACAATTATCTATACTCAATTGACGAGATAGTACACGTCAGCGAAAGCAGTGATAATGCGGCTGACAACGGAAATTCCTCGGCGGACAATGCGGAGGGCAACAACGAATAATCAAAAGGCGGCAGTGTTATGTTGATAAATGAACTGAAACTGCGAAATCTACAGATTTCGACAGGCAACGTTAACACCGCAAAAGCAGGGAATGCTGAAAAAGCCGCAAACACACAGTCGAGCGGAACATTTGCGGAAGCTCTTCAGAGTGAGCTTGACGCAAGGAACTCGGCGGTAGGCTTTTCAAAACACGCAATGAAGCGTATAGAAAGCAGAAATATCGAGATACTTGATTCGGATATGCTCCAAAGACTTAATGACGGCATTGAGATAGCCGCAGAAAAGGGCAGTAACGAAACACTGGTACTTGTAGACAAGACTGCTTTTGTGGTAAGTGTGAAGAACCGCACGGTGATCACAACTATGTCACAGGACGATTTAAAAGGAAATATTTTTACAAACATTGATTCGACCGTAATTATGTAATACCGGACCGAAAGGAAGTATTCCTTACCCCGAATGACAGACGGGTAAGAGCGGTCGGCACAATGGAGAAAGGAACAGATCATGATAAGATCTTTATTCTCAGGCGTGTCAGGATTAAAGACACATCAGCAGAAGATGGACGTTATTGGTAACAACATCGCAAACGTAAACACAACAGGCTTCAAGACAAGCGTAACGACCTTCCAGGAGGTTTATTACCAGACAAAGAAGAACGGCTCGGCAGGCTCTAACCTCCAGGGCGGTGTAAATCCCTCTCAGGTAGGTTATGGTACAAAGCTCGGTGCTATAGGTCAGGTAATGGGACAGTCGGGCTTTACATATTCCGACAGTGTTTATGACTGTGCGTTATCGGGTGACGGCTTCTTCCAGGTAATGGACGAGGCAGGTAACATCTTCTATTCAAGAGCAGGTGTATTCAACGTAGATAACGCAGGCAACCTTGTTGACTCAAACGGTAACATGGTACTGGGCGTAAGCGGTGACGCAACCGGCGTTGACGCATCTTCAAACAGAATTACATTCGTAGTTCCCGAAATACTCGACAACGAGGCTAATTATTCAAAGACAATAACATACAAGGGCGGTTCATATCCTCTCACCGTATCGGCTGACACAGCTACACCCGACGGCAACATATCTGTCGGATTTGTTGTAGGCGACAGCGACTACGCTTACATGAGCGGTAACAAGCTTGTTGTACAGCTGAACGAAAAGAATGATTATACAAATCTCAACGACCTTGAGGACGCTGTAACCCGTGCGTGTGAAAACGGCGGTGTAAGCATTGACGGCGTACTTCCGCTCCACTTTGAGCTTGACACTGTTCCTCCTGCCGCTGATATTCCTGCAACGGTAGCAAAGAACACAATGAAGCTTGATGACGGAACAAATGCGGCATCACTCACATTCACAACGGTTAACCCCGGTGAATATGCAAACAACTACACGATCAATTTAAGATATTCAAAAAACGCAACCGAAACCACGGCAAAGTGGTCGGACAACGGTCTTACGATCAGCGTTCATCCCGGTGCAACTGTGGCTGACATTCAGGCGGCAATTGACAAGGCGGCAGGCAGTAACGAAAAGTATCAGATGACTGTAACAAGCACCGACTGGGATTCAAACAACTCGGCTGATAAGCTTGAATCACTGCTTTCTGTTGACGGTAAGGTTGGTCTTTCAGGCGGTTCAAACAACTTCTTCTCGGATATGGTTGAGCTTCTCGGCAACATCAAGATGACAGACGGACGTGTTGCGGCTACTCAGACGGTAAAGGATCTTGACAGCGTATATATCAACGAGGACGGCACTATCTACGGCGTACACAGCGTACACGGTATTATAATGCTCGGCAGAATTGATATTGTTACATTTGATAACCCCAACGGTCTTGAGCAGGTGGGCAGTTCCTACTGGAGAGAGACACTTTCATCGGGTGAACCCCAGGTAAACATTGCAGGCGAAAACGGTTCTGCTTCTGTAGTATCGGGTGCGCTCGAAATGTCGAACGTTGACTTATCGCAGGAATTCTCAGACATGATCATCACACAGAGAGGCTTCCAGGCTAACTCAAGAATCATCACAACATCGGATACGATGCTTGAAGAAATAGTAAACCTCAAGCGCTAACGGCGGCGTGCCGCCGCAGGCAATTCCGCCGTTCTAAAGGTCTGATAGCGGCGTAACTTTAGTTACCGGCGGGGCGGCAATGTGACGTTGCGGCTGTGAGCCGCAGCAAATTCCGCCTTTGCGGCTGTGAGCCGCAGCAAATTCCGCCTTTGAAAATGCTACAGTTTGGCGACGGATAGCGAAACGGCGGGGTTCCGTTGTTGATGTAAATTACGACTTTGGTTTCATTGCAAAGCTAACAGAGCGTTCATCAAAAGCCAAGAGTTTGACGGAAATTGCAGGTTTATGTGATTTAAATTCAGTTTTATAAGGGCAGGCGGAGTGCAGACTCCGCCGTGATGCCCGTTATATCAAACGGTTTTGCGACCGAAAGGAAACCGTTGACAAGCAACGGTTGATATCAATGA
>CABUEI010000008.1 GCA_902490585.1 uncultured Oscillospiraceae bacterium
CATTAATTCTATCTGCAATAATGCTTGCAACGGGCTGTGCAAATAACATTACACCCGGAGGAAGTACGGAAGTAAAAGACAATTCATCTGCTGTTGCGGATGATACGGGAACGGGCGGCAATAATACGGACAGCGGCAATTCCGAACCCGAAACAAAGTCGGTAAAAGACGCTGTAAAGGACATAAAAGTCGATACCAAGGTCAAGGTGCTGGCATGGTACGATCTTAACAATACGGATATTGCAAAAACATACAAGGAGCTTTTCGGAGTGCCCGAAAATATCCCGGCAGGATATGAGAAAAGCGGAGCCGGCAAAACCGGTTCGGGCGGAGTTGAAACAGAACCGTTTGTTGATATTTATGTTACTTCTTATATGCAAAGAAATACTGACCTTGCTAAGCTTATTCAGTCAGACGATTCGCCCGATGCTTTTCCGTGTGAAATGAATTTTGCTTATAATTGCATTGATTATGAAAGTCAGTTAATGTACGCACCCGTTGACGATATTATAGATTTTTCACTTGACGAGTTTGCACAGTATGCTCAGGCACAGCAACAAACGACGATCGGCAAAAGCAACTATGTACCTGTTTATGATACGGAGCCTCTGAATTTTTTGTGGTACAGAGCATCTGTTATAAAAGAAAACGTTTTTGAAGACCCGTGGGAGCTTTACGAAAAGGACGAGTGGACATGGAGCAAGTTCCTCGAGATGTCGCAAAAATTCACTGATAAGGAAAACAGCAAGTACGCAGTTGACGGTTACAATGTAGATATGCCTTTGTGGACTATGACCGGTATGGCTCTGGTAGGACTGAGTGACGGCAAGTTTAAAGACAATTTCAGAGAAGAAAAGATAATCAGTGCTATGGACTATCTGCGTCTGTTTGCGCCTACACAGAAAGGATACCGCTATCCGAGAGAAATTGAAAACAGTTGGTCTCCCAGTTATTCTGATTGGGCGGACGGCAATACGCTGTTTTTCTCTGACGGCAGTTGGAGATATGATGATATCTGGCAAAAGTACAAGAAAAGAAATAAGTGGAGCGATGATGAGATTAATTTTGTTCCGTTCCCACGTTGTGATGATGAACAGACTTATTATCAGGGCGTAAATATTAATTCGTTTGTGTTCCCGAAAGGCTCAAAGAACCCGGAGGGCTATAAGTCGCTTATATACGCCTGCGCATTTGCGGAAAATGACGCCGAGCAGAAAAGCGCTGTACGAAAGAAAGCGATGTCCGAAAATGACTGGAATGACAAATTGCTTGACAGATTGGATAAAGTAAACAGTCCGGAAACTTTTGTACCGGTTGTCGAACTCAAGTCAATGTTTGTTTATCAGGATGGGCTGTTCTGCGGTGAATGCTATATCAATCTGATCACCGACTGGTCTTACATGAAAGGTGAAGATTATAAAAAGAATCTTGAAGATAAAACAAAAGGCGGGTATGTAACAGAACTTGAGAAGGCGTTGGATGAATTTAATCAGGCAATTGAATTAAATTTAGCTAATTAACCTAAATTAACATGACACAATTGTGCTATTTTCACAAAACCGTTTAGCTAAATTACTGCAAATTGTTTATTGACGGTGCGGTGACAGTTTTGTTATAATAGTAAGTGTAATAATACGCAATTCTGCACGCAGGTGCAGAAAATCTACAGGAGGATTAAAAATGAGAAAATACACAAAGGCTATTGCCGGTGCATTAGCACTCATATCTGCCGTTACTGCTTTCTCAGGTTGCTCAGGTAGCAGCACACCCGGAGCAAGCACAAGCACAGCAGACAGCTCAGCTGCTTCAACAACAGGTGAAACACAGAAGCAGATGTCGCAGAACGAAGGCGTTCAGAGCGCAGTTAACAATGTTTCTGCAGGCGAAAACTACAAGGACCTCAAGGTTGACACAAAGATCAAGTGGATGGCTTGGTGGGATGTACAGGAAGCATCTCCCGCAGTAGAGGTATTCAAGAAGCTCTACGGCACTCCCGAGAACAAGCCCAAGGGTTATGAGTCTGTAGATGATGCCAACGTATTCGTTAACATCAAGATCACTACATATGCAGACAGATACACCAGCCTTGCAAAGCTCGTACAGTCTGATGATTCACCCGACTGCTTCCCCTTTGAAATATGCAACTATCCCTATAGCATATATCAGAACCTCTTCCAGTCACTCGACGGTATCATTGATTTCACAACAGACGACTGGGCTGATTACAAGAGTGCTATTGACAAGTTCAACTGGGGCGGCAAGAATTACTGCCCGATCATGAGCCTTACTCCTACAAGTTATCTGTGGTACAGAAAGAGCGTTGTAGAAGAAGCAGGTCTTGACGATCCTTGGGAACTCTATGAAAAGGGCGAGTGGAC
This sequence comes from uncultured Oscillospiraceae bacterium, assembly GCA_902490585.1. GTDB lineage: Bacteria > Bacillota > Clostridia > Oscillospirales > Ruminococcaceae > Ruminiclostridium_E. The sequence continues at coordinate 2,379 of CABUEI010000008.1, forward strand.
ATGGAACTCATTCATGGACATGGCAAGAAAGTTCTCAGATCCCGACAACGGCAAGTATGTACTTGACGGTTATAACCCCGAAAACAGCTTTGTCTGCACAACAGGTACTCCCCTTATCGCACTTGAAAACGGTAAGCTTGTAAGCCACCTCAATGACGCAAACATTGAAAAGTGCCTTGATATGCTCCGTTCATTCGATAACACACAGGAACAGCTCCGTTACCCCAGAGATATCGAAAACAGCTGGAGCGTAAGCTATTCAGACTGGGCAGACGGCAACACACTGTTCTTTGAAGACGGTACATGGAGATACGAAGAAACTTGGAGAAAGTACAAGAAAAAGAACAAGTGGGAAGATGATGAAATCAACTTTGTTCCTTTCCCCCAGATGGACGGTGCTGACGCATACTACCAGAGCATGAAGCAGGATTCTATTATGCTCGTAGCAGGTGCTAAGAACGTAGACGGTTACAAGGCTTGGATCTACTCTAACTTAGTAGCTTCAAACGATGAAGAAATCAAGAAGGCAGGCAGAGAGCAGTCAAAGGCTGAGTACGACTGGTCAGATACACTGCTCGACAGAATTGAGATCATGAACGATCCTTCAACATTCACAGCAGTGTTTGATTTCAAGAACGGTATCGGTCAGGATATTGCAAGCACAGACAGCCAGGATAACCCTGTAGAACAGCTCACAAAGGGTCCCTACATGACAGGTGGATCCTATACATCTTTCCGTGGTCAGTACCAGGGTCAGATTGACGCTCGTATTGCAGAACTCAACAAGACTGTTGAATAATTACCCGAAAAGTAAATAACGATAACGGCTCTCTCGCAGAGCCGTTATTTTTTCTACAGCAGACAAAAACATGAGCGCACACCGGAGTGTACGCTCATGTTTTATATTTTATCCAAACACAATAAACAAATTACGATTTGCTGATACGGTCGATTTTTTCGGAAGTCTGTGCAATCTTGTCGCTGAGTTCCTTTACTGTAGCAACGTTATCTTCTATCTTGCTTACAGCGGTTGCGATTTCCTTGTCAATAGCGGAAATAGACGCACGGACACTTCCGAGCACGTCTTCAATACTGCGTGTCTGATTTGAGGTCTGTTCCGCCAGCTGACGTACTTCCTGAGCTATTACGTTAAAGCCCGCACCTGCCTCACCGACGTGCTTTGCTTCAATTGATGCGTTGAAACCGAGAAGCGTCATCTGGGTAGCAACATTCTGTATGTATTTAAGAATTGAGTCTGTCTGTGCAACAGCCTTTGCGGATTCAGCCGCTTTTTCACGCAGAAGGTCAAATTCTGCGGAAAGAGCCGCAATTGTAGTGTTAACTTCTTCTACTTTGCTGTTTATTTCAACATAATCGTCCTGTACTTCGTCGAACATTGCAGAGGAATCCCTGTGCTCTTCGGTAATGCGGTACTTTTCATAACCTACCTGAGAAAGAGCCTGAGCCATTTTGAACAGAAGTTCTGCGGCATTGTTTACCTTTTCCTCTGAAACTATCGGAACTTTCTTTACAGCCTCAACATATTCGTCGGGGTCTACATCAATTTCCTTTGCTATGGCACGGAACTTGTCAAGGTCGGGCTCTTCTGTCAGTACCTGACCGCCTATAAGAGAGCCTATCTGCTCGCCGTTTACAATAATGGGAGATGCAAAGTCAACCAGTCCGCCGTGACAGTAGTAAACAGCGGGTCTTCCTGTTTTGCTTGCCTGCTCGCCGCCTTTCAGGTCGCAGAGGTTGCAACGCTCACAGCCTACGCTGGATTTTCTGGTGTAGTTCATGCAGAAGTCCGTAGGACATGAAAGCTGGGTCACGGGTCCGTTCTTATCGGTAGCCAGAGCCGCCATGCCGGTAGCTTTTGCAAAAGCATCCTGCAAGGACTGCAACTGTGCTCTGTCTATAACGTCAAGTAAAGTAATTTCTTTTTCAGCCATTGTAATGACACCTTTCCTTTTTATGTTGATACAAGGCAGACAGGCTTTCATGAAAATTAATGAAAAAAGCTGTCTTCGGTTATGATTATACTCTATTTTAGATAAAAATGCAATACCGATGAATAATGATTTTGTTAAATTGAACAAGAGAAATTGAAATATTTAGTTATTTTTTCCGATTTTTCTTTCTTCGACAGAAAGGCGGACAAATTTCGCTTGATTTTAATTGCAAAATATGCTATATTTTTAAATAGGAATAAGAAACTATAAAAAAGCCACGGCTGTATTCTTAAATGCGTGGCTGAAAGGCGGAAAAACATGAAGATCCTATATGCGGCAAGCGAGGCTCAGCCCGTAGCGGCTTCCGGCGGACTTGCAGATGTTGCCGGCTCACTTCCTAAGGCACTCGTTGAAGAAGGTCACGAGGCTTGCGTGGTAGTACCTCTGTATGTAAACACAATTAAACAGCAGTGGCGCGATCAGATGACCTATGTTACTAATTTTTCTGTACCGGTAGGCTGGAGAAATCAGTACTGCGGTCTGTTCACAGCAAAGATAAATAACGTTACATATTATTTTCTCGATAACGAGTATTATTTCAAGCGTGATTTCGGACTTTACGGCTATTATGATGATGCCGAAAGATATGCGTTCTTCTCACGCGCGGTTCTTGAAATGCTCAAGGTTATCGACTTCAAACCCCAGATAATAAATTCTAACGACTGGCAGTGCGCCCTTATCCCCGTTTACTACAGCATATTCTACAGAAACCATGAAAAGCTGTGGGGTATCAAGAATGTGTTCACCATCCACAACATTCAGTATCAGGGCAGATACGGTATGGAAATACTTGAAGATGTCCTCGGTATACCGAAGCATTTCGCTTCTCTTATGGAATATGACAGGGATGTCAACCTTATGAAAGCGGCTATCGAGGTTGCTGACAAGGTTACAACAGTTTCTCCGACATATGCGAGAGAAATTCTTGACCCGTGGTTCTCACACGGTCTTGACAGAGCACTTGCAGATAAGCAGTACAAGACCTGCGGATTCCTTAACGGCATTGATACCGATATGTACAACCCTGCAACCGACCCTGTAATCCCTGCAAACTTCACCGTTTCAAAGAAAGCCGGCAAGAAAGTCTGCACACAGAAGCTTCTTGAAGAAGTCGGACTTCCCCAGGGCGATGAGCCTGTACTCGGCATGGTATCAAGACTTGTTGAGCACAAGGGCTTTGATCTTGTAAAGTGCGTATTTGGCGACATCATAAACCTTGGCTACAAGGTTGTTATATTAGGCTCAGGCGAGGCTCAGTACGAGCAGTTCTTCCACGAGATGCGCTGGAAATATCACGACAGAGTAGCGTTTACCTGCGGATATATCCCCGACCTTGCAAAGAAGATCTACGCCGGTGCTAATATGTTCCTTATGCCCAGTAAGAGTGAACCTTGCGGACTTGCACAGATGATCTCCCTGCGTTACGGTACTATCCCGATAGTAAGAAAAACGGGCGGTCTTGCAGACAGCATAGTTGACTGCGGAGATGAGAACGGTACAGGCTACACCTTCCAGTCGTACAACGCTCACGATATGCTCTATGCGGTAAAGAGAGCAAAGGATTGCTACTGGAACAAGACAGAGTGGAACAAGCTGGTCACCAGAGCTATGAAGGCGGACTTCAGCTGGAAGCAGTCGGCTAAGCTGTATATCGGTCTTTACAAGGAGCTTGCAGGAGAGCAGTAAGCAATAAAAATCAATATGTACGGGCAGTCGCTTCTATGAAACGTCACTGCCCGTCGTTCGTGTAAGAATAAAAATTTAAGCTGTAAAAACAAGAAAGAGGACAGAAATGTTAATTGCAATAATTGCACTGGTAATCGGTGCGGCACTGTATGTGATGAACATGGTCGGCGTTAATATAAACGCTAATGTGATTTGCTCGCTCGGTGTACTGATAGTCGGCTTTGTTATGCTGATCAAAGGCGCTGACCTGTTTGTTGAGGGTGCATCAAAAATTGCGGCAAAGTTCAAAATTCCGCTTATCGTAATCGGTCTTACTATAGTTGCCATGGGTACATCCGCACCCGAAGCGGCTATCAGTATCAGCGCATCGTTTAAGGATGCGGCGGCTATCTCGATAGGTAACGTTGTCGGCAGTAATATCATGAATATACTGCTGATACTCGGTGTAAGTTCAATTATCACAAACCTGAAAATAAAGCCGAATACACTGAAGTTTGAGATACCGTTTGTTGTATTTATAACCGCTGTCTTATTGCTCCTTGGCTGGATTGGCAGAGGACTTGATAAGATAGACGGCGTTATCATGTTGGTGCTTTTTGCGGCATTCTTAGGCTATCTGTTCTATCTTTACAAGAAGGGTGATGACAGCTCGGCAGAAGAAGTACCGGAGCTTACGGACAAGGATAAATTACCCATACTGATACTTATAACTCTTGTAGGACTTGTAAGCATAGTTGTCGGCAGTGACCTTACGGTTTCATCGGCAAAGAGCATAGCGCAGGTTATCGGTGTTGACGACAGAACAATTTCTCTGACTGTAGTCGCATTCGGCACATCGCTCCCCGAACTTATCACCTGCATTGCGGCTTCACTCAAGAAAAAATCTGATATTGCCATAGGCAACATAATAGGCAGTAATATTTTCAACATTCTGTTCGTTGTCGGTCTTGCGTCGATTTTCTCACCGAGCGTGCTGACATTCGGAGATGCGTTCATTATTGATACTATCGTTGCAATTGCGGCGGCTTTACTTCTCGGAGTGCTTGTTCTTCGCAAAAAGGAACTTACAAGAGCCGGCGGTATAATTATGCTGGTAGCTTATGCGGGATATTTCGCATATCTGTTTATAAATCCGCTCGGACTTGCTTAAACAGAGGTGTAACATGATATTTGACAAGATAAGAAAAGGCGACAGGGAAGAGTTTCTCACTATGGAACATGACTTTTATCATTCGCCTGCCGTGCTTCATCCTATCCCTGATGAAAACCATGAGCTTACATTCAATGTGCTTATGGAAGGCTCGCCGTATGCCGTTTGCTTTATTTTCCGCAGTGACGATAAAAAAGAAATCTACGGTTTTGCACTTCTTGCCCTGACATATTCAAACGAGGCGGGGGGCATGGTCGTTTGGCTCGACGAGATATATGTAAAGCCGCAGTACCGCTGTAAAGGAATAACCGGCGAGTTCTTCGGATTTATAGAGAAAGAATACTCCGATGCCGCAAGAATAAGACTTGAAATAGAGCCTGAAAACGAAAGAGCGGCAAGACTTTACGAAAGAAACGGGTTTACAAAACTGGGCTACTCTCAGATGTATAAAGGTAATTAACTTAAAAATCGTGTAAACTTTGTGAAAACGCAAAATTCGTTGTTGTTATTCGACAAAAAACTTGCTGAAGTTTGGAATAACTAATGGTTGATTGATAAAAGAAAATTTGGTATAATATAATAGAATTAAGCGGCAGTATCAGCCGTACAGGAGGTAAATGATGAAGAAAACGACTAAGAAGATTTCAGCGGCAGCTCTTGCGCTGATGATGGGTGCAACAGCATTCACAGGCTGTTCCGGCAGTTCAACCCCTGCAACAAGCGGAGCAACAGACAGTGCGGCTTCCACAACAGCAAGCGGTGCGGCTACAGGCAGCCAGAAGATAATGTCCGAAAACGAGAACGTAAAGAGTGCAATCGAAAACGTTTCTGTAGACAACGAGTACAAGGATATCAAGGTTGACACAAAGATTAAGTTCATGGCATGGTATGATATTCAGGAAGCATCACCTGCCGTAGAGCTTTTCAAGTCACTTTACGGAACACCTTCTATCAAGCCCGAGGGTTATGAGTCTACAGACGATGCAAACGTATTCGTTAATATTAAGGTTTCAAGCTACGCAAACAGATATGTAGACCTTGCAAAGCTCGTACAGTCGGATGAATCACCCGATACATTCCCCTTTGAAACATCAAACTATCCTTACGGTATTTATCAGAACCTGTTCCAGACAATAGACGGTGTTATCGACACATCTACAGAGGACTGGGCTGATTATAAAACAATTATTGACAAGTTCAACTGGGGCGGTAAGGTTTATACACCTATCGTTGACATAAACCCTGCAACTCTTCTTTGGTACAGAAAGTCTATCGTTGAAGAGAACGGTTTTGAAGATCCTTGGGAGCTCTTTGAAAAGGGTGAATGGACATGGTCAAAGTGCATAGAAATGGCAAGAAAGTTCACAGACCCCGATAACTCAAAGTACGCATTTGACGGTTACGGACTTGACCACGCATTCATCGCAACAACAGGTAAGCCCCTTATCGGTCTTGAAGACGGTAAGCTCGTAAGCAACCTCAACGATGTAAATATTGAAAAGTGCATGGATATGCTCCGTTCATTCGATGATACACAGGAAACTCTCCGTTACCCCAGAGAGATTGAAAACGGTTGGGCACCCAGCTACAGCGAGTGGGCTGACGGTAATACACTCTTCTTTGAAGACGGTACATGGAGATACGAAGAAAACTGGAGAAAGTATAAGAAAAAGAACAAGTGGGAAGATGACGAGATCAACTTTGTTCCTTTCCCCAAGATGGATAACTCAGATACATACTATCAGGAAATGAAGCAGGATGCGTTCATGTTCGTAGCAGGTTCAAAGAATCAGGACGGCTATAAGGCATGGATATATGCTAACCTTTTATCTTCAAAGGATGAAGAAGTCAAGAAGGCAGGCAGACAGCAGTCTATCGACGAGTTTGACTGGACAGAAACACTTCTCGACAGACTTGATACTCTGAAGGACCCTGCAACATTTGAAGCTGTATTCGAGTTCAAGAACGGTATCGGTCAGGATATCGCTGATACAAATACAGGTGAAAACCCCGTAGGTCACCTCACATCAGACGTTGTTATGGGCGGTAGCTCGTTCACAACAGTCCGTGATGAAAACAAGGGTATAATCGAAGCAAGAATCAAGGAACTTAACGCTACAGTTTCCTAAGACTTGCGTAACACGTTAATAATTATGCCGACGGTAAAAGCCGTCGGCATTTTTATATATCAGAATACGCTTGATAAGGTTATCTGCTGACGGGTGATATAAAGCTCTATAAGCCGTTTGAGTACGGCACATTCGGAATAAATATCGTCCTCGCCGTTTTCGGCAAACACCCTTATCCTTGCAAGGCTCATGGCGATTTCATTGTCGCATTCGGTATCTTCCACAAAGATAGTATCCTGCGACATTCCACGCCACAAGTCCTCTGCATAAGCCGCCTTTTCGGCGGCTTTTTTTGTGTCGTTTTCGTCAGCCGCCTGCGTTATTTCATCGGCGGTTGAGTATATCTGCTTTGCACGGTTGTCAGAATAATTGTAGCCGTATATCGCAAACGCCACCATAGCTATAACTATTGCGGCACAGGTTGTCATTCTTCCCATTTATTTGTCCTCCGCTTTGCATATCGGCTTCGTGCCGTATTCGTCATTACTTTTCAGCACAGTGTATATGCCTTTGTCGGTGCTGTCGGTGAGCAGGAAAATATCCTTTATATCAAGTTTCATGCTCTTTATGATATCACGGAGTTTCGCCTCGTCACCGTGCCAGCGGCGCAGTCCGGGGTAGTTTATTTCACCGTCCTTTATCAGCAGGCACGGTGGGTCACAGTTCGGCACTTTGAGCCCTGCGTCGCCGTTTTCCACGTTTCTGTAACAGCTTTTCTGGTAGAAATTAATCTTACCCGTTGTTTCAACTATCGCATACTGTACCTGAGAAATATCGAATATCATGCACTCACGCATAGCTTCCATCAGCTCGTCAACGCTGTAACGCAGGTGTTTCATAACCTTGCGGTCGATAACTCCGTTGGTTATGATTATCTGCGGCGTGCCTGTCACAAGGCGGCGGAACCGTGAATTTTTCAGCATGATAAACGACATGAAAACATCCATGCAAACTATCATCAGTATCGGGATAATGCCGTATATCATCGGGACGGTGGAATCTTCAAGCGACAGCGTGGCAATATTGGATATAAGTATTGTCGTTACAAGTTCTGACGGCTGTAGCTGTGCAAGCTGTTTCTTACCCATAAGACGCAGGGCGAAAACGATAAGAATGTATAAAAGTACGGAACGGATAATTATTATCAGCATATTTCCCTCCATAGTCGGAAAAGATAAATTACAGATTTACTACACAGCTATTATCTGCTGATTATCTTTCAATATGCGAGGAACTTAAATGAGCAATTCAAAAAAACGACCCGATTTTTCTGAGAAGTCCGTTGAGAGTATAAGCGGCGGCAGTAAAAAGCTGACCGCCCGTCTTAACGAAAACTGTTCGGAAGTGCGTACACTTATGAATAACAGTGCAGACCTTATAATAAAATACTTTTCCGCCGACAGTCACAAAATGGCGGTGATAACCTGCGAGGGCATGATAGGAAAGGCAGACCTTGCAAATCTGATTTTCCGACCGCTTGTATCCGCACCACCGAAAATACAGGACGATAACGAGTTCTTCTGCAAGGTATGTTCGGATATGCCCATAGCGGAGGAGCAGAAACAGGTATATGATTTTGATACGCTGTGCCTTAACATTATGTCAGGCTTTGCGGTGCTTTTGTGTGACGGAGCAAGCTTCGGGATAGCAATAGGAATACAGGGTTTTTCTCACCGCAGTATAGACGAACCCTCAACGCATATCAATCTCAGAGCGTCAAGAGAAGGCTTTATCGAAGTTGTCAGAACCAACGTTGCAATGGTAAGACGCAGAATGAAATCTCCCACGCTGAAAACGGTGATGATGACAATAGGCGACCGCAGTAATACCGATGTTTCGGTTTGCTATCTTACCGACAAGGCGGACGTGAACACCGTCAATGCGGTGATCGACAAGCTGAAGAATATACCGCTGAATACAATAGTCAGCAGTGAATATCTCCAGAGCTTTCTTGAACCGGGCGGTACCACACTGTTCTCACAGATTTTCACCACCGAGCGACCCGATGTGTTTGTATCAAAACTCTACGAGGGACGTGTAGGCATTATAGTTGACGGAACACCGTTTGCACTTGTGCTTCCGTGCCTGTTTGCCGAGAACTTCGTCACCATGGATGATTACACGCATAAGCCCTACTTTTCGGCGTTTCTGCGTATAATACGCTTCTTTGCGTTTATTGCAGGTGCGGTACTCCCCGGACTTTATGTTGCATTGTGCAATTTCCACCCCGAAATGTTCCGCTCAGCACTGCTCCTCAATATATATTCATCGGTTCAGACAACTGCCTACCCCGTGTTCGGTGAGTGTCTGATAATGTATATTCTTTATGAAATAATGCGAGAGGCAGGACTAAGGCTACCCCAGAGTGTAGGTCATGCGGTGAGTATTGTCGGCGGACTTGTAATAGGTGAGATATCTGTGTCGGCAGGTCTTATGAGTGCCCCTGTCGTACTGATTATAGCGGCAACGGGACTTTGCTCGTTTGCCGTTCCTGATTTATACGACAGCTGTATGATATTAAGACTTGTTTTCATAATCGCAGGCGGCACTTTCGGACTGTTCGGAATAACGGTTGTGGGTGTAGTCGTATTTTTCAGAATGTGCTCAAAGAACGCATACGGAGTACCGTACACTGCTCCCTTTGCTCCTGTGACATGGAAGAGCATTGCCCGTGATACGTTCTACAGGGCAAGCTGGCGCAGACTGTCAGGCACAGATATGACGGTACAGCAGTTATCCGGCAAAGCCAAGAGCAGACACAGCAGTGAAAGGACGATGAGGAATGAGCAGGATAAGTAACCGACAGCTTGTAATCGCTTTTCTTGCGTGCAGGCTGTCAGCAGAGATGATGACAACCCCGGCTGAAATGATAAGCTACGGCACGGAGAGATTTGTTGCGATCCTACTTGCCAAAATTACAGTCGCTCTGCTGTACCTTCCGATTATTTTCGTGACGTTGAAATATAAGGGCGACAGCGTGATGACCTGTGCAGTCAGAAGAAACAAGGCGTTCGGTATTGCGGTCGGAATTATTCTCGCAATAATCATAACGGCTGTTGATGTGCAGACAGTCATAAGCATACAGCATTATATAACCGACACCCTGCTGGATAACATTCTGACAATATCGGGAGTTGCGTTGCTTGTTGCGGCGGCAACCTACGGAGCGGTAAAGGGACTGAGTGCTGTAACAAGAAGTTCCGTCTTTGCGGCAGTAATCTTCGGACTGCTGATTTTCCTTATAGGTATCACCATGTGGAATAAGGTCAATCCCGAGTTTCTGTACCCTGCATTTATCGAGGACGGACGGTATTTTCTGAAATGTACACTGTCCGAGATAAGTATGAACAGCGAAATTCTGGTTTTTGCCGTAATAACCGATGAGATTCGCAGTAAACCGCATAAAACCGTGCTTTACTATCTTCCGATACTGCTTGTTGTACTTGAAATTCTGAACCTGCTTTACAATCTGATACTCGGACCTTATATGAGTAAAATCGAATACCCACTGTATATTATTGCTTCTTTATCCGATATTGTAATATTCCAGAGGCTCGACGGAATAGACGCTATAGTGTGGCTGATGTGCGGGATTATCAAAACCGCACTTCTCATCTACTGCGTCGGACGCATATATTCCGTTTGCACCAAAAAGCCCGACACACAGAAAGCGGTTATTGTATACGGTGCATTTCTATTCATGTTGTGTATGGTGCTCGGCAGTGACAGATCGGTGTACGAGAGCTTCAGAAACGTGATGTCCGGCGGTATACACATATTGCTCGGCGGCGTTATCGTACCGCTGTTTGTGCTTATCGCAGGCAGAAAAAAGCAGTGGAGGGAACGTAAATGAAAATAATCAGAATAATTTCGGCGGCACTTGCACTGACCTTTACGCTTTGCCTTTGCGGTTGCGTAAGTTATGTCGATTTATCCGACAGAGCAATAGTGCAGGCAATCGGAATAGACTATCTTCCCGACAAAAAAGTCTATCGCATAAGTATGCAGTATTTCAATCAGTCCAGCGAGGGCGGACAGAACCAGATAGATAAGACGCATGATAATGTATTGAAAAGCGTCGGCGAGGGTGACAGTGTTTTTTCAGCGGCAAAGAACGCCTCGATGCTCACCGGTAAGGATCTGCTTCTAAGCGAAAACAGGCTGATAATAGTCGGCAAAGAGCTTAGAAAATACGACTTGTCGGGAACGCTTGAGTTCTTCGTCGGTAACTTCCATTCGCACCCACAGGCTTATGTAGCCGCCGCAGAAGACACGGCAGAAGAACTTCTTGATATACGTTTCAAAGAGGGTTCTACTTCTTCTCAGCGGTTATCCGACCTTATTAAAAATGCGGCAAGTGAAAGCAGGTGCAGAAGCACCTATCCGTACCAGGTTATGACCATGCTTTGCACTTCGACCAAAAGCGCATTTTTACCGCTCCTTAAAACCGCCACGCTGAAAACCGATGTCACTATCCCGAAAGAATCCGGCGAAGGCGGAAAAGGCGGCGGAGAAGAGCAGATCGAGGACGGTGAAACAACGATAATCCTTGACGGCGGAGTTGTTTTCATGGACGGCAAAGAGCTGACAACAGTTGACGGTGACGCCGCTACAGCTGTATTCTTCATGACCGAACGTCCGTCAGAATATTCGTTCACCGTACCGCTTGAACAATACGCAAAACCGAGCGTCACCCTCGGAGATGTTACAAGAAATATTACCGCAACCGAAAGTGGCGGCAAGGTAACTTTTGATGTAACATTCACTTCATCGGGGAAAGTCGGTTCAAGAGGTACTATAGGCGAGAATGATGAAAATGCTGCCGAAACAGTAACAAAAGAAGCTGAAAAAGAACTGCAACGTATAATAAAAAACTCAGTCGTGCCGCTTATGGAGCAGGGCTGTGACGTGTTCGACTTTGAGAACACGTTGAGAAGATGCTGTAACAGTTTCTACAATGAAAACAAAGACAGAATAGGTGAAGTAATTGCCGACAGTGATTTTAACGTCCGTGTCGGTATAGACATTTTCTCACTCGGACTAAATACTGCGTGAAAGAGATATATAACGAACAATGCCCCCTGATTTTCAGGGGGCGTTGCCGTATATTACTTACCGTATGAAGAAGAAAATTTATTGCTTTTCAAGTCAATCAGAAGATTGCTACAACTGCACCGTTGTACTTTTCGTTGATGAAGTTCTTTACATCATCAGACTTCAGTGCATTGATAAGAGCCTGGATCTTGGGAAGATTTTCGTTACCGCTCTTAACTGCAATGATGTTAGCGTATGTCTGAGCCGCATCACCTGAAGCGTCTTCAACTGCGAGAGCCTTGCTTATGTCAAGACCTGCGGCGAGAGCGTAGTTACCGTTGATTACTGCTAAAGAACCTGCGTCGCTGTTTGCAAACTGAGCGGCAACTGTATCAGCCTGAACTGTTGTTATCTTGTAGCCGTGATCATCCTTGATATCAAGTGTTGTAACGCCGTCCTTAGCGTTTGCACCCTCGGGGAGTTCTATAAGACCTTCCTGCTGTAAAAGAAGAAGTGCTCTTGTTTCGTTGCTGTCGTCAGCAGGGATTACGATTGAAGCGCCTTCCTTGACATCTGCCAGCTTTTCAACGCCGTTACCGTAAAGACCGAAAGGCTCATAGTGGATAAGTGCGGCAGGAATTAAATCTGTACCGTTCTTTTCGTTGTAGTTGTTGAGGTAAGGTGTGTGCTGGTGGTAGTTAGCGTCAAGCTCACCGCTTGCTACTGCATTGTTGGGCAGTACATAGTCGTCGTAGATTGTGATCTGGAGGTCGTAGCCTTCCTTAGCAAGCTTATCCTTTACGAATTCAAGAATTTCGCCGTGAGGTGTAGCTGTAGCACCGATCTTTATTACCTTGTCTGTATCTGCTGTGTTGTCTGCCGAGCTCTCAGCTGCGCTTGATGTTGCAGAAGATGTATCTGCCGATGAAGCGTCGTTAGAAGAAGCTGTTGAGCTTGTGCCGTTTGAACTGCACGCTGTAAGTGTTGCACCTGCAAGAGCTGCAGTAAGTATTAATGATAAAATCTTTTTCATGTTAATTCTCCGTTTCTGCGGTTTTACCGCCTGTCAATGTTGTATTTTTTATTTATCTTTCTTTGTTCTGCACCGTTATTTTACGGTTTTATCTCTGTTATATACAACATCGGCACATTCGTCCGAAACGGAAGTTCTGTCGTAACAGCTTTACGAAAAGCAGTGACATAAAATATCTCTCCTCACTTGTTTATACGTTTGTCCGCCTTGCGTGCTATCAGCATACCGAGCTCCTGGATGAGCTGTACGATGATAACCGTAAGCAGTACGCATATCCACACAATATCGTTATTGAAACGCTGATAGCCGAATGAAATAGCTATCATACCAAGTCCGCCGCCGCCGATCGTTCCTGCCATTGCCGAGTAACCGAGAATGGTTACAAGTGAAATGACTGCACCAACCATAAGTGCGGGCTTTGCCTCCGGGATAAGCACCTTGTATATTATCTTGAATGTGGAACTGCCCATTGCCTGAGCCGCCTCAATAACACCTTTGTCAACCTCTTTGAAAGAGGACTCCGTCATTCTTGCTACATAAGGGATAGCCGCTATAACAAGCATTACTATCATTGCCTTATTACCAAGACTTGTTCCGACTATTACCTTTGCGGCAGGTAAGCACGCAACCATCAGAATGATGAACGGTATACTGCGGAAGATGTTAACTATAATACCGATTATTTTGTTGAGCCACGGGATAGGGTGTATTCCGTCCTTATCGGTCACTGTAAGCAGTACACCTATCGGAAGTCCGAAAACGTAAGCTATGAACGATGAGAGAAATGTTAAGTATATCGTTTCCCATATACCCTGTAAAAGTACGCCTTTATCCCACAGCTGTATAAGATCGCTTGACATTATTTACTCCCCCTTACACCTGTGAATAAGTTACGCTGTTGGCTTTCAGATAAGCTGTTATCTTTTCTGCCGATGTTTCGTCATCGGGCAACTGTACCAGTATCTGACCGTAAGCCTTGCCGTCAATGTCCTTTGTATCTGCGTGAAGAATATTGACGGGAGTGCTGCATTTTAATATCATATCGGATAACAGCGACTTTGAAGAATTTTCGCCGTTGTAGATAATCCTTATCTTCTTTCCGTTCTCGCTTGTTACCGGAAGCTCGCCCTGCGGCATTATGAGCTTTTTGGCGATATCCGACTGAGGATTTGCAAATACCGTTCTTACATCGCCTATCTCGGCAACTGTGCTTTTATCAAGTACCGCAACCCTGTCGCATATACTGTCTATTACCTTCATCTCGTGGGTGATTACGATTATCGTAACACCGAGTGTTCTGTTTATCTTTTTCAGAAGTTCAAGCACCGACCTTGTTGTATCTGGGTCAAGTGCGCTTGTTGCCTCGTCACACAGAAGATAATGTGTCTCTGCGGCGAGCGCTCTCGCTATCGCAACTCTCTGTTTCTGACCGCCCGAAAGCTGTGAGGGATACGCTTTAGCCTTGTCGGAAAGTCCTACAAGTTCGAGCAGGCTTTCGGCTCTCTTTACAGCGTCGGATTTTTTCATACCTGCTATTTCAAGCGGATAACAGATATTCTTTATTACATTTCGCTGTGCAAGAAGATTGAATCCCTGGAACACCATTCCGATGTTCTGTCTTGTTTTGAGAAGTTCCTTGTTTTTAAGACTTCCCAGCTCCTTGCCGTCTATTATTACCTGTCCCGATGTGGGTCGTTCAAGGTAGTTTATACAGCGGACGAGTGTACTCTTGCCGGCACCGGAAAGTCCGATGATACCGAATATCTCGCCGTCGTTGATTGTTATGTTTATATCTTTTATTGCCGTAACACTGCCCTTTGAGGTGCGGTACGTCTTTTCAAGGTTTTTAAGTTCTATCATATATCCTCCCATAAAAATAACGGACGTTTCTGCGTCCGTGCGTTTTGAAGTTCTGAGAGGCTCAGACTTTCTTGCGGGACAGACGCATTATTATATTGTCTTTACACATTCGCATTATGCTCATCATTTTTTCGTCAGCCCCTTTCGTTTTCGTTGTTATGAGTATAACACACTAAACCTAGTTTGTCAATAGGTTTAGTGGAATTAGTCTGCCGAAAACTTTTGTTTAATTCTTATCAGATTTGTAGGTTTTGTATAAAAGTAAAAAATATTGAGACAAAATGAGGGGAATATTTTCATAAATAATTCCAATAAGCGTTGACATTTCCATATCAATGTTATAATTGAGTAAACTCAAAACTAAACTCATGATTATAATATCGAGCTTGATAAGGAGAAGAAACATTGAAAGGATTACAACCAAAAGGCATAGCAAGGCGCAATAAGATGCTCCTTGCCGCAATACAGCTGTTTTTAGAGCAGGGATACGAAAAGACGACCACCGCACAGATATCAAAGGCGGCAGGAATGTCACCGACATCTTTCTTTGCGGCATTTGAAAATAAGGAAGCGTTACTGCTGACGCTTACAAAGATAATGTTTGACAGTCAGTTTGCAAAGGCAAGATCATTTGCAAAGGAACTTGAACCGCTCATGGTCTATTGTCTGAAAACTTCACTCCAGATATACATAACCGAGCTGTCCGAGCCGCTGAGAGAACTTTATGTAATGGCGTACACCTTGTCGATCACTTCCGAATATATCTATAAAAGTACATCGGCACAGATAAAGGCTATATTCTCGCCGTTTATGCCGGATGCGGAGGATAAGGATTTCTACGAGATGGATATAGCGTCGGGAAGTATCATGCGTGGTTTTATGGCTAAGAAATGCGATATGTATTTCACGGTGCAGAATAAGATATGCCGTTTCCTTGAATGTTGTTTAAAGCTGTATGATGTTCCGGAGGAAAAGCGGAAAAGTCTTATTGAAGCAGTTCTTGCATTTGATTTAAGCACAGTTGCCAAAAAACTGATTGATGAAATTGTAACAAAGGCAGAAACAGGTCTTGAAAAAGCAATAGAAGGTGAAACCGAAAAAAGCGAATAATAACGAAGGTGGGTTATGTTCAAGAAGATGAAAAACAAGAGAAGCCTTGCGGCGGTAATAACTCTTGTCACATTGTTTATATTCTCAAGTGTGATGACTGTTGTTGCGGCGGCACAGGATACGGTGATGCGTATCTCAACGAGTTTATCCCCGACAAGACGCTCGTTCACAGAGATCTCGTTATCCGTCCGAGATTCAGACGTAACGTTACTATAAAGCTTGACGCAGGCGACGGCAGATTGATATTTGAAGAAAATAAAGAATTCAAGAGCTACAGCCAGGATAAATATGAGGTGGAAATTTCACGTTGGGCAACCAAGGATTCGGATAAGTACAACGACTATCAGCCTACAGGCTGGAAGAACAACACCGCAGACGAAATCTATGCCATAGGTCAGACGGTAAAGCTCGATTATTCGACCACGCTTACAGCAATCTATAAGGCTACCCCCAAGACCTACACGGTTAACGTAACCACACCTTACGGCGTACTCCTGAACGGAAAAACCACCGATACATTCAGCGGCGGATATGATGAATATCTCGCCTTTGTAGAAAAATACAATAATTTCACCCCTGCCGATGTTGAATGCGAGGGCTATACCCTGAAGTTCAGAGGCTCTTCAAGCACAGCGTCCTCAGACGGACTGACGCTCGATATAGTTTTCGGTGTTTGGGATAAGGTCGTTCATAAGCACACATTAAAGCTTGATGTTAACGGCGGTATTCTGACAGGCATTGATGAACGTACAGCAGATTACGGCACGGAAATAAAGCTCTCCGATATGGCAGACTCCGTATCAAAGTCCGATGACCTCAGATATTATGACTTCGGCGGCTGGAAAGACGAAAGCGGCAATATCTACAGTGCCGATGACACGATAACGCTCACAAAGGATATGACGCTGACATCAATATGGAATGAAGGTGCATATAAGGAATACAAGATAACCTTTATCCTCGACAGCAAGACTATAAAGGAAGTGACCTATCACTACGGCAATGCACTTCCCGTCTTTGACGCACCCGAAGAAGCAGACGGCTATATCTTCGGCGGTTGGTCGTGGTTCGGCGCAGACGGCGAATTATCACAGCAGCCCGACACAATGCCTGCCTCAACCCTTACCGCAATAGGCTCAACCACAAAGTGCTACATCTCTTACGAGCTTGACGGCACGGTTTACGGCACCAAGACAGTCGGCAAGATAGGCAATACAATAACCCTTATTGCAAAGCCCGCAAAGGATTATTACGATGTGACTGACTGGACTGCAGACAGTATCACAATAACAGACGGCAAGTTTGTAATGCCTGTCCACAATGTCATATTCAAGGCAACATCCTCACCGAAGTACTACAACGTCAATATGACAGTTGACGGCAAAACAAGCTCCGACAGCCCGATAAGCAGACAGTATATGAGCGTTGTAACTCTACCTGAGCCTCCTGCAAAGAGCGGTTACACATACTACTGGCAGTCCGATGATGTTACTATTTATGAGGAAAACGGCGAATATAAGTTCGTGATGCCTCATAACGATGTAAGCGTCGGGTGTGTCTACACCACGGCAACCCACAATGTCTACTATATGATAGACGGTGAAACCGAGCCGTATCAGACTATCACCGATGTTCCCGTAGGAAAGGCAATGTTCGCTTATATCGACCTGCCACAAAAGGACGGCTATCTGTTCAACGAAACATGGGTATGCACCGATGCTTCACTTGTAGACGATACAGGTAACTTTGCAATGCCCGACAGTGATGTTTACTTCTGGGGCAGATACGCAAAGGACGACGACACAATGGTTATGCTCGGCATAGAGGTATATGTTGACGGTAATGTGAAAAATCATTATACCATATTTGTTAACAAGGGAGAAACCGTAACGCTCCCCGACATATTCATGGACGGATATGTAAAGTCGTACGAAAGCGACACACTGACCGTTACAAATTGATAAAGTAACAATTCCGACAGGCGACGATGTCTTTGAGGTATCGCTCAGGATAAATTTCACCAAGAGCTGATAAGCTACGGATAAAAGCCAAATAAGAGCATACAGCCCCGACCTTGCGGTCGGGGCTGCAACTGCATAACCGTATAAAAAATTCCTCACGTTTTGCCGTGAGGAATTTTTCTTTTATATCAGCTTACTTAACTATTGTGATATCAGAGCCGAACCACTTTGTTGAGATTTCGCCGAGCTTACCGTCAGCCTTCATCTCGCTGAGGATCTTCTGAACTTCGTCACGCAGTGCCTGGTCGTTCTTTCTGAATGCGATAGCGTACTGTTCTTCTTCAAGACCTTCAGCAAGCTTCTTGTAGTCCTTACCGGAGTTCTTGATCTCATAATCGGCAACTACTTCATCAAGGAATACAGCGTCAACAACGCCGAGTTCAAGCTGCTGTAAAGCTTCTACGTTTGTAGCAATAGGGCTGATTGTTATATCGTCCTTGATTGCGCTGTTCTCAAGGATTGTCTGAGCTGAAGAACCGTTCTGAACAGAAACCTTCTTGCCCTTGAGGTCGTCCATCTTTTCTACTGTTGAGTCGCCCTTTACAACGAATACCATAGCATTCTTCATGTAGGGTTCTGTAAGATTCATCTTTTCCTGACGCTCTTCGTTGATGCTCAGACCGTTCCATACGCAGTCGCACTTGCCAACGTTTAAGTCAGTTGTGAGTGTGTCCCAGTTGATAGGCTGCTTTACAAGCTTAACACCGAGTCTGTTGCAAACTTCTTCTGCAACGTCAATATCAAAACCTACGATCTCGCCGTTCTCGTCTGTGTAACCCATGGGCTTGAATGTAGCGTCAAGACCTAATATGAACTGACCTGCGTCCTTTACCTTCTGCAGTGAGTTGTCGCCCTCTGCCTTGCTTTCTGTGACAGATGTGCTGTCGCCTGCTGTTGCACTGCTGTCTGCGGCTGAAGAATTACCGTTTGAGCTGCAGCCTGCAAGACCGAGCGTAAGAGCGGCTGCCATAGCAACAGCGATTGCTTTAAGATTTAATTTTTTCATTTTTATTTCCTTTCTGAGCGTTTTACACGCCTTAAAAATTTCTTTAATATAGTAACACACAAACACGAAAAAGTAAATAGGCAAAATGAATAAAACGGCGGAAATTTGCAGGATTTCAGCAAATTTCCGCCGTTTTTGTGCCGTTATACAACTATATTATCAATAAAGATATTCATACTGTGAAATATCCGGGCATTTCGGATTCTTCATTTCATCTTCGGTAAAGCTGTATCTGATGTTTTGGTTATACATATACCACAGACACACTTTCATACCGCTCATTTCAAGGTGTGTTCCGTCCTCGAACGCATATTTTTCCTTGAGCTTGTTGTCACTGCCTTTCAGCAGATCTGTCGGATCGACAAAGTGGTAATGACTGTAATAGCAGTTTTCGATTGCCGAACGTAAAGCGGCATTGTATTCGTCTATCTTTTCGTTTTTGCAGAATTTACTGCGTACCGGTGTCACCGCCATGATTATGAATTCGCTGTTCGGACTTGCCTGCTTGCACTGAAAGAGAAGTTGCATATAGTTTGATACAAACTGCTCTTTGGTGGTAAGGTTCACATCGTTCAGCCCCATTGAGAACAGGACATATTTCGGCTGTTTATTGTAAAGGTGAACAAGCACATCTGTGCTGATATCATTCGATGTAATAAGGAACTGGTGAATGTTCCATGCCGCAATGCTAGGTCTTGCGAGGTTGTTTTCCTGCTTGAAATATCCTGCACTCGCAAATCCGGAACATACGCTGTCGCCTACAAGTGCGAACTGGTCGAAATATTTATACATTGCGTCTGTAATTGTGTAATCCAGCTCGGGTTCGGGTTTCGGTTCTTCTTTTACTGTCGTTGTTGTCGTTTCTGTTGCGGATGAAGAGGATTCATCTTCGGAAATTCCGTTATCATAGCTTATGCCTACAACCGAAACAGTGGCGGCATAGGCATTGTTGCAGGCTGTGCAGATTATAGCCGCAACGAGCGGAAGGCACAGCAATATAAACCGTTTCTTCGGTGAAACGGGACCGTATTTATTATAAAGCATCAATATCCCTTATTCTGTGTGCGGTGCAAGTCACCGCAAAATATATAGTAAACCCCATAGGGTCAAGTTTCTTATTTAATTATAATGCCGATTTTACACTTTTGCAAGATTAAATTTACAAAATGTCGGATTGTGCCGAAAATTCATTGAATTGCACAACGACAATGCCGATTTCACGGCATTTTTATGTAAAGTGTATTTTTCTGCGGCTTTATGTACTATATCTTGTGCTTTTTACACGGACGTTACATTTCGGAAATTCGCATGGAAAATTGATTTTTGTTGTAAAAACAACATACATTATTATCTTTCTGTGTTACAATACAGTCACAGGTTAAAACTCTATGACGAGAAAGGAAAAAGTATGATAAGAAAGATAATAAAGATAGACGAAGAGAAGTGCAACGGTTGCGGAATTTGTGCCACAGCCTGCCACGAGGGTGCGATCGACATAGTTGACGGTAAGGCAAAGCTTATGAGAGAGCATTACTGTGACGGACTGGGTGACTGTTTACCTGCCTGTCCGACAGGAGCAATAAGCTTTGAAGAGCGTGAAGCACCTGCATACGACGAGCAGGCGGTATTAAAGGCAAAGCAGGCAAAAGCCGAAGCAGAGAAGCCCTTACCCTGCGGTTGCCTGGGAACTCACGCAAGAGCTCTTAAACACGAGCGTCACGATGAAGAATGTTCCTGCCATGATAATTATCACGAAAGCGGACACGCAGAAATGTGTAGCGAGCTTTCGCAGTGGCCCGTTCAGATTAAGCTTGTTCCGACCTCAGCACCTTGGTTTGACGGAGCAAATCTTCTCGTAGCCGCTGACTGTACAGCATATGCCTACGGCGATTTCCACAATAAATTCATAAAGAACAGAATTACACTCATCGGTTGCCCTAAGCTCGACAGCATTGATTACACCGAAAAGCTCACCGAGATAATCAGAAACAACGATATAAAGAGTGTGACGGTTGTAAGAATGGAAGTTCCCTGCTGTGCCGGCATCGAAAACGCCGTTAAAACAGCTTTACAGAACAGCGGCAAGTTCATTCCGTGGCACGTTGCCATTGTTTCGGTTGACGGACAGCTCACAGAAATGTAAATATAGGTACGGACGGCTTTCCCCGTCCGTATTTTTACACTTATTTCAAACAGAATAATTTTTCTATAACATTGTCAATAAATCTACACTTTCAATAAATTCCAACCCCGTACATATCGCACCGCTTTTCCGATTGTTTGTGGGGGAGGAGCTCGCTCCTCCCGAATATCACCGCAATCATCAAAAACCTAATAATCTATCTGTGACCTCACCGATAAAACGCCATTAATCACATTACCATTACACCCTAACGGGTATAATACAATACACATACGCATAAATTGCACCCTTTAGGGTATAATAAACTACGGAACGCCTTGACATTATACCCTAAAGGGTGTAAAATGTATTACATATTAAACTGCGGAGATGATTTCAGTGAATAAAATAGCTCAGTTCATAAAAGCAAAACGAAAAGAAGCAGGACTGACACAGGAAGAATTTGCAATGCGTTCGGGACTGGGTCTGCGCTTTGTCCGTGAGCTTGAGCAGGGAAAAGAAACCGTGCGTATGGATAAGGTAAATACTGCGCTTGCCATGTTTGACATGGAAGCAGTACCGGGCAGAAAGGACAGCAAACAGTGACAGTACTCAGAACAGCCTTATAAATTTAGTGAAAGGCGCTGATAAAATGTACAGCAGAATAAGAAATCTCCGTGAAGATTCCGACCTCAACCAGACAGCAGTCGCAAAAATGCTCGGTATGTCGCAGACAGGTTATTCAAAATACGAAACGGGTGAAAATGATATTCCTACAGCGATACTTATAAAGCTTGCAGAATATTATAGGACGAATGTGGATTATATCCTCGGGCTTACCGATAACCAAATCTATTATAAGAAAATATAAAACCCGACAGATACATTTATTGAATCGTACCGGCCGGGTTAATTTTTATTATATTAAAGCACCTTGGATAAGAAGTCTTTAAGTCTTGGATTTTTGGGGTTTGCGAAGAATTCATCGGGAGGACCCTGTTCAACTATCTGTCCGTCCGACATAAACATTACTCTTGACGCAACCTCACGGGCAAAGCCCATTTCGTGAGTTACGACAACCATTGTCATGCCGTCGTCGGCAAGCTGTTTCATAAGGTCGAGAACCTCGCCCACCATTTCCGGGTCGAGCGCCGAGGTCGGCTCGTCAAAAAGCATTACATCGGGTTTCATAGCAAGCGCACGGACAATTGCGATACGCTGTTTCTGACCGCCCGATAACTGAGGCGGATAAGCGTCAGCCTTGTCAGCAAGTCCAACACGCTGGAGAAGCTTAATCGCTTCTGCGTCAGCCTCTTCCTTAGTCATAAGACCGAGCTTTACGGGAGCTAATGTTATGTTTTTCTTTATGGTAAGATGAGGAAACAGGTTGAAGTGCTGGAACACCATGCCCATCTTTCTTCTGATGAGATTTACGTTTGCCTTGCGGTCGGTGATATATTCACCCTCAACACAGATACTTCCGCTTGTGGGCTTTTCCATGAGGTTAAGGCAACGCAGGAATGTACTCTTGCCCGAGCCTGACGGACCTATGATAACTACCTTTTCGCCCTTGTAGATATGTTCGTTGATTCCGTTGAGAACATTGAGATCTCCGAACGACTTTTTAAGATCCTTAACGTCTATCACTCTTGCCAAGCCTCCTCTCAAGCAGTTTCTGAAGCTTTGTCAGAATAAATACCAGTATCAGATAGAATGCCGCCGCAATAAGCAGTGGAGTAATAAGGTCGTATGTTTTCGAGCCTACATACTGTGCCGCTTTTGTGATATCGGTTACGGCAATGTAGCCTGCGATCGAAGTTTCCTTTACCAGTACGATAAATTCGTTGCCCAGTGCAGGAAGTATGTTCTTTATAGCCTGCGGAAGTACGATAAGCCACATTGTCTGCCCTGCACCGAGTCCCAGCGATCTGCCGGCTTCCGTCTGTCCCTTGTCGATAGATTCGATACCCGCACGGACGATCTCCGCAACATAAGCACCCGAATTTATACCGAAGCACATTACAGCCGCCACAATTGCATTTGCACCTCTGTAGTTGAAAAGTACCGCATTTATAAGAAGTAACTGTACCAGTACGGGAGTACCTCTTATTACGAATACATACAGGTCGCAGATCTTAGCTATCCAGCCTATGCCTCTTCTGCCTGCACATAACTGCTTTACTACTGCCACGAACGCACCGATAAGAAAACCGAGAATTACCGCAAACAGTGATATAAGCAATGTGTTTCCGATACCGCTTAAATAGAATTCATAACGGTTTTCTCTTATAAGCGCCTTGTCAATGGCGTCCCATATACCAAGAAAAAAGTCCAATTCTTATTTCCTCCGTCTATTGCCTTAAAAATCCCTCTTAAAAAAGACGGGCGGCATTTCACCGCCCGATTTCTTACTTATTACTTAGTGTGGTTAAGTGTGAATTCGTCAACCTTGCCGTCGTCGATAAGCTTCTGAAGAATCTTGTTTACCTTATCTTCGAGCTCTGTGTTGCCCTTTTTGAAAGCAAATGCGTACTTGTCTGTGAATACCTCTGCGTCAAGAATTTCGAGGTTGTCATTACCCTTTACCATTTCCTTAGCGGGAAGCTCATCCATAACGATGCAGTCAACCTTATCGTTCTTTAAATCCTCAGCAGCCTGAACGTACTTTGTATAACGTGAGGGCTCCTTCTTGAGATCGTCTGATACATAGAAGTCAGCAACTGTTGACATCTGAACAGCGATCTTTGTGTCAGTGGATGCGAGATCGTCAACGCTCTTTACTCTGTCAGCACCCTTGAGTACTACTACAACCTGCTTTGACTTAGCGTATTCGATTGAGAAGTCCATAACTTCCTGACGCTCGGGAGTAACCGAGATACCTGCTGCCGCAAAGTCAACCTTGCCCTGCTGTACTGCTAAAAGTGCACCGTCAAAGTCCATTGTCTGAATTTCAAGTTCCATGCCGAGTTCCTTAGCAACTTCATTTGCAATATCAACGTCGATACCTACAACGTCGCTACCGCTCATATATTCGTAAGGAGCAAAACCGGGTTCTGTAGCCATGATAAGCTTACCGCCTGTTGCCTTGCTGTCTTCCTTGCTCTCAGTTGTCGAGCTTGTAGAATCGCCTACTGTACCGCTTGTTGCTGTGTTTGACTGACAGCCTGCCATAGCAAGACCACAGGTTGCGGCAACGAGTATGCCTGCAATTATTCTTTTGATCTTCATAATGATACCTCTTTTTTTAAAATTCTTTCTGTTTTAGTATGCGCTTTTGCGCTATCGTTACTATTATAGTGCATTTCTTTACAATAAGCAAGCGTTTTTCGCTTTTTTGTGTAAAATACATATAAAAAATGTGCCACAGCGAGCTACTATGACACATAATTTTTATGTTTCCGGCTTACTTTCTGCCGAAAAGTCCCTTTTTCTCATAAGGTTCACTTGTGATACCCTGAAGTTCATATCCCGTAGGCTTCAGAACTTCCTTTATCTTATCCTCGGAAAGTGCCTCTTCGCTGATGATTACCGTTTCACCCTTTGAGTGTGAAGAAGTAACCTTCTTTACCGAAAAAGCTCCTCTGATAGCGTCGTTGACGTGTGATTCGCACATTCCGCACATCATTCCGTCAATTTTAAGTGTTGTCTTTACCATTGTAAATTCCTCCGTTACTTTATTGATATTACTTTATAACCGCTGTTTTCAACGGCTTTTTTAAGCTGTTTGTCAGAAACCTCACCCGAAAGCTTTGCCACAGCAACACCGTCCGTATGACTTGCCACAGCACTTACCACCTGCGGTATAGCTTCAAGTGCAGTCTTTACATGATGTTCGCACTTTTCGCACATCATGCCCTTTATCTTTATCGTTTTCGTAATCTCAGCCGTATCTGAGTTACCTGCAGTTTCCGACTGCTGTACTGTAACGCTGTTCAGCGGCTTTGCCTTTCTGTCATGCTTTGTGCTGTACAGCTTGCAGAAGTTGAGCCTTAACGCATTCGATACAACGCAGAAGCTTGAAAGGCTCATCGCCGCCGCACCGAACATGGGATTCAGCGTCAATCCGAGCGAAACAAACACACCTGCGGCAAGCGGTATACCTATAACATTGTAGATAAACGCCCAGAACAGATTTTCGTGGATATTCCTCAGCGATGCACGGGAAAGTCTTATCGCCGCAGGTACATCTGTAAGCCTGCTCTTCATCAGCACAACATCAGCGGCGTCTATCGCCACATCGGTACCTGCACCTATTGCGATACCCGTATCTGCGGCAGTCAGTGCAGGAGCGTCATTTATACCGTCGCCTACCATAGCAACCTTTCCCTGAGCTTTGAGCGAGCGGATAACCGCTTCCTTGCCGTCGGGCAGAACGCCTGCTATAACCTCGTCAACGTCTGCCTTTTTACCGATAGCCTTTGCCGTACGCTCATTATCACCCGTCAGCATAACGACCTTGATACCCATATTCCTGAGCTGTTTTATAGCGTCGGGGCTGTCCTCCTTTATTGTGTCCGCAACTGCGATCATACCCAGAGCCTTGTCGTTCCGGCTGAAAAGCAGGGGAGTTTTACCTTCGTTTGAAAGTCTGTCAGCCTCCGACTTTATTCTGTCGCCGAGCGTAACCTTTTCACCGATGAATTTAAGACTTCCGCCGTAAAGCGTATCGTCACCGATAGTAGCCGTAAGTCCGTTACCGCTGAGCACCTTGAAATTATTAACATTCTGTGCCGTTACTTCGTGTTCCGCACCGTAATCGTTTATCGCCTTTGCAAGCGGATGTTCGCTCTTAGCTTCCAGAGATACCGCAAGGCTCAAAAGCTCACTTTCCGATACATTGTCGGCAGAAATTATATCCGTAACCTGCGGCTCGCCCTTTGTGATAGTACCCGTTTTGTCAAGAGCTACTATCTGTGTTTTTCCTGCCTGTTCAAGCGAAACTGCCGTCTTGAAAAGAATACCGTTCTTTGCACCAACACCGTTTCCTACCATTATCGCAACGGGAGTTGCAAGTCCGAGTGCACACGGACAGCTTATTACAAGCACCGAAATTCCTCTTGCAAGCGCATAAGCAAAATCCTGACCGAGTAGCAGCCACACTATCATAGTAATGATCGAAATCGTTATAACAGTAGGTACGAATATACCCGACACCTTGTCGGCAATCTTTGCGATAGGAGCTTTTGTAGCCGCCGCATCGCTCACCATTTTTATTATCTGCGACAGGGTAGTGTCCTCGCCTACACGGGTAGCCTTACAGGTGATAAATCCCGTCTGGTTGATAGTCGCCGCCGAAACATTATCGCTGACCGTTTTGTCAACAGGAATACTTTCACCCGTAAGTGCCGATTCATTGACAGTGCTTTCACCGTCTGTCACCACTGCGTCAACAGGTATACTTTCACCGGGACGAACAACGAAAATATCGTCCTTTACAACTTCCTCGGCAGGAATTGTCTGCTCCACGCCGTTTCTTATAACGTTTGCGGTTTTGGGTGCAAGCTTCATAAGACCTTTGAGTGCATCGGTCGTCTTACCCTTTGAATGTGCCTCGAGCATTTTACCGACCGTGATAAGCGTCAGTATCATAGCCGCCGACTCAAAATAGAACTCGTCCATGTACATCATCACAGCGTCTGCATTTCCGTGGAGCTGTGCGTCCGTCATCATAAACAGTGCATAAACGCTCCATACAAATGACGCACCCGAGCCGAGCGCAACGAGCGTATCCATGTTCGGCGAACGGTTTATAAATCCCTTGAAGCCGTTTACAAAGAACTTGCTGTTTATAACCATTATTATTGCACTGAGCAATAGCTGTACAAGTCCCATAGCCACATGGTTTCCGTCAAACCAGGACGGTAGCGGAAATCCCCACATCATGTGACCCATTGAGAAGTACATAAGGATAACAAGGAATATAACCGATGCGATAAGCCTTTTCTTCAGCTTCGGCGTTTCCGTATCACGCAGTGAATCGGCACTGTTGTCAGCTTCCTGAGCCCCTGCGCCTTTCAGCTTAGCACCGTAGCCCGCTTTTTCAACGGCAGAAATAATATCCTGCGGCGATGCCGTACCCTCGACACCCATTGAGTTTGTCAGCAGGCTTACCGAGCAGGAAGTAACTCCTTTTACCTTTGTTACCGCCTTTTCTACTCTTGCACTACAGGCGGCACAGCTCATGCCCGTAACATCATACTGTTCCATATCAAGACCTCCTTTCTTTTGCTTGTTTTCTATCTATTATGTCCGTTTTACGTTACTTCATCAGCTTTTGAAGAGTTGTGACAAGCTCATCTATAACCTCGTCCTTGCCCTCTCTTATATCTCTTGCAACACAGCCTCTTATGTGGCTTGCAAGAAGCTCTTTGTTGAAAGCGTTCATTGCGGCATTGACTGCGGCAGACTGAATAAGCACATCGTTGCAGTATGCGTCATTTTCGATCATCGCCTCAATTCCACGCACCTGTCCCTCTATGCGTTTAAGACGGTTGAGAAGAGCCTTTCTGTGCTTATCGTCTCTTACCGTATGCTTCTGACAGCACGGACAGACCTTTTTAACTGTTGTTTTATTTTCACTCATAACGTTACCTCATGAATCTGTGTTGTTTCAATATACCCTCACGGGGTATTTTCATTATATACTCCCCGGGGGTATTTGTCAAGAGGGAAAATTAAAATCGGCTAAAATTATCAGTCGTTCAGATTGTCAAAAGACCCCCGTTATTTGAAACGGAGGTCATTTGCTATATTCAGTTCATTATATCTGTAAGTCTGACAGCCTTATCGACATGATCAAAAATCTGCTTTTCGGTTTCTGCGGCACATTCAACGCAGATATCCCTGTACTCCCGTGCGTCCGCTATAGCTTTGAGACAGGCAGGTTCTTCATCGTTCATTCCTGCTTTCAGACACTCGGAAAAGCTGTTTATTGCTCTTATATATGCGCTTTCTTTCTTGTCATCCGTGCCACAGATAAGCGGTTCAGACTTTTCAAGATATATCGGTCTTATATGTGTGTGATCCCACATACCGTTCTTGTCAAGCGTGAGTACGGGGACACCGAAATAGCTGAAATATGAATCGTCGGAAGGAGCATTGCTGAAGTCCGCATCACTGGCTATAACAGCGAGAGAGTTGTCGGTTACATCTCTCACGATTGTACCGCAAGAGAATTTTATCGGAATTGCAAAGCAGTTTTGCTCGAATCTGTATTTTCTGTATTCATATGTATCGTTTTCTTCTTCCGGGCTCATTTCGCCACAATAGAGGTAATCAATATTTCCTTTGTTGTTAAACTGTATCTCAGATACCGACTCGCCGTAAGAAAAGACTGTTATCGCTTCAGCGAGTTCGTCGGTCGTATGCTGATTCCGGTGCAAGCGGATTGTTTTGGTGAACTCATCGCAGCTGTTTATAAGTTTTTTCTTGTATATAGTACAAGAAAAATTACCTTTTGAAAGATACCTTTGTGCAAAGAGTATTGACATTTTGTAGTTCAAGAAATAGTTTTGGTAGAGTTTATGCTGATCCTCAAATACATAGAGATAACTGCCGGATGAGTTGTCCTTGATTCGTTCAAGCTTTTTGCTCTCGTAATCTAACCTCTCTCGAATCTGCTTTTGCAGATTTTCATTGCTTGTGCTGTCGCTCAGCTTTTGTAGTTCCTCCAGCTTTTCGGTATAGGAAAGCGTGGAGTTCCAGAACATAGTCGCTTTTTCGGCATCGCTTAGCTGATATTGTTTTTTGCTTAGTTCTTCTCTTATATAAGAGCTGGGTATAAGTCTTTCTGTATCCATTATTTGCCTCATCTAAAGTACATGGTTTCGCCGTTTACAGCAACCGATTCACAGATTATTCCTTTTCTGACCGCATCGTCAAGACCTTTCATGAGTTCTTTGTCGGAAAATTGTGCTAACTCGTGCTGAATTTCTGTAAGAGAATAAAACTCCCCTCCCTCTCGAAATAACTTATCAAATAAGGCTATCTCTACTCTGGAAAATTCTTCAAGTGCATTCATTGTTTTTGTCCTCCTCAGTGGGTAAATAATTTTCCGGAAACTCCATTTTTGTGTTAGCGTTCGTTAATGTGTTTTTCGCTTCGTACAAGTTCATTTCGCCAGTCAGGACCCCGAAAACAGACGGTGCGAAGGAATTGAGGTATAACTGCAGGAAAACGACAAGCATTTGTACTGTCTGGTTGGGGAACAGCTCGAGATACTGATAATCGACTACGAGAGTGTATTTAATATCGTGTTTGAGATCCTCAGTCATACGAAGTTGTGGCGTGAAAATTGCTGATTTTTCTTCATCACCATCGAAACGTGATTGCCGGTTTATTGATATATGGTTTTTTTCTCGTTGATAAAGTTTAACAGCCGAAACAGTGCAGGGAACCGTTCGAGATTTTCGGCAACCAGTTTCTGTCCCATTACATTGTAATACGCCCGTGCTGATATACAGCTATCACAGAAGTCGATAGTTGTTTCGACAAATTCTCCCGGGCTGTTACTCATTCCGTCAGTGACAAAAAACAGTTCCGAGCAATCTTCATCTTCCGATGTGGAAATCCACCTGTAGCGTACATTAAAATCGTCTAAATACTCAGTGAAGAGTTCTATTGCTTCTTCTTTATACATAGTAGTTAACCTCCGATTTAAAATGAAATATTTATAGAGATCACAAAAGCTTTGTATGAATTATATCACAAGGAAATGCCAAAGTCAAGAGCAAATTTGAATTTACAGAAAATTTGTGAAGTTCATTAAAATAGTATTAATTGACATAAGCCGAAAAAAACGTTATAATTAGGATAAAATCAGTGTCGGAACAAGAGAGGGATATTGTTATGACAACGTATATGTTTAAATCGTTTCCTGCCAATCGCAGTTGTAATATTAATCTGGCTGAGATAGAAAAGCAGTACCATATTTTCACCACTGCGGTCGATAAGTGCAATGCAGGTATCACGTTCAGAAAAGACGGCAAGAAGTTCAGTGTTTACGCAATTAACGAATCCAGTGTAACGCTTGTTCTCACATCGGAAACGGAGCTTTCTTCGCCTGCAAGAACTATGTCCGCTTTCAGCAGGGAATTGCTCAGACTGAACACAGAACTCAAAAAAGATAAGAATGAAGCAAAAATTATTGACGATATGGTGTATAACCATTCGCTTTTCAGAACCGAAATGATAGATAAGAATGCGGCTCCTGTCCTTACTATTGACAACATAAGCTCAACCGATCTTGTAAAGTCTATTGTAGATTTGCTGTTTTCTTCCGATACAAGCTACAGCACAAATCAGAAGAAAGAAACTATTGATGAGCTTAAAAAAATCATGCTTCCGTATATAAAATAAACCGGACTGTTATATAACGAAAGCCCCCGTCTTGCCAACGGGGGCTTTACTGTACAGTTATCTGAAAATTACAAAAAAATAATCCCGACTGAAACCAGTCGGGATTTACATGGCGGAGAGGAAGGGATTCGAACCCTTGTGGGGTTGCCCCCAAACGGTTTTCAAGACCGCCTCGTTATGACCACTTCGATACCTCTCCGTATCGTGCTATGATATTATAGCACGGATTTTGCGTTTTGTCAACACTTTTTTGAAAAATTCCTCAATTTTTTTGCGATTATACGCCGTGCTGCTCTGCGAGCGGATTTGTACCGTTACAGTTTTACCTTGTCACCGAACATTTTCACAAAGTCGGGTGCTTTTGCCTTGAAATTTCTGCCGTCAAGATAAGAAAGACAGCCGGCGTTGGTAGTGAATTTAAACTCAAGTTCATAACTGCAAAGCGCCTGATACTTGAAACCGTATTTTTTGTTAAGCTTGTTGTTACCGTACTTGCCGTCACCGAGCAGAGCGTGTCCGATATAGGCAAGATGCGCTCTTATCTGGTGAGTTCTGCCTGTGAGCAAATCCACCTTTAAAAGCGAATTTTCGCCGTTGTACGCCAGAACTTTGTACTTTGTCTTTATCGTCAGATTGTTTTTCGTTTTCTTGTCGCTGATTTTCACAGTGTTTGCATCACTGTTCTTTTCAAGATATGCGGTCAGTGTTGCACTGTCGGGAGTTACCTTGCCGCAGGCTATGCACAGGTACAGCTTTGTAAGCTCCCTGTCCCTTATCTTCTGATTGAGTATTCTCAGCGACTCGGCGTTCTTTGCCGCAATTACTATTCCGCAGGTGTTGCGGTCGATACGGTTGCATAGCGCAGGAGCAAAAGAAAGCTCGTTTTCGGGGTGATATTCACCCTTGTGATAAAGATAGCTCTTTATGCGGTTTATCAGCGTGTCGCTGTCGCCGCTTTCGTCCTCGTGAACCACCATTCCTACAGGCTTATCGACTAGCAGAATGTTTTCGTCCTCATAGACTATATCTATCTTATCGCTTACCGCTGTGAAATCATCGGGGTTTGCCTTAGCCTTTGGTATCAGCATATCATCGGGGACAAACAGCTTAATTATATCGTTTTCCGCAATGTGCGTGTCAGGTTTGCATTTCTTGCCGTTCAGCTTTATACAGTTCTTGCGAGCAAGCTTGCATATATGCCCCTGACCGAGCGGAAATGATTTAGACAAAAAGCGGTCAATACGCTGACCGCTGTCATTCTTTGTTACTTTAATTTCTTTCATCAGTGGCTCACTTCTGTATTCTTGTAAAGCCGTACTGTGAGAAATGCTCGATTGCCTTGTTGAAGTAGTCGCCGGAGCTCTGACAAGCTGTTGCTACTTCGGAAAGCTTTGATTTTGCCGTTTCCCACTTTTCCTGCATTTCGGGAGTGTCATCGGCTTCAAGCCAGAGCTGATTTTCCCAGATACCGTATTTGAGATTGATTATATATGCTTTTTTCATGGTTCTCCTTTATTTTCAAGCCTTATTTTCGAGAAGAATTATCGCTGTGATTACAGCTTACCGCCCTTTGTTCCGCCGAGCTTGCCGCCTGTAAAGCCGTCAAGAATGTTGGTATCAAAGCTGAATGTAAGTGCCTTGTTCTCACGTTCACGCTTTAATGCGAGTGAAATCATTTCGTCAAGCAGTTCGGGGTACTTTACGCCGACAGGCTCCCACAGATAGAAAGCAAGGCTACCCGGAATTGTGTTGATCTCGTTGAGATAAACGTTGCCGTTATCCATATCTATCATAAAGTCAATTCTTGATGTTCCCGACGCTCCGAGGCACTTGAACGCCTTTACGGCAAGGGTGCGTATCTGTTCTCTTGTTTCGTCCGATATATCGGCAGGAATCTTTCTCTTGAGAGTTGCCATGCCGCTTGATTTACCGCCTTTGTCACCTGAGATATACTTATCCTTGTAGCTTAATATTTCATCGGTATTTACAGGCTCTTCACATTCAGACGCATGAGCCGTAGCATAGTCGCCGCATACCGAGCAGTTGATTTCCTTTAAGTTTGTGATAGCAGGCTCAACAAGAAGCTTTGAAGCATATGTGAATGCGTTGTCAAGTGCTTCGTCAAGCTGTTCGTCGTTGTGGGCTATCATAATGCCGACGCTTGAGCCGAGGTTTATCGGCTTTACTATGAGCGGATATGCGATCTTAGCCTTTATGTCAGCCTTTACAGCGTCAGCGTCCTTTGCATAATCACTTACATGAACCACTGTTCCGTCAAGTACGGGTATACCGTTATCCTTGAATACGGTTTTCATAACGTACTTATCCATGCCTACTGCCGATGAAATTACATCACAGCCTACATACGGAACGCCTATCGTCTGTAAATATCCCTGGAATACACCGTCCTCAACGTTTGTGCCGTGAACTATCGGGAAAGCAACATCTATCGTTGCATATACATTGTTGCCGAACTTTTTGCCGGGGTAGAGCACAAGCTGTACCTTTCCGCCGTCGTTTACAAGTATTACCCTGTGGCTTTCTTTAAGAAGTGCTTTCAGGTTCTTGTATGAAGCGATATTTCCTATCTTCTCGCCGACATACATTTCATTGTTCTTTGTAATGTATACGGGTACTACCTCATACTTATCCTTGTTTATTGAATTGCAAGCCTGGAGTGCTGAGATGATAGATACTTCATGTTCTACGCTCTTTCCTCCGAAAAATACGCCTACTCTGATTTTCATCGTTTGTGTCCTTTCTTTATATCAATATTAATTATTATCTGAGCTTGTTTCTGAATCCGAATTGTCGCTTTCGGTCTTATATTCAAGGTTTCTGAGATCAATGTTCACTCTGACGTAATCGCCGTAAGAAATGACTACGCTCTTTGCCTTTTCGGGAACTATGTAGCAGATATATCCTTCTGTTCCGAGTCCTGCAGAAAGCGAAGCATAGGTGTTGAAGCTCTTTTCCTCAAGTCCCCACGCCTTGTCACAGCTGATATCCCCGTCATATATGCAATTGATCTCATTGTTGAGCCAAATTTTCGTATCGCTTGTATTCTTGACTTTGATGTGGAATACAACATACATATAGCCCTTGTCTGCTCCGCCGTACTTTATTTCCGTTCTGTAAACCTCATCACATATAAAGCTGTACTCGTCAAGCTCGGCGGTCTCGTTGAAGCTTACTTCAACATTTTCATGAACAATGTCCGATGTAGAAGCAAAGGTGGTGATAGGCTTTCTGGTGGTATATTCGTCGTCATCATTAAATTCATTTACCACTTTATTAACAGCACCGAATACTCCCGCCAAAATACTGAGAAGCACAGGACCTAAAAAAACTGCCAACACGATAATTCGCACTAATTTCATTGTGCGGTTTATATTATTATTCTGCTGTGAAGAAGGGTTTTGCCGAACATTCAGTCTTGATTGATAATACTGAGACTGCTGCTGTTGCCTCAGCCTCATCTCCTCCAGATTTCTCTGCTGTTCTTCTCTTCGTCTTTTTACCGCACGATATTGCTTTACGCTCTCGTTATCATCAAACGGTGCGCCGCACTGCGAACAGCAATTATCGTTTTCAACATCAAGCTTTGCACCGCAGTAATCGCAAAATACGTCCATATTATCTTCCTTGTTTTAAACTTATCGTTATCAATAGTTATCGGGCAGGTCGTTTTCAAGAAGAACTATCTTCTTTTCTCCGCCTGTTTTTATATTTTCAACCTTTGCAAGAGCCTCGTTCAGATTCTTGGCAACGTATGTCTTTTCCTCGGGGTATCCCTTTGCTTTCAGACCGTCAACTATCGGTACTGCCTGACGTTCGCCGACTGCGATTACAAAATCGCATATTTCAGCCGCCTGCTCGCCGAAATGCTTGTTGAGCTCATATTCCTTTTCACCGAGTTCAACCATTCCGGGTGAAACAAGTATCTTATATCCGTCAAATACCGCAAGCGTATCAAGAGCCGCCTTTGCACCTGTCGGATTTGAATTGAAAGCGTCGTCTATTATCGTCTTGTTTGTACCCTTGATTATCTGTAATCTGTGCGGTACACATTCAAGACGTTTTACGGGTATAACAAGGTCCGCAAACGGTACGCCGAGCGTATTTGCAACGGCTATTGCACCGACTATATTCTGTACGTTGTGACTGCCGATAAGCTTTGTCGCAAACTGTTTTTCTTCATCGCCGTGGTGAACAGTGAACTGTGTTCCGTTCTCGCTGACGGAAATATTATCCGCATAATAATCCGTCCCGCCGCTGAGTGAATATGTCACCTTGTTCTTGTTGCACTCATGCTTTGCTATATATTCGTTGTCGTAGTTCAAGAATATTATTCCGTCGTCTGACGGCAGACTGTCCGCAAGCTCAAACTTTGTCTTTATTATGTTGTCGATCGACTTGAATGTTTCAAGGTGCTGAGGACCGATTGATGTGATAATGCCGTGCTTAGGTTTTACGATATCGCAGATTTCCTTTATCTCACCGACATTCTTAGCACCCATTTCACACAGGAAAATCTCATGTGTTGCGTTGAGCTGTCCACGCACTACCTTTACAACACCCATTGTCGTGTTGTAGCTCTCGGGTGTCATAAGCACGTTGTACTTTGCACCGAGGAGTTTTTCAAGATAGAACTTTGTACTCGTCTTGCCGTAGCTTCCTGTAAGACCAACTACTGTAAGGTTCGGAAGTCCGTCTATAACACGCTTTGCATCATTGATATAGTAGCGGTTTATCATAAGCTCGATCGGCTTGTTGATGAGGTTTGCAAGCATTGCCATAACGAGCGTTAAAATCTGCACGCCCATTGTTACGGCAAGCGACAGATAACCCATGCCGAGCGTTAAGAACACAAGCAGGATTATAAGTATATACAGGATAACCGATGTCACCGTCATTCTCATTACTCTCGGAGTGAACACCAGCTTTTTCTTTGCCTTTTTCGGCGCAGAGAACACGATGCCAAGGAACAGAAAAGCCGCCGCTATAAAGCAGGTGGACGCATTTGTTTCGCCGCATATAATAAATGTAAGTATCGCACCTATCGTAAACACATGGCGCATTATGACATCTTTTATATTCTTTCCTATCCACCTGAACTGCTCATCGGCATGATATGAGTTTAGCTGGAACATATGCATATAGTGTATAAAATTAAGTCCGCACGATGCGCCAAGTGCCATACCGAGTACGGCAACGGCGATTAAACGTAAAATATCCAAAATAAATTCTCCGTTCTGTTTTATTTAATGTCAAGGAATGATGCCAATACTCTTGAGAATGTGTACCAGCCCTCAAGAAAAGCATAGTGTCCCGCACCTTTGATAGTAACAAGTCCGCTGTCTTTTATAAGCTCGCTCATTTTAACCCCGTCAGACAGGGGAGTAGCGTCGTCCTTATCACCCCATATAAGCAGGGTAGACTGCTTTATTTCGGGCAGGAGATAAGTCAAGTCCTCGTTTACCACCTTTACAAGCGTTGCCCTCATTACAGGCGATGCCGCAAGATAATCTGCACTGCCTCGTTTGTTCCTCATATTTTCAACGGCATCCGGGAAAAGCTTTTTCATGGGTGCTGTGCTCATTACAGCCTTGCCCATTTTATATGTCCGTGTTTTGATTTTTGAGGATACGCTCTGTTTAGGCTTGATTCCCGCACTGTCCGTAAGAATTATCTTTTCGGGTGTCAGCACGGGCTTTTCACGGGTAACAGCCTTTATTATAACTCTGCCGCCAAAGCTGTGTCCGAGTACAACGGTAGGTACGATTCCGAGCTTTTTGCAGAATGTGCCGATGAAGTCAACATAATCGTCAACGCACCACGGCTTTTTCGGCTCGTCGCTTTCACCGAAGCCAGCCATATCGGGCGCAACCACTCTCATATGAGGCGACAGCATATCGACAATATTTCTGAACAGTGTAATATTACTGCCCCAGCCGTGAAGGAGGAGTATTACCCCTCTGCCGTTATCTTCGCCCTCGTCAATGTAATTTATTCTCAGATCGTTTATATCAATAAACAAGGTCAATCTTACCTTTCGGTTTAATTAAAGTATTGTTCGGACGGAATTTTTTCACACACTCCGCCATTGTCTATTATATTATTTTTACGCTGTGATGTCAAGAAAAATAACTGTAAAGTAAGCCTGTAGCAAGTTACTGCGGATAATCGGTGCACGGCATATAAAAATCCGCCGTCTGCCTTTCGGTAAACAGCGGATTATATAATATGGGTTTTGCAAAATGCTATTTTAAATTGCAACGTTATATCATGTGGCTATCATCGGTAACACAACTGCCGTATGTTGCCAACAGTCAATATGGTTTTACTGCGTTGTTCATTCAAAAGTAAATACGCAGCGGCACGTTGCCACCGCCGGTAACGTAACTATCGCCTGTCGGTAACAGTCAGAACGGCGAATTTATCGTGGCTTTCAGCCACACGGTGAATTTACCGTGGCTTTCAGCCACTTAGCCGTCTACGTTTTTGAGGGCGTCTGCTAAAGGTACTTTCTTTATTCTTCTTGTGAGTGCAAGAGCAATGAGAGCAAACGAGCCTACACCGAGCAGATTACCACGATTATATAAAGAAACATCTGTACAAAGACTGTATCGCTCTTAATATCATCGCCCGTGAAGATTATCGCCTGATTTGTATATTCGGGAATGTAGCCAGTGACCGCATTCATATATTTCGGAGCTTCTTCGGACAGCTTTTCAAGAAAGTCCTCCGACAGCGACTTTGCCTCAGTATTATCGGCGGGACGCTCGGCATATTTCCACGAATAGACATAATGCAGCTTATCCTCCGGATATGTACCGAATGTATCGGCTGTCACTATCGCAACACCGAATTTTATCGAATCGAACATCATATCCGATGGGCTTGAAAACAGTGCGCTGTAGTCCGACAGTGCGACAAGTCCGCATATCCTGTATTCTTTGCCGTGAAGCGTCAGCTTGTCGCCGACTTTAAGGCTGTTGTTGTCAGCATACATTCTGTCGATGGCAATTTCGCTGTCACTTGACGGAAATTCGCCGTCCATAAGGCTTTCAAGGTTTATATCGGTACGCTTTTTGAATATACGCAGTGTGCTGTCAACTTCCTTTGTCGGAAATTCAACATAGAAGTTTTCGTATATCTTCGCATCAAACCTGTCGCTGTCCTCAACAGCCTTTATAAGCTCATCATCGGCCTTTGCATAAAGCTCGAAATTGCCGTCCTCTATATTGTACTTTTCAAAGCTCTCGTCATAAGCCGTTGCCATGCTTCCGCCCGCAACACTCCAGCCCGATACAAAAGATACCGAAAGCGCCATGAATAAAAAGATTACAATATATTTGCCAAGCTCATTTTTGAATTCACTCGGCAGACGTTTAACAAGAGGATTTCTCATCGTTATCCTCCTTACCAGTCAAGATCTTCTGCGGCAATCTTGTTTTCATTGAGATAATTCTTTCTTATCATGCCGTCACGCAGCTTTATTACCCTGTCCGCCATATTTTTGATAGCGTCATTGTGGGTTACCATTACGACCGTATTGCCGAACTTCTTGTTTACATCGCTTATCAGCTTGAGTATATCCTTTGAGGTCTTGTAGTCAAGCGCACCGGTAGGCTCGTCGCAAAGCAGAATATCCGGATTTTTTATTATCGCTCTGCCTATTGCCGTTCTCTGCTGCTGACCGCCCGAAAGCTGATTCGGCAATTTGTGACGATGCTCGTAAAGACCGAGCGTTTTCAGTATTTCATCCGTGTCAAGCGGATTGTCGCTCAGATATGCACCGATTTCAACATTCTCCTTGATGTTGAGGTTGGGTATGAGATTGTACTGCTGGAAGATATATCCGAGGTGCTTCCTGCGGTACAGCGTCAGCCTTTTCTCGTTCATATCTGCGGTCTTTTCGCCGTTTATGGCAATATATCCGCTGTCGGCAGTGTCGATACCTCCTATGATATTCAGAAGGGTGGACTTGCCCGAGCCGGACGGACCGAGCAGTACGCATATCTCTCCTTTTTCGATTTCGGCGTCAATCCCGTTCAACACTTCAACACGGCTGTCGCCCTCACCGAAGTGCTTTCTTATCTCTTTGACAGTAAGAAACATTTTACATTTTTCCTTTCATATTGCTCCGTTCACACAGATTGTACAACACTGCTTAATTAGCAATAACTAACCGTATTATATATTACTAACTTAATTAGGTATGACTAACTCAAGTACATCACAACCGTGTTTTTCACGAATATCTCCAAAAATATTTTATCATAATAAAACCTTGAAGTCAACAAGTCGGATGCTTAAATATTAACGATTTTCAGTTTTCATTTACTTGCGTTTTTGGGTATATAGCAGAAAAACGGTTGTGTAAACGTTTTAATCTTTTATGTTGGAATTTGATACACGGACATTTTTAATTCTCGCTGTTTAAGTCTGCTATAAATATACACTCTGCAGCGGCTGTAAAGTCGGGAGGTGTTTTTTATTTGAAAACCGCTTGCTTTTGTGCTATACTTTATATCACCTTGTTTTTGGTTTATAAAGAAAGGAAAAGATATGACCTACGTTATGAGCGACCTGCACGGTATGTATGATAAATTCATCGCAATGCTTCAAAAGATCAATTTCTCCGACAGCGATGAACTGTTTATTATAGGTGATATAATCGACCGTGGGGAACGCCCAGTCGATATACTGGAATATGTTATGGATAAGCCGAACATCACCGTGCTTCTCGGAAATCACGAGGTAATGGCAAGGGACTTTCTGCGTCGGTTGACCACCGAAATAACCGATGAAAATGTAACTTCTTTTGATGATGATTTCCTGATTGAACTTGCTTTATATAAACGTAACGGCGGTGTTCCGACTATGAAACAGCTTCGGACATTACCTACGGAAAAACGACAGCGTATACTTGATTTCATCGACAGTCTTTATGCGTATGAAGCGATAGATATAGGTGACAAGACATTTGTTCTTGTACACGCAGGACTGGGTAATTTCCGAAAAGATAAGAAGATATCCGGGTACTCTCTTTACGAACTGCTTGAACTGCGTCCCGATTATGAACGGCAGTATTTTGAGGATGACAGCGTTTACATCGTTTCGGGACATACTCCGACAAAGCTGATAAGCGGCAAGTGGGAGATATATCACTCACACAACAATATAGTAATCGACTGCGGAGCGGCTTTCGGCGGAAAGCTTGCGTGTCTCAGACTTGAAGATATGGCTGAATTCTATGTGTGATAGTATTATCGGCATCGAAACAGCCGCTTGATATAAAAGCGGATAAGTGATATAATGATATTATCAAACAGCCCTTACGGACAGAAAAGAGGAAAAGATGAAAATAGCAGTAACTTATGAAAACGGACAGATATTTCAGCATTTCGGACATACGGAAATGTTCAAGGTGTACGAGGTCGAGGATAACAGCATCAAAAACGAAAGCATTATCCCCACGCTCGGCAGCGGACACGGAGCGCTTGCAGGCTTCCTTAAGCTGAACAATGTCGATACGCTTATCTGCGGAGGAATAGGCGAGGGAGCAAAGAATGCGCTTGCCGATGCAGGAATCAAGCTGTACGGCGGTGTTACAGGCGATGCGGACAGTGCGGTAAAGGCTCTGCTTTCGGGAACGCTTGAGTTTAACCCGGCGGTACATTGCTCACACCATGACGGCGGTCATAATCACGGCGAGGGCCACACCTGCGGTGAGCACGGCTGCAAGCATTGAGCAAAACCATAATCGTATAAGTAAAACCGCTGTCCGTTTATAAGCGAACAGCGGTTTTCTGCATCTTTTTTCTGTATCTTGCGGTATAATTACTGATACATTATATCGTCCTTGTTGAATTTCTGCGTATATCCGAAATAGTAGCCGAGATGCGTTGCTGCCGGTATACCTGCGTAGCACAGCATATAGATGAACGGCACGAATATATCCATAGAATCAATTGTGTTTTCGGGAACTATCATCAGCGACAGGGGATAGACAAGGCCGTCTATTATCCTGTGTACGAATGTCATATCGAAATACCATCCGCACAGCTTGTCAAGAAGCAGGAGCAGTGACGGTACGAACATTATCGCCATAAGGATTATGCCGATAAGCACCCATTTGCTTTCCTTGGGCGGCTCTGCCTTGTGAAGTCTGACATATTTCTGCTCTCTGTCGCCGTCACGGTATCCTGCCGTGAACATCAGCGAATAGAATATAATAAGCGTAAATATAAATACTATCACCTTGAAAAACTCAAAATTCATAAACGGTGCTGTCGAAACAGTAACGATAGTGCAGAGAAGATTTCCGAACACCATAAAAAGAAATCCCGATAACAACAGCTTCCAAAAAGGTTGTCTGCCTGATTTTGCGTAATAGTCCATATTATTCTCCTTGCTCTGTAGTGTCGCCGACAACAGTTTCGTTTACTTTGTTATCTGTCAGAATGTTCTTCAGTACTTCTTTTGCACGTCTTTGATATTCCGCTGAGTGTTTGTAGCTTATCATGCCTTCTTCTTCACGGCGTACCGAAAAAGCAAGTGCGTCGGGGCATGAATTTTCCCACTTTGCGTCATATACAAACTGTGTGTCGTTAAGGTTTACTCTGAGTTTTCCGTCGTATTCGGACAGACCCAGCTCTTTTCCGATATCCGAGAACATTGTTTCGTAAGTATTCGGGTTTTCGTAGATTTTATCAGGGTCGTTCTCGTCCGCAGACTTGTTTGTGTTGAAAATATCTTCATCACAGATATAAAGCTCCGATACGCCACGCTCTATCTCGCCGTAAAGCTTAGCATTGTTTGTCTGTACATACTGCATATCCGAGCCTTTGGTAAGGTCGATGAAG
Organism: uncultured Oscillospiraceae bacterium; assembly: GCA_902490585.1. Taxonomy (GTDB): domain Bacteria; phylum Bacillota; class Clostridia; order Oscillospirales; family Ruminococcaceae; genus Ruminiclostridium_E. The sequence continues at coordinate 43,773 of CABUEI010000008.1, forward strand.
TAAACCGCAACATGAACATACCCGTTGTTGTCAAAGTCCGGGCAGTACTGCTCAAGGGCAAGCTCTATATCATTTACCTTCTGATAAAGCCCGGGAGCTTTTTCAGTATCTGAGATAACCAGCATAACCGATAAATCGGGATCTTCACGGGCAACTATCTGATATGTCAGGAATATTGCCACTGCCGCAAAGAAAACTCCTGCCAGCACAAACCACTTGTTGCGGTAGAAGAAGTTGTCTACCTTTTTTACCGCCGTCATTTCTTCAGCTTGCTCGTGAACGTCCTGTTCAATAATGTCGCTGTCTTCTATTATTCCCTGCTTGAGCTTTAACAGCTCTCTTTTTTCATCGCTTTCTTTTGACATCTGAAACCTTTCGTGAATACAATTTTAGTCCTGCTTGTAATAAACACCGTCATACAGATTTTTCACAAACTGCATAGCCTGCTCTTCGCTCTCATCGTCTGTATTACGCACCGCAACGAATATTTCCGTTGTGAAAATCTGCATCCTTTTGCCGTACGCCGTGTTCTTCAGATTGATAACATATCCGCTCTCTCCCGTAATTTCCGACAGGTCGCTGAATATCTTATCGCCGTAAGCGTTCTCAAAGCTCTCGTAAGCGCTCTGAAGTTCGCTTTCAGTGCCGATGAATACCTGGCATTTTCCGTTCTTTATTTGGTCGAACAGATCGACATCACCCAGATATGCGTCAGGTACGCTCTGGTCAATGGTTACGTTGTGTTCGCCGTTGTTATCAAAGTCCGGAGCATAGGCAGACATACCGTCTTCAAAGCTTGTGCGGATCGACATGGCGTAATTACCCACGCTGTAAATGGTGATATCAGGCTTCTTCTTTGCAAAAAACACAAAATAGATTATCACACCGAGAATAATAAGCAATATTCCTACAACAATAATCACCTTGTGATACCAAAGAAAATTCTTCGTTTTCTCGCTTGCCGTCTGAGCCATTCTGACATCATAGCCTGTTTCACGGATTTCGCTATCCTTTTCGTCAACAAGTCCCTGCTTCAGCTTCAGAAGTTCTCTTCTGTCCTTGTCGCTGTTGTCGTAATTATCAGCCATCTGCACACCTCCGTAACTGTCTGATTGTAAAACCGAAATATAAATACAGTATGAACCATACCGCATAACCGACATATTCAATAAGTATAGCATATCACGATTATTTTTTCAAGAACTGTTGACCGACCGAATTGTTAGTGCTATTATAGACGTAAATTCCCAAAGTAAGTTCCACTCCAATTTCCACTGTGGAACTTACTTTGGGAATTTACGGGTTAAAATCAGATTTGAAGCGAAAATGATTTTATGTGTTGATTTTATCGGCAACATGTGTTACAATTAATAAATATGTATAAATATGACGAAAGGAAAAGTGATGATTATGAAGATTATTATGAAAAAACACTTCAGGGCATTGTACGGCGAAACACTTGAAAACGGTAAATTATCCCGTGCCCAGAAGACATTGCTTATTACCCTTAACGTTTTACTTATAGTATTTGCTGTAGTGACTTCTGCGTTTTTTACTCACTTTATGAGTATAAAGCAGAAGAATCTCAGAATTGAATCGTTTGTGTCTACGATAGAATCAATGAAGCACGTTACGATTAATTATATCGACACTGAGAAAGGATATACGGAAGACTGGGCACATTATATTACACTCAATAAAATGACTCTTGAACAGGCACTCCGTTAAATAAGAGATGTAAATACAAGCTCCGAAAGATATGTCCACTTTGTCGATATGCAGACTTATGAAGCATATTCAGCCTACTACAGCGGAGATAACAATATAGCTCATTGCTATGAGCAGATAAGCAAAAGCACCGATGAAACCGACCGCATTTTCATGAAGAACATGGAGCTTATGTTCAGCGGTTAGGAAAGTGACGCAAGTATACTCGGTAAGTACCGTGACGACATCACTCTCACAAACGTTGTCAGCGTAGGTACAAAGGTTACGCTTAAAAATACAGACGGCACAGATAAGGATTACCTGCTATTAAGACTGATACCCGTTGAAAGCATGAGAAAAGCATGGGTGTTCCCGATGGCTTTCCGTTCTGCCGAGATAGGAATTATCACGAACACGGGCGTATATGTAATACAATCCGCTTCCATGAAGTCACAGACATTCATAGATTTTATCCGTAGTTACAATTATCCTGATGATTATAATAAAGTAAATGAGTTTGCAAACGAACTCAGCAGTAACGAAAGCGGAATTGTGACATACAACGATTCCAAGGGTAAACCGTATTACTGGTACTATTCACAGTTTGACGAAGAGTCGGGTATTGATATTCTCGGAGCAATTGACTGTGACGTACTTGACAGCAGCGAACAGAACTGGTTTGTTGTAGCGATTATATGCGGCGTGCTGATTCTGCTTATAATAATTGACGGTACTCACATTCTGATGATAAACCGACAGCTCAGAATTACGGCAAAGGTTGCAAAAGAAGCAAGCAACGCCAAGACACGCTTCCTCTCCTCAATGTCCCACGATATCAGAACGCCAATGAACGCCGTTGTCGGAATGACCGAGATCGCAAAGAAAAATCTTAATGAACCACAGTATGTTTCGGCTTGTCTTGACAAGGTTACGCTTGCGGGAAATCATCTTATTACGCTGATAAACGATATCCTCGATATATCAAAGGTTGAAAGCGGAAAAATGCGGCTTGAAACCGCACCTGTGAATATTGATAAATTAATGAACAATATCACAGATATTATCCGTCCTCAGCTTGCAAATAAATCAATCAAGTTTGATTGCCATATTCATGATATTCCCTTTAACTGTATCATGGCAGATAATCTGCGATTGACGCAGATATACATGAATCTGCTGAGCAACGCCTATAAATATACGGAAGATAAAGGTCATATCGAGCTTGAACTGTATGAGGAGCTTGAAAACTGCCGTAACAATTGCGTAAGACTGGTATACAGACTGAAAGACAACGGTATAGGCATGAGCAAAAAGTTCATGAGTACGATGTACGATTCCTTTGAAAGAGCTGAAAGCAGTACGATAAGCAAGATACAGGGCTCAGGTCTGGGACTTGCCATAGTAAAACAGTTTACCGATATGATGGGCGGTACGATCGACTGTACAAGTGAAGAGGGCAAGGGTACCGAGTTTATAGTAAGAATAGAATTCCCCATAGCAAGTAATCCGGACAATAAATCCGATATTCAGGGTTCGGATGCCGAATACACAAAAGAAGAGTTTGACGGCATGAGGTTACTTGTGGCAGAGGATAACGATCTGAACTATGAGATAGTACAGACGATGCTTGAAGATTACGGTATAATCTGCGAGCGTGCCGAAAACGGAAGCGAGTGCGTTGATATGCTCACATCGTCTCCGGATGATTATTATGACATGATTCTCATGGATATCCAGATGCCCGTGATGAACGGCAGAGAAGCGGCAAGGATAATCAGAAAAAGCAAGGTACCGTATGTCCGTGATATAAAGATTGTGGCTGTGACAGCCGACGCTTTTGCGGAAGATATACAGGCTTGCCTTGACGCAGGTATGAACTATCATGTTTCAAAACCTATAGATATAAGAAATTTACTCAGAATTCTGAGATACGAAAGGAACGGAAGAAAATGAGAAAATTCGCACTCAGAGCAGTTGCTCTTGCAACGGCAGTAACTTTGTCAGCAGGACTTTTCGGCGGTTGTTCGTCAGAAGAAGAAAACAAGGAGTTCAAAGCAAAGCTCGATACCGACAAAAAGGTTTCGCTTGAAATTGCAGGTTCGGTAGGAAATTTCGAGGCACTTGACGCAGTCGTAAACAATTTCAACGAAATCTACCCGAATGTCACCGTAAGCTATGAGCAGTATTCAAGCGGACAGCTGAAAGAGACATGGATAACAACAAATACGTTGATATCGTAATGACGGGCGATGAACAGCTCCGTTATCCCAGCTTTACAGAAAAGTACATATACGATTATTGCGCCGATTTATCAAAGGAAGATATTGATTTCAGTGCAATAAGAGATGATATGCTGAAGATGTACACGATAGACGGTAAGCTTGTAAGCGTTTCGATAATGGTAAAGGCGACAGGTATGGCAGTGAACAAGACTCTCCTTGAAAAAGAAAGTCTTTCGGTGCCGAAAAACTACAGCGAATTTACCGAGGTGCTCAAAGCGCTCAAAGACAAGGGCTACACCCCGATACAGTCCGCAAACACTTACGCTTATTCAGTAATAAACAATGCTGTGCTCGATCTTATCGGTACCGATGTGGAGTTCAAAAAACAGCTTGACAGCGGTGATGAAGCGGCATACAACAAGTTGCTCCCTATGTTTACAAAACTCGGTACGCTTGTTGATAACGGCTATATTAATTATAACTTAAACAGCGAATATCCCGATGATAACTATGACGGTGCAATTCTGAAATTCTTTGAGGGAAATGTTCCGTTCTGGATCTGCGACACAGAAAAGTTCAGCGGAATGAAAAAGCGTGAATCAAAGTCGGAAGCGTTTACGGCATCGCCTTTTGAGTACAGCTTTGAATACGTTCCCATGGGTGACAACGGTGTGTATGAGCACTCTGAAGCGTGGAGCGGATTTTCGATTAATAAAAACAGTGACGCCTATGACTATGCGGTCGAATTTATCCGTTTCTTAGCTACAGAGGAGCAGATAAACCTGATAGCGTCGGTAAAGGGTATGCCGTCCGTTGCCAATAATACAGACGATAAGCGTTACAGCGATATCATGAATATTTCAAATGCCGAAATGAGCTTTACAAATGACGGAACGGTGCTTAATCATTATAAGGATTACATTTCGTCCACAGTTTCAAAATTCGGCTCGGGCGAACTGAAGAGTGCGGAAGAAGCAGTACGTCACTATATTGACGAGTGCGTCAAGGTTGCCAAGAAAATCGAAGAGGAAGGCAGATAAGAATAACCTGCCATTCCTTAAAAATATGGCATAAACTCAGCAAATTTTGCTTTAAAGGTTGACATAAAGCACTTTATTTAGTATAATGTAAACGTTTTTAGCAGATATGTTTTAGTATTTAGAAAGGAAGTAAAGATGAAAAAATTAGCGGCATTATTAATGAGCACTGTAATGTGCCTTGCTTTTGCAGGTTGCAGCAGTGAAACAGCACAGGATAGTGGGCAGCAGTCATCTGCGGAAAATGTAAGCTCAACAGCGGTTGAGATCCCCGCACCCGACGGATTCAAGGTAGACGGTACAAAGCTTATTGACGGTTACGGTGAAGATTTTGTAATGCGTGGAGTAAACCACGCTTATACATGGTTCAAGAATGATACGGACACAGCACTTGAGGGCATACAGTATGTAGGTTCGAACACAGTACGTCTTGTTCTCTCTGACGGCGACCAGTGGGATAAGGTTTCAAGAGCGGAACTGAGAAGTCTGATCAGAAAATGCAAGAAGAAAAATCTCATAGCGGTAGTCGAAATACATGACGGCGCAGGCATGAACGAGGTTTCATATCTTGAACACGCAGTGGATTACTGGATAGAGATGGCTGATTTACTGAACGACAACAAGGCTTATGTAATTGTCAATATCGCAAACGAGTGGTACGGAACTTACAACAACCTTGAAACATGGCGTGACGCTTATATCGACGCAGTAAAGAAACTGCGTGACGCAGGCATTGAAAATACTCTTATAGTTGACAGTGCAGGCTGGGGACAGTGCGCAGACAGCGTGCTGAAGTACGGCAACGATATATTAAAGGCTGACAAGGACGCAAACACAATGTTTGCGGTACACATGTACGGCACCGCCGGCAAGAACGAAGAAACTGTAAAGAATACAATAGATACTGCCATAAAGAATAATATCTGCCTGCTTATCGGTGAGTTCGGTTGCAACCACACCGACGGTAAGGTAGCTTACGAAACCATAATGCAGTATTCGACAGAAAAGAACATCGGCTATCTTGCATGGTCATGGAAAGGTAACGGCGACGATGTAAGTTACCTTGATATTTCTCGTGACTGGGCAGGCGTTGACCTTTCAGCCGACTGGGGCAAGCCACTTGTTGAGGGCGAGTACGGTATAAAGAAAACATCAAAGATATGTTCTGTTTATACCAAGTACGCAACCGATGATACAAGCGATACAGAAGATAATATCGAATAAGATTATCTGAAAGAACAGTTTTAATTACACAGCTTTGAAATTGATTTTGGTGAACTATGGACAGCATTTGTGCGTTGCGTGGTTTTATCAACAACTTGACAGGTGCATTGCGAAAACAATGCACCTGTTTGTGTATCTGAAAAAAGGAGAAATATATGACCGGTATAAAAGTGGCATTATTACAGCTTATGCCCGAAGACAATTTACAGGGAAATATCGCAAAAGGAATAAAAGCTGTTGAGAAATCAGCGGCAATGGGAGCGGATATCGCGCTGTTCCCTGAAATGTGGAGTTGCGGGTACTGTTTTCCGCAGGACAGCAAAGCTCTTGACGACCTTGCTGTAAGCCACGACAGTGAGTATATACAGGCGTTTTCAGAGGCGGCGAAAGCTAATGGTATTGCGGTGGCAATAACGTATCTTGTCAAAAACGAGCATGGCGGTTCGCCGTATAATTCCGTTACGCTTTTCGACCGACACGGCAAGGAAATGTTCACCTACTCAAAGGTACATACCTGCGATTTCGGCGATGAAAGGGTATTGTCGCACGGTACGGATTTTTACACAGCCGGACTTGACACAAATGGCGGAAATGTCAATGTCGGTGCGATGATATGCTATGACAGGGAGTTCCCGGAAAGTGCAAGAATACTCATGCTGAAAGGTGCCGAAATTATACTTGTACCCAACGCCTGTCCTATGGAGATAAACCGTATTTCACAGCTCAGAGCCAGAGCCTATGAGAATATGACAGGTATCGCAACGGTAAATTACCCTTACGGCAAACCCGACTGCAACGGTCATTCCACCGCATTTGACGGCATAGCATACCGCACGGACGGAAGTGGCGGACGTGACACACTGGTTATCGAAGCAGGTGAACGTGAGGGAATATATATTGCCGATTTCCCGATTGACGATATGCGTGAGTATCGCCGCCGTGAAGTACACGGAAACGCCTTCCGCCGTCCCGAGCTTTACGGTCCGCTTACAGATATGACAGTAAACGAACCGTTTATAAGAGAGGAGAAAAATCCTTGACAGGTAACTCAAAACCCGGTGTGCTCCACACTGTGACAGTCGGCGACAGAATGATCACCTATGAGCTTACACGCAAGAAAGTGAAGAACATAAACCTCAGGATAAAGCCGGACGGTACTGTTCACGTTTCAGCGTCAACCGCCGTTACAATTGCCGTAATCGAGCGTTTTATACGGGAAAAATCCGCTTTTATCCTCGGTGCAATAGATAAATATAAAGAAAAAAGTAAGACCCAAAAAATCCACTTTGAAGATGAAGAGATCCTGTCTATACTCGGCAGTGAGTATATGCTCTTTGTTCGCAAAGGACTGCGTAATTACATCACCGAGGATATGTGCAATATAACACTTTACGTTACCGATACCGATGATTACGAGCTTAAATACAAGACATACATAGCATGGCTTAAACCACAGTGTATGTCGCTTATGACACGTCTTTGCAAAATAGCTTATGACGAGCATTACGGAAAACTGGGTATAGACTTTCCCGTGATAAAAGTCAAGGATATGCGTTCACGCTGGGGTAGCTGTATACCGTCAAAGAAGATACTGACGTTCAACGTTCATCTTATGGAATATCCTTTGTCGGCGGCTGAATATGTTGTCGCCCACGAATTCACCCACTTTTTGCAGGCAAACCACAGTGCAAAGTTCTACGCTGAGCTTGCAAAGTATATGCCGGATTACAAGCAAAGAGAAAGAATACTTAAATAAACAGACATAAAAAACAGCAGGAAATCTCTCCTGCTGTTTTGCTTTATTTACTTTCTTATAAACAGTACGCCGAGCGTATTCGGTCCGCAGTGACTGCAAACCGTACAGCCTGCCTCGGTTTCGAGTATTTCCTCAAACTTTCCGAGCTTTTTTACCGTCTTGTGCGCTATATCAATGATTTCCTTGTCGCTTGGCGAATGGGTAATGAATATACGTTTATAATCAATATCATCTCTGCCCGAAAGACGCTCTGTAATGTACTTTTCAATGCAGGCTGAATATTTACCTCTGTATTTCTTACCGACACCCATTTTACCGTCCTTGACTTCAATGCACGGGCGGAGCGATAGCAGATTTGCTCCAAGAGCCGCCAGAGCCGAACATCTTCCGCCCTTTCTGAGATAATCAAGCTTTTCTATTACAAAGCTTGCCTCAACCTTTGATGTAAGCTCGTTCATAGCTTTTACTATATCTTCGGGCTTTTCGCCTGCCTGAGCCATTTCTGCCGCTCTCAGCACTATATGACCGCTTCCCGTTGACAGATTTCTGCTGTCGATGATATAAACGTTGTCGAAATTCTCTGCGGCTATACACGCATTCTGATAACAGCTTGAAAAATCCGCACTTATATCAACATGGATAACCGCATCGTATTCCTTGCTTAGCGGCGTAAATGCCTCGATATAATCCGCAACGTTGACAGCCGCTGTAGATGTCAGCGCACCGCCGGCTTTTACATGGTCGAAAATATCCTTCGGTGTTATTTCCAGTCCGTCCTTGTAGGATTTGCCGTCCTTGACAATGTAAAGCGGCATAATTGTAATATTGTACTTTTCGACAAGCTCCTTTGATAAATCGCAGGTGCTGTCGGCTGTGATCTTGATATTCATAGATACGTTCCTTTCATTAAAACGATTTTATAAATTATATCATATTTTGTGATAAACGGCAATAGATTTTTGAAAAATTAGCAGGATTTTATGAAAATCACATAAACTCTTGACCGTAAAATGTAAATATGGTATTATAATGGTAATATTTTTTGGAGGTAAAATTTTATGCAGTACGAAATAAAGGGAACTCCCTTGCCCGTAGTTATATGCAATGTAGATGCAGGTGAATCGGTTTACACCGAAAAAGGCGGAATGAGCTGGATGACACCCAATATGCAGATGTTAACCAATGCAGGCGGAAGTATAGGTAAGGCTATGTCGAGAATGTTCTCGGGCGAATCTATGTTCCAGAATATCTATACAGCACAGGGTGCACCGGGACAGATAGCATTTGCGTCAAGCTTCCCAGGCGAGATACTTGCGATAGATGTTGCACAGGGCGGAATAGTCGCACAGAAATCCGCTTTTCTTGCCGCAGAGATGAGCGTTAACATGAGCATACATTTCCAGCGCAAGTTCGGTAGCGGATTTTTCGGCGGTGAGGGCTTCATCATGCAGAAATTCGAGGGTAGCGGTATGGTGTTCCTTGAAATTGACGGTTCGGTAATTACATACGACCTTCAGGCAGGACAGTCACTTCTTCTTGACACGGGACACCTTGCCGCAATGACATCAGGCGTTTCAATAGATATTGAAAGCGTAAAGGGCATAGGCAACAAGCTGTTCGGCGGCGAAGGTTTCTTCAATACAAAGGTAACAGGTCCGGGCAGAGTATGGCTCCAGACAATGCCTGCGTCGGCTGTCGCATCGGCTATCAGTCCGTTTATCGCAACATCAAAGTAATCATATCCGATCACAACAAAAGCACCGCAAAACTGTTCTAAAACGGTTCACGGTGCTTTTTTTGCTTTCAGTCCTTTTTATAGTACATTCTCAGGTGTATTATTGTAGTTACAAAGGAGGTAATATAATGGAAAACACTTATTTTGTAACCATAACAGGCATAAGTCACTATTACGGCAAGAAACCGTTTGAGATCGGCAGGATAGTAAAGCTGATAAAGGACAAAGAAAACGAGTGTGATAAGGAAGCTATAGCGGCATATCTTCCTTTCATCGAAACAATAGGCTATGTAGCGAACAGCGTGAACACCGTGTACGACGGCACAATCAGCGCAGGCAGACTTTACGACAAGATTGACGATTACGCATACGCCCGGGTAATGTTTGTCACGCATACTTCGGTAATCGCACTTGTTCTCGATAAAGATGATGTTGAAGAAACGGAAGATGATGACAGCGATGATGAGAACAACGGAAGTTCAGAAAAGATTTCCGTATCAGAGCAGGCAAACGAAAAGATTGAAAAAGCATCGGCAAAGAAAAAGAAGAGTAAGGCAAAGCAGAAAATCGGCTTTGCAATAGAATAACAATATAAAAAAAGAACCCCGCAATCACCTTGCGGGGTTCAGGCTGTTTATACTGTTTATAAGTGCTGTGCTTACTTACCCAGTGCAATCTTACCCATAGCGTCAGCCTGCATAATAGCGTCATACAGTTCAACGGGCTGTACATCGCCTGCGAGGTTGTGGATAGTTTCGCCGGGGATACAAGCGTTCTCGGAAATAGTCTTTACCTGTTCAGGAGTTGTAACACCGATTTCTTCAAGCGTTACGGGAAGACCGACCTCAAGGCAGAAGTCCTGAACTTCCTTGAATTCCTCTTTAGGAGCACCCTCAAGCACAAGCTGTACAAGCGTGCCGAGTGCAACGCAGCAGCCGTGATCTGCGTGCTTTATGCCGAGAGAAGTTACACCGTTGTAGAATGAATGGGCGGCGGCACAGTTTACGTTATCGGCACCGACGCCGGAGAGGTAAACGTTAGCTTCAACGATATTTTCAAGCGCGGGAGTAACGGCGTGTACCTTACAAGCCTCGATAGCCTGCTTGCCGTATTCACGGAGAGTATCATAGCAAAGACGGGCAAGTGCCTGACCTGCTCTTGTGATACCTGTACCCTCAAGGCTAGCGGACTCTGTGCGGATAGAAGCACGACCTTCAAAATAAGTACCCAGTGCGTCACCCATACCTGCAATAAGGAATTTTACAGGTGCGTTTGCGATAACGGTCGTATCAACCATTACAGCGTCGGGGTTAGTGGGGTAGAACAGATACTTGTCAAAGCTGTGGTCGTCGTTGTAAATTACTGAAAGTCCCGTGCAGGGAGCATCCGTAGCCGCAACTGTAGGCACTATCACAATGTGCTTTCCGCTGTAGTATGCGGTAGCCTTTGCTGTATCAACGGCACTTCCGCCGCCGACAGCTACTACTGTATCAATATTGTCCTGCTCGACAATAGCTTTCATCTTGTTTATTTCGCCGTTGCTGGATATTCCGCCGAATACCTCATAACGTCTGTAGTCGTCAAGACCTTCAAAGCTCTTTTCTATTTTATCGTGGCATGCCTTGTAACCGCTGTTTGAGCATACAAACAGCCAGCGCTTGCCCATATAACCCATTTCTTCGTGGAATTTAAGCAGTGCATCTCTGCCCTGTACATATTTGAGCGGCTCACGCATCGCTCTAAGTCTTCCCATCATAATTGAAACACCTCCGTAGAATGATACAAAATACAGACATTATTATCTGCTTTTACGACTAATTTATATCACTTTTTTATGGGTATGTCAATATTTACGGGCATTCCGATTTTTGATATGGGTATGTCAAATTTTCATTGCAATAAAGAAACAAATATCATTTTAAATTGAAATTGCGGGGGATAAGTATTGTTTTTATCGGCGAACAGGAGTATAATATGATAAAAGGCTCTATAATAAATGTTGGGAAAACCAAGAGCCAAACAGAAAAATAAAATAAAAAAATTTCAAAAAAATAGGGCATATTGGTTAAAAATCCGTTAAAATAGAAATTGCAAAGACCAAATCAACGGAGGACCGATATGCTCTATAATGATAATACAACCATTCTGCTGAATTTGCAGTACTTTGAAGTCAATGCCGGCTATTAATGAATTTAAAGGAAACGCTTCAGGAGAAAAATATCAATGTATACTTACAGATCTAAAAAATAAAATAGTGCTTGACATTTTGCCGACAAGATTTAGAATGATTTGAATTCATATTTCAGAAAATATGAAAATGAACAACGTCGGAATGTATATTTCTTTGTGTCTGATATGTGGAAGCCGTATTTCGGAATGGCGGATATTTCCGGTACTGTGCCAGAACACTGAAATCATGGTTTGACGGCATTATCAGCTCTTTTGCTTTCAGCTACACCAATGGCTTTACCGAGGGCTGCAACAACAAAGTCAAAGTTTTAAAGAGAAATGCTTACGGATACAGAAATTTCAGAAGATTCCGTAACCGCATTTTACATATTTTTTCTCATCAAAAATTATCAGCGGATTCTTAATCCGAACCCGCAGATCTCTCTGCGAGGTTTTGTGGTGACCCGTACGGGAATTGAAAATCCCCCGTTGCAATTTGTATCTTCTCGAAAAATCAGGAAAACCGCATAACAGAGCCAATTACAGCACATCTCAAAAAGAGTAATTTCAGTAACTTTTTGAGGTTTTTCGTAACAATAAAGAACAAACAAAGAATAAATTTACGGCGTGTCTCCGCAAAATATCCGAATACCGCCGACTGCATCAGAGGTCGGCAGCTTGTTTATTGTTTGAAAACTTGTTCAAAAAAGCCTTATATTTTGGCAATTCATCAGTAACGATAACCTATGTCGTTTTATTATACAACGTGCCGTAGCGATGAGCGCAGACGTTGCGAGGCTGCTTAAAGTTTCTCCAATCTGTTATGCCGGGTGTTCTGTTTTAATCTTGTGAATACAGATTATTATGTTTTTTGACTCTTTTCACCCAAAAAGGTGATGACATTTTTAAATAAATGTGTTAGAATGAAAACAGTGTATAAATTTTGAGGTGATCGGTATTGAACGAATATATAAAACCCGTCGAAGCCTTCAAGAAGCTTAATGCTGCCAATCTCTTAAAGCAGAATGTCTATATTTACGCAGCATCGGGCTATGGGAAAACCGAGCTTGTCAAGCAGTATTTCAAAAAGGGCACATATTTATACATTCCATGCAGTCAGAACAGCTGTGACCTGTCAGTTATTCCCAATGACTGCGAACGAACCGTTACAGTCGTGATAGACAACGTAAATGCCATTGACAGCGATGAACTGCGCGGCGAGATAAAGGAATTATGCAGAAGAAAAAAGCTCTGGGTGATAATACTTGGACGAAGCATGATGCCAAGCTGGCTGTACGACACTGTTGTCACCTGCCATATGCTTATAATACCTGAAGAAGACCTTGCACTGACTGATGAAGGCATTGACAAATATATGCGCTCCGAAGGAATCATTCTTTCCGAGGAGGAGTTGCGTTTTCAGCGCGAAACCTGCGAGGGAAATGCGTTCGGAATAAAATATGCTGCCCAACAGCTTCTGGCAGGAAAACACACAGGAAATGAGCTTTTTGAGCAGAACAGCATCATGTACCAGAGATATCTGGAACAGAGTATCATCTCTGAACTCAGCACGGAGATAGTGGATTTTCTGCTGAAAATCAGTATCGTTGACAGTTTTACCGAGGCACTTGCTTCCATAATTACAGGTAATTCAGCTGTAAACAGTCTTATTGAGCGCACAATGGACTCAGGTAATTTTTTAGAAAAAAAGAACGATGAATATACTTTGCGTTGGCAGATGAAATGCGCCCTGCGCAGAAAAGCTGTTAAGGAAATGTCGAAGAACGACCTTCATAATTGTGCGGTTCTTGCCGGAGGTTATTATGAGAGCTGCAACGAGGATAACAAGGCGCTTGAACTGTATGCAAAATACAATGATTCAGACCGAATCCGTGAGCTTTTGATACGTAATTCAAGGAAAAATCCCGAAACGGGTTATTTCATTGAAATGAGAAAGTATTATCTTATGCTATCCGACGAGGATATCAGAAGCAATGCTTATCTGATGTCTGCTATGTCTATGCTCTATTCAATGCTCTTGGATTTTGATAAAAGCGAGTATTGGTACAACGAACTGAAAGCATATAAGAACAGAGCGATAGGTTCAAAACAGCGTGAAGCGATTTGCCTTATTGCTTATCTTGATGTTGCGCTGTCGGGCAGAGGAAGTGTCAATATTTTGCAGATAATCAAGGATTGCTATACGCTTCTTACGGAAAAATCCCTGTCCGTTCCCGAATTTTCGGTAACAAGCAATCTGCCGTCATTGATGAACGGCGGTAAGGATTTCTGTGACTGGAGCAAGCACGACAGAGAGATAGCAGCAACAGCGGGAAATATCATCTGCTCTTTTCTTGGAAAATACGGCAAGGGATTGGTAAATGCGGCACTTGCGGAAAGCTTTTACGAAAAAGGCGGCGATCCATACGAGATAATCTCCCATATCTCAAAAGCTAAGCTTGAAGCAGAGGCAGGAGGAAAAACCGAACTTATTTTTGCGGCCAATGCAACGCTTATCAGGCAGTATATAAGTCACGGCGAAATGGATAATGCAAAGGAACTGCTTAATTCTTTTGAAAAGACTGCTCAAAGCGAAAAACTTCACAGACTGTTTCCAAATATTGAGGCTATGAGGTGCCGAATGTCATTATACAGCGGAGACATGGAGGCAGTGGGACAATGGATGAAGAACGCTCCCGATGAAAGCAGAATGTTTAATGCTCTGGAACGTTATCGGTATCTTACAAAGATACGCTGTTATATAGCTTATGAAAATTACGACAGAGCATATGCTCTTATAGAAACTCTGCGGTATTATGCTGAACGCTGCGACAGAAAGTACATCATTATGGAGCTTGATATTCTGACGTCTGTTATTCTGTTCAGAAAAGGCGATGAATGGGAAAGCAGATTTATCAAAGCTCTGGAGAAAATATGTGAATACAGATTTATCCCCATTATTTCAGAGGAGGGCGCTGCTGTATATGAGCTGCTGAATCAATGCGCTGACAGCTGTAGCCGAAACAAAAAGATAAACCGTGAATGGTTTGCACGAGTGATAAGCGAAACCGGCAGAATATCAAGATGCTATCCAATGTATCTGAAAGCAACGGTAAAAGACTTTTCAAAGCTGCAGCCTATGGATATAAGGATACTGACCTGTCTTGCGGACGGTTTATCAATACAGGAAACTGCTGTAAGGCTTAATATGAATTATGAAACTCTGCGTTCGAGGATAAAAGAGGTTTATCGTAAGCTTGACGCAAAAAACAAGACCGAAGCGGTCATGACTGCAAGAGGTATGAAGCTTATATGATACTATTCGTAAACAGAAAAGTTCGTTGTCGGAAAAACTTATAACAACGGATTATGATATGAATAAATTGTGTGTAATTATTAAAGAGGAGTTTGTATGAAATTAGGAAAGAACTTTCGGCTGTGCCTGTTTGTTTTTGGCTGCCTGATATTAAATTGCGGCGGAAAGGCGCTTGCCGAATTTTGGGGACTGCCGCTATGGCTTGACGCATTGGGTACGGTTTTTGCGGCGTATGCGTTAGGCCCTTTTTGCGGTGCTGTCATTGGCACGGCAACCAATATCATATACGGCATTTATTCACCGATAGCGTTTTTATACGTTCTTACCAATATATCTGTTGGAATAATTGTCGGCATTTTTGAGAAAAAGGGACTGTTAAAGGACCTGTTCGGATTCCTTTCAACCGCGTTTGTCATAACAATTGTATCGGTTGCAGTATCTACTCCGCTGAATTTTCTCCTTGCAGACGGTAATGTCGGAAATGTGTGGGGAGATGGAATGATTGCGTTTTGCCGTACATTGAGCTTAAATAATACGGTTAGCTGTATCGTCGGTGAGTTTTATATGGATTTTCTGGATAAAACTCTTACGATGGTATTGTTTTTCCTGATAGTTCGTCTGATGAACCGAAATAAGGACAAGCCCGCAAAAAAGAAAAAATCATTTAAGAACAAAACAAACACCGTTTCCGCAATATTAGCGGTGCTGTTGGTTTCATCGGTTTTCTGCCCTTTGGATTTTACATATGCTGCGGCAGACGGCACGAATGGTTCCGACAATGATTACGACAAGTATATTCGCAAGGTTTACAACGGAGATAACGGTCTGCCCGGAGGAATGGCTAACGATATTGTTCAGACAAAGGACGGCGTTTTGTGGATAGGCACATACGGCGGACTTTATCGTTACTGCGGCAACAGCATAGAGTGGATGAATAATATTGAGTCCATCAAGACTGTAAACTGCCTTTATACGGACGAGGCAGGCAGACTTTGGATAGGCACAAACGACAACGGTTTATCCATATACATAAACGATAAGATCACTAACGAGCTGACAAAAGCTGACGGATTCCCGTCAAATTCTGTCCGCTGCATTACCGAGGGGTCAAACGGTTTTTACTATGCCGGTACCACCGACAGCCTTGTTGTACTTACGATGAGCGGCGGACTAAAGGTGTATGACACTATTGAAGAAGTTGTCTTCGTAAGGAGAATATGCGCCGACAAGAACGGAAATGTCGCGGCGGTTACTGACGAGGGATCGCTGTATCTCATTCAAGGAACCGAGGTCGCAGCAAAGCTGACTGCCGACGAGAACGGCGAGAGTTTCAGAAGCTGTACTTTTGATGAAAACGGGGCGCTGTATGTCGGCACATCGCTTAATACGGTGAAAAAATTTGACATCTCCGAGGGCACATTCAAGGAGCTTGATTCGGTTGAATGTGGAGAACTTCTGCGAATTAATTCGCTAACCTGTTCGGATAACGGAACACTGTTTCTATGCGCGGATAATGGCGCAGGATACATCACAGGCGGCAATGAATATCATTCGATTGATGTATCGGGATTTAACAGCTCGATTGAGAATATGTTAATCGACTATCAGGGTAATCTCTGGTTTACATCTTCGCGTCTGGGATTGCTCTGTCTGTGCAGGTCTGTGTTTACGGAAATGAACGAATTTGACGGTTTGTCGGGAAACGTTGTGAACACTGTGGCGAAGTGGCAGGGGACATTGTATTTCGGTACGGACAGCGGTCTTGAAGCGGCGAACGATAATCAAAGCGAAATCTCAAATCAACTTATCGAAGCGCTTGACGGTGTGCGTATACGCTGCCTTATGTCAGACTCGGAAAACAACCTTTGGATTTGCACTTCCGGTAAGGGCGTATTGGAGGTTTCTCCGAACGGAAATATAGAAAAGTACGACATTTCAAACGGTGCTCTGGGAGAAAAATTCCGCTCTGCAATAGAGCTTAAGGACGGTACGATTGCAGCGGCGGGGGATTACGGTATAACGTTTATAAACAACGGAAAGGTAATCGACGCCATTGGCTCGTCCGAGGGTCTGACAAATCCAAAGCTGCTTACGCTTTGCGAGAAAACCGACGGAAGTATTCTTGCGGGAACGGACGGAAACGGCATTGCAGTAATAAAGGAGGGAAGAATTGTACAGGAAATCAAGCAGGAGGACGGGCTGAGTTCGGATATTATCCTGCGAATTGTAAAGAACTCCGACGATGACGGCTACTTTATTGTAACAGGAAATGGCTTGTGTTATCTGAACGATAAAAACGAAGCACGCATACTGAAGAACTTCCCTTATTACAACAACTACGACGTAATCGAGGGAAACAAAAACGAACTCTTTGTGCTTTGCTCAGCGGGAATTTTCGTCGTTGACAAAACTGAACTCCTTGCGGGCGGAAATGTCAATTATCTTCTTCTGGACGCAAAAAAGGGACTGCGTATTGCGCTTACTCCAAACTCATGGAATTACATTGATGAAAATGACAACCTCTATTTGTCGGGAGATACAGGCGCAGTTTATTTCAACATGAATGAATATGATTTTTCTATGAGATCATATCGTGTTCTGCTTAAGGAAATCGTAGCGGACGGCGAAAGTTTCCTTATTGAAAAGGGCGCGCAAACCGTAATTCCGGCAGGAACCTCGGAGATTGTGTTCACCCCCGAAATAGTCAACTTCTCGGTAAACGACCCCGATATCAGCGTTTATCTTGAGGGCTTTGACGAAGCACCGAGAGTTATGCCTCAGAGCGAAATGGAAAGCATAACGTATTCCAATATCCCGTCGGGAGAATATGTGTTCAGGCTGGCGATACTGGATAGCAGAACAGGAAGCGCAATCGCCGAAAACACGTACAAGCTCTCCAAAGAAAGAGAAATATACGACAACTGGTGGTTCAGGTTATATGCAGGCACGGTTGCTGTAATTGCGATTGCATACCTCACATGGCTGATTGTCAGGACGCAGATTCAAAAGACCCTGCGTATGCAGAAAATGGAGCTTGATTTCGCAAAGAATCAAATAAAAATGGGCAACGAAACCATTCTTACCATAGCGCAGGCGGTTGACGCAAAGGACGAGAATACAAGCCAACACTCCGTCAGAGTAGCGGAGTATTCTGTTATGATTGCAAAAGAGCTTGGTTACAGCGAAGAACAATGCGAAAACCTGCGAAAGATAGCAATACTGCACGATATCGGCAAAATAGGTATTCCCGACAGTGTTCTGAATAAGCCAGCACGGCTTACCGACGAGGAATATGATATTATGAAATCCCACGTTCTTCGAGGCGCGGAAATACTCAAAAAATTTACGATGATTGAAAATGTTGCCGACGGCGCATTATATCACCACGAAAGATACGACGGAAGCGGATATGCAAACGGACTTAAAGGTGAAGAAATTCCGCTTAATGCTCGAATAATCGGTATTGCGGATGCATTCGACGCTATGACGGCAAATCGTGTTTACCGAAAAAAGCTTGATCTTGATTTTGTGATTGAAGAGCTGAAAAAAGGCAGAGGAACGCAGTTTGACCCGAAGCTTGTGGATATCATGCTGAAGCTTATCGAAAACGGAACAGTAGACGTTGAGCAAATCTATGGGAAAAAGTTAAGCGAGGAGTATGCAAATGAAATCTGACGCAAAACATAAGATACTGATTACATTGATATGCTCGGTTGTGGCTGTGGTTATCGCTTTTGGCATACACTTTATCGTTTCCGAAAAAAATGCGGAGAAAAACATTAAGGTGGGATTCGTATATGTCGGAGATTTAAGCGACGCATACACGAGCAATTTTGCAAAGGCACAGCATGAAATCGAAAAGATGTATGGAGAGCATGTTGAAACTCTGCCGAAATACAATGTGCCGGAGGACTCGGTAGAGCCTGTTCTGGATGAACTTGCTGAAGCAAATTGCTCGCTGATTTTCACAACAAGTTATGGCTACGGTGAAAAGACCAAGGAGTATGCGGCGAAATATCCCGACATACAGTTCTGTCAGGCAACCTGCAGCAACGCAAACGACGAGCCGTTTCTGAGTAACTATCACACCTTTATGGGAAATATCTACGAAGGGCGCTACATTTCGGGCGTTGTTGCCGGAATGAAGCTTGATTCGCTTATCAAGGAAGGCAGAATTACGGGAGAACAGGCAAAGATAGGGTATATCGGAGCCTTTCCTTATGCAGAGGTTATTTCGGGATATACCGCATTTTTTCTCGGCGTGAGGTCTGTCGTACCCGAAGCAACCATGACAGTGAAATACACGAATTCGTGGAGCAACTATCACCTTGAAAAGAAATGCGCTGAGAAACTGATAGAAGATGGCTGCATTGTCATTTCTCAGCATTCTGACACATCGGGACCTGCGGCAGCCTGCGAACAAACAGACAGGTCGCAGATGGTGTATTACGTCAGCTACAACGAGAGCATGAGGGATATTGCACCGACGACATACCTTACAGGTTCAAAAATTAACTGGTGCCCGTATATGACAGGCGCGGTTAAGGCGGTCCTTGACGATAAGAAAATCGAACAATGCGTTAGTGGAAATGTTAACGGCAACGATATCGGTTCGGGATTTAAGAACAACTGGGTTCAGATGTTGGAAATAAACGAGTTTATCACACCGAAAGGAACTCAGGAAAAGGTTGATGAACTAATCGATAAATTCCGCCGGAATAAAATTCAGGTTTTTTGCGGGGATTATATAGGAGTTGATCCGTACGATCCGTCGGACACCATTGATTTGAAAGACGGATACAACGAAAACGCAGACAGTTCTGCACCGTCGTTTCATTATATCCTGCAAGACGTTATAACAATCGAATAAAGAAACCGGAACCCTTGCGGTACATAGTGTATCGCAGGGGTTTTCCTATTATCGCTGAAGCGTTTGTTTCATGTTCCCTTGCAGCGTATATGCTGTTAAAACAAAGCAACCGCGTTCAAATGAGGAAGCTCATGCGGCTGATTTTGATATGCTTCGTTTTAATCATCGTATAAGCCGCAGTAAGTATCATTTTGCGCCTGTCGTTGCCCAAATCATTACACTCGTCTCACCACTGTCCGTATCCGAACATATCTAAATAGAGGAATAATGCGCCGAGAACGCTGCTCGCAGCTTCTTCACCATTCTGCATTTTACAGCTGAAAAGTCGTAGTCATCGGTCAACTCATTTAACAGGTGATTGTTAATAGATAGCTTTGCGTAGTTTTTTCTTCATGAGCTCCGACAGATATCAATTAGCAAGCAATCTATGTCAACAAAAACTTAATCTAACGCAGGCTATTTTGTTGACAAAACAGGTAATGCTTTATACCTATTCTGCGGCAGCTACCTCATTCGTGTGAGCTGCGGTTACGATACAAAAGGTAAACAGGTAATTCAATCTATGACTTGGAAACCGGACGATAAAATGACGCCGAAACAGGTTGAGAAAGAGCTGAACCGACAGGCTGTTATATTTGAGGAAGCGTGTATGCGAGGCTTTCAGTCCAAAGCGGTGAAATTTGAAACCTTTGCTGAAGAATGGTTCGAGGAGTACGCAAAGCCAAATCTCCGCAACACTACATACGAGCGGCTTTTACAACTCCGCAAGCGTGTGTACGCTGCAATCGGACACCTGCGTATGGACAAGATTACACCCCGACAGATACAGGCTTTCGTAAACGCACTTTCTAAAGAGGGAGCGAACGAGAAAACGGGCAAGCCGCTTGCACCGAAAACGATTAGGCACAATCTTTCCTTTATTTCAGATGTTTTCTCTTATGGGGTGAAAATGGGTGTTGTTTCC
Source organism: uncultured Oscillospiraceae bacterium (assembly GCA_902490585.1). Lineage (GTDB taxonomy): Bacteria > Bacillota > Clostridia > Oscillospirales > Ruminococcaceae > Ruminiclostridium_E. Next base: position 64,773 of record CABUEI010000008.1, read on the forward strand.
GACAACCCTTGCTCAAAGGTCACGATACCAAAGGGCGAGGTCAAGGAGAAGCTGATTTACTCGCAGGAGGAGCTGGAAATGCTTCTGAACAAGCTCATTGACGAGCCGACAAAGTACAGAGCGTTCTTCTATCTGATTTCCTACACAGGCTTGCGGCGCTCGGAAATGCTGGGCTTGGAATGGAAGGACATTGATTTCGAGCACAACGTCATTTCCGTTCGCAGGACGAGCAACTATACGGCAGAGCGTGGCACTTACACCGACACCACCAAAACCAAGCGTTCGCAGAGGTCGCTGAAAATCTCGCCGTTCATTATGAACATTCTGAAACAGCATAAGGAGGAACAGGACGAGGAAGCACTCCGTTTAGGCAGCAAGTGGGTGGATACCGACCGTCTGTTTACAAAGTGGAACGGCGAGGAGATGAACAATCAGACGCCCTACGGCTGGCTAAAGGAGTTTTGTGAGAAGAATGATTTGCCCTTCTATGGTTTACACAGTTTCCGTCATTTTGCGGCGAGTACTTTGATTTCGGCGGGGCTTGATGTTACGACTGTTTCAGGTGCGTTAGGACATAGCTGTCAAACTACAACTTTAAATATGTATATTGTCATCAGTTTCAGAACGCACAGGCGAGAGTGGCAGAGGCTATGGATGGAGCGTTCGGGTTTTTGGACGGTCGCAAGCTGGAGGCTTAAGTAGTGTATCTCGGAAAAATCCTCAATAGCGGACAAATAGCGGACAAGCAGAATTTTTGGCAAAAAGAAAAGCCCACAAAAGGCTTTGTTAAGCCAAATGTGAGCTATGCTTATGGTGACCCGTACGGGAATCGAACCCATGATTCCGCCGTGAAAGGGCGATGTCTTAACCGCTTGACCAACGGGCCGAAGAAAGTGGTAGCGGCAGTCGGATTTGAACCAACGACACCCTGGGTATGAACCAAGTGCTCTAGCCAACTGAGCTATACCGCCATATCTTTCGTTTTTGTCACTCTGTCTCAGCGACTTTTATATTATATCACAGCGTTTTACGTTTGTCAACACTTTTTTGAAAATTCTTTCGATTTTTTTCGAAAAAATTTTCACGCTGTGATATTACATATAAAATTACGGAAAATCAGACCTCAGCGTACTGCTTTCTGCCTGTTTCAAAAATGTTTCCGCCTACAGCGTCAATCGCAACTATAAGAGGAAATTTGTCAAAAGTCAGCTTCTTTACACTCTCACAGCCGAGATCTTCAAAAGCAATTACCTCACATTCAGTAATACACTGACAGGCGAGTGCACCGCATCCTCCTATCGCACAGAAATATACCGCACCGTTGCGCTTTATCGCATCTACAACTTCAGGCTTGCGTTCGCCCTTGCCTATCATGGCAGATAACCCCATATCAAGAAGCAGAGGAGCGTAAGGATCCATTCTGCCGGAAGTGGTAGGACCGCATGAGCCTATAGCCATGCCCTCTTTTGTGCCTGTAGGCCCTGCATAATATATAGCCGCACCGTCTATTTCAAACGGAAGCTTTCCGCCCTGCTCAATAAGCTGTTTGATACGCTTGTGAGCGGCGTCACGGGATGTATACACGGTTCCGCTGAGTTCTATCTTATCTCCGGCTCTCAGCGTTTTTGCCTTTTCTTTAAGTTCACTTGTATTAAGTTCCAAAGTCGTACTCCTTATTTTTTGTCTGTTAATCAATTATTATGCCGGAAAGCGAGTGCTTCCCGGCATATTGTATTTACTTTTTTTTATTAAAGGTCGAAGAAGCCTACGTTGTCAGAGCTCATCTCATCGTCGTCATCGCCGTCATTCAGACCTTCCATCATCTTGAGATCCCATGAGGGATCATACTGTGCGGTGTTGGCTGTCATGTTGTCGTTGATTCCACCGAGCATTGACGAATAATCCGACATATCTATCTTTTCTTCCTTAGCCGAAGCCGCAGGAGCTGTCGGGTCGTCGAATGAAGATGTCATTCCGTCGTCATCAGCCGCTTTCTTTGAAGGCGGAGGAGCGATTGTCATACCGTTCATCTGAGCTTCAAGATCTTTCCACGGGTCGTTTGCATTATCTTCCTTGCCGGCAACGCCCATTGAACGACTTTCGTTCAGCTTTTCCTTGGGTTTATCACTGCCACGGTCGGTTGTTCTTTCTGCGGGAGCAGGAGCGTCAGCAAGTAAATCACTGAAATCATCAGCAACAGGAGCAGG
>CABUEI010000009.1 GCA_902490585.1 uncultured Oscillospiraceae bacterium
GGTATACACGGGTGAACAGATAAAGCCCGACGTTGTGGTAAGCTACAGCGGACATAAATTTACAAACAATACCGACTATACGTTATCCTACAAGGACAACGTGAATATCGGAACGGCAAGCGTTGTGGTTACGGGCAAAAAGCATCTGAGCGGAAGCAGAACGGTGACATTCTCCATATCAAAGGCGAATATTTCGGACGCTGTGATCACAGTAAAGAATGCAACGTTTACGGGAAGTGCGATAAAAGCCGCAGTTACGGTAACACTCGGAAATGTAACTCTTAAAGAGGGTACGCACTACACGCTCGGATATAAAAACAACGTGAATGCAGGCACGGCACAGGTGACTGTTACCGGCAAGGGAAGCCTTGAGGGTGCGGTAACAAAGAATTTCACTATCGCAAAGGCGGATATTTCAAAAGCAACGGTTACGGCAAGCGGACAGTATTCACCGAACGGCACAAAGGTCAATTTAACCGCTAAGTTCGGCAGTTACACACTTAAAAGCAGTGACTACGGCTTTACCGCTCCGACTGCCGCAGGAGAACAAAATCTCACTGTAAACGGCAACGGCAATTTCACGGGAAAAATCACCGTAAAATGCAATGTGGCAAAGGCGGACATATCAGACTCAGAGATTACTCTGTCGCTGTCAACCGCCGGTAAGGGCTATATTGTGACAGTAATATATGACGGTGTTCTTCTCACGCAGGACACCGACTACAAGGTGGTTATCGGCGAAACGGGCACGGGTGATGTTACGGCAATTGTCACAGGTATCGGCAACTACAGCGGTACAAAGGAACACACCGGTATCAGCAATGAGCTTGAGGCGTTTGAAAACGCTGTTATTACCATAAACAACGTTACATATAACGGCAGTGCGCAGTTACCGACTGTTACGGTGAAGATCGGTTCTGTTACACTGAAGAGCGGCACGGACTATATTCTCAGTGCTTACAACAACACAAACGCAGGAACTGCAACGGCTGTAATTACGGGCAACGGCAAATATACCGGTGCGGAAAAGACGGCAACATTCAAGATAAATCAGGCTCAGATATCAAAGGCTAAGATAACCTGTGCCGATCAGACGTACACCGGTCAGGGCATTGCGGCAAAGCCTGTTGTAACGTTCAACGGCAATACACTGGCGCTCGGTATTGACTACACTATATCGGGATATTCAAATATTGTGAATGTCGGCACGGCTACCGTTACGATAGCAGGTAAGGGCAATTTCACCGGCACGGCAAGCGGTACTTTCAAAATCGTCAAGGCTGACAGTATGGAAAAGCTTATTCAGAAACGTCTGGACGAGATGATGGAAGGCAAGTGGGACAGAAAGATAAACGACTATTGGCACAGCTATCAGCTCGGCAAGTATTATAACACTCTGCTGACTTCTCCGTGTACCTGTCACTCTTTCTGTGAAACAGGTTTGGAAGCAGGCTGTACCTGTCTTATCGGAAGAAGCAACGTACTCGGAAACTCGGGTATACAGTGCGCCGGATTTACGATAGAAGTATTTGAATATCTGTTCGGAAAGACGAACGGCTATAAGGAAAATACACTTACGATAAAGAACCGTTCGGACGGGAACTGGACGGAGGCGGCACTGAAAAAGTGGATGACCGATACGTTCCGTCCCGGTGATTATCTGGCTTATGACAACATAATGTACGGATATCCGCATTATGTTACGATATACTCTGTTGATACAGACGGTATCTGGGTATATGAGGCTAATTACGGCGGAAGATGCAAGATCAATTTCCGTAAGTTTACGTTCAAGGAAATCTATGAGCAGACGGACGGTCTGTGGCACAGGACTCCGAATAATTATGAGTTGTCGGAATATTGAGGTTAATTAATTACAAAAAGCGGCATGGCTGGGGCTATGCCGCTTTTTTGGTTAATGAGTGAGGGTTTGTTATAGATTTCAAAGGTTGTGAGAGTAGAATTGTCCGATTCAACGGGATGGGCGAGCCCATCCCCTACGAATAATATATTATGATATTCGGACTTCGAAACATGGGGTAAAAATAAAATGGGTTGGATAGTAGATATCATTCAGGGTGGTTTGAAATTACGCCGAAGGCGAACCACAATTATTCATTATTCATCATTCATTATTCATCATTCATTAAAATAAAAAGAGCATCCCGTGAGATGCTCTTTTTTACTTTTACATTGCCGCTTTCAAGCGTTTCAGCGTTTCTTCTTCACCGAGTAACTGCATAATGGTGTACAGGTCGGGGGAATTTTTTCTGCCGGTTATCGCTACTCTGAGTATTCCGCAGGCATCGGCAACCGAGCCTTTGTAAGCGTCGGGATTTGCCTTGTATTCCTTGATGTTGGGGCAGAAACCTAAAGGCTCGCCGACAATCTTTACACCGTCAAACCATGCACTGCTGTCAACCTTGTGGTCATAAGCCGAAATATATGCCGTTAAAAATGCTTTACGCTCGTCGGCTGTCAGCTTTTCGTCAAACTCATAGCCGTCAACTCCGTCGCCGTAGAGATACGGGAACATCTCAGACAGGTCGCTCCACTTGGCAATATCCTTGCGGACTTTCTTACCGTTGTATTTCCAGAGCTTTATGCTCTCTTTGAACTTTTCGGGAGCGGAAGTAATGTAAGCACTTAGCTTTTCATCGTTGTCCTTTGCCCATTCGCTTATCTCGTCAAAGAGCGTTTCCTCGCTCATCTTTGCGATAACGTCACGGCTTACGCTTGCCAGCTTATCCATGTCGAACAGAGCACCGCTGACGGGCATCTTTTCAAGCTTGAACTTGAACTCCGACATATCGGCATCGGGGTTCTTCATTCTCCACTCCTCATAGTTTGAGTTTGCGATAGTCATAAGGTATTCAAGCACCGACTGAACAGGGAAACCGGCTTTTGAATAGAACGAAACGCTTGCCTCGGGGTCTTTTCTCTTGCTGAGCTTTCTCTTCTTGTTCTCGCCGCCGTCAAGCTTCATTATCGGGGCGATATGAGCGTACTTAGGCATTTTAAGACCGCTTGCTCTGAAAAGCTGTTCGTGCAGAGGATATGAGCTTATCCACTCATCGCCTCTTATAACATGGGTAGTACCCATCAGAAAATCGTCTACAACGTGTGCAAAGTGGTATGTAGGGATACCGTCCGACTTTAAAAGCACAACGTCCATTATGTTTTCAGGCATTTCGATATTGCCTCTTATAAGGTCACGGCAGGTTATCTTGTTTTCTGCGTTACCGTCGGAGCGTAAACGCAGAACGTACTCCTTACCTGCCTTTATATTGGCTTCTATTTCTTCAATGGACAGATTTCTGCACTTCGCATAGCTGCCGTAATAGCCCATATCGGCTTTTTCGGCCTCCTGTGCCTTTCTTATTTCGTCAAGCTCCTCCGCCGAGCAAAAGCACGGATATGCAAGACCACGCTTAACAAGATCCTTTGCAAAGGTCTGGTATATCTCTTTTCTCATGCTCTGTCTGTACGGACCGTAGTTGCCCTTTTCGGTTTCGCCGTCTGCGGCGGCACCCTCGTCAAAGCATACGCCGTACTGTGCGAGAGAAGTGATTATTTCGTCTGCACCGTGTTCGATCTCACGCTTTTTGTCGGTATCTTCAAGACGCAGATAGAATACGCCGTCCGACTGTCTTGCCATGCACATTGAAATAAGTGCGGCATAAAGTCCGCCTATGTGCATAAAGCCTGTGGGGCTGGGTGCAAATCTTGTCACAGCCGCCTTGTCGGGAAGTGTTCTTGCGGGATATTTTGCGAACATATCCTCGGGGGTTGTCTTGATGTTTCCGAACAGAAGCTCGGCTAAATAATTGTTGTCCATTTTTTCGCCCTTCGTTTTATCGTTATTTTATTTTTTTATGTGCTTTTTTGCAACCTTGAGTATCAGCACGATAGCCGAGCTGAGTACCAGATTTATTGCAAGCTCTACAACAAAGTTAAGTCCTACAAATGCAGTTACCATATATACGCCGACATTTTCAAAGCCTGCACCTGTTGCCCACTGGGCAATAGTATCGTAGAAAAACACAAGGCAACCTAAAAGGAAAATGCCTGTATTTACAATCGGTGACACAATGCCTGCGCCGATTACTCCGAGTATGTCGTTCTTACGGCTGAGCAGACTGTAGACAAGTCCTGCGGCGGCACCTGCAAGAGTGCCCTTTAAAAGTACGGTGATTATCGTTCCGGGAACATTGATAGCAAGAAAAGCTCCTGCATCTGTAAACAGTACGACCACGCCGAATACAAAGCCGAGCCATGCACCCGCTTTCCAGCCGTAAAGAGCCGCACCGACTACTATCGGAACGAGTACGAGCGTAATGTTGAATACGCCGAAACGGATCGCTATAGCCATAGCCTGTAATACGACTACTATAGCTGTCAGCAGTCCCATTGTTGTTAGCATCACCGTTTTGTTTTTTGTTGATGCAAGTGTGTTTGCGTTTGACATAAAAATCTCCTTTGCTGAAGTCCCATTGTCAGTGAGTACCTCGCAGGGTTGTATATTTTACATATCATCTGCAATTCAGAATTTGCTTACAGCCGGTAACCGCAGAAATAATATCTGTCGGTTCCGTCCACAATGCCGCTTACTTCTTCTGATTTTTCTTGTAGATAATATGCAGACCCTCTAATACAAGGTCGGGATCGACCGTCAGCTCACGCCTGCAAAGCGGAGCTATGAGGCTTGCATAACCTCCTGTTGCGACTATTGTCGCTTTTTCGCCGAGCTCTTCTTCATAGCGCTCTATCATACCGTCTATCATGCAGGCAATGCCTCCGATAACACCGGCACGCATACTGTCGGGGCTGTTTGTACCTATCATCTTTTTGACAGACTCGGCGCCGATAAGAGGAAGAGATGCGGTCTTGCCGGACAGCGCCTCAAATGATAATCTCGGACCGGGAGCTATCGCGCCGCCGAGAATTGCCCCGCTCTTGTCGAGAGCGAATATTTTAAGGCAGGTGCCGACATCTATAAATATACACGGCATGGGATATTTGCTCTTTGCCGCTACACCGCCGCATACAAGGTCACTGCCGAGTACGGACGGGTCGTCTATCTTTATGTTAAGTCCGGTTTTAATACCGGGGGAAACGATTATAGGTTTTACGTTACAGAGCTTTTCTATACCTCTTTCGAGTATGGGGGTTATGGGCGATACGACAGAGGAGATAATACAGCCTGTTACCGCCGCATTTTCAAAGCCGTAAAGGGACAGTATTTCTCTCAGCTTTATCGCATACTGGTCTTCCATTCTGGAAACCTGTGTGTTCAGCCGTGATATGAAGCTCAGTTCGCCTTTATCGTCAAAGCCGCCGAATACTATATTAGTATTGCCGACATCTACTGCAAGTATCATTCTTTGTCCTCCGATTCTTCGGATATGTCGTTTTCTATTATATCATCTGTTTTGCTGTTGTCAATATCCCCGGTGGTATTTACAGCCTTTGACAGCTTTACGGGCTTTCTGATTCTGAGGTATATCAGTATCATTCCGACAAATATTGCTATGCCGGCTACAGTCAGTATAAGTCCTGTGCCGAGCCCTGCCGCAAAGAATTTAAATTCGACAACGTGTTCGCCCTCGGAAAGTTCTACGGTCATGAGTGCGTCGTTAAGCACTGTGCCGTAATCGGTCTTTACGCCGTCAACATACACCGTCCAGCCCTTTTCCGCAGGGATAGTCGTAAACAGCATATCGCCGCTCTTTGCGTTTACCGTAAAGCGTATATCGGTCTGACTTAATTTTTCAACCGTTGTGTCGGCGTTCTTTTCCCACATCTGAGCTATCGCAGATGTTTCTGCGTCCTCGTTATAAACGGCGAACTGAGGTTCTCTGAAATAAAGGTCGCTCTTTTTGAGCACGAGTTTTACCTCAATCTCCTCGCCCTTTTCAAATCTGCCGAGGTCTTTTATGTTGTGGTTGTCGCTTTCAAAGCATACGCCCTTGTACGAGCCGTTGACATAGAGGGAAACCTCACGCTGATAGTCGGTCGGCAGGAACATATATATTTCGCCGCTCTTTGCCGCTGTTACCGTGTAGGTCACGCTTGCTTCCCCCGTTGCATCGGTGAAGCCTATGTGCTGATTTTCAAACGAGCCTTTTTTGCAATTTTCAACATAAGGTTCGCCGTCTGCGGAAAATACTGTGAAGAACTGTCTGTTTCCGCCTGTCATGGCATTGAGCAGGTCGTTCTGATTTTCAAACACATCGTACTTTGACAGCTCAAGCGATGATACCTTGCTGTTTACAAGGTATCCTATCGGAAGTGCATCGGTGTTTTCGGTGACTTTTATATCGTCTGCGGTTTTTATGTTGGCTGTGGATTCGCCCTCGCAGTCAAGGATATATTTAACACCGAAAATGTCGCAGGTCAGCGGAGTTTTACCCGAAAATCTAGAATAATGTCCGTTGGACGTGAAGCCGAAATATCCGAGCATATCTATAGCCTTTGCATTAAGCGTACTGCTTGAATGCGACAGACCGTACATATTTACAGCCATAGGGTCGTTGACGGAACGGAAGAAGTTCTTTTCTATCCTGTAGAAGCCGTCGTCCTGTGCCTTTATATCCTCTACCTTTTCACGCAGGGGGAGAATTACGCTGAGATAGCTGTCACGGGTCGAGAAAGTGATATCCTTGTGCATCTTAGTCAGCGTGTTGGTTGTGTTGAAACAAAGTTCTGCACAGATTACCGCTGTCACAAGTATAACGCCTGTCTTTGACAGCTCGCCTTTTTTCATATAATGTCTTACCGCAAATACGGTAATACCGGCAATGACTATAAATACTATAGCCGGAAGTGCTACGGTTATACCGTCGAACACTTCTCTGCCGTCACTGTCGAGCGTTGTTATAAACGTGTCCTGCGCCTCGGTGTATATTATAAGAGCAATATAACTGAGGGTAATCGCTCCTATCGTTCTTGCCTTGACGGTTCTGAGCTGTTCAAAGCAATGTGCCGCAAGTGCGACAATCACGAATGACAGCATGAACGAATAGCGGTAGGGAAGCCAGTTAGGCATCTGTCCGCCGTGCCACATCATATCAACGGGACGGATATACATACTGACTATCAGCAGACCGATAAGCGTACCTGCCGCAAGTTTTTTCTTGAACGGATATGCCTTTGAGCAGAAAAATCCTGCCGCAAGAACTAAAGCCAGTGAACCGCAGAACAGAGCGGGAAGTCCCTCCATTCTTACGGTGTCGTAAGTATTGGGGAAGAGCTTTCTTGCAATATCTATAAGGTCGAAATTTGTCGCTAATGAATAATCGGGCTCGGTGAAGCTGAATTTGCCGTTCTGAAGTGAATTGTAAACGGGAAGTATCATGAATGCGCTCATCATAGCGGAAACTATACCGCATACGCCGAAGAACGCACCCTTTGTAACAAATTTCTTTGCTATGTTTGAGCCTGTATTACCCGTATAGGTTTCGAGTGAGAAGTAGCGGCAGATAAAGTACAGTACCGAGAATATAGCCGCCATAAATCCAATGTAGAAGTTTGACACGAACGCATAGACAAGAGAGCCTATAAGCAGGCGGAAACGGCTTTCCTTTATCAGTGAGTCGATACCCCAGCAGATAAGGGGGAGTGCGATAACGCAGTCAAGCCACATGGGGTTCATTGTCTGTACTATCATGTAGGCACACATTGCGTACATCGGTGCAAATAAGGCTGATGTGGTCTTTGACAGTTTCTGCGACTTGTGTGCAAAAAGAGCAAAGGCGACACCGCAGGCACCGAACTTTGCGAGTATCATTGTGAGCAGACCCTCGGTTATCATACTGCGAGGGAATATCCACACAAGTATGTTGAAAGGGCTTGCAAGGTAATAGCCAATGATACCCATAAATTCGCCCGACAGGTTTCTGCTCCAGGAATACATAAGGCTTTCGCCCTTGCCTATAACGTCATGCACATAATCGTAATAGAAAACGTATTGTGCGTTAAGGTCGAGCGAGAGCACCGACTTTTCGCCGAAAGGGTAAATTCCGAACGATATATACGCTATACCCATAAGTATAACAGGGATAAGAAATGCCGCAAACAGATAGCCGTTCTTATAGCACAGGTGTCTGAATGACAGCATTTTTTCTCTGACATTTGCCATTATTGATTTTCCTCACGTTTTTGTCTGCGTCCCGACTCTTCGCTTACTATATATCTCGGACGCTGTTTGATTTCTTCGTATATCTTGCTGAGATAATAGCCCATGATGCCGATACCGAGCATAAGTATACTGCCTATTATAAGCAACAGAAGTATTACGGTTGAAAAGCCGTCTGCCGCCGTTCCCATGCAGAAGTTGACTATTGTCTGTATCGCCAGTATCACGGCGAATATAAAGAACAGTACTCCCGACCATGTGATTATGTGCATGGGTACGTTTGTAAAGCTGGTTATTGAGCTTAAAGCGTATTTGAACAGCTTTCTGAACGACCACTTGGTTTTACCTGCGTTTCTTGGTGCGACATCAAATTCGACACGCTCCGTCCTGAAGCCTACCCAGCTTGAAAGTGCACGGAAGAATGTAAGCCTTTCGGGCATTTCATTCAGTGCGTCAACAACCTTGCGGTCCATAAGCTTATAATCGCTTGCACCGTCAAGGTCGATATCCGAACTGTTCTTCATCATGCGGTAGAATGTCTTTGCAAAGAGCTTATATATTATGCCCTCTTTACCTCGTGACGCTTTTACCGCCTCGACAACCTCCGCACCGTTTTTCCATGCGGAATACATTTTTTCAAGAAGCTCGGGCGGATGCTGTAGATCACAGTCGATAACCGCTACGCAGTCACCCTCTGCGGCTTTCAGCCCTGCAAATATTGCGCCCTCTTTGCCAAAATTCCTCGAAAAATGAAGTCCTCTTATATGCTCGTCCGTTTCACCGAGTTGTTTTATAAGCTCCCATGTGCCGTCCCTTGAGCCGTCGTCAACGAAAATCAGCTCATAGTCGTCAAGCGGGGCTAAAATTCCGCCCAGTCTTTCGGCGGCGGCAGGGATATTTTCCTGCTCGTTATATGCCGGTATAATTACTGAAATCATCTTATTCTCCGACTATATTGATCTCAACGGTCTTTTCACGCTCACCGTCAAAGTCCATGTAAATTATGTACTGTGACAGACCGAGTGAGATCTCGCTGTCGCAGATAGCCGCAATAACCGAACCGCCTGCAAGCTGGTGGCAGATTGCCGCTCTGAGCGGTTCTTCCGCAAGAGTGGATACCTTTTCATAATATTTAAGATAACCGTTCAGTGCTTCGGGGTCGTTTGTTGCGGTAAATACAGATGCTGTTGTGTGCATTGAAGATACTGTTATGATACCGTTTCTGATATTGGATCTGCGAACGCACTCCATTACATCTTCGGTAAGGTCCATGTAGCCTGTCTTTGAGGGGATAGTGATAGTAAAAGTCTGCTTTACGTTATTCATAGTACATATCCTTTCGTGTTGCGGTGTTACCGCTTTAAACTAACGTTTTACGTTTGTGTTTATTCTTACTCTGCCCGAGGGCGAAGTTACTGCCAGATCATCATCTTCTGCGGCTCTGCCGTCGCTCATAGCGGCAAGCCCGTCTATATAGCATCTGGTTCCCGGGGAAATTACCGTGTCGGCTTCTCCTGCGAAATCAAGATTTATATAGCCAGTTGAATTTACGAGCCTACCGCCCGAAAACTCATCTATATACATATCTATTCTGCCGCTGTCGCACTCTATATCAAGTATGCCTGTGCATGACAGCTTTTCTATATCGGCACTTCCGCTCTTGCATTTTATGTTTACCATATATCCGCTTACCGCACAGCTGTGCAGGTCGGAAGATGCGTTGTACAGATTAAGGCTTGCAAAGGGTTTGTCGGGCAGGGAAATTTCTATCCTGTAACTGAACTGTTCACGGGTGAACAGCGTTATCACAAGGCTCGGTACCTGCTCTATTATCAACCGTCCGCCGTCCTCGTAAATATCGACATCGGTATCGCTGACATACGAAACGTGTATCAGCTCATCTTCAGAACGGGTTATGTAAACGGGTATATCCGTTGTTTCGACGGTAAGAAACTCGGTAAAGGGGAAGCTTTCACTGCCGTGCTTTACGTTGCTGTGATAGTCCTTGTCGAAAACCAGTGCAAACAGGAGCATGGCAATAAGGCACACCGCACCGCACACAAAGAATATGCGGATAAGCACCTGTATCGCCGTCAGTTTCTGCACACGGATATGGCGGAAACGGATATGGTTTTTCAGTTTCATTCTTTATCTTTTGAAAAAAGTCTGTATACGAATGATGCGGCAAAGGGGCATATTCTCGCAACGCTGAGCAGTATCAGTCCAAGTCCGAAGAAAAGGCTTGCCGCTCCGAAGAACAGCATTGTAAACTCGGACAGATCTGACACGAATATACTGCCCTTACCGATTATGCGGATAAGAGCGGACGGCATTGTGATCATACCGTTTGCGGTGAGCGCAAGTGCAAATACCATAAGAACGAGTATACCCGTAAATATAGCCGCCGATAAGGCAACATTGCACACAGTCTTAGGGATACGAGAGAATTTGCATAATGTTTTTGTCTGCATAAAAAACTCCTGAAATTTATGTCGGCGGAGCAGATTTACGGCGTTTTGCGTATTCTGCCCCATTTTGTTTATACAATTAGGATAATTATAGCATACACCTCTTGTAATTGTCAAATCCGCTCAATTTATTCAATTCAAGGTTTTCCTTAATATGACAAGTTTTTCAGCCGGGCGGGTATAAAATACAAGCTGTAAGCATAGAAAATTATTTTAATGCGAAAGGGGAGCTTTTTACGGGTGTTGAAATAATAAAGCGAAACGGCAGTATAACCGCAGTGATAAGCGGAGAGATAGGACACTTTGAAGCATCGGGGATAAGAATGAGAATCGACGCTGAGCTTGAACGGCTTATGCCCACTATGCTTATCCTCGATATGTCAGGGGTGACGTTTATGGACAGCTCAGGAATAGGGCTGATACTCGGCAGACAGCGGATAATGGAAACGCTCGGCGGAGGGGTGGCAGTGAAAAATCCATCGCCGTCCGTCCGCAGAATAATCCAGGTTGCAGGACTGTCACGGCTTATAATAAGCGGTAAGAATACGGAGGATAAAAAATGAAGTGCGATAATTATGTAAAGCTGTCGATACCTGCCCTGTCACGCAACGAAAGCTATGCCAGGGCGGCGGTCGGTGCATTTGTTTCTCAGCTTGACCCGACTATTGACGAGCTCGGAAGTGTAAAGGCGGCGGTTTCCGAAGCGGTAACAAACTGCGTTGTTCACGCTTATGCGGAAAGCGAAACGGTAGGCATTATAAATATAACTGCTCGTATAAAAGACGAGGAAGTATACATAAAGATAACAGACAAAGGCTGTGGTATAGAGAATATAAAAAAGGCTATGGAGCCGCTTTTCACCACAAAGCCCGAACTTGAGCGCAGCGGACTGGGTTTTGCGGTAATGGAAAGCTGTTGCGACAAGGTAAAGGTGTCGTCAAAGGTAGGAAAAGGTACAACGGTAAATCTGACGTTCCGTTTTGACAAAAAGGTGCTGAAATGAGTGCCGACAAGGACAATTCATTCATCACAGAACATTTTGCGCTGGTACACTCTATAGCAAGCCGTTTCAAAGACCGTGGAATTGAATATGACGAACTGTTTTCGGCAGGGTGCGTAGGGCTTGTAAAGGCAGGTAACAACTTTGACGAAAGCAGAGGGCTGAAGTTTTCGACCTATGCAGTGCCTGTTATCATGGGGGAGATAAAACAGCTCTTCCGTGACGGCGGAACAATTAAGGTGAGCAGAAGCCTTAAAGAGTTGTCACTAAAAATATGCAGACTTCGTGACGAGATGATCAAAAACGGGGAAGAGCCGCATATTTCGGTGCTTGCGGACAGGCTTGGAATAACGCCGGAAGAAGCGTCGCTGGCGCTCGGTGCGGCAATGCCGCCGTTATCGCTGAGCAATTATGATGATGAAGAAAATGACGAGGGCAATTTTGACTTACCTGTAGAGCCCGAACAGCCGAAAGCTCTTGACCGAATGGCTCTGCGACAGCTTGTTTCCCGGCTTGAACCGCTTGACCGCAGGCTGATAATACTACGTTACAGCGAGGAGTGTACGCAGAGCAGAACGGCGGAAATTCTCGGAATGACGCAGGTGCAGGTTTCACGCAGGGAGAAAAAGATACTGGAGGGGTTGAGAAAGCAATTGTTGTGCTGATGCGGCAGGTTGCCGCTGACAATTCGCCGTACTTTTTGTTTCTGCCTGTTTTCTGCTTTGTAAGATTACATTATCGGCGGACATCTGTGACAGACTGAGCGGATGCGTGTATAAACAAAATTTATTTCTACATTTTAACCAAAACCGATAAGTTCTGTAGGCTTTTTTGTCTGTATTTTGACGGTGATGTAAGATGTTGTTAATTTGCTGTGTTAAAGTGTTTGTTGAAAGTTCACAAAATCAAAGTGTAAGGTTTATGTAAAGAGAATATAATAAACAAAAATTGTTGAAAACTCCGTTGAAACTGTTGAATTGCAACAGTGGGCTGTGGGGATATAAAATAGGTATACAGATTAAAAATCAACCCGACAGGAAAGGACGTTTTCAACTATGTCAAACGAAAGATATGAACTTAACAAGAACCTCGCCCAGATGTTAAAGGGCGGTGTAATAATGGACGTTACTACACCCGAGCAGGCAAGAATTGCTCAGGAAGCCGGCGCTTGTGCAGTCATGGCGCTCGAGCGTATTCCTGCTGATATCCGTGCCGCAGGCGGCGTTGCAAGAATGAGCGACCCCGCTATGATAAAGGGTATCCAGAATGCAGTTACAATTCCCGTAATGGCTAAGTGCCGTATCGGTCATTTCGCAGAGGCACAGATACTCGAAGCTATCGAAATCGACTATATCGACGAGAGTGAAGTTCTGTCACCGGCAGATGACAAGTACCACATTGACAAGACAAAGTTCAATGTACCTTTCGTATGCGGTGCCAAGGATTTAGGCGAAGCACTCCGCCGTATCTCCGAGGGTGCATCTATGATAAGAACCAAGGGTGAGCCCGGTACCGGTGACGTTGTGCAGGCTGTAAGACACATGAGAATGATGCAGCAGGAAATCCGCAGACTGACTTCCATGTCAAAGGACGAGCTTTACCAGGCGGCTAAGGACTTACAGGTTGACTATGAGCTTGTAAAGTATGTTGCCGAAAACGGCAAGCTCCCCGTTGTAAACTTCGCCGCAGGCGGTGTTGCAACTCCTGCCGATGCCGCACTGATGATGCAGCTCGGTGCTGAGGGTGTATTCGTAGGAAGCGGTATCTTCAAGTCAGGTAACCCTGCAAAGAAAGCCGCCGCTATTGTAAAGGCTGTAACAAACTACACAGACGCTAAGATGATCGCAGAGCTTTCAGAGGATCTCGGCGAGGCTATGGTCGGCATAAACGAGCAGGAAATCGCTCTCCTCATGGCTGAAAGAGGCAAATAAGCCGAGTTCCTCGGCTCGAAATTCCGACCTTTTTAAAGGTCGGTGCGTTGCTAAGAGCAGTAGGACGGTCGGGGATAAACGATATTCCGGTTTATTGTGAATTGTGGCGAGTTGCCGCTTTAAGTTCCACCTATAAAAATGTTTGCAATATATAAAGGATGTAAAGCGGCGTATTTATAAAAAAGTGCTGAGCAAAAAGAAAAAAGGTTGCTGTAATAAACCACTCAGCCGAAAGGACACAACTAATGACAGTAGCAGTTCTCGCACTCCAGGGTGCGTTTATAGAGCATGAAAAGATACTCTCAAAGCTCGGTGCAGACAGCTTTGAAATACGTCAGAAAAAGGATCTTGAACGCAGTTTTGACCGCCTTATAATTCCCGGCGGTGAAAGCACGGTGCAGGGAAAACTGCTCCGTGAGCTTGATCTGTTTGACGGGATAAAGAGCCGTATCGAAGGCGGTATGCCTGTTTACGGCACCTGTGCAGGTCTTATCCTGCTTGCAAAGTCGATTTCAAACGACAGTGCACAGCATTTACAGACAATGTCGATCGTCGCTAACCGTAATGCTTACGGCAGACAGCTCGGAAGTTTCCACACGGACGCTCAGTTTGACGGGGTGGGTGTTGTTCCTATGACATTTATCCGTGCGCCGTATATTGATGAGGTGTTCGATGACACAGAGGTTCTCTCCGAAGTCGGAGGAAAGATAGTTGCCGCAAGGCAGAAAAATCAGCTGGTTACCGCTTTCCACCCGGAACTTGACGGGGATACAAGGGTACACGAGTATTTTCTTAATATGTGATCTTAATAAGATATGCAGAAACGTCGGAACGTTTATTCGCTCCGACGTTTTATTTTATTCTGTTGTCTGTGAGGGTTCTTTATGTTTGTTGCTTTTTATGCGGTTTACTATAGTATAAACGATTATTGTGACAAAGATAATCAACGCTATTATCTGGGACGTTGAAAGTCCGAAGAGGTGACCTCTGTAATCATCGCCACGGAAGAACTCGAGTATGAATCTGCCTATAGCGTATATGAACATATAAAGGAGGAACAGTTTGCCTTTGAGTTTGTTTTTGTTAAGCAGAACAAGTATCACTGCAAAAAGACAGAGGTTAAACCCTGCCTCAAACAGCTGAACGGGGAAACGGTTCACGCCGTTTGCCGACTCGATCACACTGTTGTGGAACGTAAATCCGAAATCAGACTCGATGCCGTAACAGCATCCGCCGAGGAAACAGCCTATCCTGCCGAAGAAATGGAACAGCGGCACACCTGCCGCAAGTATATCGGCATAGTCTGTGAAGTTTTCGAGCTTTGTCGTTTTGGCGTAAATATAGCCTGCAAGTATTCCGCCGAGCAGTCCGCCGTAGAATACCTGACCGCCGAAAATAAATACGGCATAGTCGAGAAAATCCTGAAAACTGCTTGCCCCGAACAGCATCGGCATATACTGCGTGTTGGTAACGCCGTAGAGTATATGTCCGCCGATAAATACGCCGATAACTGAGAACAGTATCAGAAATACCATTCTCACTTCGTCAAGCGACTTTTTCTTTGCCGTTACATAAGCAAAAGCTCCTGCGATAAGACTGCCTGCAAGAGATGCCAGCATATACGGACTGAGTTCCTTGCCGAATATAAAGAAATTTCCTACCATAAATTATAATTACCCTTTGCTGATTATACACAAAAAGCACCTGCCGAACAGGTGCTTCTATGTAGTAGTGAAAACTGCCGATTAATAAGTTATGCTTCCTGCAATGCCTGCTGCTGCACCGATGATGCAAACTACACAGATAATGCCGATAACTTCTAATGCTGTACCGATGATACCGAGTACAAGACCTGCAAGAGCAAGACCCTTGGGCTCATTAGCTTCCTGAGCCTTCTTCATGCCGATAGCACCTAAAACGATACCAACGATAGCGAGTACCAGTGTGAAGTACTGTACAACGGGTATGAACGAACCAACGATACCTAAGATACCGCAAACGAGGGCTGCAATTGAAATACCCTTGCT
This sequence comes from uncultured Oscillospiraceae bacterium, assembly GCA_902490585.1. Classification (GTDB taxonomy): domain Bacteria; phylum Bacillota; class Clostridia; order Oscillospirales; family Ruminococcaceae; genus Ruminiclostridium_E. Next base: position 15,564 of record CABUEI010000009.1, read on the forward strand.
GTTATTGTTCTGCATTACAATAATCCTCCTGAAATCAATAAATAAATGTGTGGAAAACCACTGCGGCACGATTTGCCGTTATTTTGATTTTATCACAATTTTAACACACTGTCAAGGTAAATTAATTTTATTAACTAAATTCGTAAGTCTGTACAAATACGGAGAAAATTTTGTTACATTTTGCACATTTCGGTTTATTATGGGGTAAAAAATCACCCACCGTCAAGGTGGATGAAATTAAATCAGATAAAGCAAAATCAGTCAGGAAATATACCAAAAAAGAAGTGGTTGTCAAAACTTAATCGTTATCTGCCTTGAGGACGGCGTTCAGCATGACTGTTGCGCCCTCGGTGCAATGCTCGGGGCTGGAATATTCGGGTTCGCAGTGCGATAAACCGTCCTTTGACTGTACGAATATCATAGTTGTCGGGAGCATATATGCGGCGAACTGTGCGTCATGACCTGCGCCTGAGTGGATATACTGGTGCTTGATGCCGCATTCCTCTGCAGCCGCCTTTACATAGCCGACGAGCTTCTTGTCCCAGTAAACTGTATCACGGTTCCATGCCTTTTCTACCTTGCAGGTACAGCCTGCCCATGTCTTTTCTTCACATGACTTGACGATAGCGAGTACCTTTTCGAGTACCTTGGGGTCTTCGTGACGTGAGTCAAACGAGAAGTCGAAGAAATCGGGTACGCAGGTATGTACGCAGGGGTGGCATACAACCTCACCTGTTGTATAAACAAGATCGCTGTAGCCGAGCTTATCAATTTCCTCATGCAGATAGCACAGAGCCTGTGATGCGGCAAAGAATGCGTCACGGCGCTTGGGCATCGGGAATGTGCCTGCGTGGGTTGTCTGACCGTAGAACTTCAGTCTGTAGTTGAACATACCGAGTACGCAGTCAACAACGCCGATATCGTTTCCTGCATCTTCAAGGATAGGACCCTGCTCGATGTGTGTTTCAAACATTACATATATCTGTCGGGGGACAGGCGGTACTTCTTATCGCCCTTGAAGCCCGACTTATCGAGTGCTTCACCGAATGTTGATGTATTATCAAGGATGCTCTTTGAGTTCATCATATCCTCATATTTGAACTTGCATCTGATATCTTCGGGCAGATAGTCGTAACATACGATACCTGAGCACATCATTGCAGGGGGATAAAGCGAACCCTCTTCGTTTGTCCATATCATAGCGGTAAGGGGGTGCTTGTGGGGAATGTTCTTCTCATGAACTGTTTCAAGAACCTCCATTGCCGACATAACACCGAGAATACCGTCATAGTTACCGCCGTTCTTAACGGAGTCGCAATGGGAAGCCATTACGATACGCTTTGCATCGGGGTCTGTGCCGGGGAGTGTTGCATAGATATTTGCAACATCATCTATCTCTATCTCTGCACCGATAGCCTTCATACGCTTGATGAACTCGTTACGAGCCATGATAGCCTCGGGTGAGAGTGAGTAACGTGTGATACCGCCGTGGCCTGCATCACCGAATTTGCTGAAAGTTGAGATCTTATCCTTCATTCTGTCTAAACTGCATTCATACATTTGTACGTCATCCTTTCCTTAGTAAACAGAAACGACGCAGAACTTTTATCGTCCTGCGCCGTTGCGGTACTTGTTTTTTCTTTACCTGTATTGTACTACCGAAAGACTGAGAGATCAACCTGTTTTTTTGCCTTTTGTGCCGTAGCACAAGCACGTTTGTGCAAGTTTAGAGTTTATAACTTGCAAATTCATCTTTAAGCAAGCGAATATATAAGGAAAATCGGAATAAATTTGAATTAAGTTGTCCGTACAAATGCAAAAAGCCGTCCGTTTGAGACAGCTTTTGCGATGGCTATATAAAATGGGATGTAGAAATTCTTAATAAGACCGATTATTCGGCGAACATAGGAGTTGAGAGGTAACGGTCGCCTGTATCGGGGAGGAGAACTACAATGTTCTTGCCCTTGTTTTCGGGACGCTTAGCAAGCTGTGAAGCCGCAAATACTGCCGCACCTGAAGAGATACCTACAAGTAAGCCCTCTTTTCTTGCAAGAGTTCTGCCTGTTGCGAATGCGTCTTCATTCTCAACTGCGATTACTTCATCATAAACCTTTGTATCGAGTGTTTCGGGAACGAAACCTGCACCGATACCCTGAATCTTATGAGGTCCTGCAACACCCTTTGACAGTACGGGTGAGCCTGCAGGTTCAACTGCAACAACCTTTACATTGGGGTTCTTGCTCTTGAGATACTTACCGACACCGGAAACAGTACCGCCTGTGCCTACACCTGCTACGAAGATGTCAACCTTGCCGTCTGTATCTTCCCAGATCTCAGGACCTGTTGTATTGAAGTGAGCTGTGGGGTTAGCGTTATTTGTGAACTGGCTGGGGATAAATCCGCCCTCGATCTGCTGTGCGAGCTCTTCTGCCTTTGCAATAGCGCCCTTCATACCCTTTGCACCGTCTGTCAGAACAAGTTCTGCACCGTAAGCCTTGAGCAGATTACGGCGCTCAACGCTCATGGTTTCGGGCATTGTGAGGATTATTCTGTAACCCTTTGATGCGGCTACTGCGGCAAGACCGATACCTGTGTTACCGCTGGTGGGTTCGATGATGACTGCGCCGGGTTTGAGAGCGCCCTTAGCTTCTGCATCGTCAATCATTGCCTTTGCGATTCTGTCCTTTACGCTTCCTGCGGGGTTGAAATACTCCAGCTTAGCGTAGATATTGGCAGGGAGCTCATTCAGAGCTATGTAGTTGTTGAGCTTTAATATGGGTGTGCCGCCTATAAGGTCTGTAATCTTTTCAAATGTTCTCATTGTAATTTTCTCCTTTTCGTTTAAAAAATCAGTTATACTTAAAGTTTATCGGGTTTAAATGTTTTCTCTTGGTATAAATCTCATTCAATCTGAATGATGATTTAAAATTTTCTGTCAACCGGTGTAATCTGTTTCAACATCGGAATCCGCTTGAATACTTTTTCATATCCGTACCTCTGTTCTGATTTTCGGAGTTTGTAATCTCTAAAAGCCTATCGACTTTGTAGGCTTTATTATATCACCGGTTTGGTGATTTGTCAATGGGGTTTTGAAAATTTTTTGGGATAAAATAAAATTTGAAATAAAATGAATGGATTTGAGCTTTTTTGCGGAAGGCGGTGTCAGGGCTTGACGGCTGATTTTTCGTCAAAGCAGACCTGAATACTGTACTTGTACAAAAATAGCATAATAAGGCTTGATTTTTTGTTTAAACTATGGTACAATAGTACAGTATCAGAAATAGAACCCGTGATTATGGGTGTAAGCCCTGTGCAAGGGAGTCCTGTGAACCATGTCAGGCGGGGAACCGAGCAGCATTAAGCAGTCATGACCTGTGCCGCAGCAAGTTTACACTCATAATCATTGGTTCTATTTTTGTGTACCGTTCATTTTCGGGATTTTGTCATGGGAGGTCAGTTTATGCATCTTGCACTTTATCGTAAGTATCGTTCTGCCACCTTTGACGAAGTTATTTCGCAGGAACATATAACCACCACGCTGAAAAATCAGATAAAATCCGGCACTCCGGCACACGCTTATCTGTTCACGGGCTCGAGAGGCACAGGTAAAACCACCTGTGCAAAGCTTATGGCAAAAGCCGTAAACTGCTTATCTCCCGTTGACGGCAACCCCTGCGGCGAATGTGAAAGCTGTAAGGCTATAGCCGACGGCTGTCCCGATATTATAGAGATGGACGCCGCATCGAATAACGGTGTAGACGATGTAAGAGCACTGCGTGACGAGGTAATGTATGCCCCGACAATGTGCAGATACAAGGTATATATAATAGACGAGGTGCACATGCTTTCGCCCTCGGCTTTCAACGCACTTCTGAAAACTATAGAAGAACCGCCGCCGCACGTTATCTTCATACTTGCGACTACGGAAATACACAAGGTTCCCGCTACTATAGCTTCAAGATGTCAGCAGTTCCGCTTTTCAAGAATTGACGTTGAAGAAAGCACAAAGCGACTTCGCGAAATCGCTCAGAAAGAAAACGTAAAAATTACCGAAGATGCCGCAAGACTTATTTCAAGATTGTCGGACGGCGGTATGCGAGATGCGGTTTCTCTTCTCGACCAGTGCATAAGCGTAAGCGGTGACATTGACGAGGAAACCGTAAGAACTACGGCAGGAATTGCAGGAACAGAACATCTGTTCACGCTGGCACAGTGCATACACGAGCAGAATGCACCCGAGGCACTGAGAATCCTTGACGAACTTCATAATCAGTCAAAGGACCTTATGTTACTTCTTGACGAACTGTTATCGCATTTCAGAAACCTCTGTATGCTGTCGGCAACAAATATGGATTTCTCGCTGATACCTGCCGGAAGCGGAACAAGAAACGACCTTGCAAGGCAGACAAAGGAGTTTACACTCGGAGAGATAATGCGCTGTATGGATATCTTGCAGGACTGCATTGCAAGAACTCCGAAAACGGCAAAACGCAAGACGGTTGCAGAAATGTGCCTTATAAGACTGTGTACGCCAAGACTTGACAGCGATACTTCGGCACTGTCTTTAAGACTTGAAAAGCTGGAAAACAGACTTGACAAGCTGTGCGACGGCGAGATAAAAATTCAGCCGAGAAGTGCCGTAACCATAAACGAAACAACACAATCCGTAAAACCTGTGAGCAAGCCTACCGTGACGGCAAGCGACAAACCGCAGGATATCATTGCGGATACATTAAATAAGATAGAAAACAAGATAAGTGCTGTGGCAGACAAGCAGGAAGAGGCGACAGCCCCCGTTGCTCCTGTACAGCAGACACCCGTAAATCAGAATGTTCCGGATAATAAACCGGACTGGCTGTTTGAGGGTACGGGCGGTGATGCTACTCCCGACAGTAATGTAGGAAGTGACGATAATCCGCCGTTTGAGCTTGATGAACCGCCGATAAATGTTGCTCCTGCCGAACAGGCACAGCGTACCGAACAGGTTCAGCAGACAAGCGGTAACGACAGCAAGCCCGACTGGCTGTTTGAAGGTACGGGCGGTGATGCTACTCCCGACAGTAATGTAGGAAGTGACGATAATCCGCCGTTTGAGCTTGATGAACCGCCGATAAATGTTGCTCCTGCCGAACAGGCACAGCGTACCGAACAGGTTCAGCAGACAAGCGGTAACGACAGCAAGCCCGACTGGTTGTTTGAGGGTACAGGCGGTGATGCTACTCCCGACAGCAATGTAGGAAGTAATGATAATCCGCCGTTTGACCTTGACGAGCCGCCGATGAATGTTGCTCCTGCCGAGCAGGAAGAGCCGACAAGGGGCATCCCTCCCAAGCCGGCACACAAACCTGTTGCGGAAGTTCCTAAAACGCAAAATACGGGCAATTCCGACCCACAGGTTGCCGAGATACTTGACAAACTTCCGGTTATTCTCCAGGCGATACTCGGACAGGTAAGCGTGACACTCGGCGAAAACACTGTGAATATCAGCGGTTATCAGAAATTCCAGTATGATTTCCTGACAACAGGAGATTCAAAGGAACGGCTTGAGAAAGCGGCTGAAGAGGTAACGGGCAGAAGGCTTGTAATGACCTTTGACAACAGCGGCGATACAACCGAAAGCAAAGATAAAAGCGACCCTGTTTCCGACTTCTTGTCGAAAGCGGAAAAAATGGGCGTGAAAATAAAATACAAAAAAGCGAAAAATTAAGTCGGCTGACTTAAAGATACGAAAGGAAAAATCACAATGAAAGCAAGATTACCCAAGGAATATCAGAACAGAGGCGCAAGCAACATGAACAGCATGATAAAGCAGGCTCAGAAGATGCAGGAAGACATCGAGCGTGTACAGGCTGAACTTGAAGCAAGAGATTTCACAGCTTCTGCCGCAGGCGGTATGATCGAAGTTACAATGAGCGGTGCAAAGGTACTCAAGGAAGTAAAGCTCAACCCCGAGGTTGTTGACAAGGACGCTATTGAGGATCTTCAGGACGTTATCATTGCAGGCGTAAACGCTGTTATCACACAGATCGAAGAAGTAAGCGCCGCAGAGATGGAAAAGGTAACAGGCGGAGTTAACATTCCGGGACTTGTTTAATGGCTGAATATAATTCTCAGCCGCTTATAATGGCGGCGCAGGAATTTGCAAAGCTCCCCGGTATAGGACTTAAAACGGCACAGCGGCTTGCATACTATATACTCAATGCGCCCGAGGAAGAGGTAGAGCAGTTTTCAAACGGAATCCTCTCGGCAAGACGCAGTATGAAGATATGTAAGACGTGTCAGAATATATGCAGTTCGGACAAGTGCGATATATGCTCTGACAACCGCAGGAACCACAGGGTTATATGCGTTGTCGAAAGCCCGAAGGACGTTTCGGCGATTGAGCGCAGCGGCGGATTTGACGGAGTGTACCATGTTCTGCACGGTCTGCTGTCACCGATGAACAGCATAGGTCCCGAACAGCTGAAGATACGGGAACTTATGGCAAGGCTCTCGGACGCAGACGAGGTTATAATGGCAACCAGTCCGACAATCGAGGGAGAGGCTACGGCAACGTACCTTTCGAGAATGATAAAACAGCTCGGCGTAAAGGTAACCCGGCTTGCATACGGACTGCCGGCAGGTGCATCGCTCGAATATGCGGACGATGTGACACTTCAGAGAGCACTTGAAAACCGTAACGAAATATAATTTCTTCGGGAAAGGAATATGATAAATGACACAGGAACAGCTTAACGCAATACAGGAACAGACAAAGAAAATAACCAACCCGAAACTGCTTGAAGTAATCAGAAAGCTGAAAAAATGCGCTGATGAGAACACAAATGCAACTCCTCAGGATCAGACGGATTATATCGAAAATCTGATGACGGCAAAGCTCCTTGCGCCCGTAACCATCACAGATATGACAGGCGAAAAGGAAAATCAGATAAAGGTACAGTTCTCGAGCCTTGCAAATCCCAAGAACGAAAGATATTTCATGGTATTCACAGACCTTGAAACCATGCAGAAAAATCTTAAAGATGTGGATAAAGTTTTCCTGCTTGCAGTTACATATAAGGACCTTGCATCAATGCTTGCACAGCCGAACTGTGCTATGAAAGGCTTTGTAATCAATCCTTTCACGGAAAATGTTATCTGCGGTCCCGACCAGTCGCTTGCTATTGCAAAGTATGTAAACCAGAAGAAATTCAACGAAGGTGAACTTACTGTCATTAATGACGTAAAGGGTGTGCCCGATGAGGTTACAAAGCCCATTTCAAGCTATTTTGACAACCGCAAGGACGTTAAAAAGGCTTATATCATGAATATGCGCAAGGTAGATCAGCTCAATCGTCTTATAATCGTTGATTTCGAGGGCGGAGATGATAACTTCAACGACTTTGCCAAGGACTTCACGGACAAGGTGCTGAAAGATATAAACGATGAGAAAGCACCGTTCCTTATAATGAACTTTAATCAGCCTGCTGCAAGACAGGCTACAAAGGAAAAAGTTCCGTTCTATGTAAAGATTTAAGGCATTAAAGGTTACACAGAAAATTGAACACAAACAAAAGAGGCTTTTGCCTCTTTTTTGTTTATTATGCGGAAATTTTCTTTAATTTTTTGCATTTACTTGACGAAAATGCGGTTATGATATATCATTATACTGTACAAATAGGTCTACGGACAGGACAGGAGAAAAAATGAAAAATATAATCTCTGCATCAATGCTTGCGAGCGATCTTGCAAATATAGAAAAAGAAATTCACCGCACAGAAAACGCACAGGTCGAATGGCTCCATATCGACGTTATGGACGGCGTTTTCGTTGACAATATAACCTACGGAAACAATGTGGTTACGGCTATGCGTAAGGTGAGCGATATATACTTTGATACGCATCTGATGGTGACAGATCCCACTAAGCTTATACCTCTGTTTGCAAAGGCAGGCAGTAATATGCTCACGATCCACCTCGAGAGCGAGGGCGATACAAAGGAAAATCTTATCGCAATAAGAGAAAACGGTATGCAGTCGGGACTTGCGATAAAGCCCGGTACAGACTGGAAAGAAGTTATACCTTATCTGCCCTTATGCGACATGGTGCTTGTAATGACGGTTGAACCCGGTTACGGCGGACAGGGATTTATCCCCGAATGTGCCGACAAGGTAGCTCAGCTTCGTCAATACTGCAATGAAAACGGATTTAATGAAATGAATATACAGGTTGACGGCGGTATCAATGCAAAGACTGCCGACACCGTTAAAAATGCAGGTGCAAACGTACTTGTCGCAGGAACATATCTTTTCAAGGCAGAGGATATGAAAGCGGCGGCAGAAGCTATACGCTAAAAGCAACCCGGCAGGTTTTCGGTCGCATTGTCGGTGAGGAGGGTATAGTATTCCTCGGTATCGCCTATAAGGGTGAAATCGGTATAAAAGGGAAGTCTGTACTCGGACACTATATGACGTATACGGCTGACGGCGGCACCGGCAGAAGATTTTGTCTGCGGTAAGTATATTACCAGACGGTAATTGTCGCCCGTGAAATCTTTATACAGCGACACACGCTTAGCAACGGATCTAAGTGCCTTGCTGAGCTTTGCAAGGGCAGAGAGACTGCCGTCACAGATAACGGCGGACAGGGGTTGTTTTGCCGATTGCCCTGACAGTGCGCCTTTAAGGCAGGATATATATAAGGTGCAACCGCCGTTGCTTTTCGGGAAAGCCTCGACAAGCAGACGTTCTCCGCAAAGCCCGAGGTCGTGGTCTTCGCTGAGGCATGATATGAGCCTTGACAGAGCAAGCTCGGCGGCACGGGAATGACCCGATATATCCTCGCTTTTAACGTGATAACCGTCCATGTCGGACGGGTCAAGCGTTATTTTTACCGTGTTTCCCGCAAGGTCATCAATCTGCATGGGACACCTCCTATAAATAAAGGATTTTTACTTTTTATTATATAGTCTGAAAGGACAAAACAGTTTAATGAGTACACCCACAAATGAAGCTCTTCTGAAGAAGATAGATGAAGCTCCTTTGCTGATGTCAAAGGAAGCGGCTAAGAAAAAACTGCGTAAACCACGCAGTATATACGGCGACCAGATACTCTTCATGCTTGCTATTACCGTAATCGCTACCTGCTTTTACGGCGCGAGGGTAGTTGTTGTCTGTGCTATATCGGTGCTGGCGTGCATACTTACCGATATGGTGGGCTGTTTTCTGTCAAAGAAAGAATACGGCGTAAAGGACTTATCAACAATTGCCTACGGTATGGCTCTGGCACTTATGCTCCCTGCGAGCGTGGAATATTATATAGTAATAATCGGCACTGTGCTTGCGATTACCGTAAAGCATATATTCGGCGGTAAGGATAACTATATATTCAATCCTGCGGCGGTTGCGATTGCGTTTCTTATAATCTGCTATCCGACACAGGTGCTGATGTATCCGCAACTGAATGCTCACCCGGAAATATTCGGGGACACGGGAGTGCTTGTAAACGGCATAGAGAGCAGTTTTATAAAGAACGGTGCCATGCCGTCACTCACACCGCTTGAAATACTCATGGGTAGGTTTGTCGGACCTATGGGAACTACGCATATACTTGTGCTGATAGTAAGCGGTATCTGCCTTATATGCAGAAGAAGCGTTTCGCTGTCGGCAACGGTCGGCGGTATTGCCGTAATGGGCGTGCTGTCGTATCTTACGAGCAGTGTTCAGCCTGCCATGGATGCGGTTGTTTTCCAGTTTATAAGCGGATTTGTACTGTTCGGATTTATCTTCCTTGCAAGCGACCCGCAGACGCTGCCTCTTACAAACGGCGGACGTGTGCTGTACGGTATTGCGCTGGGTGTAATCACGGTTATATTCAGAAATTCCGCAAATATCGAGGGCATATTCGTTTTCTCTCTGCTGATAGTAAATGCTCTGTCACTGTATCTTGACAAGCTGGCGTTTGTGATAGGCACACAGACAAAGCAACTTATAAGATATTTAAGACACAACTTAGGTTCATTTGAGCGTATGACAAAGGACGCAAAACAGGGAAAGACGCCTGCACTGTCCGATACTCAGGAAATCATGATCGAACCCGTTAATTATAATATGCCCCCTATCGACAACAAGGTTACAAAGGTAAAACGTCATAAAAAGTCGGTAATTGAAAATCTCTCCGATAAAATATCGGATACGGTAAAGAAGAAGAAATCTTCGGTGCAGACCGCAAGCGAAAATAATGCGGTAAACGAAACGGAAAAGGGGGCACAGCATGGCTCAGGCAAAACAGATGAAGCCGGAAAAGACACGGAAAAGTGAGTTTAAATTCACCCGTGACCTTATAGACGGACTGGCAAAGCAGAATGTCGTGCTGATGACCGGTATAGTAAATGCACCTGTCATAATCGCCGCTACGACTTTCAAAAAAGGCGTTGTAATTGCACTTGCCTTTGCGATAATATCGTTCCTGACGATCGTTACCTGTTCGTTTGTTCCAAAAAAGATAGTTTATACTCTCAGAGTAATTATATATGCGCTGGTAGGCTCGGTCTATTATATCCCGACGGTACTTCTTTTAGAGCAGATTTTCCCTCTTACCGTCGAACTTATCGGAATATATATGCCGCTTATCATTACAAATGCGCTTATATTCTCGAAAACGGAGAGCCGTTTTTATCTTGAAAGCAAGCTGAAAATGATAATAGACGTAATCTTCTTTGCGGCAGGATTCGGCATCGTATGCGTGCTGACGGGAGGATTCAGAGAAATTATCTGTTTCGGTACATTTGCCGGAATACAGCTGTTTGATTTCAAGATTGCGGCTTTTGAATCGCCTTTCGGCGGATTTATACTTGTCGGAATCATGGCAGGAACGTTCAGGGCGCTGTACAACTATCTGCGTAACCGCAGAATAAGACAGAACAGCGAGGAACAGAACATGGCGGCGGCAGAACAGACATTCCGCTCAAGCACGGAAAGCAATGACGGCGGACAACCTGCAATGATCGCCGAAAAAGACAACAGCGTAAAGGAGCAGAGCAATGGATAAATTAGCACTGTTTATCAATACCGCTATGCTTGCGATGTTTGTCGAGAATGCGATATTCTCCCGTGCACTCGGCACAAGTGTGGCGTTCTACGCATCAAGAAAAAAAGAAAGCATATTCGGACTTGGACTGGGCATAACATACGTTATCGTGGTTTCAAGCTGTATCACGTTCTTTGTTGACGGGTGGCTGGCTGATTGGCAGTATTTCTATGTTGTCATGCCGCTTATATATACCCTGATAGTGAGCATAGTATATACGGGCAGTCTGCTTCTGCTGTGGAGATTTCTGCCGAAAATATTCAGAAATATAAAGAAATACGTTCATCTGTCGGTATTCAATGCAACGGTGCTCGGTGCACTGTTCCTGAACACGGCGTATCATGGGGATTTCTTTTCATACATGGGATTCGGAGTAGGTATTGCGGCAGGCTTTTTCATTGCGGTGTTCTTCCTTCATATCGCAAACGAAAGACTGAATTCACCGCTTATCCCCGAAGCTTTCAGAGGTATGCCGATAATGATGGTATTTGTCGGCATAATGTCACTTGCATTCTATGCGCTGACAGGATATAATACAGGCGCTATCTGATAATTTCTTAAAATGGAGATACTGATATGAGCAGAAAAAAAGGATTCAAGGTAAAACGTTCAAGAAGAAATCTGTACAAAAGACGTAAAAGCACGGGCAGAAAGATATTTGACGGCGTTCTGTTCGTTGTGATACTCGGTGCACTTGTGTTCGTGGGCTACTCGGTAGCATCACCGCTGATAAAGTTCTTCGGAGGAAACGGGGATACTTCGTCGGTAAGCGAACCTGCGTGGACACCGCCCGAATCACTGCCCGAAACGTCAAATGATAATTCGCATGCGAATACTTCGGGTAATACCTCCGACAGTACAAGCGGTAACAATACATCAAAGGACAACACATCTTCCGATACGCCGGCTGAGGTAACGTCATTATTTGCGACAGCGGCTCCCGACTCTGCACTGAAGAGTGAGGACGCACTTAACAAATACCTTGCCACAGCAAAGGAGAACGGCTATAACACGGTCGTATTCACGCTTAAAAACACGACCGGCGAACTGTTATATAAATCTTCGCTCAAGGCTGTAAAAGACAATACAGACGTAAATAAGGGCAGTCTGACGGCGGCTCAGATAGTAAAGGCTTGCAAGACGGCAGAGATTACTCCCGTGGCGGCTATAACAACACTGTACGACAGAAAGACACCGTATCTTTTCGACAACGCAGGATATATAATTACCGACGGCGACTGGAGCTGGCTTGATTCGGCGGCTGACAACGGCGGTAAACCGTGGACAACGCCTTATTCAACCGACGCTGTAAATTATTATGCGGATATCTGCGGCGAGCTTGCCAAGGCAGGATTTACGGATATAGAGCTTGAAAATACGATTTTCCCGAACTTCCAGTCGTATGACTATTCGCTGTTATCAAAGGATTTGCAGAATGCAAACAGAAGCGAAAAGCTTGCGGCTCTGGCTGATGCGTGTGCAAAGAAAGCAAAAGACGCAAACGCTACCGCAACAGTAGAAATTAAAGCTGACGCACTGCTCACAATGTCTGCTACAGCTTATGACGGTACGGCTGAGATATGGTCGGCTAAGGACAAGATGGGCGACAGCAGAGTGCTTGTAACTATGGATATGTCGCTCCTCGGCACAAAGCTCCAGACTTCCGCAGACAAGACTACAACGGTTGAAAAGGATAAGGTCAAGGCTGTAAACCAGATATTCACCCTTGTAAAGAAAACAGTCGGAGATAAGGAAATCGCAGTCGGAATAACCGGCAGTTCAAATTTATCGGCGGACGAAATCAAGAATTGTAAAACAGCGCTTGAAAAACTCGGATTTACCGATATAAGATTTGAATAAATACACAAAAGTGCTTGCAATTGTAGCACTTTTAAGGTATAATTAAAGAATAACGTAAGAGCGAATATCGCACGGAAAAAGAAAGGAATACAAAATGACAGAATTACTGACATTATTAACAAGCGGACAGACAGCAACAACTACAGGACAGGGCGGAAACGATATACTGAGCATACTCACAATGCTTATCCCCCTTGCACTTATGATAGTTATCTTCTACTTCCTTATAATCAGACCTGAGAAGAAGCGTGGTAAGAAGATGCAGGAAATGCTCAACAACCTTGAAGTTGCAGACGAAGTTGTAACAACAGGCGGTATTATAGGCAGAGTATTAAGAGTTACAGATGACACTGTACTTATCGAAACAGGTTCAGACAGAACAAAGATCCGTGTTTTAAAGAGCAGTATCGCTGAGAACAGAACTGTTCATGACGACGCTGAAACAAAGTAAGATATTATAACAAACGACACCCCTACGGCTCAGGCTGTGGGGGTGTTTTTACAGCAAAAAATCCACCGTATTACGAAAAATACGGTGGATTTTTTGCTGTTAACGTGTTTGTACATTACATATCAAACAGGTTGATCAATTCAATGCCTTTGGCTTCAGCCATGCGGACAGTCTGACCTGTGCCGCTTCTGCTGTTGCTTTCATCGTAATAAGCAACACAGCAGTCGGCAAGCTCAACCATTCGTGCATTACGCTGTTTCATGCAGTCTTTGGTGTATTCACTGCCGATGTACTCTACGCTGTCTGCCGCCATCATTATAGCGTAAAATTCCTGTTTGTCGTTATAGCTCCAGTTCTTTGTCTGTTCTTCATTAGAACAGGGGAGAACGAGGTGGAGTTTTATATCAAGTGCCTTGCGTTTTCTAAGATACAGCACCATGTGGGCACACATAGTGTCAAAACCGAGAGCACCGCCGCAATAAAAATCGGTTACGCCCCGTTTTACAAGTCCGCATATTGTGCTGTCAAGCAGAGATTTGAGTGCATACATATCGGAACATTCAATTTTCCTGTGTCCTGTAAAGCATACAGCTGTCATACGCAAAGCCCCCTTAATACAGAAAAATAAGCCGTATCTGCGTTTAACAAATACGGCTGATTATGCTAAAGCAAGATGTAAGATCAGTCAACCTTTTCTTCGATGAACTTAACAATGTCACCGACAGTCTTGATCTTTTCAACCTGATCATCGGGGATCTCGATGTCGAACTCTTCTTCAAAGCTCATAACGAGGTCTACAACGTCAAGTGAGTCAGCGCCGAGGTCATCTGTGATGCTAGCAGCTTCTGTAACCTTGTCTTCTTCAACGTCGAGCTGATCAACGATTATCTTCTTTACCTTATCAAATACCATTTGAAATCTCCTCCGTGTTTTGTAAAAGAAATTTTCTTTCGTTAATATTATACGGCATTACGCCGAAATAATCAAGTCGTATTTACAACAAATACATTAAAAAAATGTCTAAATTTGCGGTGTGTATTTCTACAATTTGCACAACTTTCAATAGGTTGCCGAAAGCTGTTGCATTACCGTTCAGAATAATGAATAAGCAGTAACACATTGTGACCGCCGATAACGTAAGTTACACAAATCGCAAGCCGTCAGAACGGCGAATTTGGAGCGGCTCACAGCCGCACGGCGAATTTGAGGTGGCTCACAGCCGCTTACTCGGAGAATACGCCGATTTTGCGGAACTTGTTGTAACGGTTTTCGAGAAGCGTCGGGATATCAACCTTCGACAACCTTTCAACCGCACTTATAAGATATTCCGAAATATTGTCCGCTGTCTGTGCAGGGTCGGTGTGGGCACCGCCTACAGATTCGGAAATTATCTTATCGCATACACCGAAATTGTATAAATCATCTGCGGTGATCTTCATCAGATCTGCCGCTTCCTTTTCTCTTGAGGGGTCTTTCCAGAGAATAGACGCAAAACCTCTAGGTGAGATTACCGAGTATAAAGCGTGTTCGAGCATGGCAAGCTCATCGCATACGGCAAGAGCCAACGCACCGCCGCTTCCGCCTTCACCGAGAACTACCGATATAACGGGTGTTTTCAGCGTCATGAATTCGGCAATGTTCTTTGCTATTGCCTCGCCCTGTCCTCTTTTTTCTGCCTCTACGCCGCAGAATGCACCGGGAGTATCAACAAAGCATATAACGGGTCTGTGGAACTTCTCAGCCTGATAAGCAAGCCTGAGTGCTTTTCTGTAGCCCTCGGGGTGCGGCATTGAGAAATTCGACTTCTTGTTTTCATCTAAGTTTCTGCCCTTTACCTGTGCAATTACAGTAACGGGAGTGCTGTTGAGCGTTGCTATACCTGCCATTATAGCGGCATCGTCACCGTAATGGCGGTCGCCGTGGAACTCTGTGAAATGATTGAATATCGCAGGGATATAGTCGTTTACGGTAGGACGATTCTTTTCTCTTATTATCTCAAGATGCTGTGTAGCAGTCATATTCGACATTATTTCTTACCGTCCTTTCAACCGTGCTGCCAGTTGGCACCGATTTTTTTATAATTATGCAGTCTTAATATATTCGACAGCGTTTTACGCATTGAGCGTCTGTCGGCTATCGCATCTACAAAACCGCTTTCAAGCAGGAATTCTGCCGTCTGGAAGTCATCGGGGAGCTTCTGCTTTATAGTGTCCTGTATAACACGTCTGCCTGCGAATCCTACAAGCACCTTAGGCTCTGCAAGGATTATATCTCCAAGACTTGCAAAGGACGCTGTAACACCGCCTGTTGTGGGGTCGGTAAGCACCGTGATATAAAGTCCGCCTGCATCGCTGTGACGTTTTACCGCACCGCTTGTCTTTGCCATCTGCATAAGGGAGATTATACCCTCCTGCATTCTCGCACCGCCCGACGCTGTGAACAGTATAACGGGTAGCTTATGCTCAGCGGCATATTCAAACGCTCTTGTTATCTTTTCACCTACAACACTGCCCATGCTCGCCATCATGAAATTTGAGTCCATGATACCGATAACGGCACGGTAGCCTCGTATTGTACATTCGCCCGTGACAACTGCGTCTTTAAGTCCTGTGTTTTCCTGCATACCCTTTATCTTCTTCTCGTAATCGGGGAAGCCGATAGGGTTAAGGGATACCATGTTCTCATCGAACGGCTTGAAGCTGTCCTTGTCAACCGTTATATCAAGACGTTCCTTAGCGGAAAGTCTTGCGTGATAGTTGCAGACGGGACAGGTCTTCTTGCGCTTTTCAAACTCGTCCATGTAGAACACGTTCTGACAGCGTGGACACTTGAAGAGCAGGTCCTTGGGTATTTCGGGGGCAGAAGCTTCTGCCTCGTCCTTCTGTTCCTCGTTAAAACGGTCCTTGACCATTTTAAACAGATCTTCTAACAATTAAAGCACCGCCTTTTCGTTTGCTTGTGGCATTATCAATAATTCGTCAGATCCTTGCGGTTGAGGAAGCCTATATCGAAATTACCGCTTTCGACATCTTCATCACGCAGGAGATTGAGCTGAAAATCAATGTTGGTGTTGATACCCTCAATGAGAAATTCGGAGAGAGCAACTTTCATCTTCTGAATAGCTTCTTTCCTATCTTCGCCCTTTACAAGTACCTTTGCTATCATGCTGTCGTAGTAAGGGGGTATCTCATATCCCTGATATACCGCCGTATCAATACGCACGCCGAAACCGCCGGGCATGTGGATCGACTTTATCTTACCTGGGCAGGGACGGAAGTTGTTTTTAGGCTCTTCCGCATTTATACGGCACTCGATAACGTGACCGGTAAGCTTTATATCCTCCTGCTTATACTGCAAGGGAAGTCCTGCGGCAATGTTTATCTGTGCTTTTACAAGGTCAACGCCTGTTACCATTTCGGTAACGGGATGTTCAACCTGTATTCTTGCGTTCATCTCCATGAAGTAGAAGTTCAGATCCTTATCTACAAGGAATTCTACCGTACCTGCGTTTGCATAACCGCAAGCCTTTGCCGCTCTTACTGCCGCTTCACCCATTCTCTTACGGAGATCTTCCGTCATTATGGGGCTGGGGCTTTCTTCAAGCACCTTCTGGTTACGGCGCTGTAATGAGCAGTCACGCTCACCGAGATATATTACATTTCCGTGCTCGTCTGCAAGGAGCTGTATCTCGACGTGTCGTGGATTTACTATAAACTTTTCAATATATATATCATCGTTTGCAAAGAACTGTTTAGCCTCCTGCTTTGCGGCGGTCATTGCCGCTTCAAGATCCTCGGGCTTTTCAACAAGTCTTATGCCACGTCCGCCGCCGCCTGCACTGGCTTTTACCATTATCGGATAGCCGATCTTTGCGGCGATCTCCTGTGCTTCTTCAAGTGTTTCGACAACACCGTCAGAGCCGGGAACTACGGGAACGTCGTTTTCTATCATTGTCTTCTTTGCGTTTGCCTTGTCGCCCATGGCATCCATTGCATCTGCACCGGGACCTATGAACTTTATTCCGCACTTGTCGCAAAGACGTACAAAATGGCTGTTTTCGGAAAGGAAACCGAAACCGGGGTGAATTGCCTGTGCGCCTGTTATCTCGCAGGCGGCAAGCAGTGCCTTTGAATTAAGATAGCTGTCCTTTGACGGAGCAGGTCCTATACATACCGCTTCGTCGGCTATCTGGGCGTGGAGCGCAGTCCTGTCGGCTGTCGAATATACTGCGACAGTCTTTATACCGAGCTCTCTGCACGCACGGATTATTCTAATAGCGATCTCGCCTCTGTTGGCGATGAGTATCTTATTGAACATACAGCGTTTGCCTTCCGTTACTTGATAGCAAAGGTGATCTCTGCGGATACCGCTTTTTCACCGTTTACCGTTGCAAGAGCCTTGCCGACACCGATAGGACCTTTTACCTTTATTATCTCGACTTCGAGCTTTAAAAGGTCACCGGGCACTACCTGTCTTCTGAACTTTGCATCCTTGACACCGCCGAACAGACCTATCTTTCCCTTGTTCTCGGGGAGTGCAAGCATTGCTACTGCGCCTGCCTGAGCAAGCATCTCAAGCATAAGTACGCCGGGAACTACCGGATAACCGGGGAAATGTCCCTTGAACCAGAACTCGTCCTCGTTCATATACTTTGTGGCAACTACACGCTGACCGGGTTCCATCTCTTCGATCGTATCTATAAGCAGGAACGGATCTCTGTGAGGGATTATCTCCATTATCTGCTCTTTATTCATAAGTGACATATACAGTCCTCCGTTATTCTATTATGATGAGCGGCTGACCGAACTCTACAGCCTCTCCGTCCTTTACTGCGATTGACTTTACAGTACCCGAAATATCAGCCTGTATCTCGTTCATAACCTTCATGCTCTCAACGATGCAGACCGTGTCGCCCTCGTTTACCTTATCGCCGACCTTTACAAAAGGAGGCTTTGTGGGAGAGGGGGCAGAGTAGAATGTACCTACGATAGGGCTCTTTATGCTCTTGCCCGTATCAGCAGGTGCCGCTGCGGGAGCTGTCTGCTCTGCGGCTGTCGGAGCTGTGGGAGCAGTTGCCATAGCCATGGGAGGCATTGCAGACATCATGGGCGGTGCAGGAGGGGGATTCTTCTGACCGAGTTCAATCTCGAACTTGTCGTTCTTTACATACATATAGGACAGACCGCTGTCCTTCATAATACCGATAAATTCCTTTACGGCATCGGTAAGCGAATTAGTTTCAAACTGCATATTGTGTCAACCTTTCTCTCAGTCCTCTACGGGAGCAAATGCTATACAAGCGTTGTGACCGCCGAAGCCGAGCGAGTTGCTGAGTGCGCCTGTAATCTTCATATCTCTTGTGCCCTCGGGAACGTAGTCGAGGTCGCATTCGGGATCCGCTACCTTTAAGCCTAATGTACGGTGTACCTTGCTGTTCTTTATCTGAAGAGCGCAGGCTACTGCTTCAACACCGCCTGCCGCACCTAAGAGGTGGCCTGTCATTGACTTTGTGGAGTTGATCACCATATCCTTTGCGTGTTCACCGAATACCAGCTTTACAGCGGCTGTTTCGGTCTTATCGTTCATGGGAGTAGATGTGCCGTGTGCGTTTACATAATTGAATGTTTCGGGAGCTCTGCCTGATTCCTTTACCGCAAACTCCATAGCCTTTGCGCCGCCTCTGCCCTCGGGATCGGGGCTGGTTTCGTGGTAAGCGTCGCAGGTTGCACCGTAACCTGTAACCTCGGCATATATGTTTGCACCTCTTGCCTTTGCGTGCTCGTATTCTTCAAGAACTACGATACCGCTTCCGTCACCGAGAACGAAACCGCTTCTCTCTGCGTCAAAGGGGATGCTTGCTCTGTCAACATCGGTCGACTTTGTTATAGCGTGCATATTGTTGAAGCCTGCATAGGCAAAGCCTATCGAGCATTTCTCTGTGCCGCCTGCTATGGCAACGTCCATATAGCCGTTCTTTATAGCGTGGAATGCCTCGCCTATAGCGTGTGTACCGCTGGCGCAGGCAGATACTGTGCAGTAGTTTACGCCCTTGAAGCCTGTACGGATAGCAACCGTACCTGCCGCCATATTGCCTATCATCTTGGGGATAGTGAATACTGAAACTCTCTTGTTACCCTTGTTGTGATATGCAAGAAGCTCTTCCTGCGTTGTTTCCATACCGCCGATACCCGAGCCGATGATAACACCGCATCTGTAAGGGTCAAGATCCTTGAAGTCGCTTCCTGCGTCCTTTAATGCCTTGTCAGCGGCATATACGGCATACTGTGTGATAATATCTGTACGGCGAAGTTCCTTCTTGTCAAAAAGTCCTTCTGCACTGAAATCCTTTACAGAAGCCTTTACGTTAAGTTCTTCGCTCTGACCGGGGAACCACTGCTCTAATGTAAAGCCGTGCTTGCCTTCCATAAGGCTGTTCCAGAATTCTTCCTTGGTGTTTCCTATAGGGCTTACTACGCCCACACCGGTAATTACAACTCTGCTCATTTTTTGTATTTCCTTTCGTGGCTTGTCTTTTTACATTGATAAGCCGCCGCTTATCTCTATTACCTGACCTGTTACATAGCTTGCGTCCTTTGATGCGAGGAATGATACAACGCCTGCAATTTCCTCAACTTCGCCGCATCTGCCCATAGCGATCTGCTTTACCATAGCGGCTCTCAGTTCTTCTGAAAGAGCATCTGTCATTGCTGTGTGGATAAATCCGGGCGCTACTGCGTTACAGGTGATGTTTCTCGGACCAAGCTCCTTTGCGGTGGTCTTTGTCATACCGATTATAGCCGCCTTTGTAGCGGAGTAGTTCATCTGACCGGGGTTACCGTAAAGACCTGCTACGCTTGCAAGGTTGATAATTCTGCCGCTGCGCTGTTTCATCATAACAGAGCCTGCGAACTTTGTCATATTGAACACGCTCTTCTGGTTTACCGCAACAACTAGGTCGTAGTTTTCTTCGCTCATTCTTACAAGCAGACCGTCACGGGTGATACCTGCGTTGTTTACGAGTACGTCAATACTTCCGAAATCAGCCTTTACGTTCTTTACGAAAGCTTCGCACTGGTCGTACTTTGATACATCTGCGATATACTTTTCGCACTTTACGCCTTCTGCTTTTATCTTGTCGATTATATCGTTGTTTTCAAAGCAGCTCTCGGCGATGTCGTTTAATGCGATGTCATATCCGTCCTTTGCAAGACGTAGGGCTATTGCCGCACCTATTCCTCTTGCAGAGCCTGTGATGATTGCAGTTGCCATTGATTTTCTCCTTTTTTTATCATTTTATCGTTTTATAGTTTTATCTTACCTGTTCAGCAGTTTTTCAGCCTCTGCGAACATTTCTTCCACAATTTCCTTTGCAGGCTGTACCTTCTTTACCATACCTGCGATAGCGCCGCATAAGAACGAGCCTTCCTCAAGGTTGCCGTCCTGTACTGCCTTACGCAGTGAGCCAAGTGTGATCTGCTCGAACTCATCGGGAGTAATTGTGCCGTTCATCTCGCCGCTTGCAAGCTTTTTAGAGAACTTTGTCTTTACGTTACGGCAGGGGTGACCTGTTGTTCTGCCCGTTACTATGCTGTCTGTATCCTTTGCGTCAACAACGAGCTGTTTATATGTCGGGTGAATCTGACACTCCTCAGCGGCTAAGAATCTTGTGCCTACCTGTACGCCCTCTGCGCCGAGCATAAAGCTTGCGGCAATTCCTCTGCCGTCTGCTATACCGCCTGCGGCGATGACGGGGATAGATACGGCGTCAACTACCTGGGGAACAAGACACATTGTTGTGTTTTCACCGATGTGACCGCCTGATTCCGTACCTTCTGCGATTACTGCGGACGCACCGCTTCTTTCCATTCTCTTTGCAAGAGCAACGCTCGGTACTACGGGAATAACCTTGATACCTGCATTGTTCCACGCTTCCATGTACTTACCGGGGTTGCCGGCACCTGTTGTTATCATGGGAACTTTCTCGTCAATAACGAGCTGTGCAAGGTCATCTGCATTGGGGCTCATAAGCATGATATTTACGCCGAAAGGCTTATCTGTCAGTGACTTTGCTCTTCTTATCTGATCTCTCAGATAGTCGATAGGAGCAGAACCGCCTGCGATTATACCTACACCGCCTGCATTTGATACAGCCGCCGCAAGTGTGCTTTCAGCAATCCATGCCATACCGCCCTGGAATATGGGGTACTTTATACCGAGTAATTTTGTAATCCTTGTTTCCATTATTTTTATCCTTTCAGTCGAGGCTTAATATTCAAAAATCGTTGCGCCGTAGGTAAGACCTGCGCCGAAGCCGACAAGACATATCTTCATGCCACGCTTCAGTCTGCCCTGACGGTCAAGCTCTGCCAGACACATGGGAATACAAGAGCTTGATGTGTTTCCGTGGGTTTCAAGGTTTGTATAAACCTTGTCAAGATCGACATTCATCTTCTTGAGTGCGGACTGGATTATTCTTATATTCGCCTGGTGGGGAATAACCAGATCTATATCGTCAAGCGATATGCCGGAATGTTCGCATACATATTCTACCGCATTTGCCATAGCGTCAACGGCGAACTTGTACACTGCCTTTCCGTCCATCTGTAAATAACGCTCCTTGTTGGGAGTATCGATTATATCCTTCAGACAGTCGTCGCCTGTGAAATAAGGGTTGTTTCTGTCATAGAAGTTCTTGCAATAAAGGCTCTGGAGCATATCGCCCTCTGCGCCCGAGTGGCTGTAGTACTCCTTGCCCTCGCCCTTTTCAAGTACGATTGCACCTGCACCGTCGCCGAACAATATACAACTTGCTCTGTCGGTATAGTCGATCTGGCTTGTAAGACGTTCGCTCGCTACGATGAGGATCGTCTTGTATGTGTCGTTTGCAAGGAAGTTTCTTGCAATATCAACGGCTGTTATAAAGCCTGTGCAGGCTGTGTTCACATCCATGCAGGCACAAGGCTGTGCACCTATAAGATTCTGGACAAGGCACGCCGTATTCGGATAGTAGAAGTCGGGCGAGCAGGTAGATACGATTATGCAGTCGATATCCTTTGCCGTCTTTCCCGCACTTTCGAGTGCCGCCTTTGCCGCCTCAGCCGCCATCATGAAATTGGGCTTGTCGGGGCTCATACGTCTTTCACGGATACCTGTTCTTGTGGTTATCCATTCGTCTGTAGTATCAATGAACTTTGTGAACATTTCATTGGTGACTACGGTTTCGGGGGTGTACTCTCCCGTACCCAGTATTGTTATACCGTTCATACTCTTTTCCTTCCGTGCGGCTCCTTGCTGCCGTATTATATATTATTTATTGTTGATTTTATTCTCTTTTTGTTGTATAATAAATCAGTAACTGCGGAATTTATCGTCCGCAGGGCATAGTTAACCCATAAGGTAAACGTGCTTATATTTCATTTTACTCTATTTCGGTACTGTTTGTCAACATTTATTTGCGTATTTGTATCATAACAGGGGCTTAGTGGGGTAAAACGGGACAGTATATTTCAGAAATTCTGCAATATATAACAAATTATGTAAATAAAACCACAAGGAGAAACAGAAAATGGCTGACAAGACAAAAACAATATTCCTTTTTTCAGGACAGGGCTCACAGTATAAAGGCATGGGCAAGGATTTTTACGATACCATACCCGAATGCAAAAAAGTAATCGAACTCGGCAGTGATATTCTCGGCTTTGACCTTGCCGCTAAGATATTCGACGGTGATGAAAAGGAACTTTCACGCACGATAATCTCTCAGCCTGCTATTCTCGCAATGTCGCTTATGGCACTTGAAGCCGCAAAGTCAAAGGGCATTGAGGCTACAGCCGTTGCAGGTCATTCACTCGGTGAATATGCAGCTATGGCGGCAAGCGGTATGCTGACATACGAAAACGCTTTCAAAGCAATAAAGTACCGTAGCGAAGCCATGGACAAGGCGGCACAGGCTAACCCCGGCGGTATGGCAGCTGTTCTCGGTCTTAAAGCTGACGTTATCGAACAGGCTTGTAAGGAAATTGAAGACGGCGGAGAATATGTTACTCCGGTAAACTATAATTCACCTGTACAGACGGTTATCGCAGGTACTGCGGCAGGCATCGAAAAGGCTAAGGAAGTGCTTTCGGCAAAGGGTGCAAAGCGTATAGTTCCGCTTGCCGTTTCTGCCGCTTTCCACTCAAAGCTTATGGCAGGTGCATCTGAAGAGTTTGCGGAAAAAGCAAAGGATATTCCTTTCAACACACCCTCAATGAAGTTCTACTGCAACGTATACGGCAACGAGCTTACAGATTTCTCGGATATGCCGGCTTACCTTGCAAAGCATATCTGCTCACCCGTAAGATTTACGTCCGAACTTGACGTAATCTCAAAGAACGGCTATGATACTTATATCGAACTCGGTCCCGGCAAGGTGCTTACAGGGCTTGTAAAGAAAACTCTTGACGGCGTTACCGCTGTAAACGTTGAAAACCCCGACACACTTGAAAAGGCGGCAACACTCTGATGATATTTGAAAGTATAACAGCACTCGATCTATCGATACTGGACTTTATCCATAACACACTCTCTAATCCGGTTATGGATGTTATAATGAAAATCCTTACCTACAGCATCGAATACGGTGAAACCGCACTTGCTGTCTTTATAGTTATGATGTGCATAAAGAAAATGCGGAAAACGGGCTTTGCCGTACTTGGTGCGACGCTTGCCGTACTGCTGTTCGGTGAGCTGATATTGAAGCATTTGATCCGCCGTCCCCGACCTTTTGTTATAAACGGCGCAATAGAGCTTATCATAAAAGCTCCGTCCGGATTCTCGTTCCCGTCATGCCACACCGCAATATGTGTGGCTATGGCAACGGCGATATTCCTGTTCCATAAGCGGCTCGGTATAATAGCATATATCTATGCGGCGCTGGTCGCATTTTCGAGAATGTACCTGTATGTGCATTATCCGTCCGATATCATCGGCGGAATTGCACTCGGTATAGGTTGTGGCATAGGTGCGGTGGCACTGGTAAAGCTGATTTGCAAAAAGATTGATAAGCATAAAGAGTTTAAAGCAGAACAATCGGAACAAAAGGAGCAAGAAACATGACAGAAAACAAAAATGTATTCGGTATACTGGGACACCCTCTCGGACATACCCTTTCCCCTCAGATACACACAAGACTTTTTGAAATATCGGGAGAGCAGGCTGAGTACAAGATACTCGACACAGCACCCGAAAAGCTGACAGAAAGCTTTGACTATTTCAAGAGCCTTGCAGGTTTCAACATTACCATTCCCTACAAGATAGATATAATAAAAATGTGTGACAAGCTTGACGACACAGCTAAGCGTTACAACAGCGTAAACTGCATAGCTAACGTGAACGGTGTTTCTACAGGCTACAACACCGACTGTACAGGCTTTACAAAGGCTGTCGGTGCAATGGGCATGACCCTTACAAACAAGGTCTTACTGCTTGGTTGCGGCGGTGTCGGCAGAATGATGGCTATTGAAACTGTCCGTGAGGGCGGAGAGCTGACTATCGCAGTAAGAGAAGCCGATGTCCCGGTGGCAACGGCTTTATGCGAAGAGATAAAGCAGAATTACAAGGACGCAAACGTCAGCCACTGTCTTTTAGCTGATGTAAAAGGCGACTTTGACCTTATGGTAAACGCTACTCCCGTAGGTATGTACCCCAATGTCGATGCAAGCCCACTTACACAGCAGGCACTGGACAGCATAACACTGAACGGTTTCTTTGACGCAATCTACAACCCCCGTGAAACAAAGCTCATGAAGATGGTATCGGACAAGGGCGTGACAAAAGTCAGCGGCGGTATGCAGATGCTTGTATGGCAGGCGGCTGTAGCGCACACAATATGGAGCGGTGCGGAATATACCGCTGAGCAGGTGCAGGCTATCTCCGATGAAATGATGAGGCTTGTGTAATGAGACCTGTATATCTCTGCGGTTTTATGGGCTGCGGCAAAAGCCATATAGGAAGAATGTTAGCCAAAGAATGTACAGCCGTGTTCATCGACCTTGACAGGTACATAGTGGACAATCAGAAGATGACTATCCCCGAGATATTTGCTCAGAAAGGCGAGCCGTATTTCAGAGACCTTGAGGCACAGTATATAAAGAACTTCAAGGGCAGAACCATTGTTGCCACAGGCGGCGGAGCAATTCTGCGTGATGAAACAGCCGAATTTGCAAGAGAAAAGGGAATAGTCGTATTTCTTAACGCAAGCTTTGACACCTGCTACGGACGCATAAAGGGCGACACCAACCGTCCGCTTGTTATGAACAACACAAAGGAACAGCTGAAAGCTATCTATGATACAAGACTTCCGATATACAGGAAAAACAGCACATACGAAGTAAACGCAAATACTTCCGACAGGATAATCACAAACGAAATCGTCAAGCTTGTTGAACTTGACACCAAGGCACATAACAGAACGAAAGGATAAATATGTACATTTACAATGCAACCGTCATTACTATGGCGGAGAAAAACTACGAAAACGGATTTATCCTTATAGAAAACGATAAGATCAAAGCTGTCGGCGATATGGCACAGCTTAAAGACTTCACACCGTCTGACAGCGATATAGACGCAAAGGGCAGAACAGTTTATCCCGGTTTTATAGACGCTCACTCGCATATCGGCGCATGGGAGGACGGTCTTGCGTTTGAAGGCGACGACGGAAACGAGGACACCGATCCGTCAACTCCCAATCTGCGTGCGATAGATATGATAAATCCGCTCGACCACTGCTTTGAAGAGGCGGCGCAGGCAGGCGTTACTTCGGTAGTATGCGGAATGGGAAGTGCAAACCCTATCGGCGGCACTTTCCTTGCAATGAAAACAGCAGGCTCAAAGAGAATAGACAAGAGGATAATCAAAAATCCCGTTGCCGTAAAATTTGCACTCGGCGAAAATCCCAAGAACGTATATAAGGATAAGGATACCGCTCCGGTCACCCGTATGGCTACCGCCGCCATAATCCGTGAACAGCTTTTCAAGGCAAGACGTTATCTTGACGATATGATAGACTATGAAAGCTCGGTAGGTACAGACGACGAGGGCGACCGCCCCGAATATGACGCTAAGTGCGAGGCTCTCATGCCGCTTTTAAAGCACGAGATACCGGCACATTTCCATGCACACAGAGCAGACGACATATTCACAGCGATAAGACTTGCAAAGGAATTCGATATAGATTATGTCATTATCCATGCGACAGAGGGACATCTTATAGCAGACGAACTCCTTGAGGACAAGGCTCGCACGATAGTAGGACCTATAATCAGCGAGCGCTGTAAGCCTGAGCTTCGTAATCATACGATAGAAACGGCAGGAGTGCTGAATAAAGCAGGCGTGCCTATGTGTATATGCACCGACCACCCCGTTGTACCCGAACAGTATCTGCCGCTCTCGGCAGGGCTTGCGGTAAGAGGCGGTCTTGACAGAGATGAGGCGCTGAAGGCGATTACGATATATCCTGCCGTAATCACGGGAATTGCAGACAGGGTAGGCAGTATCGAGCCGGGTAAGGACGCAGATATAGTTATCTTTTCGGGTGATCCGCTGTCGGTATGCGATACGCCCGATACGGTAATCGTAAACGGCAAGATAGTATAAACGGAGGGAATATTTATGCGTGAGATAAGCGTTGAGCTTGTTAAAAAGACAGTTGAAGAGCTTTGCGTAAAGGCAAATCTTTATCTGCCCGACGGTATGAAAGAGAAGATAAATTCATGTATCGGCTGTGAGAAAAGTCCGCTGTCAAAGCAGGTACTGGGCGATATCGTAAGAAATATCGACTGTGCAAAGGAACTTGAAGTGCCGATATGTCAGGACACGGGAATGGCGATAATATTCCTTGAAGTAGGTCAGGACGTACATTTCACAGACGGAAATCTTGTCGATGCGATAAACGAGGGCGTTGCAAACGGATATGTAAACGGCAAACTGCGCTTATCTGTAGTTGAAGATCCGCTTGAACGTAAGAACACAAACAACAACACACCGGCTATAGTACATACAAGCATTGTTCCCGGTGATAAGGTACATATAATGGTAGCCCCCAAGGGTTTCGGCAGCGAAAACATGAGTGCGCTTAAAATGTTCACGCCCTCTGCGACAAGAGAGGATATAGTGAACTTTGTGGTTAATACAGTATCAAAGGCAGGAAGCAATCCCTGTCCGCCTATAACGGTAGGCGTGGGTATCGGCGGCGACTTTGAACTGTCAGCCTTACTTGCAAAAAAGGCTCTCTGCCGTGATCTGAAAATCAGAAATCCGAAACCGCTTTATGCCGATATGGAAAGCGAAATGCTCGAAAAGATAAACAAGCTCGGCATAGGCCCGCAGGGCTTCGGCGGTACGGTGACTGCACTTTATGTCAATATCGAACAACACCCGACGCATATTGCAGGACTTCCCGTTGCGGTAAATATAGGCTGTCACGTCACACGTCATGCCGAGGCTGAGTTATAATGGGCAAGGGTAAGGTTATCGGTACTGTAACGGCGGCGGTGGTAATTCCTGCGGCTGTGGTTATCGGTGCGATATATGTGTTGCCGCTGTTTGATATCAAATCAAGCAATACGCTGTATTACTTTGGCAACGACACATCAATATCAGCTGACGGTACAATATCGCTCGGTAAGGAAGAGGTACTCGGCTACAGCTCAAAATATTCCGACACCATGACGGGATATTTCAAGGAACAGCTTGACGAGAACGAAACATATATCTACAACGCCTTTATGTACGCAAGCGAAAACGGCTACAGCGATATATTCCTGCCCGAAGAGGTATTCGGTAACGGCAGTAACGACAGGTTGCAGGAGCTTGAATATGTGATCACGTTTTTAAGCTGTGACAGCCCGTTTGTTGCACATAATTACACGACAAACAGCAAGCTGACCGGAAACGTTGAACAGTTTGCGGGAAAAAGTTATCACCACATACAGCTCGAAACTCTCGGCGAGGAATATAAATCCCGCCGTGAAGCCGCTTACGAAAAAGCAAAATCGGTAGTAGCGTCAATTCCGCAGGACTACAATACAGATAAGCAGAAAGCACAGTATCTGTATAATTACGTTGCGGAAAACTCGGTATATGTGACCGACGGTTACAGCACAAGAAATATTCCGGTAGCGGACTTACTGATTGACGGTAAGGCGATCTGTGACGGATATGCGGATACGGTCACTATGCTTTTCAACATGGCAGGCATTGAAACCGCTTCGGCAAACGGTGTAAATACCGAAACAAATCAGGGACACACCGTAAACTTTGCAAAGCTTGACGGCGAATATTACTACTTTGATGCAAGTGCAGACAGCATAGTTAACGAAAAGGGCTTCAGACCTGCCTTTTATTTCGGTATGTCGTGGGAAGAAGTTTCCGACAGCTTTACTTTTGCCACCGAATTTGAAAACAGATGCCCGAAAGCCGAAAAAAGCCTGCTTTCAGACAATGTGGATATTGTTATAAGCGACAATTCCGACGCAACGGTTGAAAGTATTGCAGAGCTTATAAAATCGGGAAAAGACAATGGAATAATCGCAAGGTTTGACGAAAGTATTACCGATGAAGAACGCAAAAGTATAACAAACGATACCGCCGGTAAAGTCGGAGAACAGCTTGTATCCTTGGCGGCGGCAAACAGACTGTACGGTATAAAAATCTATAAGGAATGATTTTTCGATGGAACTGAATATAGTACTCGTTGAGCCGCAGATTCCGCAGAACACGGGTAATATAGCCCGTACCTGTGCGGTTACGGGGGCAAGACTGCATATAGTAAAACCCATGGGGTTTCAGGTTGATGATAAAAAGCTGAAACACGCAGGGCTTGACTACTGGCATTATCTTGATATAACCTATTATGACGGGCTTGACGACTTCTTTGAAATAAATAAGGACGGTGAATTTTTCTATTTCACCACCAAGGGCAGAAACACTTACTGCGACGTGCAGTATAAGGATAAAACATATATAGTGTTCGGCAGAGAGGACAAGGGTCTTCCCGAAGAGCTGTTATTCCATAATAAACAGCACTGCGTAAGAATACCGATGGGCAGTAACATGAGAAGCCTTAATCTCTCGAACAGCGTAGCGATAGGCGCATACGAGGTACTGAGGCAATGGGATTTCCCCGAACTTCAGAACTACGGTTCGCTTACAAAATACGACTGGAGCCAAGCCGAATAAACACGACTTAAAGAATTAACCGAAAGGAAACAAAACGATGAAAGTAAAACTTATCACCGACAGCGCAAGTGATATCACTCCCGAGGACGAGAAGCAGTATGATATTGATATCATGCCGTTTGACATTACTCTGGGCAACGAGAGCCTGAGAGAGCGTGTTGATTTTACTGCTCCCGAATTTCTCGATATGATAGACAAGTCGGAATATCTTCCGAAAACTTCACAGATAACCGCAATGCGTTTTGAAGAGAAATTCGAGCATTATTTCAACGAGGGCTATGACGCAATAATCATGGTTCTTATCAACTCAACAGGTTCAAAGACTTACGAGAACGCACTTCTTGCAAAGAAGAACATTCTCGAAGAGCATCCCGAAATGGCAAAGATGCGTATAGAAATAATCGACAGCCACTGCTATTCGCTCGGTTACGGTTATCCTCTGATCGAAGCGGCTAAAAAGCTTATTGCAGGACAGAGTGTTGACAACGTTGTGGCATATCTTACCGATATGTTCAACAACTGTGAGATCTACATTATAGGATTTAATCTGCGCCACATGAAAAAGTCGGGCAGAATTAATGCCGCTGCCGCTTTCTTAGGCGAGCTTATGGGTCTTAAACCGCTGATTTCACTTATTGACGGCGAGAGCGAGGTAGTAAAAAAGAGCCGTGGCGAAAAGAACGCCATAGCAGATGCCGTTGAATATATTTCTGGAAGAGCTATTCCCGAAACTCCGTGGGAGATATTGCGTACATCTGTTACAAATCTTGAGGACGAATTTATAAAGCAATACACCGCTAAAGTCGGCAGACCTCCCGAGATGCAGAGCGTCGCAGGTGCGGCTGTTGCCAGCAACACAGGTCCTTATATCATAGGCGTTATCATAAGAGGTAACGCAAGAAGATAACAGTTGACATTACATATAAAACGAAAAGCGGTCATGATTTAATGCAAATCATGACCGCTTTCTTTATTTAATTTTCCTGTTTTGTATCGGATTCAGGAACCGTTTTTACCGCTGTCGGAAATCTCCTTTTAAGTATCTTCACCGAATGGAAGAACGCAGGGAAGAGGAACAGGTCTGCAAGCACCCATGCCGCAGGGCTCGCAAGGCATACGGCAACATATCCGAATGCGGGGACAAGACCAAGTGCGACTCCGCCTCTTGCTATCATCTCAAACACTCCTGCAAATACTGCAAGCTGGCTGTTGCCCAGTCCCTGTATCGAAAAGCGGATTATGTTTACGAATGCAAGCGGAATATAGAATGCCACGTTGAGCCAAAGGAACTGCTTTGCAAGGTCGAGTATCTCAGTCTGTGAGCCGTCTATAAACAGCTTTGAAAATTCGCTGCCGAAAGGAATTATCACGATAAGGGCGATTATCGCATAAGCTATGCCGAGTATGGAGCATTTTTTGACGCCGTTTTCGATACGGTCAACCTTACCTGCTCCGACATTCTGACCGCAGTAGGTCGCCATTGTAGAACCCATTGCGTCAAACGGACAGCAAAGGAACTGTGTTACTTTGCTTCCTGCGGTGACTGCCGCCATATAGGTTTCACCGAGCGAGTTCACCGCCGACTGTAAGAGAATACTGCCGATAGCGGTAATTGAATACTGAAGTCCCATAGGAACGCCCATTGCGCACAGCCTGCTCATAGAATAAGCGTCGGGTTTTAAATCTTTTTTTGATAAGTGCAGGATATCAAAACGCTTTATCATATATACAAGGCAGGCGATACCGGATATAAGCTGTGCAAGGACGGTAGCCCATCCTGCACCGGCTACGCCCATATCAAACACCAGAATGAACAGCAGGTCAAATCCGACATTCAGAATACTTGAAATAATCAGAATGACAACGGGAGATTTTGAATCGCCCAGCGAACGGATAAAGCCCGATAAAATGTTATAAAGGAATGTTACCGGGATACCGAGGAAGATAACAAAAATATAGTCATACGCCTCTTTAAAAACCGTGTCGGGCGTATTCATCCAGTGGAGGATATTTCCGCAAAGCAGGCAGGTCGCTGTTGTCATTACTGCGGCGAAGCCTATGCCAAGCCATATCGTATTGCCGACAAACTTACGCAGACCGTCAAAATCCTTCTCTCCGAATTTCTGCGCAACAGGTATCGCAAAGCCTGCGCATACACCCATGCAGAAGCCGAGAACAAGGAAGTTCACCGAGCCTGTCGAGCCTACTCCTGCGAGTGCGTTTACACCGAGGAACTGTCCGACGACTATCGTATCGACCATATTGTAGAACTGCTGAAAGAGAAGTCCTAACAGCATAGGGAGCATAAATCCGAGTATGAGCTTCATAGGTGAGCCTTTTGTAAGGTCTTTTACTGCTGACATATAAACATTTTCCTCCTTTTACCGACTTTGTATTAGCGAGATTGTTTGCGTAACGGCTGGCGGCAGTGTGCCGCTCCATATTCCGCCTTTAATCAACTTTCTGCTGTGTGAATCGTTTGCGTAACGGCGGGCGGCAATGTGCCGCTTCATATTCCGCCTTTAATCAACTTTCTGCTGTATGAATCGTTTGCGTAACGGCGGGAATAAAAGATAGTGTGCCTTGTATGTTATAACTATAATTTTATGCGATACCGCCGCATCTCTGAATGTGACTTCTTATTAATTTATTGCTAAGCAATTATACTATATCCCCTCTCCGCTTTCAATCGGTAAAATGCACAACGTATTTAAAGTTATCAAGGCGGTTTAGTCTAATCTGCAATGCTGTATCGCTATATTTCATATCGGGCTATTCTATAGAGTAATAGCAGAAAAAAACAAAGAAATATCAGGAATTTTATTAAAAGCACTTGACAAACGGCAATACGGCGGATATAATGAACACAGAATATGTTAAACCTATGAGTGAGAGTAGTAGCACCCGTCACTGTATGACAGAGAGTTGCCGGTCGGTGTAAAGGCAATGATACATACGCTTGTGAATGGACTCACGAGGGCAAACCGAGAGCATTATATATCTGTATATGCTTTAGGGGCGACGGATACCTCCGTTACAGGTCGCACATATGATAGTATGTGTAGCGAGTGACCGTGTTTTATTATACGGTAATTTGGGTGGTACCGCAGGTAAACTATACTCCTGTCCCAACTGGGACGGGAGTTTTTTGTTTTCCCGGACATTCAATCTCTACGTTGAAGCTATCATCATGGCATATGGCATGACAGCAGGGCATAGCCGACATAATGCGTTGCTGAATAAGATACAGGCTGTCGGACAGTGGAATGTTCCACGAAGAACTTAAGCACTCCGCCAAAACAGCTTTCGGGACGGCTAAACGGCACGGTAAAACACACAATGTTTTGTTATCCTCGTTATGCGGATTATTTCATAACAACAAAACAAATCGTTCAAAACACACCATGTTTTATCCCCCGCCGTTACGCAAGCAATTTCCATAGCAGAAAGTGAATCAAAGGCGGAATATGAAGCGGCACATTGCCGCCGGAATATGAAGCGGCTCACAGCCGCCTCGTAGAAAGGAAAATTATTATGGCAAACAGAGAAATCCCGTACAAAATTTATCTTGAAGAAAACGAGCTTCCCCGTCAGTGGTACAACGTAAGAGCAGATATGAAGAACAAGCCTGCTCCGCTGTTAAACCCTGCAACACATCAGCCCTGCACACTTGAGGAGCTGAGCCATGTATTCTGTACAGAGCTTGCGAAGCAGGAGCTTGACGATACAACTCCCTATATCGATATTCCCCAGGAGATAATCGACTTCTACAAGATGTACAGACCTGCTCCCTTAGTAAGAGCATATTGTCTTGAAAAGGCACTCGGTACACCTGCAAAGATATACTACAAATTCGAGGGCAACAACACAAGCGGTTCGCACAAGCTGAACAGTGCGATAGCTCAGGCTTATTACGCCAAGAAGCAGGGCTTGAAGGGTGTTACAACAGAAACAGGTGCAGGTCAGTGGGGCACAGCGCTTTCAATGGCTTGTGCATATCTCGGACTTGACTGCAAGGTATTTATGGTTAAATGCTCATACGAGCAGAAGCCTTTCAGACGTGAGGTTATGAGAACCTACGGCGCAAACGTTACTCCCTCTCCCTCAATGGAAACAGAGGTAGGCAAGAAGATAAACGCAGAATTTCCCGGCACGACAGGCTCGCTCGGCTGTGCGATTTCCGAAGCCGTTGAATGTGCAACAACGCACGAGGGCTACAGATATGTTCTCGGCTCGGTACTGTCACAGGTACTTCTGCACCAGACGGTTATCGGTCTTGAAACAAAGACTGCCTGCGAAAAGTACGGCATAAAGCCCGATATGATCATCGGCTGTGCAGGCGGCGGATCTAACCTCGGCGGTCTTATCTCTCCCTTTATGGGCGAAAAGCTCCGTGGCGAAGCCGACTATGAATTCATCGCCGTTGAGCCTGCGTCCTGCCCCTCGCTCACAAGAGGCGTTTATGCTTACGACTTCTGCGACACAGGTGCTGTTTGCCCGCTCGCTAAGATGTACACGCTCGGCAGTACGTTCATTCCATCCGCAAACCACGCAGGCGGTCTGCGCTACCACGGCATGAGCAGTGTTCTTTCACAGCTCTACCACGATGGATATATCACAGCACGCTCAGTTGAGCAGACAAGCGTATTCGCCGCCGCCGAACAGTTTGCAAGAACAGAGGGTATCCTCCCCGCTCCCGAGAGCAGCCACGCAATCAGAGTTGCGATAGACGAGGCTATGAAGTGCAAGGAAACAGGCGAAGAAAAGACTATCCTCTTCGGTCTTACAGGCACAGGCTACTTTGATATGGTCGCATACCAGAAGTTCAACGATCACGAAATGAGCGACTACATTCCCACAGACGAGGAGCTTAAGGTCAGCATGGACCGTATGCCTAAGGTTGACTGAGCATATAATACTATTGTCCTTCATAAAACTTGATATATGAAAAGACCGCCGGGATGTGATGTTCCGGCGGTGTTTCTTATTTGGTCGATCTTTTAGTCTTTCAGGGCGGTGATTGGGACGACGTATACGCCGTCGGGGCGCTTATAGGCGGCGTTACGAGAGATTTTAAATTTTCAACCCGACAGATTTTCATTTATGACAAATCTTTGTCATTGAAGCGTTCGGGTGCTATCCACTCAAGCCAGTCAGCCTTTATTTCAGTAAGCATTACATTGATGTCCTATCGTTATTATATGCTAATCCACATAGCAGGACGAACACTGTTATCACCGCAATTAACATCAAACGGATGAATAAAGAAATCCACTTCCTGAAACCAGTCAGCCTGACTTCCTGCTGCCGATCTTGCCCAGTAATTACAATGATGCGTACCCGCGACGAACGCACCGTTGTTTTTGGCATAGTCAGTCGCAGTGGTTTCGAATTTTTCTTCACCATACGAAAGAATTTCTTCACGAGACAATATAAATACTTTATCTTTTACGGTATATTTTGTCCCAGAATAACCTATGCATACAACATCTACCGTAGGTATCATATTGGCCTCTTCTTCACTAAACGCTTCTACCATAAAGTCGTTGATGAGCCACTTACGCAACGAACATTCTCGCCAAGATACTTCGTCATAAATATCATTATAACACTTACAATCAAGGCCATACTTGCTTATTACAAGTATCTTGTCGTCTTGCTTATCAAGGACAATCCATTCTATATCCTCTTTACCGTTTACGGTGAAACCATCCTGCTCGTATTTACCAAAAGTAATAGTCGAACCGACAGAAGCATTTCTTAATTGAATCATCTTTATTGTTTTCGATATTGTCGGAAAAAGCAATATCACAATAAAAATTACGACAGCAACCGCCACAACAATACCGCCTATTATTAACTTCTTATTCGCTTTTTTGTTCTTTTGGTTTTTCACTTGATCGTTTCCGGTATAATCGTCTACTTGTCTTTCTTTTCCCGAAGTATTTGTAGTATAGCTCCGATTTGGCGCATTTCCTTCAGAAGACATAATGTTTTTGCTTTGCTGGTCCATGATTTTCTCTCCTTATAAGTTAATATTCGTCAATCTATTCAGACAGTTTTCAAGCAAATATGTCTAATTAGATTGACTGCTTGTAATTATTATAGCCAAATTAAACACTTTTGCCAACAATTTTCAATCTGATATGATAAAATCTGTACAGGATGGGTAAGTATGGCACATTATCAAAGATTACGGGATCTGCGTGAAGATGCAGACAAGACACAGCAGGAGATAGCTGACTATCTCGGCACATCTGCGCAACACTATGGAAAATACGAATCGGGTAAAGCGGAAATACCGCTTGAGCGTGCAGTCCTGCTTGCAAAATATTATAATGTCAGCCTTGATTATATCGCAGGAATTTCCTCAAGCCGTCACCCTCTGACATCTGACAGCTCCCTTTCACCTATCGGGATACTTTCGGACAAAATAACACAACTTTCCGATAATGAAAAGCAGGCTGTAAAAGATACACTCAGTTCTGTTATAGATATGATTAAATAACAACATCGCCGGGGAACTACTGATCCACGGCGATGTTTCTTCATAAAATTTACGATATATGTAAAAATAAGAACGATTTTACATTTCCTATTGAATTTTTTTGCAACTTTTGCACTAAATTTTCAATACACTACAAATACCGCCGCAGAATTTAATATTTCTGCGGCGGTATATCTTACTTTTCTGTATTTATCAGCACGGTTGTTTTGTCCGTACTATCCTCTCCCACACTCATAAGCTGTTTGTTTATCGCTCTTGTTCTTACGCCCACAAGTGTTTCCAGGTCGCTGTCCACCTGCTGTAAATGTTTCTTAGTCTTTGTCAGCACGTCCTCAAAGTTCTCGAACTCTTTCTTTACACTGCTCAGTATCTTCCATACCTCACTGCTTCGTTTCTGCACGGCAAGAGTACGGAAGCCCATATACAGCGAGTTCAGCAGTGCGGACATTGTGGACGGACCTGCTATGCTCACCTGATAGCCACGCTGTAGCTCTTCCACCAGCCCGAGCTTTACAACCTCGGCATACAGTCCCTCAAACGGCAGGAACATAACCGCAAAGTTTGTTGTGTACGGCGGACAGATATACTTGTCGTGGATATCCTTTGCACATTTCTTTATCGCCACAGCAAGTGCCTTTGACGCTTCTTCGATCATCACCTTATCGCCGCTGTCATAAGCGTTGCAAAGGGCAGTGTATGTATCACCGGGGAATTTCGAGTCGATCGGCAGATACACCGTGTCGTCATTCTTACCGGGTAGCTTTACGGCAAACTCAACATGATTACGGCTGTCGGGAATTACCGCAACCTCGG
The DNA here is from genome assembly GCA_902490585.1 of uncultured Oscillospiraceae bacterium. Classification (GTDB taxonomy): domain Bacteria; phylum Bacillota; class Clostridia; order Oscillospirales; family Ruminococcaceae; genus Ruminiclostridium_E. The sequence continues at coordinate 52,484 of CABUEI010000009.1, forward strand.
TGTCATACTGTTCGGGGGCAAGAATATCCGAAAGGATAGCTCCGAGTTGCATCTCTCCGAGTATACCTCTGTTCTTGACGTTTGACAGAACTTTTTTCAGGTCACCTACACCTGCGGCAAGGCTCTGCATTTCACCCAGTCCGCTGTACACCTTGTTCAGCTGTTCGCTGACCGTTGCAAATGAACGGCTTATCTTATCATCAAGCGTAGTCTGAAGCTTTTCTCCGACCATTCCACGCATTTCTTCAAGCTGATTTTTGGTGTTTGCATTTATGTTACCGAGCTGTACAGCCATTTCATTACGCATATTCTGCATATCGGCGGCGTTTCTTTGCTCAATGCTCTGAAGCCGCTGTTCAAACTGTGACAGCAGTCTTGCCGTACCCTCGGAGTTTTGCTTCTGCGTATCGGTAAGTGTACTTCCGAGATTTGTCACAAGGTTTACAAGCTCGGTTCTGAGTGCCGCTTCACTGCTTAGCCTGCTTGCCTGCACCGTGTCGAATTTTGCCGAAAGCTGTGCGGTACGTTCAGCAAGCATATCAAGCTGTGAAGCTGTCTGCTCGTCACTCTTTTTGTTGCCGCTGAGATTTTCGGCAAGCTTTTTCTGTGACAAAAGCATTACAACCGATAAAATCAACAGTATCACGCTGACAGCGAGCGTTATTATAAGCAGTATTTCCATATTCCTTGCTCCTTTGAATTGATACTATTATTATAATTAAGTTTTCACGGCAGGTCAACGTTTTGTGAAAGTTCTGTACGGTTTATAGGACAGAAAAATACGGTCACCCTAAGATGACCGTATAAGTATTATTATTCATTTCTTACTGTACTTGTATCGACGCTTTCTCACGCAACACCGAATCCGAGAATTTCAACATAGGTCTTTTTATCCTTGCCGCTTTGTGTAACAGGCTTTATGCTGACCTTATGTGTACCCTCCGTACCGGAATATGCAAGCGTGGCAACGGGGTTGTTCCAGCCGTCGTTTGCGCTTGTCGCATAGGTTGCGTAATTCTCGCCGTCAACCGTAAATTCAAGCGAACCGTATATCTTGCTGTTTGAGCACTTGTAAACGAGCATAAGGTTCTTTCCCGTGAACTCAAATTCCATAGGCTCACATTCGGACGGTAAGCCCTTATATGTCCAGCCGTCAGGGAAGCTTGTAAGCGTTTCCTTGTCTGTCGTAAATGTTCCGACAGAACTTATTGTCAGCTTGTCGGAAGAGTGTGTTCTGTCAACAAAGGTCATATCCGCAAATCTGTCGGAATATACCCATGTATCAGGCAGGGGAGTAATAGTTACATCACCCATTGTCTTTATCTTCTCGGTAGCCTTGTCGAACATATTCATGATAAGGTCGGCTGTCATCTGATGTCCCCACTCGTTAGGATGTGATTCATCATCCGAATAGTCCTCCCACTTCATTCTGCCCGTTTCAAATTCGTGTGACAGAACGTTGTTCAGCGATACCATAGGCAGACCGTAAGCCTTACCTACCTGCGACATATATTCCTCGCAGGTGTGACCGCTCTTTATAACCGTGAAGTACAGCGCAACGGCAGGCTGTTTTTCCTGCGAAAGAATTTTTCTCACCATAGCGTCATAGCTGTCCTTGTATATCTGGTCGTTACCGTCATTTACCGCAAACTCAACAAAAACCATATCGGGATTGTAATCCAGTACATCACGCTGAAGACGGATATTTCCCAGTACGCTCGGCGTACCGCTCAGTCCTGCATTGACATAGTTTATCTTTGTATCGGGATATTTTTCACAAAGGCGGTCGTATGTCAGCTTTGCCCAACATTTTTCAGGTCCTGCGGTAAGTCCCTCGGTGATGCTTCCGCCGATGAATGCTATGGTTACCTCCTGCTTGTTCTCAAGCTTTTCGATAAACTTCGACATTCTTTCAAGGTTGCCGAGATCCATAAGCGACCTTTCAACCATATTGTCATATATCTGCTCCTCGGTGAGCTTGCTCTCATCTATACTGCTTATTTCCGATGATTCGTCGGAACTGCCGTCTGTAGATTCCGATGCCGATGATGTTACCGATGTATCGGACGAACCGTCTGCCGATACGCCGGAACTGCCGCTTGTACCGTTGTTTGCACAGCCTGCAAGTAAGGATGCACACAGTACAGCACATAAAGTTATCTTGATTTTTGAGTTCATGTTTTCCTCCGTCACACAAAAAATTATCAATATAATTATACATTAATAACGGGTAATAATCAACCGTTTTTACTCCCCGAAACGATTAATTTCACTAAAATCCGACCGCAGTAATATACTATATAAACCGCCTGCCGTGCAAGCTCCGAATAGTTGTATAAATCCGTGCGGGCGGTTAAAAATAACCATGTACACAGAGATACGTTCAAAGCATTGCATTTAAACAGAAAGGAAGAAAACCATGCTTGTAAAAAGAGGAGAGATATATTACGCAGATTTAAGTCCCGTTGTCGGAAGTGAACAGGGCGGTATGCGTCCCGTACTTATTGTTCAAAACGACGTCGGTAACCGCCACAGTCCGACCGTCATTGCCGCCGCTATAACAAGCCAGAAAGACAAATCCCGTCTTCCAACCCATATTTCCATAAACGCCGACCGTTGCGGTCTTGCAAAGGATTCGATAGTACTGCTCGAACAGGTGAGAACGCTCGATAAGCAACGGCTCAAAGAGCGTATGGGCGAGCTTGACGAGGGTGCAATGAACAAGGTTGACAACGCACTTTCGGTAAGCTTCGGACTTTCGGGAAACGGTTAAAAGTTAAACAGACGGAATATTACCTTAACGTTATGTAACGGTGTTACACAGCAACTCATGTTTCGGTCTATGTAATGGTTAACATTATAAGCCGGTTTAGCTAAAGCTACAAAATTCGGCACGTTTATGCTTTTTCGGTTGTAAAATCGTCTTTGTAATGGTACAATAATTACGTTAATCACGCAGTAATGCGAAAAGGGAACGGAGAAAAGATAATGAATATAGCTATTGCACAGTCGGGCGGTCCTACAGCGGCGATAAACTCTTCACTCTGCGGAGTGTTTGACGAGGCTGAAAAGTATAACGAGATCGACAGGATATACGGCTCGATAAACGGTATCGAGGGTATTTTAAACGACAATCTGATTGACCTCAAGGAAGTGCTTATCACCGAAAACGACAAGCAGTTACTGAAGCGCACACCCTCAACGGTGCTCGGCTCATGCCGTTTCAAACTGAAAAACAGCAATGATGATGACAGCGACTACAAGCGTATCACCGAAACATTTGCAAAGCACGGCATAAAAGCGTTCTTCTATATCGGCGGTAACGACTCTATGGATACCGTAATGAAACTTGACGCTTATTTCAGAGAAAACCACATTGATATAAAAGTAGTCGGCGTGCCTAAGACAATAGACAACGACTTACCCCTCACCGACCACACACCCGGTTTCGGCTCTGCGGCAAAATATGTTGCCACAACATTACAGGAAATAATCCGTGACAGCCGTGTATACTCTATCCCGTCCGTTACAATAGTTGAAATAATGGGACGTGACGCAGGCTGGCTCACCGCATCGTCATGCGTACTCCGTGCAAACGGCGAACCTGCTCCCCACCTTATATATCTTCCCGAAAGCGACTTTTCGGAAGAGCGTTATCTTGAGGACGTAAAGAAAGCGTCCGAGAGATACAAGGCTGTTATCGTAGCCGTATCAGAAGGAATAGACTGCCTTGCAAGCCGTTCCGAGCTTACAGACGCATTCGGTCACAAATATCTGTCGGGTGTCGGCAAGTATCTTGAAGAGCTTACCCGTGACCACATGGGTTGCAAGGTGCGTTCAATAGAGCTTAACGTAATGCAGAGATGCGGCTCTCACATATCATCGCTCACCGACCTTGACGAAGCGTGGAGAATAGGTGCGGCGGCTGTAAACGAGGCGCTGAAGTACGGCGGAAGTGGCGTGATGATGGGCTTCAAGCGTATCAGTAATAACCCCTACCGTGTCGGCATAACTCCGCTTGATGTAAGAGAATGTGCAAACAAGGCAAAATATTTCCCAAAGGAGTGGATCACTCCTGACGGAAACAATGTTACAATAGACGCTCTGAATTACTTCCTGCCTCTTATCCAGGGAGAGCCCAAGATAGATTACCTCAACGGTATTCCCGTACATTTCAGACTTGATCAGTAGAAGATAAAAACAGCAAAACCGAGTCCGATTTTTAATTTTACAGTTGATTTTTTCACAAATATGATGATATAATGCAAATAAGCAATATAACCTATAGGGAGGAATAAATATGGGCTTATTTGATTTTTTATTCGATGTCGGAAGTGTTGTTTTTGATTCGCTTTTGGATTCTGCAACTGAAAACTACAATCGCAAGTGTAAGGAAGTAAACCGCAAAGTTAAAGATTATAACCGTAAAATAGACGAATACGAACGAAACGGTGGTGACAAGCAGAAAGTAGCACAGGCTCGTGCAAAAGTTGCCAACATTACAACCAAAACTCGTTCAACTGATGCACAGTTCGCCTCTAACGCCGAAGGAATGGATAAATCACCTTCCGATTTTCAGTGTGTAAGGAATGTTCCTCTCAGTTCTGCGATCGATATGGCTGACGATCAGCCCGGTGTATATATACTGTACCTGAACGGAAAGGTGATGAAATGCGGCAGAGCCGCCTACAGTAATGGCGTAAGGTGGAGATTGTCACAGTATTATAATCTTAATTACGATAACAGGGCAAGACGCGGTGAATACTGGTCGGTAAGCGAAGAAAACCGCGATAACATCACCGTTTCGTGGCAGTGCTGTCCCCAAGCAGTGTGTCAGGAGCTTGAATACAAACTGTTTGAAAAATACGGAAAAGGTCCTTGGGCACACAGGGCACCAAAATTCTGTACAGACGATAGATGGAAATTGCTTATATAGAATACGAATAACGGGTATCGGTAAAAACCGATACCCGTTATTCGTATTTCAACTCTTTCAGTCAAAGCTTGTTATCTGAGGATTTCTGCAATGCTGAAGAAGATACAGCACTTCCTCACTCTTTACAAAGTAAGACTGCGAATAAGTATCATCGACATAGAAATCAAGCAGGAACTTATCTTCCCACTCGTGAAGCGATACCTTGAGCTTTTCCTTTATCCCGTCATACTTGTCGCCGAACAACGCTCTCAGTCCCTTGCCTCTGCGTAAGAAGCCGTAAACGAACATTGCTCCCCGGAAACACGGTAAAAGCTGTGAGTAGATCGGTGAATCACGTCTGAACTCGATAACCACTTTCTGCTCGGTGAGCCCTCCGGGAGCGTCCCTGTCCTCAGGGAGCACTGTTCTGAACTTTTCGGGCGGCATTATCGTGCCGAGCTCGATGAATTCTACGTTTTCATAGGGTGCTGTCATAATATATCCTTCCTTTCGTCTTCATATAAAACTATCGATGTCTTTATTATATATGTGCCGTTCTGTCAGTTCAACGAGCGGACGCACAATATACTTAAACTATGGCACAGCTTACAGAAACTCTTTTATAAAGAATGAAATATAACCGTCCGTCCTGCCCCGAAAAGTTCCGTGACATCGCAATAGCGATGGGCGAGAATGTCGAGGGCTTATCAGTAAGAGAGGCAAGTATAGCGGCAGTTGAAGCTATCGCCGCAATAGCGGACGAAACGGGACTTCCGAAGCTGCTTTCTTCACAGGGAGTAACAGAGGACAAGATACCGACTCTTGCAAAGGACGCATTCGCCGCAGGAAGTACGGCTAACAACCCCAGAGTTCCCACAGTAGAAGAAATCGAAACGATATATAAAAGTATTTTCTGATAAAAGAAAGGAAGAAACAGTATGAGATACGGATTCAAAAACGCAGAAGAGGTAAAGGAAACCTCGCTGAAGTACAATCTTCATTCATGGAGCGTTCAGGGTAAGCTTAATCCTGCTGTAGTAGAAAAGGCAGAAGGCATCTACTACTACACCGCAGACGGCAAGAAAATGGCTGATATGTCAAGCCAGCTGGTAAACCTGAATGTCGGCTACGGCAACAAGGATATTATCGACGCTATCAAGGAGCAGGCAGAAAAGCTTGCATACATCAGCCCGGCTTACGCTATCGACTGCCGTTCAAAGCTTGCAGAGATGGTCGTAAAGGTCGCTCCGAAGAATATGGGCAAGGTATTCTTCACCTTAGGCGGCGCAGACGCTAACGAGAATGCAATAAAGATAGCAAAGCTGGTTACAGGCAGATACAAGATATTCTCAAGATACCGTGCATATCACGGAAGCTCATTCGGCGCAGGTAACCTGACAGGCGAACCCAGAAGATATACTCTTGAACCCGGTATCCCCGGCTTCGTAAAGTTTACAGATCCTTATCTGTATCACGCTCCGTTCCCCTTTGAGAGCGAAGAACAGGCTACGGAGTATTATCTCGGACAACTCCGTGACCAGATCATATACGAAAATCCCGATGCGGTTGCCGCTATCGTAATGGAGTCGGTAACAGGCTCCAACGGTATCATCATTCCGCCCAAAGGCTACTTACAGGGTGTACGCAAGATATGCGACGAGTTCGGCATTATGATGGTCTGCGATGAGGTAATGGCAGGCTGGGGCAGAACAGGCGAATACTTTGCTTGCGAAAACTGGGGCATCGAGCCTGATATGATCACATTTGCAAAGGGTGTTACCTGCGGATATGCTCCTCTCGGCGGCGTTATCGTAAGTAAAAAGATTGCAGAGTTCTTCGATACGCACAAGCTCGACTGCGGTCTTACATATTCAGCTCACCCCCTCGGCTGTGCCGCAGGTGTTGCTTGCCTTAACTTCTACGAGAAAGAACACATCATGGACAAGGTAAAGGAACGTGGCAAGCAGTTAGGCGCTCTGCTTGAAGATATCAAGGCAAAGCACAAGAGCGTAGGCGATGTACGTTACATAGGCTTGTTCTCCTGCGTAGAGCTTACAAAGGATAAAGCTACTCACGAACCCCTTGTTCCTTTCGGTAAGGACCCCGAGGGTATCATGGGCAAGATAGTAGGAATGTTAAAGGCTAAAGGTTTCAACACATATTCACACGAGGCTTGCATATTCGTTTGCCCGCCTCTTATCATCACAGAAGAAGAGCTCGCAGAGAATATGGCAATACTTGACGAAGTTCTGACAGAAGTAGACAAGATGGTCTGATAATTCGATAAACAACAGTTATAACAGGAAAGGACGGTAAGTTATGGATCTCATAATCAAAAACGGTACGATAGTTTCACCAACGGCTACATTCAAGGCCGATGTGTGCGTGGATAAGGGCAAGATAGTTGCTATAACGGCAGATGCCGGCACAGATGCAAACAATGTCGTTGACGCAAGCGGCAAGATGGTACTCCCCGGTGCTATTGATGCACATACCCACCTCGCAATGCCTTTCGGCGGCACGATCTCATCAGATGACTACTACGCAGGTACAAGAGCGGCTGCCTGCGGCGGTACAACAACTGTATTTGACTTTGTCTTACAGGATTTCGGCGAAACAATGGTCGATGCGGTAAAACGCCGTGACGCAATGTGCGCTCCCGATGCAGCAGTCGATTACGCTTTCCACGTTGCCGTAAAGGACGTATCAAACGGACTGCTTGACACTATCGAGGACGCAGTAAACTACGGTGTATCTTCATTCAAGGTATTCATGGTATACGACTTCGGTGTAACGGACGGCGTATTCTACAAGGTTCTCGAAAAGGCAAAATTCTGCGGTGCCATGATCTCTGTGCACGCAGAAAACAAACAGCTTATAGACGTTCTGACAGAGCGTTATCTCTCTGAGGGCAAGACAAGCGCATGGTATCACTACATGAGCCGCCCCGAATTTGTAGAGGGCGAAGCCGATATCAGAGCTATCCAGCTTGCTAAAAGCCTTGATTCAAAGCTGTACATCGTACACCTTGCAAACAAAGAGGGTATCGAAGCGGTTGAAAGAGCAAGAAACGAGGGTTACGAGATATATGCCGAAACCTGTCCGCAGTATCTTGAATTTACCTCCGAGGTATATAAGAGAGCAGACGGCAGAAACTTTGTATGCTCGCCTCCGATGAAGGGCGAGGAAAGCAGACTCGCTCTTTGGGAAGCTATAAAGAAAGGTCTTATCACAACAATTGCTACCGACCACTGCCCGTTCCAGTCATACGAAAAGGACTGGGGCAAGGACGATTTCACAAAGATCCCCAACGGTTGCGCCGGTATCGAGAATATGTACCCCTATATGCTTTCAGCCGCTAACGAGGGCAAGATCACATTCAACAAGGCTGTTGAGCTTTGCTCATACAACCCCGCAAAGATTTTCGGTTGCGATGCCAAAGGTGCAATTGAAGTCGGAAAGGACGCAGATATAGTTATCTACGATCCCACAAAGGACTTCACTATTACAAACGACAAGATGCACAGCGACTGCGACCACACAATCTGGGAGGGTGTAAAAGTCAAGGGTTATCCCGAAGCTACCTACTCAAGAGGCAAGCTTGTATTCAAGGACGGCGAGTTCTTAGGCGAGCGTGGCTGGGGCAAGTTCATCAAGAGAAGCTCAAGCGGTAACTTATAATAAGCAAAAGCCTATATTACGACAGGGGAGAGCAATATCTCCGTTAAATGCTGAAAGGGGTTTGGGGCGTAGCCCCAAGCGGGTTGTCAGTCGTCGGTGTCGCTGCATCGTGCAGCGACTGTGTGCGACTGACTGTAAGCGTCCTTGCTTATTGTGGGCGGCAGCCCCACTGTTACCCCTCCCACGGGAGGGGCAGGGGTGGGCTTGATTACAGCCGAAATCCATCTTTTTCACAGGCAATGGAGAAAAAACTCCCCTGTATTTTATATAACAAGGAAAAGGAGAATACTTATGCCATTCGTAAAAAATACAGCGATAGAAGAAAGTGCACGTTGCCTTCTGTGTCACGATGCGCCCTGCACAAAAGCCTGTCCCGGCGGCGCAAAGCCCGACAGATTTATCCGTTCACTGCGTTTCGATAACTTAAACGGTGCAAAAGCCTTTGTAGCAAACTGTGCCGACTGCTCGGCACCCTGTATGACAGCCTGCACAAGAGCAAAGATCGACAGACCGGTTGAAATAAAACAGTCTGCGGAATATATTGCTTCTGCCGCAAAGGACACCGAGCCGAAAGCCGACCTGTCAATGACTTTCTGCGGACTGAAATGCGAAAATCCGTTCTTTCTGTCTTCGTCTGTCGTAGCAAGCGGTTACGATATGTGCGCCAAGGCTCTTGATATGGGCTGGGCAGGCATTGTGTACAAAACAATAGGTTTTGCCAAGATGAATGAGGTATCTCCCCGTTTCGATATTCTGAACAAGGAAACGACACCCTATATAGGCTTCAAGAACCTTGAGCAGATTTCCGATCACCCCCTTGAAGAAAACCTCGCCATACTCAAAAAGCTGAAAGAAAACTATCCTACAAAGATAATAGTATCTTCTATAATGGGTGAAAACGAAGCTGAGTGGACCGAACTTGCACGGCTGTCCGAAGAAGCAGGTGTTGACATGATAGAATGTAACTTCTCATGTCCTCAGATGACCAGTCACAGCATGGGCAGTGATGTCGGTACAAACCCTGAACTTGTCGCAAAGTACACCGCCGCCGTAAAGCGTGGCACAAAGCTCCCGGTACTTGCGAAAATGACCCCCAATATCACCAATATGGAAATCCCGGCGATAGCGGCTGTAAACGCAGGAGCGGACGGCATTGCGGCAATAAACACCGTCAAGAGCATCACAAACGTTGACCTTGACAACTTTGTTCCCACCCCCGACATAAACGGCAAATCAGCGGTCGGCGGATATTCGGGCAAGGCGGTAAAGCCCATAGCCCTGCGTTTCATCTCAGATATGAAAAGAAACGAAACACTTAAAAATGTTGAGATCAGCGGTATGGGCGGTATTGAAACATGGCGTGACGGTCTGGAATTTATCCTCATGGGCTGTACAAATCTTCAGGTAACGACCTCGGTAATGCAGTACGGCTACAGAATAATAGACGATATGCTTGACGGATTATCACGTTGGCTCACTGCCGCAGGCTACAGCAGTGTGTCGGAAGTAGTCGGCCTTGCGAATAAGAATATGACCGATGCCGGCAGCCTTGACCGTGATACCATTACATATCCTATATTCGACAAAAACAAGTGTATCGGCTGCGGCAGATGCTATGTTGCCTGCTACGATGCAGGTCATCAGGCACTTGACTTTGACAGCGATAAAAGAAAGCCCGTCTTCCTCGGCTCTAAGTGCGTAGGCTGTCATCTCTGCGCTACCGTCTGCCCCGTAAATTGCATTTCGAAGGCTAAGAGAGTTGCA
>CABUEI010000010.1 GCA_902490585.1 uncultured Oscillospiraceae bacterium
AAGCGAAAGATAACCGCAATGACGGAAAATGCTGTGAGAGCACCTTACACCTCGCTCACCGGGGCTTTCGGGTTATTTACCTCTGAAGCCGAACATTTCCGTAACGACTATATGGGCAAGATGCACGAGAGCACGCTCAGAGATATCCGTGACCGCTCGCTTGAGATTTCCGTTCCTTACATAAAACGTATAATCGAGGTGCTGATAAGCTACGGAGCAAAGCCGCTGATAAGCACGGATGAGCTTGCAATAATCATGACCTACGGCATAGGAAATCTCTTTTTGCGTGATAAGAACACACGGCTTGCAGGCACGGACACTGAGAGTATGAAAGCCACCGCTTTGCTGTTCGGACTGAATCTTGATAATGTTTCGCTTACTCTGCCACGCATACCGTCGGAAGATGAAACGGACGGTATTTTCGGACTTGCCGAGCTTTGTAAGGATAATTTTGCAGGTTATGACGCTGACAAAATGAAAAAGCTGATAAAGAAAAAGGCAGGAAACGGCGAAATATACGTTATATCTCACAACGGCAATACAGCCGGATTTGTCATGTTCACAAAGAAGAACAAAACGCTTGATTATATTGCGGTGTCACCCGAATACAGAAATGCCAGAATTGCGTCAAGGCTTATGGTAACCGCCATGGCACAATTTGAAATCGGCGATGAACTGTCTATAATAACTTTCAGGCAGGATCATTTCAAGTCGGAAGCGGCAAGACGGCTCTATGAAAAGTTCGGGTTCGGAAACGAGAAAAACATTGTAGTAAAGGGAGAGCCGCTTGCAAGGATAACAGCGGTTATACCTGATAAGGCGATTGTTGCAGAGTAAGTGACTTAGACAATTGTTCAATGAAAACGGATGGACTTGCCTCTTTACGAATAAAATAAAACAACCGATGTCATGAATGGCATCGGTTAATTTTATGTCCGTGCGAACACCGCAAAATCTATTTCCGTACATTCGCAGTCTTCGCAATTTGTTATTGTACGGTACACTTCACTCAGTGTTGCACCTGTGGTTGTTACATCATCAATTATCAGAATGTGCTTTTTATCAATCGCCTTTGCATCGGTTACAGCAAAGCAATCTTTTAGATTTGTTTGCCTTTTATCCCGTGAAAGTGTTTTCTGCTGGGCAGTCTTTTTTATCTTTGCAACTGCATTGACAGTCGGTATACCTGTAATCTCCGTAATTTCACGGCATATCTTTTCGGTATGGCTGTAGCCTTTTTTCAGTTTATCCGAATGGAAAAGCGGTACAGGTACGATAACATCTGGTAAAGTATCGTATGTTTCCGTTATCTTCTTCACAAGCGTATAAGCCATAAAGCTGATTTTACTGCCGTCACGGTGTTTCTTTGCGCCTATGACTATCGGAGAGGTTTTGTCGTTATAACGGCATACGCTGATAAGCTTACCTCCGCAAAGACTTTCATCTTTCTCATTATAACTGAACTCTGCCGAACAATTATCGCAGATATAATCCATTCTGCCTATAACCTTATTGCATACAGGGCAACGGTTCGGAAAAAAGAAATCAAGCAATATACGTTTAAGCTCGTAATTATTCATCGTCATTTTCATCTATAAACGGGTTGCGTATCTTTGTCGGTTTTATAATACCGTCAAGAAGGCGCTTTGCGGTGCTTCTGCTCATTGTTGCACCGTTGTCACGTCTACGTTTATCCGCTCCCGGAATATCATCGGCATCCGTAAGGCTGTCAACGGACGGTGCATCGAGTTTTATAACGGGCGGAGCGTGTTTTTCACTCTGGGCGGCTGTGGTGACAGGCGGTTTTATCTCGGGTGATTTTTTAATATCAGGCATTGACAATGACGGTGACGATGGGAGAATATCAAAATCATCCTGCGTCAGACGTTCTCCGTCCTGCTGTATTTCGGGGTAATCTTCTTCAACCGTCTGAGTTGTTTCAACGGTATGCCTGTACATATTGGCGGCATAACTGCTCTTAGGCGTTGCGGTGTTTCTTATATTGTAATCCGCTTTGGCAAATTCACCTGCAAAGCCTGTATCGACGGCAGACTGTGACGAGGTTTTCTCTTCGGCATCAAGCTGTATGCCGATATTACCGTCTTCATAATCTGCCTTTGGCGTCTGCTGTAATTCATCATCGGCTCCGCCGAAACTGAATATATCGTCAAGCGGCTTGAAATCATGGTCGGTTACCTTTTCAAGCTTTGAAATTTCGTCATCGAACGCTTTATCAAACGGGTTTTCAAACAGGCTCACGTCCAGTTTGTCGGTTTCGTCAGCCTTTACAACGTGGACAGTCGGCTTTTGTATTTCGGGCTGAACAGGGACAGTTTCCTGCGGTTCGGGTGTAACGCTTTCCTGCATTGCTTCATAAAGCTCACGTTCCTGCTCCTTCTTTCTGCGGCGTTTTTCCTGCTCATACAGTACGCTACGGTCAACACGTTCAAAGACAAAAGGCTTGACTTCGGGCTGTTTTGGCGTTTTTGCGGTGTTTTCCGAAGTTGTAGGTTCAGGCTGTTTTTCCGCCACAGGTTCGGGTTTTACCGGTGCAAAACGCAGATCATGAGAATACTTCTCAAACTCTCTGAACTCGGAAACGCTCAATGTATTATGGAGAATACTCTCCTTTATCGCCATGAAACTCTGATACCACTCGGCAAAATCACGCTGTGTAAGGTCAACGTTGATACGTTTTGACATATATGTGTACAGCTCTTTTGTCATGTCTTCAAGCTGTCTTATTTCATCTGCAGTTCTCGGCGGCGTTGTCGTGCTGAGTTCAAGGCAGGTATGTCCGCCCGGCTGAGCCTTACTGCAATAATCATAATCGTAATCCTTGTCACGCAGAAAATATTCGCCGCAACGCTCGCAACGCTGTAATACTCCTCCGCTTTCAAGAAGCAAGTCTATTTCAAGGTCAATAACTGCTTTCAGACTGTCGGAAACGTATACTTTCTTAGGAAGTGAACGCATGGTGGTTATTATGGTATTCAGCACAGAATCGGGCTTTTCGGGGATATAATTTTTTATCTTTGCAAATACGTCCATTGCCTCGCTGTCGGAATGTAAAGCGGTAAACGGACGATGTTCGTCCTCGTAATCAATTTCGGGCAAAGCAGAACCTGCGATAGCCTTTGAGATGTTGCTTGTTATGAACGGAGCCGATGGCAATCTGCCTACAGTGTACACTTTTGCGGCTGTAAAACACTCGGACGGGTAACCCATTTCATTTGCGGCTACGCTGAAAGTAAGGTCAAAATAGTCACGTTTTGCATAAGCCTGTTCAACAGTTACCTTTTCACCGAATACGAAATCAACTTTACGCTTTGCATATTCCTGCAACTGAAGAAGGCTCACCCAACGGTTGACCGCCTTGTTATGACGGTATTCGGTAAGCCTTGTGAATATAAGTTTTTCAAACGGTGTTTTTGCATTAATCAGCTCGTTCCAGAGCGAAGATATACCAAGACCTTTTTCTCTGCAAAGATACTCTATGAATAAGTCCTGTACAACCTTTTCATAAATGCCGTGGATATTAGCCTCAACATATTTATGGCAGGCACCGAGAGAATTACGCAATGCTACAATGTCTTCAAGGCGGTATTCGCCGCTCGCCGTGCAACGCTTGCAATAATCGGTGCAACGCTTTATAAAGCCCGAAAAGTCGTAATCGGCAAATCTGAGAACAGACTGCGGATATGACAGTGAATATATTTCACTTGAATTTATGCCTGTAAGGCTGACTGTACGTTGAACGCTCATATCCGCATTTCCTTTCTTTAAACCGATCAATAATCTTCTGCCGTATCATCGGTTGCTACAGCACTAAAGTTGAACTCACGCTTTCTGCCGTCAACATAGAGAGTATGTTTGTCTTTCCACTGTACATCGGCAGGCTTGTTATAATCGGAAGTGATTATATGAATACCGCCCATTGCATTGCGGCACTCAAGGAACGGCAGGCTGATATCGCCGTCGGTTTCCTCAAGATAGAACGACACGGAACGGCTTGCGTCACCCTCCGGGTCAACATAAAGAACGATTCTGTACTTATTATCTGGAGAATAGCGGTAGCTTGTGCTTCTTCTGGACAGATCAACATCCATAAGAGTGATATTGCCGAACAACATCTTGAATGTGAGATATACAAGCACACCGACAACATACATAAGCAGATAGATAGTGCCTATAACAATCTTTGTGGTCTCACCCATACCGCTCAGCAGGAAGATGAGTATGCTGACAACTATCGGAGGTACTGCGGCAAACCAGTTGCCGAATCCGAACAGAAGTATCGCAAAGGCGATAAACGGTGATATCATTGCGACTATACGAGTCACTATCTGTTTTCTTGTAAACAGCATTATGCCGAAGAAAATCAGATTGATGAAAATGTACAGCGTAACAAGTGCGCCCTGATGTGTAGGCTCAAGATAATAACCCATGAAGAGCCATGCCACAAAACCTAAGAATATGGGATAGGCTATTGTCAGAAAAGATACTCCGAACTTGAACCATTTATTTGTCAAAAAGCTGATTACTTTTTCCATTTATTTTCCTTTCCGCTGTGCAAGGCACATACGTTCAATTTACTGCATTACTTATTATATTGTATACTAAATCGGAGGAAATTTCAAGAGTAATTTCATTATCGGCAGAAAAACAGGAGATATAACAGAAATTGACTTCAGATAAGATAGCAGAGAATTTTATAATTTTGATAAAAAATAAAGGACACTCGAAAATCGAATGTCCTTTACACTGGTGCGGGAAATGGGACTTGAACCCACACGCCAATACTGACACAAGCACCTCAAGCTTGCCTGTCTGCCGATTCCAGCATCCCCGCAAATCAGCTTATTTATTATATCAGAAATTTTTGTTCTTGTCAAGTACAAAAATTGACAATTGAAAAAATTTTGTTCGTTTCCCTGATAAACTTTATAACAGGTTGCAAACAAAATGTGTCGTGTTATAATATTTAAAGTCGAATTTACGTTTTCTTTAATTATGGGGGAAATTTATGCAATATGTTGTTCAAGTTAGCGGCGAAACTTTAAACACGCAAAACAAAGCATACATTATTAACTCAAAATCTGAAGAGGAGGCAAACTTAATCGCTAGGCGGACTTTCTGTGAAGACTTTTCAGTTGAAAGTGCAACTGTTTCTGTTAAAACAAATAAACGTACTTTCAAAGCTATTTGCGCTATGATTTTGATGTTAATTTCAATCTTTTTATCTTTTATAAATTGGAAAAACGGGCATGATACCATATCAATCAGACCTGATTATTTATCCTGTTTATATGGTGTTTTGATTTATGCAGCATTTGTGGTACGTTTTAAAGGTATCCAAAGGACTGTAAGTTCGTTAATAGATGTCTTGTTTTGTGCATTTACAGTTTTGTTACTTTCAACCTTTGTAAAAACAATATTAGTTACTGAGACAATCTCTTTATTTGGCTTAACTGATATCTCCGTCAGCACTGAAGTGATTTTACCGATAGCAATAATTCTTTCTTGGCTGGGCTTAAAGATGGTCAGCTTGTTTTGCATGGGTGCAATCGCTATAATCGCATTATTTAATATATCTGCTTTGAACACAGCAATGGGAGGTATATTTGGACCGGTATACATAATCTGTTCGTTTCTTGGTATTATGTTATATTTATCGGTGGAACCTGCGTTTGTTGAAACTTTGTCACAAGTCAAGAAAGCCACTGTAAGCGGACTGAATCGTTTAAACGGAGATGTTTCATACGCAAAATCAAGAGTAGTTGACGTAAAAGCATCTATATCAAATAAGATTAACTTTTCAAAAACTAATGCCAATGAGAATAGTTCGAAAGACAATGAGAATAGTTTGAAAGATAATGAGGGTAGATTGAAATGAAAAAAAGTAGTTCTGATTATATCTGCAATAGTTTTATTCTTGACTATTGTTGGTATTGTCTTTTTGATTTTCACCAACAAGGATACACGAATACAAAATGACGATGCCGAAAAAAATGAAAACGGTCGCTATCTGACAATTATTAATAAAACAGACCAGATTATTAACGAAGTTCATATTACTGTTGGCAGCGGAACTGAAATCGAGAATATGAAACAAACAAATCCTGATGAAACCAGTTTTTCTATCGAGATACCAACACAGTATTCCGATTATAAAGCTTTTACGGTAACATTAATTGACAGACATGAATTGAAATACGTCAAAGAAATTAACACTGTAGCCGATAAAGGACGCACTGAGGTTGTTATTACTGAAGATGATTATGTCGAAGAAGAAGGAGACTTCTGGAATAAAGTCAGCAAGTGGTTTAATGGGGATTAAGATACGGTAGATAATTTCATTGTAGCTACTTTTTTCTTATTTTCGCCGAGTGTTTTAATGGCTATTTTTTAAAGAATCTAATACAAAAAAACAAAATGCAAGGGATGAATTTCCCTTGCATTAATTATTTTCATAGAAATATATTGATGCTGTTCTGAGTTTTAATCACAACCACGAAATCTTCGATTTCGTGCGATTCCGGCTTTCTTGTTTTAAATGATAGCAATTTGCTTTTTATGATAAAAAATAAAGGACACTCGAAAATCGAATGTCCTTTACACTGGTGCGGGAAATGGGACTTGAACCCACACGCCAATACTGACACAAGCACCTCAAGCTTGCCTGTCTGCCGATTCCAGCATCCCCGCAAATCAGCATAATCTATTATAGCAGAACAAAAACGGTTTGTCAAGCATTTTTTGAAATTTTTATTTAAAAGTTTCAAAAAAGCGACAAACCGTTACAAATTCAGCGGTTACGCATTTTCAGCTCACGGTCGATTGTACGCTTGGCATCACGTTGTGCCATAGCGTCACGCTTATCGTGCAGCTTTTTACCTTTGCAAAGTCCGACCTGAACCTTTACCCTGCTGCCTTTAAAATAAACGGAAATCGGAATAAGCGTCAGACCGTCCTGCTTTACCTGTCCGAGCAGCTTCATTATCTCACGCTTGTGCATTAGAAGCTTTCTTGTTCTCAGCGGATCTTTATTGAATATATTGCCTTTCTCGTATGGGGAGATGTGCATCTGCTTGATATATGCCTCGCCGTCGTCTATTGAGATCCAACTGTCCTTTAAATTAAGTCCGCCCTCACGGATTGACTTCACTTCGGTGCCTGTAAGCTCTATTCCTGCTTCATAACTTTCAAGCACAAAATAATCATGACGTGCCTTTCTGTTGTCGGCTATTGTTTTAAGAGCTGTTTTTTCCATTATAACCCCTCTTTTCTTATATATAAGGTATAAACCGTTTTATTCTTGACCGGTCAGAATGCCGGTATTCTTTGTCACAAATAAGGTATAAATAGTATTGTACTATAAAACCGATATTTTTGCAAGCTTATTTGCAAGTACATTGTAAAAAATTCCTGCATTTTGCAATAACCTAAATCAAAACTTGCGTAAATATGCGGTGAAATAGGTCATTTTTGTGCTTTTTTGAGTTTTTTAAACTTTTATATGAAAATTTTAAAAAAACTATTGCAAATTTTGCGTATATGTGATATACTTTTTCTTGCAGTTAAAAAACACTTACGGCTTTAGTTCATAAGAATGTACTAAAACTTACCGATAAAGTCGGTTTTCTCACAAATTACTTTCTGAAAAACGCATAAATACCGCACTTATCCGTAAAAATGAGGTATGTCGCACTTGAGCCGAAAATATTCAGGAGGATTTAACAATGGCGTTAAAAAATCAGTATCTTATCGACCTGCTCGAAACAGTTAAGAAAAGAAATGCAGGCGAGCCCGAATTCATTCAGGCAGTAACAGAAGTTTTCGAGAGCCTTCAGCCCGTAGTTGAAAAGAGACAGGATCTCGTTGACGCAGGCGTATTCGAGAGAATAGTAGAGCCTGAAAGACAGATCATGTTCCGTGTACCCTGGGTAGACGACAACGGCAAGACACAGGTTAACAGAGGTTTCAGAATCCAGTTCAACTCAGCTATCGGACCTTACAAGGGCGGTATCAGACTTCACCCCTCCGTATATCTCGGTATCATCAAGTTCCTCGGTTTTGAGCAGATCTTCAAGAACAGCCTTACAACACTGCCTATGGGCGGCGGCAAGGGCGGTTCAGACTTTGACCCCAAGGGCAAGAGCGACGGAGAGATCATGCGTTTCTGCCAGAGCTTCATGACAGAGCTCTACAGACACATCGGTCCTGACTGCGATGTTCCCGCAGGCGACATCGGTACAGGCGGACGTGAGATCGGTTATATGTTCGGTCAGTACAAGAGACTGAGAAACGAATTCTCAGGCGTTCTTACAGGTAAGGGCTTAACATTCGGCGGTTCACTCGCAAGAACAGAAGCTACAGGTTACGGTCTTTGCTACTTCACAAACGAAATGCTCAAGGCTAACGGCAAGAGCTTCGACGGCAAGACAGTTGTTATCTCAGGTTCAGGTAACGTTGCTATCTATGCTACAGAAAAGGCTACACAGTACGGTGCTAAGGTAGTTGCACTTTCTGACTCAAACGGCTACATCCACGATCCCGATGGTATCGAGCTTGATGTTGTTAAGCAGATCAAGGAAGTTGAAAGAAAGCGTATCAAGGAATACGTTAACAGAACATCACACAAGAATGTTACATACACAGAGGGTTGCTCAGGTATCTGGACAATCAAGTGCGACATTGCACTCCCCTGCGCTACACAGAACGAAATCAACGGCGAGTCAGCTCAGGCTCTCGTAAACAACGGCTGCTTCGCAGTTGCTGAAGGTGCTAACATGCCTTCAACTCCCGAGGCTATTGAAGTTTACCTTTCAAACGGTCTTCTTTACGGTCCTGCAAAGGCTGCTAATGCCGGCGGTGTTGCTACATCAGGTCTTGAAATGAGCCAGAACTCAATGCGTTACAGCTGGACATTTGAAGAAGTTGACGCTAAGCTCCACGACATCATGAAGGAAATCTTCAAGCAGTGCGATACAGCTGCTAAGGAATACGGCTTAGAGGGCAACTACATGGCAGGTGCTAACATAGCAGGCTTCTTAAAGGTTGCTGAAGCTATGAAGGCTCAGGGTTGTGTATAATATCCGATTTCGCTAAAACTACTCCCTTAAAGGAGGGCTTTATATGAAACACGGTACTTTATCTCAGGGCAAGAAGAGCACGGCAGATCCGAAAACTTCACTCGTTAGAAATGACGGAAGTGTAAAACGTACGGACGATCTTTCGAGCACGGGGCTGGAATTCCACAAGCCGTTTACTCACAGCAAACCAGATAAGGATAACAAGTAAATAAAACGACCTCCGCACTGTAACAGGTGCGGAGGTTTTTATCTGTAGTTTTTTAATAAAACTGCCCTGCGTGTCATTCGGCACACAGGGCGGTTTGTGTTAATATCAGAAATTTTCTGCAATGCTCTTTGCAAGCTGTTTTATTTCGGGAACGTCTGCCGCTTCCCACAGTCTGATACTGCAATGAAGAACGCCGTTCTTCTTATACAGCATACCAAGGCGGTGGCAACGCTCGGTGTTGTCTACAACCTGTACTATAGGAGTAACCTCAGGGTTGTCATCAAGGATATCTGCCTTGCTGTGAGTTACTGCCTC
This sequence comes from uncultured Oscillospiraceae bacterium, assembly GCA_902490585.1. Taxonomy (GTDB): domain Bacteria; phylum Bacillota; class Clostridia; order Oscillospirales; family Ruminococcaceae; genus Ruminiclostridium_E. The sequence continues at coordinate 9,619 of CABUEI010000010.1, forward strand.
ATACCACTGGGGAGTGGTGAACTTTTCAGACGGGAAAGCACTTAAAAGTTTATCGTTCTTATCAATAAGAAGTCCCATTGTTCCGGGTGCTACGGGTTTGTTCATGTTCTCTGAAATGATACGGAACATGTGATAGTTCCAGAAATCCGCACAGTATGCATTTTCAATAGCGTTACTGCCGTCAGTTATCACCATAGCCTTTTTACCGCTTGCGATAAGCTCGTTTGCTTTTTCGATGCTGTCGGTGAATATCAACTCAGTATCGGCTGTCTTTATGCCGTTCTCAGTAATTTCAACATTAACGTTGGGATAAAGCCAGAATACATAGCTGTTGTGAAGCTCACCGAGTGTAAGCGAGAGAACGGCTTTCTGCGGTTTTGTTATACCGCTGAAATCGGGAGTGAATGTACCGACAGAAGTTAAACGTGCGTCGGAAGAATTAAACTCTGCACTGCCGCTTATATCAAGCTCATCGCTTGTGAGCGAATACTTCACTGCTCCGCTCTTTATCTTATCCTTGCCGTAGGAAGAAAGGAGAATTTCGATAACAGGCTTTTCATCTGCACCGTAAACGTACTTTTCGGATTTAGCAAGCAGAACGTTACTGTCGCAGAAGCCTCTCCAGTCCTCAGGGGTTATAAAGCCTTTTGACTGCATAAAGGCATTGAGTACGCCGACAAGCGATACACCCTGACCGTTGAAATCCTGTAAGTCAAGAAGCTGGAAACCGCTGAGTTCGGAAGAACGCAGAGCCGTTTCGATTTCGTCCTTGTAGCACTGTGTACAATGTGCGCCTACTGCTTCAAAGAAATCTCTCCATTGTGTATAAAGCCCCTTTTCCTCAAGTCTTTCTCTGAAAATATCAAGATAACGGGGTGTGAGCGGACCTGTGTACATCTTCATCTCGTCAAAATCAGGGAAGTAATCGTACTGTCCGACCTCGTGGGAGATCACAGGCTTGTGGGGGATATAGCTGCCGTCTGCGGCATTAAGCTTTACTGTCTTTACGCCTGTGCCGTACTGAATCTGAATTGTATCTCCGCCCTCGTTCTCCGAGCCGTTTTCTCCACGGATTATAGCGTCATAATCGTGGACGGTATTCGGCTTGTCAGTCTGGATATGTCCGAGAGGTGCGTCACACATAGCATACGAGCCTCTGAATAATCTGTCACGGGAAAGTCTTACACCTGCGAAGAAATCCTCCTGCGGAATTTCAGCGGGCCAGAACTGGAAGTTGTTTGATCCGCTTGTGAAATAGATAGAATGATTTTCACGGCGGAGAATATCAATAATTTCTCCCAGTCTTTCACGACTGCCCCAGAGTTCGTTTCCGAGCGACATCATAACAAATGAGGGGTGATGTGAAAACTCTCTTATAATACGGATACCCTCGTTTATGAGGTAGTTCTGCTCTTCCTCATTGTAACCCTCTTCACCCTTTGCGGCGATCGTTCCCCAGAAAGGAAGTTCGGGCTCCATATAGATACCCAGTTCATCTGCGGCTGTAAATGCGGCATCGGGAGGACAGCAAGTGTGGAAACGGTAATGGTTTATACCGTAGCTTTTAGCAATTTTCAGGCGCTCTTTCCATTCGCTCACCTCGCAGGGTGCATACGCAGTAAGCGGAAAAATAAGTCCGTCGTGCTTTCCTCTGAGGAAAGATTCAGTGCCGTTTATAAGCAATTTTCTGTCGATATTCGAGAATGTTACAAAACCGAATGTCGTATTGTAAATATCCTCGCCGCACTGTAAAGCAAAGCGGTATATATTGCGTTCAAATTCGTCCCAGAGCTGAGCATTCTCAACTTTGAACTCTGCTTCAAATGTATCGCCGTCGGCAATTATATTTGCCTTGAGAACACGGATTCCGTCCGGTGAAGTAACTGTTGCCATAATATCGGAATTATCCGCACCGATTACAGTACCTCTTACCGATAACGTGCCGTCTGCCAATGCTATCACTCTTACATCTGAAATATAGCTCTTAGGATAAATTTCAACATTCATTTTTCCGACAATGCCGAGCCAGTTTGTCTGAGTATCGGGGCTTGTCATGTGACCGCCGCCAGTCTTGTAGCCGACATTTGCAACACGGATAACTATCTCGTGTGTGCCTGCGGTCATGTATGAAGAAATATCATAACGATGCGAACTGCAAAGGCTGTCGCAAGTACCGACCTCTGTGCCGTCTATGTACAGTGTGCTTACTCTTGTACGCTCAAGCGTGAGTACAGACACAAAACCTGTCATATCATTTTCAAGTGTAAGTGAACGTTTGAACCATGCGTAACCTGTAAATGTGTACTTATCGGTGAGATAACCCTCGTCCTTATTCTTATTCTCAGCCACTTTTGCGGCATTTGAAAGAGTATCGGGAAGAATTATGCTGTCGTTGTAATTATCCGGAAGCGAGGTACGGTTATTTTCGCTTATGAAAAGCTCCCACTTTCCGCTGATATCTATCGAATTTATCATAGCTGTTTTCCTTTCGTGTGAACGTTTACATTCTTTGACTATGATACTATAAAGAAGCAACGCTGTCAATAGACGAACGGGAAGAAAATATTAAAAATAATCCGCAGAATTTAAATTCAGTTAACAAACGTCGAATATAATACAGATACAGGGTGAGAAAAAGCCCTATAAATGTTGCTATCTTCGTTTTCATATATTTCCCCAAAGCATTGATGCCCGGCTGTAAAAGGTCGGGCATCAATGTTTTTTATTTATTGATTATTTTCAGCGGAATAATCCTTCCACATTTCAGTTACGTTTCCTTCGCCGTTATACTTCGCATAAATATCTCCCATAAGCATAGCGTATGTATAATCGCCGCACTGCCACACCTCACGGTAGCGTTCACGCACCTCCATAACAATACCTTTTCCGAGAGCCTCCGCAATATAGATGTTATTCTCGTCAAAGCCGGCAATTATCGCAATGTGACCATCACAGCCGATAAGATCGCCCACCTGCAATATTCCGCTTCGCATTACCTCCTCGTCAAGCCATACACGCTCGCCGAAATCAGAATATTCATAGTCATAATCGGGAGTATCTCCCGCACCGACATCACCGAGCGGTACACCGCCGTTATACAAACACCACGAAACAAACCCCGAACAGCTCATACCGTTTGCGTATTTTGAACCGGGAATAAGTCCGAATGCGTCCTCCCAGTTGGTGAGCGGCTCACCCCATGTTGCAGGTCCGAAGCGTATTCCGTCCTTATCAAGCAACTCAAACTTGCTGTGCGTAAGATACAGACCCTTGTGATAAAATCTTCCCTCACCGTCGCAATACGGTCTGTTAGGCTGAGGGTTCAATCGTCCGTTTTCATAAAAGTACGGTATTTTGTATTTGAACTCAAGCGGAATAAATCTTGCCGCCGCAACTACGCCTGCTCTGGTGCCGTAACCTGCGGTATTTATTCTGCTTTCAAGTATGGTATCAATCAGTGCACCCTCTTCCTCAGTGTACTGTCCGGCAGGTAAAAGCGGCTTTGTTGCTGTGATTTTCGGTGCTCTGAGCAAATCATTAACGGTAATTTCTACGCTGTCGGAAACTCCGTTTGCTGTACTTGCGGTGATTGTCGCTTTGCCGGCTTTCAGTGCTGAAATCACGCCGCCATTTACGCTGACTGTTTTCGGTGCGGAACTGTCCCACTTTACCGACTTCTCGCTATCCGACGGATTACCGATAACTTCAAACGCAGTTGTAAGCGTACCTGTCATTCCGACATTCAGATATGTATCGGTTTTATCAATCGAAATTTTGCTGACCGCATCGACTTCCACTGCAAATTTATCACTGTGTGTAATTTTTCCGCTGTCATTGGTTACTATTATAGTATAGTATCCCTTTTCAAGCGGAAAGGTTGCTTTGCCGTCTATAACGTCAGATTTCAAGCCGTCAAGGTCGGGAGTGTCGCCGTCAGTAACATAATAACGCAAACCATCTGTTGTGCCGTCGTCGTTTTGGCAATCAAGTGTTACATTGCGTGTAAAATCAGGATTAAGAACTGCGGAAACTGTAACAGACCTTATTTCAGGCACTGGCTGTATTTCAGACGCAATCAGCACAGGTTCCGCTTCGGGCAACGGCTCTTCACGTTTATTTTCAACAAGTGCATAGCCGCAGAAAAGTGATATTCCCGCACAAAGAGTTATAACAACCGACAGCAATGTGATGCAAAAATTACGCAGACGGTTTTTATGTTTTTTCTTTTCGCTTTGTTGTGTGGATATAGAGTTTTTTTCGGTTATAACGGGAGCATTACCCGTCGGTTCGTTTTTCACAGATGTTTTTAAAGATATCATAGCGTTTACCTTGAAATGTCCTGTATTTTTGAATGATTAGTAACTGTTTACATCAGTATAACATTTAATAATTGAAAAATCAATCGAAAAACGGTTACAATTTGATTACAATTTCCGTATATATTATTGCAATTATAGTATCAAAAATATTTTTTAATTATTTTTGAAAAAACTCTTGACTTAGAGTGAACTCCATGTGATACAATACGTTCGTAACAATAAATCAGGCAAAAAATGTAGCTCTCTGAGTTGCATACATATAAAGAAAAGGAGAAAAAACAATGTATCTTGAAAAAATCAACTCACCTGCTGACGTAAAGAAGCTCAGCACGGAAGAAATGACAAAACTCGCACAGGAAATGCGTGACGCTCTTATATTCAAGCTCAGCCGTCACGGCGGTCACTGCGGTCCGAACCTCGGATTTGTAGAGGCTACTATCGCTATGCACTATGTTTTTAATTCACCCACAGACAAAATGGTGTTCGACGTATCGCACCAGACATATTGCCACAAGATGCTGACAGGAAGAAAGGACGGGTTCCTTTACGAAGAGCATTTTGACGATATTTCGGGCTACTCGAATCCCGCCGAAAGCGAACACGACTTTTTCGTCATCGGTCACACCTCAACTTCTGTAAGCCTTGCACTCGGTCTTGCAAAGGCAAGGGATTTAAAGCACGAAAGCGGAAACGTTATTGCGGTAATAGGCGACGGTTCGCTCAGCGGCGGCGAAGCTCTTGAGGCTATCGACTACGCCGGTGAATTTGACGGAAATCTTATCATTATTATAAACGATAACGATATGTCTATTGCCGAAAACCACGGCGGTATGTACAAAAATCTCAAGGCTCTGCGTGAGGGCAACGGAAAAGCCGATACGAACCTGTTCACAGCTATGGGTCTTGACTATGTGTTCGTAAAGGACGGCAACGATATTGAAAGTCTTATCGCCGCTTTCAGTAAGGTAAAGGACAGCAAGCGTCCTGTCGCAGTGCATATAGTTACCGAAAAGGGAAAGGGTCTGTCTTTTGCAGAAGAAAACAAGGAGGACTGGCACTGGCATATGCCGTTTGACGTTGAAACGGGCAAGGCAAAGTTCAATTTTGACGGCGAAGATTACGGCGACCTTACTGCCAAGATGTTACTTGACAAGATGAAAAAGGATGAAAGCGTCTGCGTGCTGACTTCCGGTACTCCTACAGTTGCAGGATTCTGGAAAGGCAGAAGAGATGAAGCAGGCAAACAATTCATTGATGTCGGCATCGCCGAGGAAAATGCGGCAGCTATGGCATCGGGTATCGCAACAGGCGGCGGAAAGCCTTTCTACGGCGTATACAGCACATTTATCCAGCGTACCTATGATCAGATTTCACAGGATATCTGCATTAACAACAGCCCTGTTGCAATAAGCGTGTTTGCAGGCTCAATCTACGGTATGAGCGATGTTACACACCTGGGTCTGTATGATATTCCGATGATGTCGAACATTCCTAACCTTGTATACCTTGCTCCTGCGACAAAGGAAGAATATCTTTCAATGGTTGACTGGGCAATTGAGCAGAATGAATACCCCGTTGCTGTCCGTGTACCCGGCGGTGCGGTAATCTCAGACGGCAAGGAAGTAAAGAACGACTGGTCTGACTTAAACAAGTACGAAATCACAAAGAGCGGTTCAAAAATTGCCGTAATCGCACTCGGTGCTTTCTATCAGCTCGGTGAGAAAGCCGCAAAGTTTATTGAAGAAAAGACAGGCACTGCTCCTACTCTTATCAATCCTCACTATATCACAGGCATTGATAAGGAAATGCTTGAAGAACTCAAGAAAAACCACGATGTAGTAATCACTCTTGAGGACGGTGTTCTCGAGGGCGGATTTGGCGAAAAGATTGCAAGATTCTACGGCGACAGCGATATAAAGACACTGTGCTTCGGTCTTGACAAGAAGTTCTATGACAGATACGATGTAAATGAGCTTATGCGTGAGGCTCATCTGACTCCCGAACAGATTGCCGATGATTCGGTTGCTCTTCTGAAGTAAATAAATACAGCCCGCAACGTTCATACCGCTACGGGCTGTTTCTATTTCAGAATAAATAAATATCTGTATCCGCCGTCACGGGAGACAGGTTGATATAATGTGCTCTCACCCTTTATCAGTTTCCACTGTTTGTTATAGCGTTCCTCGGCATACAAGGCAATAAAGCCGACAGTATCATCGGTTACCTCTGTTATCTCAAAACTGTGCTTTCCTTTTTCAAAGGCGATAGTCTTTCCGACAAAGCAAGGTACTTTCTGTTTTTCGGATTTTTGTATCTTCAGTTTTCCTGTGCGGAAATCTATCTCCCACAGCTCTTCCTTTATTATAAGTTTCATATTCCCCATAACACTTTCTGAAAATTTATTTCTTAACAAATTATACCATATTTGTTTTTAATTTTCAAGCGTCAGCTAAGATTTTTGAGGGAAAAATTTTCATTTTTATGAATATTTTCTATAAAGCAATTCTGTCAGCTTTATGATATCCGAGCGTGTGTTGAATACGGACGGCGCAAGCCGCACTGTACCTGTTTCAAGCGTACCCTGTTTTTTATGTGCAAGGAAATTGCAATGCAGTCCGCCACGCAGATAAAATCCGTTCTGCGAGAGCATATCGGCAGTAACCGAACTGTTTTCATCACCTGCCGTAAACGATACTACGGGGAGTGATTTTGCGTTTTCACAGCGGTAAATTCTTATTCTCTCCATATCAGCGACACGTTTTATAAACAAATCGCACAGTGACATTTCATGTGAATAAATCCTGCCGATACCTTTTGAATTGACAAATTCCACACCCCTGCCGAGTGCAATTGCTCCGGGGGTATTTATTGTTCCGCTCTCAAAACTGTCCGGCAGAAAATCGGGCTGATCGATTTCACCGCTTGCACTGCCTGTTCCGCCCTCAATAAGCGTATTGAGAGGATATTTTCCATCGGTTACAAGCACGCCCGTTCCCATAGGTCCGTAAAGCCCTTTATGTCCGGGTGCACATATAATATTAATTCCGTCCGTCAGACTAAGCGGAATTACACCTGCCGCCTGAGCGCAGTCGGCTATAAGACAGATATTGTGCTTACGGCACAGCTTTGCAATTTCGGCAAGCGGAGTTACTCTGCCGTTTACGTTACAGCCGGCGGTTATCACTATAACGGCAGTGTCACGGCGTATAAGTCTTCCGATTGACATAAGCAGTTCGTTGTCGCTGTCACCGCTGTCTGCTATGCTGTAGTTTATCTTTTTCTGTTTATATAAAGCGTGGAGCGGTCGTATAACGGAATTATGCTCAAGGTCCGAGGTTATCACATGGCAGTGACCTTTTGCATTACAAACTCCTTTGAGTGCAAAATTAATTGCGTGAGTGCAATTTAGGGTGAAAACCGTGTTTTCGGTTTCACCGCCGAAAAACTCCGCACATTTTTCTCTCGCATAGAATACCTGACGTGAAGTTTCAAGCGACAGCTTATGCCCTGCTCTGCCCGGATTTGCACCATAGTCGTAAAGTGCCTTTTCGGCAGAATGGAGCACCGAAACGGGTTTTGGATACGTTGTGGCGGCATTGTCAAGATATATCATCCCGCATCACCGCCGTTCCTTATTTCCACACAGTTCAGTCCGCCCAGTGCAAGCAGACGGCAGGTTTTATCCGGGTCATGTTCGGTGTAGATGCCGAAACGGCAACCTTTTGACGTGGTGATTTTTCCTGTTGTTGATGATATTTTATAGCCGCTGAGAATTTTTCTTGCTTTCTCGGCGGCTGTAGCCGAGCGTAAAACAATAAAATACATAATCCGTCCCTCGTTTCTGTTTATTCACTGGTTCAATATATGCCGCAAAGAACGGAAGAGTGAAGAAAGGGTTAAGCCCGGATTTCACAAACTGCCGAAAATACGTCACAAAAACATCCTTGTGCAAAATTATTTTTTGTTTTTTCGGCTTTATAAAGAAAAATACGACCGTTTTAACGGACTTATCATTCTTGACAATATCGGTTTTATGTTGTAAAATATATGTTGAATGCGGTGGTTACCGCTTTCCGCTTTTTACACGGTGACAGCGTGACAGTTTTTCAGGGCATATCGGCAAGACTATAAGCGGAATGAATAACGGATTTATTTTAAGTAAATTATAAAAACAAAAGAATATCGGAAAAGCGGCTTAAAGAAATTATATATTTTCCTTATACTTCAGCATTTAAATTTCGATAGCACGAATTCGTACTTATGGGGTGAACGGCAGGCAAGGTAATGATGACAACCGTCCGCCGTACTTAAACGACATATTGACAATGCCGCTTACAGTGGGAATGTCTGTATAATGTACAGGCTTAGCTTTGCTTTGACTTTCAAAGGGACAAGTATATCCTTTCGGCTTTTCGCCTTTATGAAAGTATATCACGGAAACTTCCTTCACTGTAAGAGCTGTGGGCGAGATTATATATCACCGCTTTTTCCGTCGGACACTGCCGGCAAGAAACTGACTGTTATACATAAATATAAAACAGATTATGCCTGTCGGCTTTTCGGAAGGATGGTATACTGAATGGGAATTATTGACTCAAAGAACTTACTGACGGCTACTGAAAGCATAAAGCCAAAGGCTCCGAAGCCTTATTCAAAAAGAAAGAAGAACCCTTTTGCAAAGCAGTTCAAGCTTTCTGACAGAAATGCTCCGAAAGGCATTTCATCAAATGAGGGTGTACTCGGAAACCTGAGTGCAAAGCCTGCCAACAAAACGGTACTCACCAACAGCAGACAGCAGAACAAAAAGCCTGTCCTGACTGACAACAGAAGTGATAAGAAGCCCGTACTGACGGATAACAGAAATGAAAAAAAGCCCGTACTGACAGATAACAGAAACGATAAGAAGCCTGTTCTTACAGATAACAGACCTCATTATAACAAGAATGATAACAAGCAGGAAACAAGAAAGCAGGAATATCCTTCTTTCTTTGCCGAAGATGACAAGAAAGACAGCAGAAAGACGCCCGTAAGAATCATGTCGCTCGGCGGCGTAAACGAGATAGGCAAGAACATATACGTTTACGAGTGCTGTAACGATATATTCATAATCGACTGCGGACTTGCATTCCCCGATGATGATATGCTCGGAGTTGACCTTGTTATCCCCGATTTCACCTATCTTGAAAAGAACAAGGAAAAGATAAGAGGTATTGTACTCACTCACGGTCACGAGGACCATATCGGTGCACTGCCCTATTTCTTAAAGAAAATAAATGTACCAGTATACGGCACAAGACTGACGCTCGGACTTGTCGAGGGCAAGCTTCGTGAGCACGGCATACTCTCACAGTGCTCACTGAACGTTGTCGTACCCCGTCAGAATGTCAGAATGGGCTGTATGAGCGTTGAATTTATAAGAGTAAACCACTCTATCCCCGACGCCTGCGCAATGGCAGTGCATACGCCTGCCGGTGTAATCGTGCATACGGGTGACTTCAAGGTTGACTATACACCTATCGAGGGCGGAATTATCGACCTTGCAAGATTCGGCGAACTCGGAAACAAGGGTGTACTTGCCCTTCTGTCCGAAAGTACAAACGCAGAGCGTCCCGGCTACACGGCAACAGAGAGAAAGGTCGGAGAGAGCTTCAAGAGCCTATTTGCAGGCGCCGACGGCAAGAGAATAATCGTTGCCACATTCTCTTCAAACATTCACAGAATACAGCAGATCATAAATAATGCGGAAAGCTGGGGCAGAAAGGTTGCCGTTTCGGGCAGAAGTATGCTCAATGTACTGACTACCGCAATTGAACTCAATTATATCAAGGTGCCGCAGGGTATGCTTGTGGATATAGAAGATGTCAACAAATATCCGCCCGAAAAAATGGTAATTATCACAACGGGAAGCCAGGGCGAACCGCTTTCCGCCCTGTCGAGAATGTCATCGGGCGATCACAGACAAGTATCTATAACACCGAACGACCTTATCATCATTTCGGCAACTCCCATTCCCGGTAACGAGAAGTTTGTCGGAAAGCTTGTAAACGAGCTGATGAAGCAGGGTGCAGAGGTTGTATATGAAGCTATGTACGAGGTACACGTTTCGGGTCACGCCTGCCAGGACGAACTGAAAATGATGCTGGCGCTCACAAAGCCTAAATTCTTTATCCCGATACACGGCGAATACAAGCACATGAAAAAGCACGAGGGACTTGCCATAAAGATGGGCATTCCCGAAGAGAATATCTTCCTGCTGAATATCGGTCAGGTCGTTGAAACAGACAGTGTTGAGATGAAAGTGGTAGGTCAGGTACCTGCGGGCAGAGTACTTGTTGACGGTCTTGGTGTCGGCGATGTCGGCTCGGTTGTACTGCGTGACAGAAAACACCTGTCCGAAGACGGTCTTATCGTGGTTGTAACTACTATCAACCGTGAAACAGGCACAGTAGCGGCAGGACCGGATATAGTATCAAGAGGATTTGTATATGTAAGAGAGTCGGAAGAGCTTATGGACGAGGCTAAACAGCTTGTCAAGAAAACTCTTCAGACCTGTGCTGACAGAAATATTCGTGAATGGGGCAATATCAAGTCTAACGTAAGAGATGAACTGGGCAACTTCATATTCCAGAAAACAAAGAGAAGTCCCATGATACTGCCTATCATAATGGAAGTATAAAACCATAAGAGATAAAGGAGGCGCAAAAGGTGAAGAATTTTTATCGTGACGGCGGACTTGTAATATCGGTTTCCGCACTGGTTATCGCACTAGTGATAATGCAGGGATATATCTACACAAAAGATATAAACATATTCTGGCTGTCTGCGCCTTTTGTTGTTCTTATCGGCGGTTTTGCCATAGGAAAGCTGATACAGGTTACAAGAAAAACGTTCCAGTACTACGCAAGAATTGACGATGAGCTGGAATCGAAAATGCACATGTCGGTGCACAATTTCCCGATGTCTGCCGTTATAATAGACAGTGCAGGAAGAATTGTGTGGACAAACGGCAAATTTACGGAAGAATTTCCCGATTGCAGTGAATACGGCATGGAACTTTCCAACATAACCGATATTCCGCCTGCCGATTTCTTCACCGATGACGGAATAACCGTCAGATACAAGGACAAGGTATATAAGGTTTTTGCAAGAATACCCGATGAGAACGAAGCAAAGGAACTGACGCTGTTATTCTTCAAGAACATAACCGACATAACCGCTCTTGAAACAGAGAAAAAGCTGTCACAGCCCGTTGTTATACTGTTTATGGTAGACGGCTACGAGGAGCTTATAAGCGGTTGCCTTGAAAGTGAAAAGGCGCACGTTTCGGTACAGATAGACAAGCTTCTTGAGGACTTTGCGGGACAGACGACAGGCGTACTCAGAAAGAATGCGTCCGACAGATTTATAGCCGTAATAGAAGAAAGACACCTGCAGGAAATCCTGCGTAACAAGGTTGAAATCCTCGATAAAGCAAGAGAAATTTTCGTAAATGACCGCCTTAACGTTACAATGTCGATAGGTATCGGCAGAACAGGTAAAACGCTCAAAGAAAGCGAACAGTTCGCTCGTCAGGCGCTTGAAATGGCACTTGGACGAGGCGGCGATCAGGCGGCTGTAAAGACGGACAACGGCTTTGAATTTTACGGCGGTGTTTCAAAGGGCGTTGAACGTCACACAAAGGTAAAGACACGAATTATCGCAAACTCATTGCTCGAGCTTGTTGACAATGCGGACAAGATATTCATAATGGGTCACAAGTACAGCGACCTTGACAGCGTAGGCTCATCTGTAGGTCTTACCTGTGCTATAAGAAATCTCGGCAAGAGCGCTTGGGCGGTATGTGACTACAACACTTCTCTCGCAAAAGTACTGATTGACAGATTTCCTCATGTTGACGGTGAAGAACCGCTGTTCAGAGAACCTGCTGACGCTATGGAAGAACTGACCGATAATTCACTGCTGATTATCTGCGACACGCATAATCCTTTGATAATCGAGAGCAAGGAGCTTTACGAAAAGGCAAAGAAAGTAGTTGTCATCGACCACCACAGGAAGATGGTAAACTACATAGATAATGCAGTCATATTCCACCACGAACCGTATGCCTCTTCTGCCTCGGAAATGGTAACTGAGCTTATCCAGTATTTCGGCGAAGCAGGAAAACTGAGAGCCGTACAGGCAGAATGTCTGCTTGCAGGCATCATGCTTGATACAAAGAATTTCGTTATGAAAACGGGTGTCAGAACCTTTGAAGCGGCGGCTGTACTGCGTAAAATGGGTGCAGACACAATAACGGTTAAGAAAATGTTCTCAAGCTCGATCGACAGTTATAAGAGAAAGACCCAGATAGTAGCCGAAGCAGGAATTTACCGCAAGTGTGCGATTGCGCCGTGTGATTTCTATGCTGACGATCTTAGAATTGTCGCTCCGCAGGCGGCAGACGAACTGCTGACTATCAAGAATGTTGACGCATCGTTCGTACTGTACAAGACAATGGGCAACGAGATTTCGATAAGTGCAAGAAGCATGGGCAATCTGAATGTTCAGCTTATAATGGAAGCACTTGGCGGCGGTGGTCATCAGACTATGGCAGGTGCACAGCTTAAAGATGTAACAGTGAACGAAGCTCTTGAAACGCTTAAAAAGTCGATCGACGACTATTATTTAAGTCTTATAAAAGTAAATTCAAACGATAACAAGACTGCACAGCGCAGTTAAAAGAAAGGACGATATAAAATGAAGGTAATTTTCACACAGGACGTAGCAGGCTCAGGCAAGAAGGGCGAAGTCAAGGAAGTAAAGGACGCTTATGCAAGAAACTGCCTTATCAAGAAGGGTCTTGCGGTTGAGGCTACAAACGAGAACCTTAACCACCTCGAAGGTCAGAAAGCGTCTGCACAGCACAAGCTTGATGTTGAAGCGGCTAACGCAAAGAAGATAAAGGAAACGATTGACGGCAAGGTGCTTACATTCAAGGCAAAAGCAGGTCAGGGCGGAAAGCTGTTCGGTTCTGTTACAGGCAAGGATATCAGCGCACTTATAAAGAGTGAATTCGGCTTTGACGTTGACAAGAGAAAGATTGTTACAAAGAGCGATATCAAGTCATTCGGTACATTCACTGCAGAGGCAAGGCTGTTTACAGGCATCGTTGCACAGTTCAGTGTAAAGGTTGAGGAAGAATAATGGCTGAGATGGAGCTTGCGGGGGTAAATCTCCCGTACAGCCTTGACGCAGAGCAATCTGTACTGGGTGCAATACTGCTTGACGGCAACGCCAATATGCCCAAGGCATCTGCTAAACTGCACCCGGAACATTTCTATGTTAAAATGCACACCGACATATACACCGTAATGATGCAGATGTTTGCGGCAAGCGATAACATAGATGTTGTTACAGTGCTTGAAAACTGCATGAAAAACGGTGTTTTCGAGTCACAGGAAGAGGGACGTACCTATCTTGTAAAGCTCATGGAAACCGTTCCGAGCATTTCAAGTATTGACAGATATATCGAGATAGTCGAGGACAAATACACAAGGCGGCTTCTTATAAGCATCGCCGGGGATATTCTCGAAAACGCAAACGAGGGTCAGGCTGAAACATCTGCCCTGCTCGAGCTTGCCGAAAAAAGAATATACGATATAAGAAATGAAAATCAGGTAAAAGGTCTTACAAGGCTGAACGGTATCGTTGTAGGAATACTGAACGAACTGTCCGAGCTTTGTGCAAACCCCGACAAACAGGGTATACAGGGTCTTAAATCGGGTTTTCCTTCGCTTGATAAATACATACACGGACTCAACAAATCGGATCTGTTGATAGTTGCGGCTCGTCCCGGTATGGGTAAAACTTCGTTTGCCATGAACATGGCAACAAACGTTGCAAAATACCACCCCGACAAGTCGATCTGTGTATTCAACCTCGAAATGTCAAAGGAACAGCTCGTTAAGCGTATGCTGTCCTCCGAGGGAAGAATTTCAAGCGAACTCATGTCCACCGGTCGTTTTGACCCTGCACAGTGGAGAAATCTTGCCGATGCCGCATTCGTACTGTCTAATATGAATATCTACATAGACGACAGTTCAGCGATAACGGTCAATGAAATGAAGGCAAAGCTACGCCGTGTAGAAAACCTCGGACTTATAGTAATAGACTATCTTCAGCTTATTTCATCGGGCAGAAGAGATCTTAACCGTGTAAACGAGATTTCGGAAATGACACGAAACCTTAAAATCATGGCAAAGGAGCTCAATGTTCCGATAATCGTACTGTCACAGCTTGCTCGTTCAGCCGAAAAGAAGGACGATAAGCGACCCATGCTGTCAGACCTGCGTGACTCCGGTTCTATCGAGCAGGATGCAGATATAGTTCTGTTCCTGTACCGTGACAGCTACTACAACAAAGAGGCTGAGGATCAGAGAGCCTGCAAGTGTATCGTTGCAAAGAACCGTCACGGCGAAACAAACGACGTAAACATGATTTGGGACGGTCAGTACACAAGATTTACAGATGTGGAGTATGTCCATGCCGAGCAGTAATTTGAAAAATTCCGTTAAAGATACAATAGAACGGTATTCGATGATAAATAAGGGCGATACTGTAATTGCGGCGGTAAGCGGCGGCGCAGACAGCGTCGCTTTGCTGTATGTATTGTATTCGCTGAGAAACGAACTCGGATTTTCCCTTGCCGCCTGCCATGTCAATCACAATCTGCGTGGTGAGGAAAGTGACAGCGATGAGCGGTTCGTCCGCAGAATGTGCAGGTTTCTTGACATTCCGCTGTATGTGGCAAGCATAAAGGTGAACGACCTCAGGCAGAAGCACGACAGCCTTGAAGAATGTGCAAGACGGCTGAGATATGAATTTTTTGAAAGCATAAGCCATGGCAAGCTTATAGCCACCGCCCACACCGCATCCGACAACTGCGAAACCATGCTTATCAACATTACCCGTGGCACTGCCCTGTCGGGCGTATGCGGAATACCTGCAAAGCGTGACAACATAATCCGTCCGCTGTTATACAATACCCGTGAGGACATTGAGCTTTATTGCACGGAAAACTCGCTTGATTACGTCACCGACAGTACCAATCTGTCGGACGACTATACCAGAAACAAGATAAGGCACAAAGTAGTGCCGCTTCTCAGAGAGATCAATCCTGCGCTTTTCAGTGCGATAAGCAGACTGTCGCAGTCGGTGTCCGACGATGACAGATATCTTGACAAAATCGCAACTGAGCTTATGGAAAAGGCGCATACGGCAGATGACAAATATGATGTCAATAAACTGTACACAGCTGACGAATGTATACTGCGGCGAATTGTTACTATGATTTTCAAAGATAACGATATACCGCTGAATATGAAAGCGGTTGAAAGCTGTGTCGGAATTATAAGAGCAAGACAGGGAAAGATAAACCCGTGTCAGTTCAAATTCGTGATGATAAGAAAGAAAAAGCTGTTTGTTCTGACAGACCGTGAGAAATTCAGACGAAATTAGTGTGATAAACAGCTTAAAAATGATTATCGCCGTTGCTTTTTGAGCGTAAGCGTGATATAATTGCAGTATTGCGGATTTGTTGCAAACGCTTAACATTTATTTAACATAAGCGATGTATCATTTTAAATAAAGAAAAAGACGGAGAAATTATAATCGTGAAAAACGTACATGATGATATTGAAAGAGTTCTTTTCACAAGCGAAGAACTTGTAAAAAGAGCAGAAGAAATAGGAAAACAGATTACAGAGGACTATAAGGGCGAAGAAGTAACAATAATAGGTATACTCAAAGGCTCGTTCATGTTCTTATCTGATGTTATGAAGAATATCGACCTTTACACAAGGCTTGATTTTGTAACGGTACAGTCCTACGGAAACGGTACAACCTCCGGTGAGCTTAAACTCACAAAGGATATTACCGCAGACATAAAGGGCAAACACGTTATACTCGTTGAGGACATTCTCGACAGCGGAAAGACGCTGAAATTCGTAAAGGATCTGTTCCTCGAAAGAGAGCCTGCTTCAATCAAGGTATGTACTCTTCTTAACAAGAAAGTAAGAAAATCTGAAGTTATAAAGGCTGACTATATCGGCTTTGACGTTGACGATGTATTTGTAGTGGGCTACGGACTGGATTACGCTCAGCTCTACAGGAATCTTCCTTACATAGGTGAGCTTAAAGTTGACGCACGCTGATTACCGGCAACTAAAAAGCCGTAATAATATAACCGTACAGACGGTCGGGTGCCACAAAGCAAATACGGCCGACAGAAAGGGAAACTGATGAATCAGAACAACAAATTCAAAGGCGTTTTCATTTACCTTGCAGTTATCGTTCTGCTTGTCATTGGCATGGTGACAATGCTCCAGATGAGCGCAACCCCCGGTGAGCGAACAAGATACTCACAGGTGATAAGCGAATTTGACAACTACAACGTTTCGGGCTATACGCTTGATTTAGGCTCGGGTGAATTACAGTACACCTTAAAGAGCGACAGCACAAAGAAGTATAAGTACTCTGTACCCAACGTAAGTCTGTTCCTTACAGACACTCAGGGCTACAGAAAGGCATATAACGAGAAGAATCCCGACAGTCCGCTCGTTGAGGACTTCTACCCCGTTTCCGACAACTCATTCTTACTGAGCTTCCTGCCTTATCTGCTCATGGTTGCACTGATGATAGGCTTTACGTTTGTCATTATGCGTCAGGCAAGCGGCGGCGGAAAGATGTCACAGTTCTCCAAGGCAAATGCCAGAACGCAGCCTGCAAACGGTCCTAAGATAACCTTTGCGGATGTAGCAGGCGCCGAGGAAGAAAAGGAAGAAATGAGTGAAATCGTTGATTTCATGAAAAACCCCAAGAAGTATCAGGAACTCGGTGCAAAGATACCCCGTGGCGTTCTTCTGCTCGGTCCTCCCGGTACAGGTAAGACCTTACTTGCAAAGGCTGTTGCAGGTGAAGCAAATGTTCCGTTCTTCTCTATAAGCGGTTCAGACTTCGTTGAAATGTTCGTCGGTGTCGGTGCAAGCCGTGTAAGAGATCTGTTCGACCAGGCAAAGAAGCACACACCTTCTGTTATCTTTATAGACGAGATTGATGCGGTAGGTCGTCAGAGAGGTACCGGTCTTGGCGGTGGTCACGACGAACGTGAGCAGACGCTGAACCAGTTACTCGTTGAAATGGACGGTTTCTCGGACAATCAGGGAGTTATAGTTATTGCGGCTACAAACAGACGTGATATTCTTGACCCGGCTCTGCTCCGTCCCGGTCGTTTCGACAGACAGATCACTGTAGGTTATCCCGATATCAAGGGCAGAGAGGCTATTCTGCGTGTTCACACCAAGAATAAGAAACTCGCTCCCGACATCAGCCTTGCTACTATAGCAAAGGGTACGGCAGGCTTTACAGGTGCAGACCTTGCAAACCTTGTAAACGAAGCGGCTCTGCTTGCGGCAAGAAACAACAGAAAGGCTATTACACAGCCCGATATAGAAGAAGCTACTATCAAGGTAGTTGCAGGACCCGAGAAGAAGTCAAAGGTCGTAAGCGAGGAAGAAAAGCGTCTTACGGCATTCCACGAGGCAGGTCACGCAGTCTGCACATTCCACTGCAAGACACAGGACCCCGTACACCAGGTATCGATCATACCGAGAGGTATGGCAGGCGGCTATACAATGTCACTTCCCGAGCATGACAGAAGCTTCAGAAGTAAGACTCAGATGGAAGAAGAGATTATCGTACTGCTCGGCGGACGTGTTGCAGAAAAGATCGTGCTTGACGATATCTCAACAGGTGCAAGCAACGATATCGAACGTGCTACAGACCTTGCAAGAAGCATGGTAACAAGATACGGTTTCTCCGAAAAACTCGGTCCTATCGTTTACGGTCACGATAATTCGGAAGTGTTCCTCGGCAGAGATTATTCTCAGGGCAGAAATTACTCAGAGAATGTTGCAGGTGAGATTGACGGCGAGATCCGTGAGCTTATCGACACAGGCTATGAGAACGCAAAGCAGATACTCTTAAACCACAGGGATCAGCTCGACAAGGTTGCTCATTACCTTATGGAACACGAAAAGATAGACGGCGAAGACTTCTACAAGCTGATGAACGGCGAACCGCTTGACGATAACTCAGGTGCTCCTGTTCAGAACGCAAACGATGTTGCTCCCGCAGTTTCGGAAGATACAGCACAGATTATCGGTGATAACACTGATAACGGCAACAAAGAAACAAACGAATAATTGAATTTAGCGATTGCCTCCGATTTTCGGGGGCAATTTTTTTATGTTCCTGTGGCAAGTGGTTATTTGTCACAATAAACGGCAGTCCGGACACCGATTTTTCGGATAATGTCGGGGCGGATTGAAATTGACATACAGCTTTCGATATAGTATAATTATATACTGAATAGGGTTTGCCTTAAATCAGGCAGACGCATAATTACAGACATTAAAAGCTACGAAAGAAAGGACGATACAGTTGATATTCGCCGATTTATTTTTCCTGTACTTCTTCATGGCGCTGTGCTTTATAGCATATTTCATCTGCCGTAAGACAGTATATCGCAACTGGGTGCTTATCGTATTCTCGATGATATTCTACGCATGGGGAGAACCTGTGTGGGTATTCCTGCTTATCGGCAGTGTTACGGTAAACTTTGTTGCAGGACTTCTTATAGACAAGTTCCGTGATACAAAAAAAGCTACAGCAGTTACGGCTTGTGCACTTATATTTGATATAGGACTGCTTATGTTCTTCAAGTATACGGGATTCTTTGTTGAAAACTTCAATGCAATAAGCCCTGTGGATTTACCCGTTCCGCATATAGAAATGCCGATAGGTATAAGCTTCTTCACATTCCAGATAATCTCTTATATCCTCGACTGCTACTGGGGCAAAATAAAGGTACAGAGAAGCTGGTACAAACTGCTCATGTACATCTCAATGTTCCCTCAGCTCGTTGCAGGTCCTATAGTACGTTATGCGGTAATTGAGGACGAGATAGACAACAGAGTTATAACATCTGCCGACATCAGCGACGGTATCACAAGAATCTGTATGGGTCTTGGCAAGAAGGTAATACTTGCAAACAACCTCAGCACTATCGTTGACACATTCTTCAAAAACGGCGACCTTGCTTCACTCTCGGTAGTCGGTACATGGTACACGGTTATCGTCTACGCTATGCAGGTTTATTTCGATTTCTCCGGTTATTCCGATATAGCAATTGGTCTTGGCCGTATCTTCGGATTCCACTTTGACGAGAACTTCCGTTATCCGTTTGTCAGCAAGAACATTACGGAATTCTGGCAGAGGTGGCACATCTCACTCGGTACATTCTTCCGTGATTATCTGCTGTATGTGCCTATCTTCGGCAAGAGAAGAAAATATCTCAATCTCTTCCTCGTATGGTTCTGCACAGGCTTCTGGCACGGAGCAAACTGGAACTACATTATATGGGGTCTTTACTTCGGACTGTTCATTCTTATAGAGCGTACGATTGGCAACAAGAACATGAGAAAGATGCCTAAGGCTGTTGCGCATATTTACAATACGATAGTAGTTGTTGTCGGCTTCGGCATATTCTACTTTACCGATTTAGGCAAGCTCGGCACGTTCCTCGGAAACCTTGTCGGTCTGAACGGCAACTCGTTTGTTGACAAGATTTCAACACAGAATATGATGGCAAACGCATGGCTTGTAATTGTCAGCATTGCACTTTGTATGCCGATTATCCCGGCTCTCAAAAAGAAGCTTGAAAGCATGAATCTTTACCTTGCAACCTCGGTAGGTCAGACGGTTCTTAATGTGGCTGTATTCGCACTGAGCAGTATACTGCTTGTAAATGCAACCAACAACCCGTTTATCTACTGGCAGTTCTGAGAAAGGAGTGAGTAACATTGTCAGACCATATTGATGATAAGGAGCTTGAAGAGCTTAACGAGATATACCGTCGCAAGATGGAATCCCAGAAAAGCCACGAGCCGAAAAAAGTTAAACACGAAAAGCCCGTCAAAGCTGTAAAAAACGAAGATACTCATTCCGGGAAAAGCTCAGACAATAAAAACACAGAAAAAGCAGTTAAACCCGTTAAAGCAGAAAAGCCTGCCAAGGCTGAAAAGCAGATCAAAGTAAAGCCTGAAAAGCAGGATAAGGAAGAAAAGTCACAGCAGGAAAGCAAACCCGTAACCGAAGACGAACGCAAGAAAAAGCTTGCAATAAAGATAAATATCGGCGTTTGCACGGCGTTCTTTGCGGTAGTGGCAGTCGGATTGCTTGTACTTCCCCGCCCGACTATATCCGAAACCGAAAAACGTAACCTTGCCACATTCCCGAAGTTCACATGGGACGCATACTGGAGCGGCGATTACACAAGCGACATCAGCTATTTCTTCAATGATACCGTACCGTTCAGAGATACATTCAAATCTATCGGTGCAGGATTCCGCTCATTGTTCGGTTTCTCAATAAACGGTGCCGAAATCAAGGGTAATGTTTCGCAGATTAACAGCGGTTCATCTCAGACTGAGGTTACAACCGCTTCCACAAAGCCTATAGCTATAGTAACCCCCGCTCCGTCAGATACGTCAAGCGACGCTCCCGAGAGTAACAGTTCGACACCCGAAAGCAAAGACGAGTCATCTGCCGACACCACAAAAGAAAATACAAGCTCAAAGCCCGATGAAAGCAGTAATTCATCAAAACCCGAAAACGCCTATGTAGCACCGTCAGACCCTGATGCCCAGGTACTTTTTGAAGAGGGTTCACAGCTTGTTTACCAAAGCGGCGACACCATATACGGTGCACAGCTTTACAACGGAAACCGTGACAATGCAGAGGACTATGCAAACACGATAAATACTCTCAAGACGCTTTTACCGGATGCCAATGTCTACAGTCTGCTTACTTTGACGCAGAATACTTTCATCACCCCGTCCGAGCTTCAGAAATCAAAGTATACCGAACTCAGCGATTCCGAGTATATCTCCAATATGATAAGCAAAGACGTAAAGGTCATCAGTGCCATGAACGCTCTTCTGCCTCATCAGAAAGAGGATATATTCTTCCTGCGTGACTGTCACTGGCAACAGCTCGGTGCATACTATGTCGCACAGAGTTTTGCAAAGACAGCAGGCGTTGATTTTGCCAAGATTTCCGACTACGATAAGTATGAAGAGGACTGCATGGGTTCTGTCTACGCCGCAACCAAGTATGACGGACTTATGTATGAGGGTGAAACTTTCACCTACTATGTTCCCAAAAACGACTTCACGACAGAATATTATAACGAGGACTATGAGTATCAGTTTGAATATCCGCTGATGCCGAGTTCAGACTACAGTGCAAGTTCGTTCTACAGTCTGTTCATGGTGGCTGACAGCTACATAAAGCATATCACTACAGACGCAAATAACGACAGAGTGCTTGTTGTACTCAAGGATGATTACCCCAGTGCAATGATACCCTGCCTTACCTCATCATTCAGCGAAATATACGTTATAGATGTGCGCTACTGTAACTTCAATGTGGCAAACTTCTGCGTTGAACACGGAGCAACCGATGTGCTGGTCGGAATGACGACAGAAAACGCACTCGGCGAAATAGGCGATACTCTCTCGTATCTTCTGAATTTATAATACAAAATGCCCTTAGCAACAGCCGAGGGCATTTTGCGTACTCAGGCGGTCACCGCTTAATATTCGGTTAAATCAAGGGGAATATAATATATATAATTAAGTTCTGTTAAAGAAGAGGAGGAAATAATATGTTTCATATAATGGTCGCAGAGGACGATACAAACACAAGAAAACTGATGTGTACGGTACTAAAGCAGAACGGTTATGAACCCGTTCCCGCCGTTGACGGCATAGATGCACTCGATATACTCGACAAACAGCACGTTGACCTCATACTGCTTGACGTCATGATGCCGAGAATGGACGGCTACGAATTTGTAAAGACGCTCCGTGAGGGCGGTTGTAACACCCCCGTGCTCATGGTTACGGCAAGAGAAACATCTGCCGATAAGATTGCCGGATTCCGTGCAGGTACGGACGACTATATGGTAAAGCCTGTTGACGATGAAGAAATGTTACTTCGTATCTCAGCACTCCTGCGCCGCAGTAACATTGCCAACGAGCATAAGCTCCACGCAGGCAATACCGTGCTTGACTATGATGCGCTTACAGTTACCTGCGGCGGTGTCACCCACGAGCTTCCCAACAAGGAATTTATGCTGCTGTTCAAATTGCTCAGCTATCAGAACAAAATATTCACACGCCGTCAGCTTATGGACGAGCTGTGGGATATGGAAACCGAAACCGATGAAAGAACGATCGACGTACATATTAACCGCTTGCGTGAGCGTTTTCGTGACAACGAGGATTTCGAGATAGTAACTGTCAGAGGGCTTGGCTACAAGGCTGTGCTGAAACAGCATTGACTTAAAACGGAGGAATAAAATGCACAAGAGAATAAGCGATGAAGAAAAGCGTTTACGCTCGATAAACGCTTATGTTGTGTTGTTCGTATTTTTTATAATGGTATCCGCAGGCATTATCTGCGTGATGATCTATAATATCCTCAGTGCTTTCGGTCTGATGAAGCATATTGAGGTAGTACCTATGCTTATGCCCCTGATAATGCTCTGCTCGTGCGTAATTATCGGCAGTATACTGTCTGCGATGCTGTCAGGCATACTTCTCCGTCCGCTAAACGATCTCAAGGAGGGTCTGCTCAAGGTTTCAAAAGGCGATTTTTCGGTAAGACTTGAGGAAAACGGAAACAGCGAGCTTTCGCATATACAGGAGAATTTCAACATAATGGTAAAGGAGCTTGGCAATACCGAGCTTTTCAGAAACGACTTCATAAACGACTTCTCGCACGAATTCAAAACTCCTATGGTTTCCGTATACGGCTTTGCAAAACAGCTTAAAAAAGGCGGTCTTACAAAGGAGCAGGAGGATGAATATATCGACATAATCATAAATGAATCGCAACGGCTCATAAATATGTCGAGCAATATCCTTATGCTGAATAAGCTGGAAAACCAGGAAATAATCACAGATAAGAAAGAGTTTTCTCTTGACGAGGAGCTTCGCAGATGCGTTCTGCAGTTACAAAGCCAGTGGGGTGCAAAGAATCAGGAGGTAATACCCGAGCTTTGCGAGCTTAACTATTACGGCAACAGCGAAATGCTGAAGCAAGTATGGCTGAACGTTATAGGCAACGCTATAAAATACACTCAGGAAGGCGGTACTATCGAGATACGCCTTGACATAAACCCGAAGAACAGCAATGAAATCCGTGTGCGTGTCACCGATAACGGCATAGGAATGGACAAAGCCACCACAGAACGTATTTTCGAGAAATTCTATCAGGGCGACAGCTCACACGCAACAGGCGGCAACGGGCTGGGTCTTGCTATGGTAAAGCGTATCGTTGAACTGTGCGGAGGAAGGATTCGTGTTAAAAGCGAGCTTAACAAGGGAACGCAGTTCACCGTCTATCTCCCCATTGAAGAAAAAGACAACGACAAGGAAGATAAGAAAAAGAAAAGTTTAAATGCGGTTAACACAGCAGGCTTAAAATAAGCCACGGATTTTCAGGTAAATACGGCAAAAGACGTTTGAATTAATAAATCACGAAAAGGACAAAACGATGCTTCAACTGAAAAACATAACCAAAGATTATAAGGTTGGCGATGAAAAGGTTCACGCACTGCGTGGAGTCAGCATTGACTTCCGTGAGAGCGAGTTCGTGTCAATACTGGGACAGTCGGGTTGCGGTAAGACAACACTTCTGAACATTATCGGCGGACTTGACAGATACACGGACGGCGACCTTATCATAGGCGGAAAATCAACAAAGGAATTTAAAAACGCCGACTGGGATACTTATCGTAACCATTCAATCGGATTTGTATTCCAGAGCTACAACCTTATCCCTCATCAGACAGTGCTTGCAAACGTTGAGCTTGCGCTGACTTTATCCGGTGTATCAAAGACTGAAAGAAGACAGCGTGCAAAGGACGCACTTATAAAGGTCGGTCTCGGCGATCAGCTTAAAAAGAAACCAAATCAGATGTCGGGCGGTCAGATGCAGAGAGTTGCTATTGCAAGAGCGCTTGTAAACGAGCCTGATATACTGCTTGCCGATGAACCTACAGGTGCACTCGACAGCGAAACAAGTGTTCAGATAATGGAGCTTTTAAAGAAAATATCCAAAGACAAGCTGATTATCATGGTAACGCACAACCCAGAACTTGCCGAGAAGTACTCTAACAGAATAATAAGACTGCTTGACGGTAAGGTGGTTGACGATACAAACCCATATGACAGAAATGTAGTCGAGCCTATCGAAAAGAAAAAGGGCAAGGAAAAGAAAATAAAGAAACCGTCAATGTCCTACTTCACCGCACTGTCACTCAGTTTAAATAACCTCATGACCAAAAAAGGCAGAACGTTCATGACCTCTTTTGCAGGAAGTATCGGTATTATCGGTATCGCCCTTATTCTCTCGATTTCAAGCGGCGCACAGCTTTATATAAAGTCAGTCGAAGAAGAAACCCTCGCAAGCTATCCTATCGCCATAGAGCGTAACGCCATGGATATGTCATCAATGATGACCTCGATGATGAAAGATAACACAACAGGCGGCGAGGACGACGGAAAGATCCACTCTAATAACATAATGGGCAGTATGGTAAACACCATGCTCACTCAGCTCAAATCCAACGATTTAAAGAGCTTCAAAACTTACCTTGAAAATGACGGTAAAGAAATCAACGACTATGTAAGCGACATCAAGTACGGTTATTCAACACCGCTCAACATCTTCAGAAACGATGATGACAAGGGCATAATTCAGGTCAACCCCTCTACCTTGTTTGAAGATATGGGCATGACCAACGCAATGTACGACTCACAGCTTATGAGCAACGTTGTAAGTTCAAGCTATGACACATGGACAGAACTTCTCGACAATGACAAGCTGTTAAATGAACAGTACAAAGTACTCGCCGGCAGAATGCCGAATGCCTACAATGAAGTCGTTGTAATTGTAAACAAGGATAATGAAATATCCGACTACAGCCTTTACTGTCTTGGACTTATGGACAGCGATGAACTTATTGATGCGGTAAAGAAAGCAATCGGTAACGAGGGCGACAAGGTCGATTTCACAAGTGAACTTCAGACTTACACCTATGATGAACTTCTCGGACTTGAATTCAAACTGGTAACAAACCCCGAGTTCTACGAGAAAGAAAACGACGTCTGGGTTGACAAAAGCGACGACAAGATCTACATGACAAAGGTTGTCGAGGACGCTGAACCTATAAAGGTAGTCGGTATAATCAAGCCCGAAGAGAACAGCATAATGTCGTCAAACTCATCATCAGCTATCGGTTATACTCACGCACTCACCGAGTATCTTGTAAACAAAGTCAACGACAGCGAGATAGTAAAAGCACAGAAAGCCTCCTCCGACACCGATATCTTCACAGGAAAAGAATTTTCCAAAGACGAGGATAAAAAGACTGTAACAATGGAAGATATACAGGCATACATCGCAACTCTTCCCGAAGAACAGCAGACTCAGATCATGGCACAGCTTCAGCAGGCTCAGCAGATGGGCATGACAGAAGAACAGATTGCGGACGCATTCGCACAACAGATGAACACTGAGTCCGACGCTACCTATGACGGTAACATGACGCTCCTCGGCGTTGCATCGCTTGATGAGCCCAGCCGTATAAATATTTACCCCAAGGACTTTGACTCAAAGGAAAAGATAGAGCAGATCATAAGCGACTACAACGACAAGGTAAAGGCCGACGGCAACGAAAACCTCAAGATAGAATATACCGATCTGGTCGGACTTATGATGACATCGGTTTCTACCATAATCGACGCAATAAGTGTTATCCTTATCGCCTTTGTAGCTATTTCACTTGTTGTATCATCAATAATGATAGGAATCATCACCTACATTTCCGTTCTCGAAAGAACCAAGGAAATCGGTATACTGCGAGCTATGGGTGCAAGCAAGAGAGATATCTCCCGTGTATTCAATGCCGAAACACTTATTGTCGGCTTTGCCGCAGGTGCAATCGGTATCTGCGTAACACTGCTGCTGCTTATCCCGGCAAACGCTATCGTATACAGCCTTACCGGAATTTCGGGCATGTGCGTACTGCCGTGGCAGGGTGCAATAATACTTGTAATAATCAGTATGCTCCTCACTCTTATCGCAGGTCTTATCCCCTCACACTATGCGGCTAAGAAAGACCCCGTTCTCGCACTCAGAAGCGAATAAGACAGCATAAATTATCATATATAACATAGAAAATCCACTGCTTTCGGGCAGTGGATTTTCATTTTTTAATTCTCAGATAACATAAAAACTATTTATTACAATAAGGGCATGGTGATGTACTTATCATATTGCCGCAACCATCACATCTCCATGAATGAGCAGGTGCGGATTCTGAAACATTGTCTGTGCATTTTGCATTATCAGCAGTTATCCGGGTGTTGTCATTTGAATCCGAATTGCTTTTACTCAGTGCTTTGTATGAATTGTATAATTTGTATGAATTGTATAATTTAAATAGATATAAACTTTGCTCCTCTGATTTTTCAACCAATTCCGAAATGCCGAGTAAAACCGAAAAAACAACAACAGATGAAATAATTCCTCCGACAAGAATTCCCCAGCCAAGCCCGGCAGTCAATTTATCATTGATAAAATTAAATCCCACTATCAGTGAGGCAAGAATACCCACAGTAATTATTGTGAAAGCTGTTCCTCGTATAAATTTTGCTACACTGTTCTGCATATTCTAATCTTTCCCTTCTTACAAAAAAATTGCTCCCGACATAAAGACGAGAGCAATCATATTAACATAATTATCAGTTGCCTCTGTTATTCAGAAGTGCCGAAAGTTCTGTGAAAGGATCATCATCGTCCGTTTCGCCTGCATTTGCAGGTGTTTCAGGGAAAACGAGAGATTCTGTAAATGAGTTATCCTCTGTCTTTTCTGCACCTGTATCCTCTGTGGGAGTAGAAGCGAGAACTGTCTTTGCTACAGCCTCATCAGATGTGATCATAGAATGACCCTCGCTGTCCTTAAAGCAGGTAGCGATAACGGTAATAACCATCTCATCCTTAAGATCGCTGTCAAAGTCAACACCGTGGATAACCTGAACATCCTTAGCGGCTGACTGTGTGAGTAACTGCATTACCTTCTCTGCATCATCAAGAGGTGTATCCTCAGACATAGTAAGGTTAACAAGCAGTTTGCCTGCATTCTTGATCGATGTTTCAAGTAACGGGCTGTTAACTACCTCAGCTACAGCTTCCTCGGCTCTTGTATCGCCTGAGCCGTGACCTATAGCCATGTGAGCGTCGCCTGCACCCTCAAGTGTGGATCTTACGTCCTCAAAATCTATGTTGATGAAACCGTCATGTGTGATAAGATCCGAAATACCCTTTACTGCCTGGTAAAGTACATTATCAACCATTGCGTAAGCCGCCTTGATAGAAATGTTCTTTTCCTTTATTGAAAGTAACTTCTGGTTGGGTACGATTATAAGTGCGTCAACGTACTTTCTGAGTTCTGCAATGCCCTGAAGAGCAAGGTTCATCTTGTATTCTCTCTCAAAGTCAAAGGGCTTTGTAACTACGCCGACTGTAAGTATACCTTTTTTCTTAGCTATTTCTGCGATAACGGGAGCCGCACCTGTACCTGTACCGCCGCCCATACCGGCTGCCACGAACACGAGAGATGCACCGTTGAGTGCTTCTTCGATATCATCGCTGTTTTCCTTTGCCGATTCTGCCGCAACGGGAGGCTTTCCGCCTGCGCCACGACCCTTAGTGGTCTTTCTGCCTATCTGTACACGCTCCATAGCACTGCCGTCTTTTGCTTTAAGTGCCGCTACATCCGTGTTTACTATGATAAAATCAACGCCTTCAACGTTGTTTCTGACCATGTTCTCTACTGCGTTTCCGCCGCCGCCGCCAACGCCTACAACTTTTATCTTGACGTCACGCTCAAACTCTTCTTCATCGAATTCAAAGCTCATTTCTGCATTCCTCCGTTTTATTTACAGATAAAACTGTCTACTATAATATTTTAACAGATTCTTTTTCTAATTGCAAGCGTTTTGATAAAAAATATCATCATAATTTGAAGAACGCTTGTAAATTACCACAATATCTTGCGTTTTAAACTTTTATTCGGCAGGTTCAACAGGTGAAGTTGTATCACCGGGAACAGCATCGGGTTGTGATGACGGTTCAGAGCCGTTGCCCGAATTATCAGGTTCGTCCTTGCTCGTGTCGTCCTTACTGCTCGTATCGTCATATTCGGGTCTGAATGTGACCTTCATATTATATTCGTTTTCACTCAACTGTGAAAGTATAAGAGTTCCCTTTTCACCGTCAAACTCGCCTTTGTCGATCAGATTTTTTGCTACCGTAAGCTTCAGCTTTGCGTCGTTGAAATCGCCGAGTTCAAGCGTCAGCTTATTGTCATAAGTGAGTCTGATACTGTATATACTTGTTACATCAATCGTAGTTATGTGCTCGCTTATTCCAACTTCCTTGCAAAGATTTATAAGCGTGAACACATTGTCATATTTCTGCTGTGCCTCATATTCGTCCTCATCGTCAATTCCGTCATAGGTTTTTACTGCTCTGAGAAGCTTGCTGAGCATATTTCTGCTTCCCTCATCGGTAACCGAAAGGAAATCTCCCGATGAAGCGTATTCGGGGTCGAATCCCGTTACAACAACACAGCTCTTATCAGGCGTTTTCAGCTCTGCATTCATTATTCTGCCGTTCTCACTGACAAGATAATAAACGTTGTTCTTCTTCACGTTTGCTATTGCCGTTGCAGGATTGAGCTTTATTTCAAGTGCACAGGTGAATATATTACGGCTTACCTCAACCTTATCGACATAGGGAAGCCTGTCGATAAGCCTCTGTCTTATAGTGCCGACATCCATAAGTATAAGATTATCGCCCACGTTTACTCCGGCAGCGTCAATTATCTGCTGTTCTTTGTATACCGTGTCGCCTGTTATCTTGTACTTTGAAAGGTTGAACAGTACTGTTGTCGAAAGCACCGCAAGAATTACCGCCGCCAGAATACCGAATATAACGTAATATACTATGTATGCCGACAGACGTTTTCTGCGTTTCTTTTCTTTTTTATCCGACTGTGAACGTGGCTTGTTACGCAGTACCCTGTTCTGTATATCGACAGGTTTTGCAACAGGAATATCCGTTCTGGTGTTTTCGCTCAAAAACTGAGGCATAGAACCCTCGGACATATTTCTCCGTGGTGTCTGTGCGTCTGCTTTACGGCTTTTGATTTCAGCCGCAGGTTGCTTTTTAAGATTTGTTTTCTTCTTATCCTGTTTTACGGATTTTCTGTTATCCTTTTTCTTATCGTCTTTTTTCTTGTTTTTCTTCTTTTTACCGTCGTTTTTGCTGTTATTTTTGTCTTCGGGTACGGGTGCGGATATCGGCTGTCTGAGTTCCTGATTTCGTTTCTTTGCGGACGGCGGCATTTCTGTCCACATACCGCTTTTATCTCTCTTTATACTGTCAGCCATTTTCGCACCTCCTTCTTCTAAATTCTTTTTATATCTGCTCCCACGCTGTAAAGCGATTTTTCTATAGCTTCATATCCTCTGTCAATATGCGATATACCGCCTATTGAAGACATTCCCTCGGCACACAGTGCCGCAATCACGAGTGCCGCTCCTCCTCTTAAATCGGGAGAAACAAGTTCCGCAGCAGAAAGCTGACGTACACCCTGTACCACAGCCACTCTGCCCTCTGTCTTTATTTTAGCCCCCATGCGAAGAAGTTCACTCACATGGCGGTAGCGGTTGTCAAATATGTTCTCCACAAATACCGTTGTACCGTCTGCCACAGTGCAGGTTGCCATCAGCGGTGCCTGTGCATCTGTCGGGAAATACGGATAAGGCATTGTTCTTACGGTATGCGGTGCTTTCAGTCGCTCAGGCGCTTTTATATAGATGCTGTCCTTGCCGAATGAATACACTCTGCAACCCATTTCTTTAAGAACAGGTACCACCGCACCGATATGTGTTATATCAGCACCGCTCAGTATCAGTTCTCCGCCAGTTACAGCCGCACAGCAAAGATATGTCACCGCCGCTATTCTGTCGGGGATAACACTGTGCTCTGTGCCGCCGAGCTTTTCTTTTCCTCTTATTATTATTCTGTCTGTGCCTGCACCGTCAATTTCTGCTCCGCACGCTGTCAGAAAATCCGAAAGATCGGTTATTTCGGGTTCTTTCGCAGCACCCTCTATTTCCGTAACACCGTCAGCTGTGACTGCCGCCAGCATTATGTTTTCGGTAGCACCTACCGACGGGAATGACAGCGTAATATCTGTTCCTTTAAGACCTTTCGGAGCTGTACAGTCAAGAAAACCGTGTGTCTCCTCGATCACCGCTCCCATACTGCGAAGAGCGGATAAATGCAGATCAATAGGACGTGGTCCCAGTTCACAGCCTCCCGGATATGACATTCTGCAATGTCCCGTTCTGCCCAGAACCGAACCCAGAAAAACTATTGACGAACGCATTTCACGCATAAGTTTGACTGGTATCTCACAGTTGCATATTGCCGATGCGTCCGATACGACGGTACCGCCGTCACGTCTGCATTTCACACCGATGTGTGAAAGTATACGCAGTGCCGCATCAACGTCTGTAAGCCGTGGACAGTTATGTATGATACATTCACCGTCTTTTACGAGCACCGTTGCCGCAAGGATAGGCAGTGCCGCATTCTTGGCACCGTGCAGAGCGAGTTCTCCTTCTATCCTGCGTCCGCCGTTTATGATAAGCTTCTGTTTATCCAAAGTATCACCCTCTCATAGCTTTTCTTCATATTATGCTACTCGGGATGATAAGGTGAAATCAGGTTAAAGTCCCATAAGCTCCGTTATCTCACGGAGAATTATTCCTGCCGCATCGTGTTTTGACAGCTTTGCGGCATTTTCACTCATAAGTTTAAGCAGTTCGGGATCGTCTGCAAGCTTGTTGACGGTATCAATAAGCACCGCTCCCGTCAGATCCTTGTCATCTATTATCCTGCCTGCGTTTGCATTCTGCAATGTCAGTGCGTTATAATACTGATGATTTTCTGCCGCATAAGGATACGGTATCAGTATCGACGCTCTGCCTATCGCCATTATCTCGGTCAGCGTCATAGCGCCGGCTCTTGTGATGATAAGGTCGCTTGCACACATACAGGTGTACATATTGTCAATGTACTCTTTTATGATAAAATGCGGATTTTCAGCGTCTATACCGTTATCCGCAAGGCTCTGCATAAATGTATCCTTGCCATGCTTTCCGTAGCCGTGAATGTGGTTTATATTGCCCTTTTTCTGCTCGTAAGAAAGCAACTGGACAACCGCCTCGTTAAGACGTGACGCACCCTGACTGCCTCCTGCCGAAAGAATTGTAAGGCAGTCGGGAAGACCCAGTCTTTTTCTTGCCGCCGACTTTTCTTCTATCGGAATATTGTTTCTCAGCGGATTGCCCGTAACAAAGCACTTTTTACATTCACCGAGGTGCTTTTTTGCATCTTCAGTGCCGAGCATTACAAGATCAGCCTTCGATGCAAGCATTTTAACCGATACTCCGGGGAGCGAATTACTCTCATGAAGTGCCGTCTTTATTCCGCATTTTATCGCAGTTTTAAGTACAGTACCGGTAACATATCCGCCCGTTCCGATAACAAGGTCGGGAGAAAAATCGTCAAAAATCTTTTTTATTCGCTTGCCGGCACTGAGATAGTAATGCACCGCCTGTACATTGAGCTTTATGTTGTGAGGGGTCAGCTTACGCTGAATGCCTGCCATTTTAACAGGTGCAAAATCGTAGCCGGCTTTCTTTACAAGCTTTGATTCAAGCCCGTCGGGTGAGCCGATGAAAAGTATTTTTGTTTCGGGGAAAACTTCCTTTAACTTATCCGCTATTGCAAGCGCAGGGTTTATATGTCCGCCCGTTCCGCCTGCCGCAAAAGCAACGTTCATATTCATTTCCTTTCAGACGTAAATCATGTGTTTGCGTCTTTAGATATACTCAGCAGTATTCCGACTTCTGCCAGCTGTGTCAGCAATGCGCTTCGTCCGTAACTGAAGAACGGGAGCGAAATACCCGTGTTCGGTATTGCGTTACACGCAACCGCTATATTGAGAATAGCCTGTAAACCTATCTGAAGAGTAATTCCGAATGCCACAAGCGAGCCGAACTTATCCTTTGCTCTTGCCGCAATGAAAAATCCTCTTACTTCAAACAGAACAAACAGAAGAATTACCGTCATACCGCCGAAGAAACCGAGCTCTTCGCATATTATCGAGAATACGAAGTCGTTCTGGCTTTCGGGAAGGTAATAATATTTCTGTCTTGAGTTACCCAGTCCCAGTCCGAACCAACCGCCCGAACCTATTGTTATAAGCGACTGCGAGGTCTGATATGTTGAATCGCCCGAGTCAGAGAAAGGATTCAGCCAACCCTGCACTCTTTCGGTTACATAATCCCATTGTACTACATAATACATTATAAGCAAGCCGACTACTGCCAGTATTGCAAGTAAGATCAAACCTTTTCCGTTGCACTCACCGACAATCATCATAGCATATATCAGCACACAGAAGATAATCATAGCCGAAACGTGTCTTTGTGCCATACAAAGCGCACATATCACTGCCATAAGGCAAAGATACACCAGACAACCGAGTATTTTTTCTTTTCTGTGTTCGTAATTTCTCTGAAGAAGATAGGCAACAAGCAGTATAGCCGCAATTTTCAACAGCTCCGACGGCTGTATCTGTATACCTGCTATTGTTATCCATCTCTTAGCGTCTGCAACCGCATCGCCCTTGAAGATTACAAGCACCATAAGTATGATACTGAACCCGAAGAAAATCATTGCCGGGTTAAGACCGTTACCGTTGTTATAATTCTCTTTCTTCTTGAACAGTTTGAACGGGTGCACCCACATACGATAGTCTATTCGTGAAAGCACAAGCATTACAACAAAGCCTGCTATTGCCGCAACAAGCTGTTTTTGTGCATATGCAAAGCTGTTTCCCTCTTCCTGTAAAGCATAAGCATAGCTTGCGGAGGACATCATAATGATACCCATAACAAGCAGGATAACCACTACAGTGAAAAGCGGTGTGTCAAATCTTCCACGTTTGGCATTAGGTACATATTCCATAGCAGGCGCAACGGGGATATTCTTCCACCACGCTACGAATTTTTTCATCCTGCCTGATTTTTCTTTTTTTCTCTTCCGTACTACAGGCTCCGGAGCTGGTGCCGCTTCCGGAACAGCTTCCCTTACAGGCGGTGTAAGCTGTATACGCTCCGCTCTGTGTCTTGCCGAGGGATTATTTTTTTTACTTCCGCTATTGATATGCGTATTGTCACGCAACTTGTCAACATGACGTATTCCGTCTGTATCACGGATATTCTGCTCGTACATTGCCTTTTTCTGCTCGTAGCTGAGCCCTTTGTTATCCGACACGGACAATCCCCCTTTCGATATATTTTATATCAGTTACCGAAATACTGAAGTAATATTCCTACTGCACAGGCAAACAGTTCAATTGCCGAGAATACGGCAACTATCTTGCCCTCTTTCCAGCCTCTCATCTCAAAGCTGTGGTGTATAGGAGTCATCTTGAAAAGACGCTTGCCTTTTGTTATCTTGAAGTATGTCATCTGTATCAGTACCGAGAGTGCTTCCCAGATATATACCGCACAGCATATAACCATTATAAATTCAGTGCCTGTGCCTATTCCCACTGCGGTAACTATACCGCCGAGGAACATTGAACCCGTGTCGCCCATCATGACTTTTGCAGGGTGGAGATTCCACACCATAAAGCCAAGACAGCCTGCACCTGCCGCCGCCGCAACAAGTCCCATTTCAGCCATGCCGACAAGCGAGCATATCAGCACATAAGCCGCACAGTAAACCAGTGTTACCGATGAGCAAAGTCCGTCTACGCCGTCCGTAAGGTTGACCGCATTTACAAGATAAAGTATGCCGAGTCCCATTATGATATAGTAGAAAATGCCGAAGTCAAGCTGACCCAGGAAAGGAAAATCAATAACCGTTGAGCTGTCGCCTGCAATGATATGAGATGTGAAGAATGCGGCAATAATCAGCACCTGCATTATTATCTTCTGCATGGGCTTCAGACCCTCGTTCTGCTTCTTCTTTACCTTTATAAGATCGTCTACAAATCCGACAAAACCGAACAGCAGAGCCATTATAACTGCCGATATTGCTTTGGCGAGGTTCTGAGAACCTACGCCGTCCATGCTTATAGCACCGCTTGCCCACATTATAGCAATGCCCGCCGCAAACGAGATTACAACGCCTGCGATGAACATTACGCCGCCCATAGTGGGTGTGCCGTTCTTTGACTTATGCCATGCAGGACCGATATCCAGTATAGTCTGACCGAACTTCAGTCGTTTAAGTGCAGGTATCGCCACAAATCCGAGCAGTGCGGTAATTCCGAAGCAAAGCACTGCGGTTATCACGGTAGCAGGAATATTCATAAATCAGTTTTCCTTCCTCTTCATTATATCTTTTACTATGTCCTTTTCGCTGAACGGCTGATATTCATCGCCGATTATCTGATAGGTTTCGTGCCCCTTTCCGCAAAGGATCACAACGTCGTCCTTACGGGCAATATCAAGCGCATAAGCGATCGCATCGTGCCTGTCGGTGAAGCTCTCGAACGGCTTTCTGCCTGTGATTCCCGTCATTACCTCACGGATTATCTCATCGGGGTTTTCGTGTGCCGGGTTATCTGAGGTGATGACAAGAATGTCGGCGTTGTCTTCGACTGCCTTTGCCATCATGGGACGCTTTTCCTTGTCCCTGTCGCCTGCCGCACCGAACACACAAATCAGTCTGCCATTGGTGACCGGCTTCAACGTTGACAGAACTTTGGCGAGTGCATCGTCGGTATGTGCGTAATCGGTAATAACTGTAAATTCGCCACGATATACGACATTCAATCTTCCGTCAACACCTTCAAGAGAGGAAAGTGCAGCTGCACATTCCTGCATATCGTAGCCGAGAGCTGTTACCATTGCTATTGCGCACATCGAATTTTGTACGTTATAAAGCCCTGTCATGTTCATATCAACACGGCACGCTGTTTTTTCACGATTGTTCACCAGCATATACGAGCATCCTGTTGCACTCATTCTGATGAATTTTGCACAATAGTCCGCTTTTTCGTTTACGCTGTAGGTTACGGCGATGTTTTTGAACTCATCCGCAAGCCTTTTACCGTATTCATCATCAATACATATCACTGCATTTTTACATATTGTAAAAACACGTCTTTTAGCCTGAAAATAATTTTCCATTGTACCGTGATAGTCGAGGTGGTCACGGGTAAGATTTGTAAATCCTGCTACCTCAATTTTCTCATCGCCTATACGGTACTGGTCGAGTGCCTGTGAACTTGCTTCCATGACACAATAATCTGCGCCGTTCTTAACCATTTCGTCAAACCACGAATAAAGCACCGTTGCTCTCGGAACTGTGGGGGTGCCGTGCTGTGACGGTTTGAGTTCACCCGAACAGGTATCGTTTCCTGCCGTTCCGATACAGCCGCATTTCTTACCGAGCGTATTAAGAATATGCTTTACGAAATGTGCCGTAGTGGTCTTTCCGTTGGTTCCTGTAACCGCAAGCAGTCCGAACTTTTCTGACGGGTTGCCGTAAAAGCGGTTAAGCAGTCTTGCAAGGCAAAGCCTTGTGTTCTCGGTCACAAGCTGTTTATCGCACTTTATATCATGGTCGGTGACTATCATAACAGCGCCCTTTGAAAGCATCTCTCCTGCCGCTGTGTGACCGTCAAATCTCGCACCTTTTACACAGACAAATATACTGCCCTCTGTCACTTCGGACGTGTTGTCCGTAACGCTTGTGACAACCGCATTTTCAAGTCCTGCCTTTTCGGCTTCGGGACAAATATCATACAGTCTGATAATATCCACTCCTGTCGGAATTAATCTGATAAAACGACCGAAAATATCAGCCTGTTTCGTTGTTTACAAGGAAATTTACTTCTATGACAGAACCTCTGTAAACTGACAGTCCGGAATTAACGCTCTGGCTTACTGCCTTTGCTTCACTGCTTGTTGCCGCACCCGTGATGCTTATATTGAGTCCTGCTTCGCTGAGCGTCTTGTTTGCTTCTTCAACCGTCATACCGATTACATTGGGTACGGTAGACATTCTGTAATCCGACAGCGGAATATCGCCCATATAGAGCATTACCGTACTGTCGCTCGGCATTACCGTGCCCGCAGAGGGAACCTGACCCGTTACTACGGTGCCGTCGGTACCGCCGATATATTCTGCCTTCAGTCCTGCGGCTGTAAGCTGAGCTTCGGCTCTGATACTGTTATATCCGCCTACCCAGGGAACTGTTACATCCTGCTGAGCAAGTTCGTCTGCTGTGTACTGGGGGTAAATTCCGAGGTACTCAAGACCTTCCTTGAATACTGCCGAAACTACGGGAGCCGCAATGGCACTGCCGTAGATATATCCCGATGTGGGCTCGTCGCAAACGACAAGCATTACATATTCGGGGTCGTCTATCGGAACTATTGCACAGAATGAAGCGACATATCTCAGTTCAGGTGTTTTACCGCTGTTGTAATCATCTATCTTCTCGGAAGTACCGCTCTTACCGCCGATACGGTAGCCGCTCATATAAGCGTTGCCGCCGCCGTTTGCGGTTACGACATCTTCAAGGATCTGACGCATTGTAGCGCTTGTTTCTTCGCTTATTGCCTGACGTTTTACTACAGTCTGGGCTGACTTTACAACGTTTCCGTCGCTGTCGATTATCTTATCAACAACGTAAGGCGTTACAAGCTTACCGCCGTTTACGACTGCCGCCGCCGCTGTAACCATCTGTATGGGAGTTACCTTTGTAGTCTGACCGAAAGCCGAACTCGAAAGTTCAACTATACCCATATCGGATTCCTTGACATAAAGGGAATCGGCTTCACCGGGAAGGTCGATACCGGTCTTTTCGGTAAATCCGAAAGCTTCAAAATACTTGCTGAATTTTTCTGCTCCGAGGAGCTGTCCTATTTTGATGAACGCAGGGTTGCACGAACGTATCATTGCTTCCGTAAGAGTGGAAACGCCGTGACCGCCGATATTCCAACAATGGATCTTCGTACCTGCAACATCTGCAATACCGGAGCACTCAAAAGTGTTGTCGAGCGATACTACCTCTTCTTCAAGAGCGGACGCACAGGTGAACATCTTGAATACAGAACCAGGAATATAAAGTTCGTTTACCGCCTTGTTCTGCCACTGTTTGCCCCATATTTCCTGCTTTTTTGCGAGAATCTCTTCTTCGGTTTTCTTGTCTGCCGACATCTGCGCAAGCGTCAGTCTATCACTTTCAAAGTAAACGTAAGACGGGTCGTTCGGGTCAAAACCGGGCGCTGTAGCCATTGCCACGATTGCTCCCGTTTTAGCGTTCATTATAATACCTGTACTGCGGTTTGCAAGCTTATGCTGAGAAACGGTTATTTCAAGATTCTTTTCGAGATAATACTGTAAAGTTTCGTCAATCGTAAGCACAAGGCTGTTTCCGTCCTTTGCGGAATAGCGTGCCGAGTAGTCGTAAGGCATTGCATCGCCGTGAGCATCGGTTGTGGTGATCACTCTGCCGTCTGTACCTTTGAGGTATGAATTGTAGTAAGCTTCAATGCCGTAGCCCTCTTCATTCTCGTTTACAAATCCGAGAACACTTGCGGCAAGAGTTCCGTTGGGATAGCTTCTTTCGCTGTTTTCAACGGTGTATACGGAATAACGGTTAAGTCCGTTCTTTAATACAAAGTTATTGATTTTTTCAACTGTACTGCGGTCAACTTTTTTCTTGACAACATAATACTGATCATCGGTATTCTTGCACGCTTCTATCAGCGTTTCATACTTCACATCAAGGATCTCGCTTATACCCTTGCAGATAAACTCCTTGTTCTCGGGTTCATTCTTTGCAATATCGCCCGGTGACATGATAATATCCCACACGGTCGTACTCTGGGCGAGAACCTTGTTGTTACGGTCGTATATAGTTCCACGTTTAGCCTTTATATCAAGACTGCGCTGTTGCTGGTCTGTTGCCATGGCGGACATTTCCTTGCTGTCAACGACCGACGCTATGAAAAGTCTGATACTTACATATCCCGTGAGCACTACGCACAATAACGCCAGAATTATCAGGATCCTTTTTTTCATTCCTTGTGTGAGTTTTAAGTTCATGGATTTCTCCTTTGCGGATAATTGCGATAAAAACGATGAAAATTGCTTTCGATAAAAAAGCATTATCCTTTCCCCGTAAACACAGCCGTATCAACGTGGAAAGGAGCCCTGCTTGTTCATTTATATGTCCTAAAATCCGAGATATTCTAAAATTCCGTTAAACCAGTCCTGAATAACGACAAATATATTATCGTCATTGTTTTTTGCGGTTTCCGTCATAGTTCCCGTATTCATCTCAACGTATCTTTCCTGTGATGCGCTGACTTTCTGCATACCCAGTTCGCTCACTGCGTACTGTTCGACATTTTCGAGCGAAACAGAACCGCTGAGCTGATTGCTGAGTGCTGTATTGATGCTCTGTGCGTCCGACAGAGCCTGTGTTTCATTGCTTATTTTGAGGTTTACCTCGCTGAGCGTTGCCTTGCTGTATAAGAACATAATAAATACGGCAAGGAAAACAGCTCCTATCACTGCTACCACAACAGGCTTTCCTGTCTTGGCAACGGAAGATGTAGCTACTTTAAGCTCCGGCTTTTTTTCGGGAGTTTGCTGTTCTTTTCTTTTTGCTGTGTCGAACAAGGACATATCGTACGCTGTACTTGTTCTGTTGTGCGGTGTTGTCATTACAATTCCCCTTTTTTAAAGTTTCTCTATTACTCTGAGTTTTGCACTTCTTGAACGGTTGTTCATACTGAGCTCCTCTTCGCCTGCGGTTATCGGTTTTCTGTAAACCAGTTCGCCCCTCGGCTTCTTGCCGCATACGCATACAGGAAAATCGGGAGGACAGGTGCAACCTGTGCAATAATCTCTGAATGTATTCTTTACTATTCTGTCTTCTATAGAATGGAAGGTGATAATAGCAAGTCTGCCGCCCTTTGAAAGTCGTTCAAAAGCTTCCGACATTCCTTTTTTAAGTTCGTCAAGCTCGCCGTTTACTTCTATTCTTATCGCCTGAAAAGTCTTTTTGCAAGGATTCTTTTCCCTGCGTACTTTCAGCGGTACATTTCTTTTTACTATCTCTGCAAGTTCAAGAGTGGTCTTTATCGGTGCTTCTTCTCTCGCTTTCAGTATACCGCCTACTATACCGTGTGCGAATTTTTCTTCGCCGTACTCAAAAAGTATCTTTTCAAGCTGTTCCTTGCTGTATTCGTTAACCACGTCATAGGCGCTGAGTCCGCTTTTGCTCATTCTCATATCGAGCGGTGCGTCCTCGTGGTACGAAAATCCTCTTTCGGCTGTATCAAGCTGATATGACGATACGCCGAGATCCATAAGCACGCCGTCAACCTTGTCTATCCCGATTTCGTCAAGGCTTTCGTCGAATGTCGAGAATTTTCTGTTTATCAGCGTGTGCGGATAATCTTTCAGTTTTTCCTCTGCCGCTTTTACAGCATCGGGATCACGGTCGAAACCGATAAGTCTGCCGGTTGTAAGACGCTTTGCAATTTCGGACGAATGCCCCGCAAATCCTGTCGTACAGTCAACGTATATACCGTCGGGTTTTATGTCAAGTGAATCTATCGTTTCATTCAGTAAAACGGGTATGTGAACAGGTTTATCGCTCATATTTCCTCCCGTTTATATTCCGAGCTCTAATGCAAGCTCTGTAAGATCTTCGTTATTTGCGTTATCATTGAATGCAGTCCATGCCGCCTTATCCCAGATTTCAGCGGTTCCCTCAAGTCCGACAACAACAACGTCGGAAACAAGACCTGCATATTCACGCAGCGGCTGGGGAACGGAAACTCTGCCCTGCTTGTCCGGTGCGATCTCATAAGCACTGCCGAACAGAAAACGTTTAATGCTCTGGGTTTTTACCTGAGGCATTTCATTTATCTTTGTGACAAGCTTTTTCCATTCCTCCGTGGAATACACTTTTATACAAGCGGTACCTATAGTTTTTGCAAGAACAAGCTCATTACCCATTTCCTCACGGAGCTTGAGCGGAATATTCATTCTGCCCTTTGCATCAAGGGTCGATTTGTATTCACCTGTCATGAGCCTGTCCCTCCTTTCGCTGTAATACCGTATTTTTGATACGCCGAAGAGGTGCGGTTCATCGGCTTTTTTCAAAAAAGTTGAACTTAATTGAAAATTGAGTGTCAAGAACCCCACCAAAGTGTCAAAAAGTGTACATTTATATTATACAGCCCACAGCAAGAAATTTCAAGTGGAAATTTTATCATTTACTCTGAAAAAGTATCTAAATGCAGATTTTAAATTTAGTATATTTTGCACAAAAAACAGCCCTTGAAACAAGGGCTGTTTTGATATTCATTATCAGTTTTCAACATATTGTGTAAATTTTAAAAGCCATAACAAGATGTTGACAAAGTGGATATGACGACACATAATTACAACTTACGAGCGTAAATTATTGTCATTTTTTATTTCGGATATAAGTAACGTATCTGAACGGGTATTTTTCCGTTGTGATAATCTCTTCCTCACTTTCAACCGTCCAGTCGGGATCGGCGTCAAGGTTCGGGAAGAATGTATCGGCTTCAAAGCTGTGAAGTATCTTTGTGAGATGAGCCTTTTCGCAATAAGGCAGGAGCTGTTCGTAAACACTTCCTCCGCCGAGAACAAATATCGGCTTGTCGGCGGTTTTTGAGTAACGCACAAACTCTTCTACGGACGTAAAGCACTTCATGCCCGGATATTCCTCGGGGTGACGTGTTATTATAAGGTTTTCCCTGTCGGGAAGAGGGCGTTTCGGAAAGCTCATATATGTCTTGCTTCCCATTACGATTATGTTTCCTACAGTCATAGCTTTAAGCCT
Organism: uncultured Oscillospiraceae bacterium; assembly: GCA_902490585.1. GTDB lineage: Bacteria > Bacillota > Clostridia > Oscillospirales > Ruminococcaceae > Ruminiclostridium_E. Next base: position 51,106 of record CABUEI010000010.1, read on the forward strand.
TTTAAGGTCGGGAGAAAGGTGAGCGAGCAGGTCACCGTCTTTTCCTATTCCGTAATTTTCATCTACCGCTACGATAATTTCCATGTTAAAAATCCTTTCATATCCTCTTATTTCAGCGTCTGAACCGAAATATAGCTGTAAGTGCTGTATACTGTATCTTCGCCGTTTTTCCTGTAACCGCTTATTCTGAACTTATAGGTCGAGCCGCCCTGAAGTCCGCTTGCGGTACATTTTACAAGGCTTCCGCTCTGCGTCACGGAAAGTTTTGTCCACTGTCCGCCCTTGTAGACTTCGGCGGTATATGTGTCGGAGGAACCTTTGTACCAGCTGACCGTAACGGTGTTCTTTGTAGCCTCTGACTTATAGAATGTTACGGTTTCGTTTATCAGAGTATAGACGGAAATGTAAGCGTATTCACTGTACAGAATTTCACCGTCCGCATTTTTATATGCTCTTACTCTGAACTTATACTTTGCTCCGCTCTGCAATGAGGACGCAGTACCTGAAACATGGTTTGTACCGTTTGATACTGTGAGTGCCGTCCACTGTCCGCCCTTGTATATTTCGGCGGTGTAACCGTCAGCATAAGAAGATTTGCTCCAGCTTAGACTTACGGAAGAAGCTGAGGTATCGCTTGCAGTAAGTCCCGAAATACCGGAAGGCAATGTATAGGGCGATATGTAATCGTAATCGCTGTACAGCGTGGTACTGCCGGATTTTGTGTATGCTCTTACTCTGAATTTATACTTTGAACCACCCTGAAGGGAGTCAGATGTTGCCGTTGCCGTACCTTTTGAAGTTGTCACAGTGAGAACCGTCCACTGTCCGCCTTTGTATATCTCGGCTGTATAGCCGACAGCGGACGAATCGGCATCCCACGAAACAGTGAGCGAATTGCTTGTTCTGCCCGTGCAGTCAAGTCCGCTCACGTCACGGGGAGGAGTTGTTCCCGTAATCGTAAACGTCAGTGAAGAACTTAAACCGTTTATCTTTGCAGGGACGGTGACGGTGCCTGCCGACCACGGTTTTACGCTCTGGGTGTCGGCTATTTCAAGCTGACCGTGAAGCTTTGCACAGAGCTCGCCTATCGGATAATCGGCGGTAGAGCCGCTTGTGTAGGTGACTTTTGCTCTGATTTTTGTCTTGTTGTAAATAAATCTGAAATAGGTACTGCCGTTATTTCTTGTAGCATAATAGCCGTCGGCAGCGGAAGTCAGCGAATCTGCGCCGTCTGTCATGTAGAGCGATATACTCTTCACGGGGTTTGCGATAACGTTGAACGTAAACTCGGCGGTAACTCCGCCTATGGTGCAGTAGCCTGTATTTGTGCCGGCAGAAAGGGTTTTGTTGCCCTGTGAAAATACGGGTTCATAGCCTGTTTTCTGCTTTAATTCGGCGGCGGTACAGCTGACGGAGGTTCCGTCCGTGTAGTTGAGCTTAACGTTATAATCATAACCTGCAAGGTCGTACTCGAAGAATTGTGAAATCTTTCCGTTGTCATCGGCGAAGACCTTGTTACTGCCCTTGACGTTATAGATTGCGTTTATGGTATAAAGCGGGGTTACGGACAGTGATTTTATCTTTGTTGCCGCTACCGTAAATGTTGCTTTTGCACTTTTGCCGCCGAGCGTGTATGTTACGGTATGCTGTCCGTTTCCCCACACGGTACTGCTCTGTCCGTCGGAGATTATGAGCGGAGTACCGAGAGAGGCGGTAAGTGCGGTTATCTCGCTTCCGGTGTAGCTTCTGCTGTAACTGCCGTAGTTTACTGTCAGCTTTATTTTGTCATAATCGTAAACATCATAATAGCTCATTGACGTGTAAGTGCCGGTGCTGTCGTCATAACGGTAGACTGTTCGTCTGTCGGATATGTCAAGCACGGACTGAACGGGGGTTACGCTGATAGACGCAACGGCATCAGCCGCATAAGCCCTGCCTTGACCGTCCTGCATCACAAACAGCGATACCGCCGTAATAAAAATCACGGCGGTGGCAAAATATGATATTACTTTTATCAGATTTTTCACGCTATACATACTTTTGACTTTTCTTTCACGGGGATTATTTGTTCTTTACCAGTCCTAAAATATCGCCTAACTTCAGTCTGTTGCCTGTGTGCAGGATTATCTGCTCATATACACGGGCAACCAGCAGTGCCATAAGCACCACGAATACGCACAGAACAAGTATAGCCAGAAGTGCCTGTGGTACGTCTATTGCTCCTGTCAGCAGTGCCGAGGGAATAGAGAACGGCGAGGATATCGGCAGATAGTAGGATATGAGCGTCATCGTACCTGCTTCTCCTCCGAATGCCGACGGGAAATATGCAAGGTAGAAACCGAGCATGCCGATTATTGCCATGGGCTGCATTGCGGCGTTCAGGTCTTCCATACGGCTGACCGTAGCGCCGATAAGTCCTGCGATAAGAGCAAAGAATACGAATCCGACGATGAACACAACTATGATAAGCACGATAACGATCGGCGAAAAACCGCCGAGTGCGTTGCCGACTTCGGTCATTAGCTGATTTGTGATAGCTCCCGTTTCTTCGGACGAGCCTACGATAGCTGACGAGAGCGGAGATGAAACCGCTATTCCGAGTGCACCTGATGCAATTATCATGATGAACTGTATCAGTGCAAGAGAGCCCATTGCGAGTATCTTACCGATAATTACGGCAAGGGGTCTTACGGAGGTCAGGAGGAGTTCCATGACCTTTGAGGTCTTTTCCTGTGCTATCGACTGCGCTACCATCTGACCGTAGATGAAAATCAGCATGAAGAGTGCAAGCGAGGACAGCATGGGAAGAACCGTTTTCACGACATAGCCGAAATCATTTTCGGTAGGTTCGCCTGCGACCGACTGGTAGACGGAAACAGTCTTGTTCACCGCTGTGATCTGCTCGTTGGTAAGTCCTGCACCGGAAAGTCGTACGCTGTCGAAAATGTTTTTGAATGTTTCTCCGAAAGAGTTTGCAATACCCGAAGATACGGAATCGTCGCCGGGACGTGAGGCATAGATATCATAGCCGCTTTTGTTATCTTTAATCACGATAAGCAAGGATTTGCTTTCGGCTTTTACCTTTTCGGTGAGAGATGCGATATCCGCATCCTTGCCGCAATCGTTTATCTTTATGCCGAGTGCGGACAGAGCTTTTTCGTAATCCGTGCCTGCGGTAATTCCTGTTGTATCGGATAAGTATATTGTTTTTACGGGAATTTCATCATCAATCGCTATATCGCCGTCGCCCGATGCGGAACTGCTTCCGATAAGTGCAGGGACAACGCCTGCGAGAAGTGCCATTGCGAAAACAAGCACTATGATAATTACCGAGCTTACTTTGAACGCTTTTGATTTGGCGGTCTGTCTGAATGTGAAAGCGAACACGTTCTTCCAGCCGTAAGTGTTTGTCTTCATATCTCGTCACTCCTTCCCGCTTCTTTGTCAGCCTTTTCGATATGTTCGACGAATATCTCATGCAGGCTGGGTTCACGCAGTTCGTAATGAACAAGGGGCATACCGCTGTCTATAATCTTTCTGAGGAGCATATTTGCCTGCTCTTCGGACTGAATTTTAAACGTGATTTTATCGGGGGTTATCGTTTCGGGGACAAGTTTGCACTCTGCAGCAAGCGAAAGCACATCGCCGTCACATTTCACGGACAGGTTCACTCTGCCGTAACTCTTCTTTATCTCGTTGAGGTCGCCCTGAAGTACCGCAGAACCGTGATGAAGAATAGTGATATCCTTACAGAATTCCTCGATTACGGGCATCTGGTGGCAGGACATGATTATGTATTTTTTCTTCTCGATCTGCTCGTTGATAACGCTCTTGAACAAATCGGCGTTAACGGGGTCAAGTCCGCTGAGCGGCTCATCGAGAATGAGCAGTTCAGGATCGGCTACAAGAGCCGCAACAAGCTGTACTTTCTGCTGATTACCCTTTGAAAGCTGCTCTGCTCTCTTATCCTCGTAGCCTCTGAGTTCAAGGCGTTTGAACCAGTATTCGAGCGATTTATCTATGTCGGGTCTACGCATACCTCTGAGTTTTGCAAAGTAGGTGAGCTGTTCGCCTATCTTGTATTTCGGGTATAAGCCACGCTCTTCTGCGAGGTAGCCGACTTTCTCGGTGACAGGTGAAAGCGGTCTGCCATTCCAGAGAACCTCGCCGCTGTTGCGGCTGAGCATACCGAGAATTATTCTTATAGCGGTGGTCTTGCCTGCACCGTTTGTACCGAGCAGTGCATATACGCCCGGCTCAACGAGTCTGAAGCTGAGGGGGTGAAGTGCGGTGAAATTACCGTACTGTTTGGATATTCCGTTGACTTCCAATGACATGGTGATAATTTATTCCCTTCCTGTATTTCCGAATAGGTGCTGATATTTCCGATATATATCGCATTTATTCAAGTATAACACAAAAATCGCAATTAAGCAACAAGTGAACCGATTGATGATTTTTAATTCGTCGGAAAAATCGGAATTTCCAGTTCAACTGTATATGTGTTATATTAACAGTATAATCGCCGCAAGCCGATTTGTCAATACTTTTTTGTAAATATTTTTAAAAAGCTAAAAATTTTCCGTGTTGTGCCGATATTATTTATAAGAGGTATTGTAACCGGGGTTGCGATACTGTAACAATGTAACTTAAATCAGGAAAGGACTAACTGATATGGAAATAGCAAAAGTAGCGGAACAGGCGGCAATAACCGCACAGACTGCGCCCAAGACAAGCGTTGAAACAACAGCTGAAAAGGCAAAGAGCACACTTACGGCTGACAATGCCGATAAATATGTAAAGAGCGAGGAGACTTTCACTCCTGCATACACAAAGAAATCAGCACAGAAGAAAGAGGTTGACAATGCCGACAAGTCGCAGTTCAGAACTGTGGCACAGTCAAAGGCAGATCACCTTGCGAGCGTTGTTGAGACACTTATTTCTCACCAGGCTTCAAATGCTTCGGGCAAGAGTGCAAAGAAAATCGAGCTGTCCGACGACCTGAAGAGCCAGATCGAAGAGGCTACGGGCAAGAAGATCGAATCCGACGAAACCGAAACAGAGGATTACTGGGGTGCTGAGGCAACCGCAAAGCGTATGTTTGAGTTTGCAAAGAATCTTGCAGGCAACGACAGCAAGTATGCCGACACGCTGAAAGAGGCTTTCATCAAGGGCTTCGGTCTTGCAGAAAAGGCTTACGGCGGAAAGGACAAGTTACCCTCAGTATGCTACGACACATACGACAAGGTAATTGATATGTTCGACAGCTGGGGCAAGGAAATGGCTGACGATACGACAGACAAGACTGACGGCAAGGATACCGTAAAGGTTGAAGAGGGCAAGAAGTCTGAGGCATCGGCACAGTAAGTGCGGTAAGCGGAAGAAAATCAATATAATGTTCAGAATGAGAACCGGTGATTATGCCGGTTCTTTTTTATTTAATGAATGGTGAATAATGAATAACGAATAATTGTGTGATCCTTTACGGTCGTTTGTGGTCGCTGCGTCCTGCACCGACCGCAAACGACCACGATTGCAATGGATGCGAAACCATACAAGCACACACAGATACTCACCTACAAAAAGACGGAAATAAATGCGGACGGTCAAGCATGCAGAACTAACTCTATGAAAAGACAGGTATAAAGCAAAAAACACAGAACGTCACTCTGCAAAAAGCAACAGAATGGTGTAGAAACTGCGTTGGGATTTGGAGTGGTGCGGTCAGGCGCAATAAGAGGAAAAGAAAGCGTGAAAATTCGAGTGATAGTGCTGAGGGAATACAATCCCCTCTGTCATGACAACGGAAATGTTTGCTGTAAATCTCAGAACATCATCTATATGGTAAACAGTGCTAGAGAAGATTGTAACCGTGTCATGACATCTCCCCTTTTTCGAGGGCGGGCATGGATGCCCGAAGTTGAACGCCCAGAGTTTTAAGCATGGACGCTTAAAGTCAGCCACACTTAGTCGTTATGCAAGGACGCATAAAGACAGCCACACAAAGCCGTTGCACAATGCAACGGCACAAATGGCTGTCAATGCACAGACGCAGCGACACTAATGGCTGACGAGGCTTGGATGCAAAACAAACAGAGCGTTCATAAGCCGAGAGTGGTGGTGTGTGGTGATGGGTAGTGTAAAGTTGGCAAGATAGCGAGAGTGGCAAGGTTGGGTGCAGTGGAATGGCGGAAGAACAAAAACTAATTGATAATGTGAAAGAAGAGTAACGAGAAATAATTATTATTTTTTGGCTTTTTAATGCGTTTTTCTTGACTTTTCTGCTATTTTCTGATAAAATTTATGTTGGATTATTATATGTATTAACTCTTATAGCCATATAGAAACATTACTGTAAAGAAATGAAGGAGTTGTGAAATTTCGAAAATAAGAGTGCTGATAAACAGCCGCAGGCCGTCCTTGTTCAAGGACCTGCTGGCATACCCGGACGACAGATTTATTTTTCTGAGCACACCCGGTTACCCCGATGATATAAAGCAGCATATTGCGATATTCAAGCCCGATATGTTCATAACCGTATTTGAGGATTATGACGAGGAAATGATACAGCAGTACTATCTGATGAAGCGTGACGAGTCAACTTTTGACCTGCCGTTCATGCTGATTGCCAATGCAGATATATGCGAAGAGTGCAAACTGAAAAATGCGGATCTGTTCGACTGTATGCTGAGAAGACCCGTTACGGTTCCTGCGATACTTACAAACGTTTTTGAAATTGCCGGTCCTCTTTGTGAGAAGCGTCATGACGACAGCGATGATATATGAGGACTGTGTGTTGTGCCGGAGGGAATATGGAGAATAAAATATCGAAGCTCACAAAGAAACAGGCTGAAACACAGCTGGAGTGTTTTCAGACGCTGTTTACCAACGCAAGACTGCTCACAGAAGAGCAAATTAAAAAAGGACATATATGCTCGCAGGAGGACAGGGATAACAAGCTGTTTCTGAATCCCGGCGATGATGAGATTTACCTTTTGATACAGTAAAACCATTTATGAGAAAGAGAAACTTTAAACGATTAATCAAAAGCACAACCGTATTATTAATTGCGATTACAGCGGTTTTAACGGGCGGTTGTACACAAACCGGTACGGTTTCATCGCAAAATGCTTTGCCTGTTGTAGTTATAGGAAGCGACGAATACGAGCCGTACAATTTCAGCGATAAAAACGGTGATCCGGCAGGTATAGATGTCGAAATCGCAACAGAAGCTTTCAGCAGAATAGGTTACAGGGCAGAGTTTAAAAATGTTATCTGTAACGATAAGGATAAATACCTTGAAAGCGGAAAGGTTGACTGTCTGTGGGGCTGTTTTTCAATGAACGGCAGAGAGGAAGATTACCTTTGGGTAGGTCCGTATATGAACAGCAGGCAGGCGGTTGCGGTGAGAACCGACAGCGATATATATAAGCTGTCAGACCTGAACGGGAAAAAAATCGCTGTTCAGTCAAGTTCAAAACCTGAAGAGATACTGTCGAAAAAAAATAACGGTATGCCGACTGTGAGTACGCTTTACTGCTTTGTAAAAACAGAGTACATTTTTGCTTCAATACGCAAAGGTTATGTAGACGCAATAGCCGGACATGAATATATGCTCCGTGAATTTACCGACCAATCGGGTGGAAAATACAGACTGCTTGATGAAAGTATACTTCTGTCAAAGCTGGGTGTTGCCTTTGATAAGAACAACTCTACAGAAGTGCCCGATAAGCTTAGGGGCGTACTGAAAGATATGTTGAAAGATGGTACAATTGCGGAAATTGCCGAAAAATACGGACTTGACGCAAATACCGCTCTCGGAGGTATTACTCTTGAATAACCAGAAACATAAAACGCACCTGGGTAAACAAATTCCGATTATTATTATAATAGGCGTTGTTATGATAGCAGGTATTTTCTCTGTTTTTTCATATTTCAACACTCAGACTGCGAAAAGCGTTACAGCAGAAACGATAAAATACATCAAGAACCAGTGTGTCAAATATGATGAGATCACCGCATCGGATCTTACAAAGAGTTTGTTCAGAATAATAGACAAAACACAGGATATGAGCCGTGATATTGCTGATTTCGGGGACTATTCCGATGTGTTGCTGAAGAAGTTTATAACAAATCACGGCATTACGGGAATCATGGTACTTGACGAAAACGGAGAGCCGGATAACGAGTACTGCACCGACGGTTCGGGATATAAAGAGTGGAATAGCCTGATTACGCAAGAAAAGATAATAAACATAGCAGATGATACATCTAAGACCTATGCGGACAGACTTCGTACTTTACCGTCGGATACGGACGGTGAAGATGATTACTACTATGATTTTGCGGCGGTATCAAGGCTTGACAAAAAGGGAATCGTACTTGCTTATTTAAGGCAGTCAAAAGAGATTATTGATGACGGTCAGCTGACGCTTGATTCGCTGTTCTCAGGATTCAATCTGACGATGAACGGCAACATCATCATTACCGACGGAACTTCTGTAATTGCAACAAACAACGACAGGTACAGGGAAAAAGATATTTCCGGGTGTCCGGTTATAAAGAGCTTTACAGAGGATAAATCCGAAAGCAAGGATTATATAAGGGTAACGGATCTGTATGGTGCGTATTGCGGCGGTATGGACAAGTGCAGAAACTATTATATCTATGTCTACTATCCTACTCAGGATATTTATATCAACTGCTGGGCGGCAAATACGATATTCGCCACACTGTATATCATTCTATGCCTTTCGGCTTCTATGATCTACAGGACGATAAACGAAAAGCATGAGCGTGAAAGCCGTATAGCCGAAGAAGAATACAAAGAAAAACTGCTGGAATCGGCAGGCGAGGCTAAACGTGCAAATGCCGCAAAGAGTGATTTCCTGCGGAGAATGAGCCACGATATAAGAACGCCTATAAACGGTATCAGGGGCATGATAGAAATTGCCGACAAGACTCCTGACAATTCTGAAAAGCAAAAGGAGTGCCGCCAGAAGATATGGACGGCGTCAGGATATCTGCTTGACCTTGTAAATGATGTGCTTGACATGAGTAAGCTTGAATCAGGCGAGATAACGCTCGAAAATGTTCCGTTTGATATTTACGAGATAATGGACGATATAGCGACACTAAACGAACAGAACGCATCAAAGCGCAACATTTCACTTAAATTTGAGCGTTGTGAAAACATACATAACAGACTTATAGGAAGTCCTGTGCACGTCAAACGTGTGCTTATGAATATTATCAGTAATGCGGTAAAGTACTGTAACGACGGCGGCTATGTAAAAGTACGTCTGGACGAAACTTCAAGCGACGGCAAAACGGCAAACATATTGATAACCTGCGAAGATAATGGCATAGGCATGAGCGAAGAATTCATGAAAGTCATGTTTGAGCCGTTCATGCAGGAAAACGACTGTGCAAGAACATCGTATCAGGGAACAGGACTGGGACTTCCCATTGCCAAAAGGCTTACTGACAAGATGAACGGTGAAATAACGTGCGAAAGCGAAAAGAATGTCGGCACTAAATTCACCGTTATGATTCCGTTTGAAATTGACATCTCAATGGAAAGCTCGGACAGAGATGAAGTCACGGTCGGAAACAATACGCTCGAAGGTATGACGGTACTGCTTGCCGAGGACAACGAGCTTAACATGGAAATTACCGAATTTGTACTGAAAAACGAGGGTGCTACGGTAATAAAGGCGTGGAACGGCAAAGAGGCTGTTGAAGCTTTTGAGAAGTCTGATGAATACGGCATAGACGTTGTACTTATGGATATCATGATGCCGGTTATGGACGGACTTACTGCGGCAAAGGCTATACGCTCACTTATGCGTGCCGATGTAGTGACTGTGCCGATAATCGCTCTTACAGCAAACGCTTTTACTGACGACAAGGAAAAGACAAGGAATGCCGGAATGGACGAGCATCTTGCAAAGCCGATCGAATCGACAAAGCTTAAAAGTGCGGTATTCAGGTATACCGGAAAGAAAAATCTCACGCTGAGAGAGTGCTATGACGCTATAGGCGAAAACTATGACGATTTACTGAACAGACTGCGTTGCGGCGAGGACGGAGTGCAAGAGGCGGTACATGAATTCATGTATGACAAACATTATAAGCAACTGCTTTTTGCAATCGGAAACAACGATACAGAAAGTGCATTCAGAGCCGCTCATGCCATGAAAGGTATCTCGGCAAATCTGGGACTTGGCAAAATGTACTCGGTTTTCTCGGATATCACGGAGAGTTTAAGGTCGGGAAACATTGAAAAAGCAACTGAGCTTGTTGCGACGGCAGATAAAGAATACAAGAAGGTAATCGGTATTCTTAAAAAGTGTAAATTCAATATGTAAAACCGGCGGCGGTACAAAAGTACTGCCGCTCATTTTTTGTCATTTGGCACTTGCTTACTGCCGTAAAAAGAATTTTCCAAAATCGTTCATTTTTTTCATTTTCCTATTGCATTTTTGATAAAATTGTACTATAATATAGACAAGATTTAAGAAGAATTGAGCAATTTCAACAAAACAAGTTCAAAATGTTGCTAAATACACAAATTGCAGTAAAAATTAATCCTCTTTGATCGGAGGCGAAGAGAATGAAAGTATTAAGCGGTAAAAGTCTTAACCGCCTTACCGTAAACGGCAACGCATTCCTGTTTACAAGACGGAAAAGCAAGATAAATTGCATACACATTGAAAATCCTGCGGCAGAAAAGGAAAGACTTGCTACGGCACAGCAGATCGCTCTTGAACAACTGCGACAATTACACGACACAGCTGTTGAAAAAGTAGGAGAACAGCTTGCAAAAATCTTTGAAATACACATGATGCTGACACTTGACGACGATTACTGCGACGCTATAAACGAAATAATAGATACACAGCACGTCAATGCGGAATATGCGGTTTCACTGACAGCATACAACTTTTCAAAGGTCTTTGCCGCAATGGACGATACATATATGAAAGCGAGAGCGGCAGATATAAGAGATATATCGGACAGACTGGTGGTTATTCTTTCGGGAAACAATCCAAACAGTGCTGAAGATTTTATGATTGGCAAGAACAAGATAGTCTGCACCGAGGATTTTCTGCCGAGCGAGATTATACAGTTCTGTGAAAACGGTGTTCAAGGTTTTGTTACTGCTTTCGGTTCATCGGAGTCGCACTCTGCCATTCTTGCAAAAAGCCTTGATATTCCGTCAATAGTAGGGCTTGGCTGGGATTTGCTGTACAACGTCCGTACGGGCGATAATATAACGGTTGACGGCAAGGACGGCAAGGTTATACTTGACGAAAAAGAGGAAAGCGAAAGTTGCGTTTCATAAAACAATAAAGATATACAAATACACGGAGCGGTTTCGGGACTGCTCCGTGTATTTGTATGTCAAATTCAAGTGCAGATTTTCCGCACAAAAAAAGCACCTGCTTTTTAGCAAGTGCTTTTTTGATGGAGGCGCCACCCAGATTTGAACTGGGGATCATGGTGTTGCAGACCAATGCCTTACCACTTGGCTATAGCGCCAAAAAAATTGGAGCGGATTACGAGGCTCGAACTCGCTACCTCCACCTTGGCAAGGTGGCGCTCTACCAGATGAGCTA
>CABUEI010000011.1 GCA_902490585.1 uncultured Oscillospiraceae bacterium
GTTTGTTGAAAGTGAAAAACTTATATTAGCCGTGACAGCTCCCCTTTTTCGAGGGACGCCGGGAGTGATGGTGCGAAGCGAGGGGTAGTACGAAATTGGCGGTGGGAGTGAGAGTGGCGAGGTTTGCGGTATTTATGGGTAAGGAGAGTGGGATAAACTAAGTGACAGTGCTAAGGGAATACAATCCACTCAGTCACGGCACGGATATGTTTGAGAAGTGTAAGGGATAGTTTGGATGAACAGTTTGTTGAAAGTGAAAAACTTATATTAGCCGTGACAGCTCCCCTTTTTCGAGAGGCGCCAAGAGTGATGGTGCGTTGCTAGGGGGTAGTGATGATTTTGCGAGGATCGTAAGAACAGTGAGGTTTGATGAGTGGAGTTGGATTAGCTGAGTGATAGTGCGGAGAGTAGGTGGTTGGACGGGACGATAAAAGTCGGTTTTCTAAAAGTATATAGTGGTATAGGCAGACTGAAAACGTCCGGTTCTGAGTGAGCCGGACGTTCTATATTTATATTCCTTTTACGGTGCTTTTTGCTTCGATATAGTCGAAATAACACTTCTTAATCTGTGCTTTGCTTCTGCTTCGTATCAGCACGCTGTCGCCGTTGTCAAGGCGGAATTGCTCGTCAACTGCGACAACATGATCCATATTGACAATGTAACTCCTGTGACATCTGAGAAAGCGTGATTCGTTACACAGAGCCTGATTTTCGATCTCATCAAGACGCATATAAAGCGAATATTCCTCATCTGTAGTATGGAGTATGCAACGGTTGTTGCAACTCTCGATATAGATAATATCGCTGTACATTATGTTGACGTAACTGTTGCGTACTTTAACTCTTACATAATCCGTAACGTACTGTTCAAGCACCCTGTCGAGAACACTTTCAAGACGGTCGGCACTGTAGGGCTTCAATATATAGCCGTTTGCCTTTACGCTGTAGCTTTCAATCGCATACTCCGAAGTAATTGTCGAAAATATCAACAGGTTGTCGTAACCCATCTCCCTGAGCTTTCTCGCAACGTCTATCCCGAGTTCATTTCCGACATATATATCCATAAGAACGATATCGAAAACTGTTCCGTTTTCATAATCGGAAAGCAGTTTTGAGCCCGTTTCATAGGTTATAACGCTGCACTTCTTTTTATGCTTTTTGAAGTATTCAACTATAAGAATTCTTGACAGCTTTAAATCAACATTGCTGTCGTCACATATCGCTATTATCATTGCTAACCGATCCTTTACGTTGATACAATCCGTTGTATCGGGAAAAAGTCCTGCTGTTATTATTTTAACATACTTTTAGTAACAATGCAATGCCGAAATTAAGCAATTTGAAATTTCAATAAATTCGACAAATTATATACCGCAGATATACGGAGTTATGCCCATGTTCCGTTTCTGAATACAGGCACTTCTCTTCCATCCTCGGTGATACCTGTTATGTCAAGGTCATCTGAGCCTACCATGAAGTCAACGTGAATTATCGAGTCGTTTATGCCCATTGCATGAATTTCATCGAGCGTCATGTTTTCCGCTCCTTCGATAACTTCCTGAAAGCCCTCACCGACAGCGACATGGCAGCAGGCGTTCTCATCAAACAGCGTGTTCATGAACAGCAGACCCGAACGGTTTATAGGCGACTCCTTGGGTACAAGTGCAACTTCGCCGAGCATAGACGCACCGTCGTCCATTGCGAACATCTTTTTAAGGATATCCTCACCCTGACGTGCCGTACAGCCGGATACTCTGCCGTTTTTAAATTTGACTTCAAAGCCCTCTATCAGATTTCCCGACCAGCTGAGAGGTTTTGTGGCAACGAGTTTACCCTCGCACTTGCCTTTCATGGGGCTGATAAATACTTCTTCGGTCGGCATATTCGGCACATAAGCCGCACCGTTTACACGGTTGATATCAGCCGCACCGCACCACTTTGCACCGGGGATAAGTTCTACGGAAAAATCCGTTCCGTTACTGCTCTTATATTTAAGACTCTTAAAGCCCTGTGAGTTGAGCCAATCGGCTTTTGCTCTCATTGTATCGGTGTGCTGTTTCCATACCTTTTCCCAGTTGCCGCTACCGTCAAGATAAACGCAGGAGAAAATAGCGTTCCAGAGTTTTTCAACCGCTGTTTCAGTATCATCGTCCGGGAAAACTTTCTTTGCCCATTTGGGTGATGCGGCGGCAACGATAAGCCACTGGTGCTTGCCGTCAATCTCGTCACGGTACTTTTTAAGCACCTTTGAGCGCATCTGACCTACTGTTGAAATCACATCGGCAGGAATACCGCTGAGTTCATCGGGGTCTGCCGATTCGATAAATATTCTTGCAGGCAAGTCCTTAACCATCTGCTTCTGACGCTCTTCTTCCCAAGGGAGTACAGTACCGAGCGTTTCAACTGTTGCGTTCTCATAGTGAAGTCTGTCGATAGCTCCGCAACTCCAGAACATCTCGACATAGCTTGCGCCTGCGTTGTAACATTCCTTTGCGACAAGGGTTGCAAGCTCGTGCTGATCGACCTCTGTATAAAGGCGGACTTTCTGTCCTTTCTGAACATTTGCGCCGACCTTTACCATAAGTTTTGCGTATTCGCTGAGCATTTTTATATCCATTGTGTTATCCTCCTGTAGTCCGGGCAGTCTTTCACGATATTATTTTCATATCCGTTAGCGTTATGCAACTGTCTGTAATTATTATAGAACTCTTTTGGGGTGATGTCAAGAAAATCATGTCGGTGTATATTTTTCCTCAATTTTTACAGAATAGCACAAGGAGGTAATTTTATGGACGAAATGTTTTGTTTTCAGTGTCAGCAGACGGCACACAACGAAAAATGCAACGGCAAGGCGGGTGTATGCGGTAAGAAAAGCGATACCGCAAAAGCACAGGACGAACTTATCGGCGCACTTATAGGACTTGCAAAGGCGGCGGAGTACGGTACACCTACGGACAGTACCGACCGCCTTGTTCTGAAAGGACTTTTCACTACTATCACTAACGTAAACTTCAACACACATACCGTAAAGGAACTTACGGCGGAAGTAAAGGACGAAAAACGCAGGATCTACAAGAGCCATGTTGACGACTACGAACTGTCAAGGCTGTGGGAAGCAAATGATGATATACGCTCGCTGAAATCGCTTATTCTGTTCGGTATCAAGGGTATGGCGGCGTATGCTTATCATGCGCTTGCTCTGGGTAAAACGGACAGCGAGGTAAATTCTTTCTTCTACACGGCACTCAGGGCGATTGAAGGGGAAAGCGACCCCGACAAGCTGTTAGGGCTTGTGCTGAAAACGGGTGAAGTCAACTTCAGGTGCATGGCGCTTCTTGACAGTGCAAATACCGAAAGCTACGGCAACCCCGTGCCGACTGTCGTTCCGTTGACGATAGAAAAAGGTCCGTTTATAGTGGTCAGCGGTCACGATCTGCACGACATGAAACTGTTGCTCCAGCAGACAGAGGGCAAAGGCATAAATATCTACACCCACAGCGAAATGCTACCTGCACACGCATATCCCGAGCTTAAAAAATACAAGCATTTAAAAGGCAACTTCGGTACGGGCTGGCAGAATCAGCAATCGGAATTTCACAATATTCCTGCACCGATACTGTTTACTACCAACTGCATTATGCCTGTAAGACAGAGCTACAGCGACAGAGTTTTCACGACCTCTGTGGTATCTTACCCCGAACTTGTCCATATCGGCGATGACAAGGATTTTTCACCCGTTATAGCTAAGGCACTTGAGTGCGGAGGCTATGACGAGGACAAGGAAATGACGGGCATGAACGGCGGTCACACGGTTATGACGGGCTTTGCGCACAATGCCGTTCTATCAAGAGCAGATGAGATCGTAGCACTTGTTAAACAGGGAAAGATAAAGCACTTCTTCCTTATCGGCGGTTGTGACGGTGCAAGTCCGAGCAGAAGCTACTACACCGATTTTGCAAAGGCTACACCGCCCGATACGCTTATCTTAACACTTGCGTGCGGAAAGTACCGTATAAACGACCTTGACCTCGGCACAATTGAGGGTATACCGAGAATACTGGACTGCGGACAGTGCAACGACGCATACAGTGCTATAAGAATCGCTCTTGCACTTGCGGACGCTTTCGGCTGTTCGGTGAACGACCTGCCGCTGACGCTTGTTCTGTCGTGGTATGAGCAGAAAGCCGTCTGCATACTACTGACGCTTTTATATCTCGGAATAAAGAATATTTTCCTTGGCCCTACTCTGCCTGCATTTGTTTCACCCGGAGTACTTGATATACTTGTGGAAAAATACAACATCACACCGACCGACAACCCGGAAAGTGACCTTGCAAAAGTACTCGGCAGAAAATAATCACACAAAAATATAAATTTCGCCACAAAAGAGGTATTGCTTTTTCGGTTTTACTGTTATAATCAGGGTGTAAAGATAAGAAAAATGCAGGAGCTTCCCTGCGTACATTATGATTATGACGGAGAAAAACTATGAGAAATTTTGACGGATTCTATAAAGGCATTGACCTCGGCGGCTGGATCTCACAGTGCGGCGAAAAGTACAATGATGAGCATTACTCGACTTTCATCACAGAAAAGGATATTGAAAAGATAGCGGCAATGGGACTTGACCATGTTCGTATGCCTGTTGACTACAATGTAATACAGACGGACGACGGAAAGATCATCGAAAGCGGAATGGCTTACATTGAAAGCTGTGTCGGCTGGTGCAAAAAGCACGGTCTTAATATCGTTATCGATCTGCACAAGACCTGCGGATATATCTTTGACGATCCGAGCTATTGCGGATTTTTCGGCAACGAAAAGCTGCAGGATCAGTTTGTATATCTGTGGCAGGAGATAGCAAAGCGTTACGGAAATGATGAGCATATAGCTTTTGAACTGCTGAACGAAATCACAAGCGCAGATTTCACAGATTCGTGGAACAGGATAGCAAGCCGTACCGTAAAGGAGATAAGAAAAATAGCGCCCGACACAAAGATAGTTATCGGCGGTATCTTCAACTCGAGCATTTACGGACTTACACTGCTTGACATTGATTGGGATGAAAACATAGTGCTGACATTCCACTGCTACAATCCGCTTGTTTTCACTCATCAGGGTGCCGGCTGGGTAGATCGCCTTGATAAGTCATACCGCACAAAATTCCCTGCTACAGCCGAAAAGCTTCTTGCGGACAGCAGAAAATATTTCGGTGAGGATTTCACTTCGGATTTTGACGGTATAACAGGTATGATTGACAGCGGCTTCTTTGTAAAGATGTTTGCCGACGCTGTAAAGGTAGCGGAAAAGCTGGAGCTTCCGCTTTACTGCGGCGAATACGGCGTTATAGACAGAGCCGATCCCGAAAGCACGCTCAACTGGTTCAGAATGATAAACGAGGCGTTTGAAAAGCTTCATATTGCCCGTGCGGTATGGTCTTACAAGGAAATGGACTTCGGCATAACGGACGAGCATTATGCACCGATTTATAATGAGCTTGTAAAGGTGCTGTAATAAGCGGATATAAATAAATATGACAAAACCGATGCTTTTTGGGCATCGGTTTTTGTGTTTATTTTTCTCCGTCGGGGCGGAATGTATGTTCCTTGAACGCTATGCAGTTTCCGCCGATACGTTTTGCAACGTTCTGGGAGCGCATCGCCCTGACATATATATCGTCATAGGTATCGCCGGGCATACCTCTTGCGGCGCTTACTGTCGCCGTTATGTTACGGTAACGGTTCGCCTCGGGGAACGGTATCTTCATATCCCTTACGGCACTGCGTATCTCTTCGCTGAGTACAATTGCCTCCTTATCGGCTTTTACCGTAAGGCAGACAAGGATAGTATCGCCCTCATATCTGCAGATAATATCCGTCTTAGGCTTTGATATTATCTTTACGCAGTTGGCTACGGCAAAAAGCACTTCATCGGCTTTTTCCGTGCCGTAAATGCGGTTGTATTCCGCAAAATTGTCTATATCGACAAGTAAAAGTGCAATGCTGTTTCCGCTTCTGAGAAGCTCGGTCGCCTTTTCTATGCCGTATGCCCTGTTATAAAGGTCTGTACGGCTGTCCATAACCGCCGACATCTTCATCCTCTCTTTGTCATCCTTTATACGCTTTGAGTTTATCATTCTGGCGGTATAAAGGCTGTACATCGAGCAGGATATAAAAAAGCCGAGCAAGGCAAGTCCCCACACTGTGAACGGGTAATAGCCCGAAACATCGTTTATATTACAGAGTATCGTATACCACACGGGGATTATTCCGAGGAAGAACGCCGATGCGGCAGGTGCGAATACGGGAACGGTGGCGAAAACCATTATTGTTACCGCTGTCTGTGAAAGTCCGGTCGCCCCGAAAATGCAGCCGGTGACCTTTATGCAGTATGAAATCAGATAAAGTCCCCAGAATACATAAGGATAATATGACGGGTATTTTCCGCTGAAATAAAATCCGAAGCCTACACCGCACACTGCGGTGAACAGTATCAGCACCTCTCCTGCAATCTCAGCCGAACCGCCGTCGGTAATTACATTCTCGAACAGAACCGACATAAACGTGCAGATTATCATTATAAGCGCCGCTATGGGAATGATACGGCAGTTATAGCGTGATATGCAGGCAGTGAGCAGACTTTTGCCGCTTTTACCCTCGATCTTCTGTGTAGAAAACTTTGTTGCCGTTGCCATAGGCAGACGGTTTTTAATTTCATTTGCTCCGAGTGAAAACAACTCTGTAACTTTCATTATTTTTTATTCCTTTCGGGAATTATCCTCACCGTTATCCGCAGGTTCGGTGAAATTTCTTCCGCAATGCTCGCAGAAGGACGAATTGCCGTTTATCTTTGCGTGGCAGAACGGGCATTCGTCATAGTGCTGAAGCTGAACGCTTCCGTTGTCGATTTCAATATTGTCAATTTCGGGGTGGTCGGTGAACAGGGTCTTACGCTTTCTGAAATAAATGTAATTAAGCAGTGATACGACACCCGAAAATGCTATCATCACTATCATATTTCTGACAGTATCGCTGAATGTATAAACCGCAGGATCGACCATAGCATTAAGACATCCCGACATAAGCTGTCGCACGCCGTTTATAACAGGAACAGAAATCAGAAATGCGACTATCAGATTATATCCCGACACTGCGAGCGTACCCATTCTTTTGAACACAAGCACACACAGCACAAGAAGATAGACCGTTACCAGAAAATCCGCTACGGCGATTGCCGTGAATAATTCCATATTTATTCCGGACGTTCCGGCAAAGGCAACCTGTATCTTTTCGATGGCTTCGGGATTGTTAATTGTGGCGGCTATAAGAATATAACTGCCTATAACCAATATGCAGTTTATGATATTGAGTATCATCGACACATAGCGAAAAAATTTAAACCACCTCAGCGGTAACGGATAATAATCCATTCTTAGCTTTGCACGATATTTTCTTAATTCACGTTCATTCTTTTTTGCGTTTTCATCCATTTTGTTAAGTCCTTTCAATCACTGAAAAGACTCCTTCTGTTTTTGAAATATCTTAAATTCAGAATGAGCCATACTGCCATAAATACTACTGAGAAAATTGCGAAAAGTATATTTGTTATGCTGACTTCATAGCCGTCAACACCGCTGAACAGCACAAATCTGAAAAGCTCGCTTGCCGAAGTGCTTACAGCGTTTACGCACGAGGTATAGATGAGGAAAAATTTAAGGAAACCATAAGATTTTTGGGTCAACTCGGAAAGCTGTCTGAACATTATGACGCAAAGAGGAACAACAGCCGCAAGCAGTACCGACATTACGATATTGTATGCAATAAAGCCGGGTATTGCGGCAGGGTTTGCCTTTGCCTGCACCTCCGGACTGAATGACGCAAATACCGACACAACGCATACTATAGCCGAGTAGCCCGACATAACAGCCTGCAGTACCGTTATCACGGTCTTGAATATGCGAAACCATGTTATTGACAGCGGACAGTCATACAGCTTATGATTTGCATAGCGCATTCTGTCACTGCGGCTGTTTATCACGGGTTTCTTAGGTTCTGTCTTGTATGAGCTGTTCTTTCTCTTTACTTTTGACATCTCTTGTAGGTTTCCTTTCGTTTGCCTGAAATAATCAGATTAATTGTCCGCCTGCTCCGCCTTTTCGGAATGTGTGCAGGTTATATTGACAAGGCACTTTCTCGGACAGGCGGATACGCAAGTGCCGCACGAGGTACATTTGTCATAGTCGATAACAGCGTGGTTATCCGCAACGATAACAGCACCGTGAGGACATTTTTTCTCGCATATCTTACAGCCGATACAGCCGTTTGCACATACCGTTCTTGTGACCTTGCCACTGTCCTTTGACGAGCAACGCAGAGCAACTGTGCTTGTTTCTTTTCTAAGGAATATAAGGTGATTCGGACAGGCGGTAACGCACTTTCCGCAACCGCCGCACTTAGCAGGGTCAACCACCGCAACGCCGTCAGTGATCGTAATTGCGTCATTACCGCAAACCGCTGCGCAGTCGCCGTAGCCGTCACAGCCGAAGCGGCATTCGCCCTTGCCGTTGTAGAATTTCTCAACAGCGGCGCAGGACTTTGTTCCTGTGAATGTAAATCTGTCCTTAGTCGCTTTTTCACAGCCGTTGCAACGTACAAAGGCTACCTCACGGATAAATTCTCCGCCCTCGGTACCCATTATTGCGTTTATCTTCTTCATGACCTCTGCACCGCCCGGCTTACAGAGATTAGTCGGTGCACCGTCATGGGCTACTGCGGCGGCATAGCCTGCACAGCCCGAATAACCGCAACCGCCGCAGTTTGCACCGGGAAGCGCCTCGGTTATCTTTGCCTCGGTTTCATCTGTCTTTACAGCCAGCACCTTTGACGCTATCAGCAGTAATATACCCGAAAGTGCGCCGAAGCCGAGAAATATAAGTATAGGTAAAATATATTCTTTCATCGTCTTTCCTTTCGCTTAACCGCCGAAAATTCCGTCTACTACGCCGCCGAAGCCTATGAAGGCAAGCGATACGATAGACGCCGCCATAAGTGTTATAGGTGCGCCCTGCAACGCTTTCGGTATGTCGCAACGTTCAAGTCTTGAACGTACACCCGAGAATATGATCATTGCTATCATAAAGCCGAGACCTGCGCCGAATGAGTTTACAACGCTCTCTAAAAGGTCATAGTCTTTTGTAAGGTTAAGCAGTGTAACGCCGAGTACGGCACAGTTTGTTGTGATAAGGGGAAGATACACGCCGAGCGACTTATAAAGCGGCGGCATATATTTTTTCAGCACCATTTCAACAAGCTGAACGAATACGGCGATTACAAGGATAAACGCTATCGTATTCATATACTCTATTCCGAGCGGAACAAGTATACCGTAGTAGATAGGATAGGTAACAAGGCTTGCGCAGACCATTACGAATGTAACCGCCGCACCCATACCTATTGAGCTGTCGAGCTTCTTTGAAACGCCTAAGAAGGGGCAGATACCGAGGAACTTTGATAATACGAAGTTTTCGG
This sequence comes from uncultured Oscillospiraceae bacterium, assembly GCA_902490585.1. Classification (GTDB taxonomy): domain Bacteria; phylum Bacillota; class Clostridia; order Oscillospirales; family Ruminococcaceae; genus Ruminiclostridium_E. The sequence goes on from CABUEI010000011.1 coordinate 9,528, forward strand.
TCAGGATACCTGTCAGCAGTATTATCATCAGATTCTTTGCGATTTCCATTACTGCTCACCTCCGTTACTGTTTGCCTTGTCGCAGGCACCGGGGCAGCCCTCTGCGTTGGGGCAGTTGTGACAGCCGATTTCACGGGGCTTTTTCTTCATAAGGCGGTTTACAACGGCTATAACGGCACCGAGTACAAAGAATCCGCCTGCAGGGAGAATGAACAGCGTCATAGGCTCTATAAATTCAGGCATTACGGTAATTCCGAACCACTGACCCGAGCCGAATATCTCACGGACAGAGCCTACAAGCACAAGCGTCAGCGTAAAGCCGAGTCCCATTCCAAGACCGTCCATTATTGACGGGATAACCTTGTTCTTTGATGCGAACATTTCCGCTCTGCCGAGAATGATACAGTTAACTGTGATAAGGCTCAGGTACATACCGAGGCTCGAATAGATGTCGGGGGCGAAAGCCTGTAATATAAGGCTTACAAACGTTACAAAGCCTGCTACTATAACTATATATGCAGGAAGTCTTACCGTGTCGGGAATCACTTTTTTAAGCAGAGAGATAACTATATTTGAACATACAAGTACAAACGTTGTGGAAAGTCCCATACCTACACCGTTTGCCGCCATTGTTGTAATGGCGAGCGTGGGACACATACCGAGCAGCATTACCATGTTCGGATTTTCTTTTATAAGTCCTTTGGTAAACTCTTTCCAGTTACTCATTCGGCTGTACCTCCTTATCCATTACCGAGTATGCCTTAACAGCAAGGTTTACGGCCTTTGCCATACCCTTTGACGAAAGCGTGGAGCCTGTAAGACCCTGCACCTCGTTCTCGTTTTTCGGCTCTGACTTGACTATCGATATATCCGACTTCACGCCGTAAAATCTCTGTAAGAATGCGTCGTCGTTTATCTTTGAGCCAAGACCGGGAGTTTCGCCGAGTGCGATAATGCTGATACCGCTTACCGCACCGTTTTTGTCAATTGCGATCACTGCGTCAATACCGTCTGCCGCATATCCGTCAACAACGGTTTCAAAAAGGAACGTGCCTTTTGTCTTGTTCTTTACTATCTTTGAGATACTGTCGAACTCTTCACCATCGAGCTTTGCCGCCGCTTTATCGGTGACGAGTGCATATTCGCCCTCGCCGTCTGCGGCGATACAGCCTGCTTTAAGGTCGTCGGTAAGAACACCCGAGGTATCTACATAAGTCAGATTATATGTGACTATCAGCAGTGCACAGATAAGAGTGCAGATAACCGACAGTACAAGCACGGGCTTGATTTTTTTCAGTACGTTCATTTCTTGCCGCCTTTCTGCTCACTTGCCGCACCGAATGCTTTCGGTACTGTGAAGCGGTCAATCAGCGGAGATAGGATATTCATAAGCAGTATCGAATACGATACGCCCTCGGGCATACTGCCGAAGCATCGTATAAGCATAGTCACAAGTCCGCAACCGATACCGAATATTATTCTGCCCTTTGTGGTGATAGGTGTTGTGGCGTAGTCGGTAGCCATAAATATTGCTCCGAGCAGAAGTCCGCCGGACAGAACAGAGGCTAATGCGCCCTCAAGGCTTCCGCTTGAGAATATTGACAGCACGAACACCGTACCGATAAAGCACAGCGGAGTTACGGGCGATATAACACGGATAGCAACCAAGAAAATTCCGCCGATAAGAAGTGCCAGAGCGCAGGTTTCGCCGATACAGCCGCCTGTCGTACCGAGGAACAAATCGGAGAGTGAAACGGGTGTTTCGCTGACAAGGGGTGTTGAAGTTGTTACTATCTCGCCTGCGTTGCGATAGTAGAACGGCTCTGCCCATGTCGTCATATAAGACGTAAACGACAGCATAAGCACTATTCTGCCTGTTATCGCAGGATTTGCGAAGTTCTGACCGATACCGCCGAAGAACTGTTTTACTATTACTATTGCCACAAAGCAACCGATGATCGCCATATAGAACGGCAGGGTAACGGGAAGGTTGAACGCAAGGAGCATACCTGTTACCACAGCGGATAAATCGCTTATCGTGTTGCTTCTTTTCATTATCTTTCTGCAAGCCCACTCGAAAATCACGCAGGACGTACAGCATATTACTACCATTATGAGTGCTCTCAGTCCGAATATCCATACGGATGCAAACAGTGCCGGGAGCAGTGCTATAATAACGCTCAGCATTATCTTCTGAGTCGTGACACCTGATTTTATATGAGGTGACGGCTCTATTACAAGTTTAGACATATATCCTTACTTTCCTTTCCTTGTTGACTGCTCACGCAGAAATGCCTTTGCAAGCTGATTCTTTTCCGCAAGGTTACGCTTTGCGGGACAGACGAAACTGCACGCACCGCAGTTGACGCAGAGGTTTATTTTCAGCTTTTCAAGTCTGTCTGCATCCCTCATGTCAAATGCGTGTTCAAGCTCTGTCGGCAGAAGATTCATACTGCACGCTTTAACGCACTTACCGCAACGTATGCAGGCGGACGGCTCATACACGGGGCTGTCTGCGAACATAAGCACGGCGTTATTGGTTTTGGAAAGCGGATAATCGGGGTCGAATGCACACGCACCCATCATAGGTCCGCCGAGTATAATTCTGTCGGGTTTGTCGGAAAGCTCGGCGTAATACACTATCTCGCCTATAGACATTCCGACGGGAACAATGAAGTTTGACGGCTTCTTCACAATATTTCCGTCAACGGTTATTCTTCTTTTTACGAGCGGCATACCTGTTCTTATATACTGTGCGATAAATGCCGCAGTGGAGGAATTGATAACTATACAGCCGCTTGCAAGAGGCAGTGTGCCTTCCTTTACAACTCTGCCTGTCGCGCTGAAAATAAGCGTTTTCTCAGCACCCTGCGGATAGCTTGATTTGAGCGGTTTTACCGTGATGTTGTCGTGCTTTTCGCAAAGCTTTGTCATTTTCTCGATAGCTTTCGGCTTATTCTTTTCGATACCGATAATGCAATTCGGTATTCCGAGGTATTTCAGCATGAGAAGAACGCCCTCAAGGACATCTTCTCCCTCTTCCATAAAGCAACGGTAGTCGGAGGTAATGTAGGGTTCGCACTCCGCACCGTTTATAATAAGGAAATCGGGCTGTTTTTCTTTGGGATCAAAGCCGAGTTTCAGCGATGTGGGAAATCCTGCACCGCCAAGACCTATGGAGCCGCTGTTTCGTACCGCCTGTAAAAACTGCTCCCTGTTTTCTACAGTAGGGGGACAGACGCTGTCGCTGACTTCTTCAAGTCCGTCATTTTCTATGACTACCGACTGCATATTTCTGCCCGATATGTGCAGGACATCGGTTATCGCCGTTACTGTTCCCGATATACTGCTGTGTACAGGAGCGGACATAGCCGCATCACTGTTGCCTATCACATCGCCTATCTTCACCTTGTCGCCGACTTTTACTGTCGGGGTACAGGGCGCACCGAGGTGCTGAGCCATGCTTATCACTACCTTGTCGGGCAGTGGGAGCGTTACTGTTTCACTTTCGGCGGAATGTTTGAAGTGCGGCAGCTTTACCTGATGTAAAAGCATAAATTATACCCTCCGGATTCATTCCCGTTTTTTAGGGCAATACCGCATAATTATTGTCGTGCGATTGCGCAGTCAGATTTTTCGTCAGATTGTATAAATTGAGTGCGGGCAGGCTGACGCCTGTCAAGCGAAATTTGTGCAAGATGACGGAAAATACGCAAGCAAGCGTGCGGCAAAGGCGATAGCCGTTAATTGTGCGGTGTTGCCTTAGTTATACAATTTTATTTTACACTAATTAATGCGTGTAGTCAAGAAAAAATGCGTGGCGGGGAAATTTCCTGCCGTACAATTTTTGCGAACAATCATCCGGACAAGCAATGCCGTCCTCAGACAGCAAACCGCCGTGTACGGAATTGTACACGGCGGTAAATTTTATTCGGTTTTATTATCCATCATGGTGGCTATGTGGGTAGCCATCATTTTTGCTGTTTCGGAGCTTAATCTGTCCTGATTCTTTGTATTTCCCGTCAGATGAATTATCTCTCTTCTTTCCCTTTCCTTTTTCGGTTCGGGAAGTGCGTTAAAGAAGTCCTCGGAAGAAACCTCTTCATACTTGTCATAGTTATCTATGTAGGAACGTGCTGTACCGATCACCTTTGAATAACCTGCGTCACCGGAATTCTTTACTTCGGTGAAGAATTGTTTTATTCTCTCGTCACGCACTTTTGCAAGGCAGGACGCAACATAGGTATAGGTTGCGGAAAGCTCGGGGTTACGCATTACATTCAGTGCAAAGTCGATAAATTCATCTTTGCTGTGATAACGCAGATAGTTGCAGGCGGCGGTTACACTGTTATAATAATTCTCCGAAATTATAACCTTACCGTCAAGCTCGGTCTGACCTGTGAGCAATGCGTCAAGCATAGGTTTTGTAAGTTCGCTTACGCCCTGTGCACAAGCCACCATGTCAGCATCGGGATAACGCTCGGCGAAAATATCGAGCTGTTTCGGTATTCTCTTCTGGCTTGTTTTCGGCACTACGCCGAGTTTCTGTTTTATGGTATCATAAGTGTCGGGGGTGACGTATTTTCTTGCGGTAAGTCCTATTCTCAGCTGTTCTTTTGTCAGCGATTCAAACGGAACTCTGAACGATGCGGAAGAAAAACCTATTGATTTTTTCTCACCGTTCTCGTCCGTTATATTCCATATACTTTTAAGCGGCTGAATCTGCACGGTATAGAACGGTCGGTTTTCAATTGCCGCCGCACAAGCCGCATAGTGACCTTTCAGCAGTACCGAATAAAGTCCGGAAAAGTGAAGCGATATTCCGAACAGGTCGCCGTTCCTCACACCGTCCTTGCTTGCTTTCTTGATGAGCGACGGCTCGTAGGACGAGGGCTTTTCGGTAGGGATAATAAACGGTGCACTGTATGCCTTGTCGCCTATCACTCTTATATTTCTGCTGCTGTTTCTGAGCTGTTTTGATACACCGTAGCCCGACCAGAAGAACATACTTTCTCCTGCCGTGGCATAAGTTTCAACGTATGTTACGGCATAAAGTCCGTCAGATAAAAGGCGCATAAGCGGTTCAAGTGCAAATTCGGGAGAGCCGCCTGCCGCCAGCTTTTCATAAGCACCGTCAATACTCTCGGCAATTATCGAGCCGCCCGATGCGCTGCCGTATTCGCTTATTACCTTGTCAGCGTCATCGTCGTCCATTCCGCCGTTTATAACAATGACAGGTTCATCGTGCGAGTAAAGGCAATATTTATCATACTCGGAATTGATACGGCAGATTCCTATCTTGGAAAGTCCGTTCTTTACCGAGAAAACGAGAACTTCACTCTCATCTATGTTTATACGTTCACAAACAACCTCTGGTGTTCTTTCACTCATTGTCCCCTGCTCCTTTCCGCTTATTTATCCTGCGTTCCGAGCGCAAGGTACTGTTCGATCTTATCAAGTGCATCGCCGCTGAAAAGTGATTTCGGTATCCAGACAAGCGGTGCTTTTCTTCTGGTCACTATGAACATTGAAGATGTTTCGATATAGTTGTCGTTCATGCCGAAACGGATTATTTCGTGAGAACTGTATACACTTTCCTCCGCCGCAGATACGCCTGTCGGGCAGATCGCAAAGGTTATCGTTTCGTCGCTGTCGGCACAGCTTTTTATAAGCCCCGAATATTTAATCTTGGCTACAGACACCATTATAAGATAAGTCAGTACCACAGTGCCTACGGCACAGAAAAATGCGCCTATAGAGAGATACCACCATGTATCCTCGGCAAATCCGATAAATATCTGGAAAAGAACCGCAGAGACAACGCCTGCGAGTATTCCGACGCACCACAGAAGTCTGCCCATTTTACCGAGCACCAGTGCCAGCATGGAGGAACGTATTTCCTTTGGGTTGTATTCGCCCTTTGCGAAAACCGCAGAATCGGGGATATCGTAATTTGAATAAAATCTCTTGTCGGGGAGAATTTCGACCGCTACATCGCACGAGGTATCACTGCCCGATATTTCCGATAAAACAAGCGTCTTTGCCGCTGTGAACTGAGCTCGGCCCGAAAAAGCCCTGTCGGGAATATGATAAGTATGTTTTCCTGCGGTAACCGAAATACTGCTTTTGTCTATTTTAACCGCCGTGACATCTTTCCACTCGTATACGTCCGGGTGAGCGTCACCGGGGTATATTACGGAGAATGTGTCGGATATTATATAAGTCGTTCCGTTACTGTCGGTCATGACCTGACCGCACAGATGTTCAAACGCCATCTTCAGCCTCTTTTCCGCCCGGCAAGCAAAAGCTTACAGGCAAAATTACTCTATATATTTATCGGCAGGAAAAAGTTTAAATTTAAGTCTGACAGCATTTTTTACAGCCGTTATGAACGGTAAAACATACCCGTCATTACTTACAGCCGATTTTTATGTGAAAATATACTGAAAACCACCGTCACGGCAACTATTTATATGCAAACTAATCTTGACTTTTATTTATAAAGCGGTTATAATTATTGATAAGCACGAAAATTTGACGTGCGGCTTTGCTATGTGAAAATATGGCACTTTATTTACAGCAAAAAAGGGGTAGGTCGATAAAATGGCGTCTGAAAAAATGACGGTTGCAAGAGCTATGGTAAAGGCTCTCGAGGCGGAGGGTATAACAACGGTATTCGGTTATCCGGGTGCGGCTATCTGTCCGTTTTATGATGAGCTTATAAGCTCGGGTATACGCCATGTGCTTGTACGCCATGAGGTAAACGGCGGACACGCCGCAAGCGGTTATGCCCGTATGACAGGAAAGCCTGCCGTTGCAATAGCAACATCGGGACCGGGTGCGACAAACCTTATTACAGCAATCGCTACCGCCCACATGGACAGCATACCGATGGTACTTATCACGGGACAGGTAAGTTGTGAACAGATAGGACGTGACGTTTTCCAGGAGGCAGATATCACAGGTTCGGCTGAGCCTTTTGTAAAGCACAGCTACCTTGTGAAAAATCCCGAGGAAATGCCCGTTATCTTCAAAAACGCATTTTACATTGCAGGTTCGGGCAGACCCGGTCCTGTACTTATAGATATGCCTTTTGACGTACAGAAGGCAGTGATTGATTTTGAATATCCCGAAACGGTAGATATACGCTCATATAAACCCAGTGTTCAGGGCAACAAGCTCCAGATAAAGCGTGCGATAGCCGCTATCGAAAAGAGCAAAAAGCCTCTTATCTGCGCAGGTGGCGGTATATTTACGGCAGGTGCGGAAAATCTGCTCAGACAGTTCATGCAGCTTACAGATATACCCGTTGTAAATACGATGATGGGTATGAGCAGTGTACCGGCTGACGATCCGCTGTTCTACGGAATGATAGGTATGCACGGTGTAAAGAGTGCAAACTACGCTATCAACAACTGTGATTTGCTGATACTTCTCGGTGCGAGAGTAGGCGACAGAGCGGTTACGGCAATCAGCAGACTTGAGGGTGCAACGGTAATACACATAGACGTTGACCCTGCCGAAATAGGCAAGAACCTTGCCGCAACGATACCGGTTGTAGGCGATGTAAAGAATATACTCGAACAGCTTATAGACTGTGCTCAGAATTATGACCATTACGACTGGAAACAGGAGCTCAATGAGATAAGAAAGACACAGGACAAGCCGATAGAAGCAGAGCCCGAGGGCTGTGTAAACCCCAAGGCGTTCATCAGACTTCTCGGACAGAAGCTTCCGGACAACTCCGTAGTAAGTGCCGACGTAGGACAGAACCAGATATGGACTGTCAACAACATAGGGCTTAAAAACGGAAGATTCATAACATCGGGCGGTATGGGAACAATGGGTTACTCCGTTCCTGCGGCACTCGGTGCAAAGGCGGCCCGTCCCGACAGCGAGGTAGTGGCAATATGCGGCGACGGAAGTTTCCAGATGCAGTTCATGGAGCTTGCAACAATGATACAGCATGACATTGCGGTAAAGGTAATAGTCATGACCAACAACCGTTTAGGTATGGTAAGAGAACTTCAGACAAACGGTTACGACAACAGACTGACGGCGGTATTCCTTGACGGAAGTCCCGATTTCATAAAGCTTGCGGACAGCTACGGCATACCTGCAAAAAAAGTTACCGATATAGCCGATGCGGACAAGGCTATTGATGAGATGCTCTCATCAAAGGGCTGTTATCTGCTTGAGGTCAGAGTAGCCGAAAACGAAAAGACTATACTGTAAAGGGTGAGCCTATGAAGCATACTATATCAATACTTGTAGAAAACCATGCAGGTGTTCTCGCAAGAGTTGCGGGACTTTTCGCAAGACGTGGTTTCAATATAGACAGCCTTGCGGTAGGCGTTACGGAGGACGAGAAGATCTCCCGTATAACAATTATCGCAGACGGAACGGCATATACCTTGGAGCAGATCGAAAAACAGCTCAACAAGCTGATAGACGTTATAAAAGTACGTCATCTGCCTGCCGAGGAGCTTTTATCAAGAGAACTCGTTCTTATAAAGGTAGCTTGTCTGCCGTCACAGAGGGCTGAACTTATCTCGCTTGCCGAGATAGCAAAAGCAAAAATTTCCGACATAACGGTAAATACGATGACGCTTGAATTATCCGACAGCGTTCCCCGTATAAAGACGTTTGAGGAACTTTTACGTCCGTACGGAATAAAGGAAACTGTCCGTACAGGCTCAATAGCAATGCAAAAAGGCGGGGCTTCTATGAAGCTGTAAAAGCCACGCTTTAATATACGGAGCAAAAACTCCGAAAACAAATTTAAAGGAGATCTTTAAAATGGCAAAACTTTATCATCAGGAAGACTGCAACCTTTCTCTGCTCGATGGCAAGACAGTTGCAATAATCGGTTACGGCAGCCAGGGACACGCACACGCTCTTAACTTAAAGGACAGCGGCGTTAAGGTAATCATCGGTCTTTACAACGGCTCAAAGTCATGGGCTAAGGCTGAGGCAGCAGGTTTTGAAGTATACACAGCAGCAGAGGCAGCAGCTAAGGCTGACATCATCATGATCCTTATCAACGATGAAAGACAGGCTGACCTTTACAAGCAGAGCATCGAGCCCAACCTCACAGCAGGTAAGACACTCGCATTCGCTCACGGCTTCAACATCCACTTCGGTCAGATCGTACCTCCCAAAGACGTTGACGTTATCATGGTTGCTCCTAAGGGACCGGGTCACACAGTACGTTCAGAGTACACAATCGGCAGAGGTGTTCCCTGCTTAGTTGCAGTTCACCAGGACGCTACAGGCAGAGCACTTGACACAGGTCTTGCTTATGCCGCAGGTATCGGTGGTTCAAGAGCCGGCGTACTTATGACAACATTCAAGATGGAAACTGAAACTGACCTCTTCGGCGAACAGTGCGTTCTCTGCGGCGGTGTTACAGCCTTAATGAAGGCAGGTTTCGAGACTCTGGTTGAAGCAGGTTACGATCCTCAGAACGCTTACTTCGAGTGCATCCACGAGATGAAGCTTATCGTTGACCTTATCTACAAGGGCGGTTTCCAGATGATGAGATACTCTATCTCTGATACAGCTGAGTTCGGTGACTACGAAGTTGGTAAGAGACTTATCACAGACGAAACAAAGAAGGAAATGAAGAAGGTTCTCGGCGAGATCCAGGACGGTACATTCGCACGCAACTGGATCATGGAGAACAAGATGGGCCGTTCACACTTCAACGCTGTAAGACGTATCGAAGGCGAACAGCAGCTTGAACAGGTTGGTAAGGAAATCCGTAAGCTGTATGCATGGAATGATGATGCAGGCAAGTCTATGGATGAAATTGCAGACGCTAAGTTCAGCAAGTAATCCTTCTGTTTTCTAAACAAGGATATTATAAAACGACCGCCGTACAGAGATGTACGGCGGTTTTTTTGTTTGTTGCCGGCGCACTTGCAAAATCATGCGAGAATATCGGCTTTATTTACAACCCCGTATACTTGCAAAATCACGCAGGATATAGTATAATAATAAGACCCCCTCATAACAAAGATAAATCAGAAAGATATAGAACAGAACTACAGGAAAGGACAGACGAATATGAAAAATCAACATATAACAATACCGGCACTTGCGCTCCGTGGACTTGTAATATTTCCGGAAATGATACTGCACTTTGACGTAGCGAGAGAACGCTCGATAAGCGCCGTTGAAGAAGCAATAGAAAACAACGAAAGAAAGATATTCCTTGTAACACAGATCGACGAAGATATTGACGAGGTTACAGCGGATAATCTCTACAAGACAGGCGTGGTTGCCGAAATAAGACAGACACTCAACACTCCAGACGGGGCAAGACGTGTGCTTGTACAGGGACTTTATGCCGCAAAGCTGTGTGAAATAACACAGGAAGAACCGTATCTTATTGCGGATATCACACCTATGCCTAAGCTCAGCGATACGCTCACAGCCGCTGAGAAAACGGCTTTTGTGCGTACTATCAATAATGAATTCAGACAGTACAGCGAAATGTCACCCAGAATGCCTATTGAACTTTACCGTGGCATAATCGGCGAAAAGGATCTGTCAAGACTTATCGACCTTATTGTTTTCAACGTATATTTAAGAGTTGAAGACAAGCAGGCTCTTCTCTCCTGTCTGTCACTGCGTAAGCGTGCGGAACTGCTTGTAAAGTTCCTTGCAAAAGAAGTTGACATTGTACGTCTTGAGCAGGATATAAACGAAGAAGTAAAAGAAGCGCTCGACAAAAATCAGCGTGAATTCTATCTGCGTGAACAGATGAGAGCTATCTCACGCCAGCTCGGCGACAGCGACGATCCGCAGTCGGAAGCATTTGAGTATATGGACAGAATTGACGAGTGCGGTTTTGACGAGGACACGGAAGAAAAGCTCATAAAAGAGTGCGAAAAGCTGATGCACCTCTCTCCCGGCTCTCAGGAGGCGGCTGTCGTAAGAACATATCTCGACACCGTACTTGATATGCCGTGGAACGTGTATACACACGGTAAGACGGATATTGCAAAGGCTGAAAAGCAGCTTGACCGTGACCACTACGGTATGAAGAAGGTCAAGGAGCGTATTCTTGAAATAGTAGCACTCAATCAGTGGAAGGACGCCGACAAGAAAGGGCAGATAATCTGCCTTGTAGGTCCTCCCGGAGTCGGTAAAACATCGGTTGCAAAGTCAATCGCTACTGCACTCGGCAGAAAGTACGCAAGAGTTTCGCTCGGCGGTGTGCGTGACGAGGCTGATATAAGAGGACACAGAAAGACATACATAGGCGCAATGCCCGGACGTATTGTCAATGCACTCAAGCAGGCGAAGTCGATGAACCCCGTTATTCTGTTTGATGAGATCGACAAGATGGGAACAGACTATAAGGGCGACCCCGCAAGTGCTATGCTTGAGGTTCTCGACAGCGAGCAGAACGTAGCATTCAGGGATCACTACCTTGAGATACCGATAGATTTAAGCGAGGTACTGTTCATCACAACGGCAAACACGCTTGATACTATCCCTGCTCCCCTGCTCGACAGAATGGATATAATCGAGCTTGGCAGTTACACAAGAGAAGAAAAGTTCCATATTGCAAAGGAACACCTTGTACCGAAACAGCTTAAAAAGCACGGTATCAAGTCGCAGGTACACTTTGCAAACGATGCTATATACTCGATAATCGACTTCTACACTAAAGAAGCAGGCGTCAGAAAGCTTGAAAGAAGCATTGCTAAAATCTGCCGTATGACGCTGAAGAAGCTTGCATCGGGCGAGGCCGAGAAAATCAATATCAAGGCTAAGGATATTGAAGGCTATCTCGGTGCAAGAAAATATACGGGTGAAACGATTTCAAAGCAGGATGAGATCGGTGCTGTAAACGGTCTTGCATGGACTTCTGTCGGCGGTACTCTTTTACCGCTTGAAGTGCTTGTAATGGAAGGCACCGGCAAGATTGAGCTTACGGGCTCGCTCGGTGATGTCATGAAAGAGTCTGCAAAGATCGCAGTCAGCCTTACACGTTCACTCTCACGCAAGTATGAGATTGATCCTGACTTCTACAAGAACAAGGATATTCATATCCACGCTCCCGAGGGTGCTGTGCCTAAGGACGGACCCTCTGCCGGTGTAACTATGACTACAGCGCTTGTTTCTGCATTATCAGGTATTCCCGTACGCAGAGATGTTGCTATGACCGGTGAAATTACGCTCCGTGGCAAAGTACTGCCTATCGGCGGACTGCGTGAAAAGACAATGGCGGCATATTCCGCAGGCGTAAAGACTGTAGTTATCCCCGATGAAAACAAAGCTGACATGAAAGAGCTTGACGAGGTTATTTTAAACAACATTAATTTCGTGCTTGCCGATAACATTGACACGGTACTGAACACAGCACTTGTAAAATCAAATGTTACCGCAACCAAGAAGAGCAATGAAAAGCTCCCGTCAGCAAAGCCCCGTGCCGCGCGCAAGACAGGCAAGAATGCCGTAAAGGAAATATAACATGAATTTTAACAAGGCAGAGTTTTACACCTCCTATGGTCTGTTCAGCCAGATACCGAAATCCGAAAAAGCCGAGATTGCTTTTTCGGGAAGAAGTAACGTAGGAAAATCTTCTCTGATAAACAAAATACTTAACAGAAAGTCGCTTGCCCGTGTCAGCTCTATGCCGGGCAAGACGGTGACTATCAACTTCTATTCGGTTGACAATATCTATTTTGCAGATCTGCCGGGCTATGGCTACGCTAAGGTATTAAAATCCGAGAAACAGCGCTGGGCAGGACTTGTCGAGGGCTACCTTGCCGACGACAGAAATCTGACCCTTGTGTTCCAGTTGGTCGATTTCAGACATCCGCCGACAGCGGACGATATCATGATGATAAACTTTCTTATCGACAATGAAATTCCGTTTGTAGTCGTTCTCACAAAGGCGGACAAGCTTTCAAAGAAAGAACGTTCGGAGCGCAGAAAGGCACTCATGGACGAAATCCCCTGTGCCGAGGATATTCACATGATAGAGTTTTCGGCGATGAACGGCGAGGGCGTTGAAGAGATCCGTGAAATAATTGAGGATATTGAGCAGGAAACGCTTGACGACAATTCCTATGAATCGGGAGAACAGCAGTGACGGACATATATTCACTGACTTATGAACAGGCTGAACGGTTACTGACCGAAAACGGCTTCAGAACAACACAGTGCGTCAATATTTTCCGTGATATTTACAAACGCAGAGCGACAAGCTTTGACAAAATGACGCTGACATCAGCCGACATAAAAGCACTTTTATCCGACAGGCTTTTCTTCGGAAAGTTAAAAATTGACGAGATATTACAATCTGTAGATACAGTCAAGTATCTTTTTGAGCTGTCGGACGGGTGTAAGGTCGAAACAGTGCTTATGCGGCAGAAGTTCGGCAACAGTATCTGTATCTCAACGCAGAGCGGTTGCAACATGGGCTGTAAGTTCTGTTGCAGCGGAAAGCTGAAAAAACAGCGTGATCTCACCGCAGGAGAGATGATAAATCAGATACTTACTGTCGAAAAACATCAAAATATAACGATTAGTAATATAACTGTTATGGGTATCGGAGAACCGTTTGACAATTACGATGCACTGTGTGATTTTATTGATATTGCCACTGTCCCCGGTGGAATTGAAACGGGAACAAAGCATATAACTGTTTCAACCTGCGGACTGTGTGACAAGATGAAAATGTTCGCCGAGCGTAAAGAGCCATGCAATCTTGCGGTAAGTCTGCACGCTCCGAATGATGAAATCAGAAACACGCTTATGCCGGTGAACCATAAATACGGCATATCCGAGGTTATAAAATCGGCTAAGTATTATGCAGAGCGTACAAACCGCAAGGTTCTGCTTGAATACATAATGCTTGACGGGATCAACGACAGCAGGGAAAATGCACGACAGTTAGCGATGCTTATCGGTGACGCAAGGCTGTTCGTAAACCTGATACCGTACAATCCCTCCCCCGACAGCGAGTTTAAAAGAAGCAGTGAGGAAAACATCACATCATTCTATGATGAGCTGAAAAAGAACAAGATAAACGTTACAAGACGAAAAGAGTTCGGCACAGAGTTATCCGCCGCCTGCGGTCAGCTCAGAAGTGACAGAATAACAGGCAACAAGTGAGAGGAATAACAGATGAAATTTTACTGTGAACTTAAAAAGGTAGTAGACGACTCATACGATATCGAAATCGGCAGAGGTCTTTCAGACACACTGATAAACGATATAAAAAACGGACTTTGCGGTAAGATAAAGAAGTTTGCCGTTGTGACCGACAGCATTGTTGAGCCGCTCTATGCCAAGGGAATATACGACAAACTTATTGCGGCAGGCTACAGTGCCGATATGTTTGTTATCCCCGAGGGTGAAAAGTCAAAGACGAGAGCTATGAAAGAGTTTGTAGAGGATGCAATGCTTGAAAAGGGCTATCGCCGTGACTGCTGTGTTATCGCAGTGGGCGGCGGTGTTGTGAGCGATCTTGCAGGATTTGTTGCAGGTACATTCGGCAGAGGTGTTCCGTTTATAAACTACGCTACTACTCTGCTTGCCGCCGCTGACGCATCGGTAGGCGGAAAGACAGCAGTTGATACTCCTCTTGCGACCAATCTTATTGGACTTTTCAATCAGCCTGAAAAGGTATATCTTGATATCGAAACATGGAAAACGCTCCCCGAAAGACAGCTTTCAAGCGGACTTGCCGAAACGATAAAGCACGCCTGCCTTGCGGACAGCGAGATGTTCGGTTATCTTGAAAAGAACATTGAAAAGATACTTGTAAACGACAAGGAAGCCTGCGAATACATAGCGGAGCACAACTGTGCTGTAAAGTACAAGGTTGTAATGAAAGACGAGCGTGAATCGGGTCTGCGTGAGGTGCTGAACCTCGGTCACACTGTCGGCAGAGCGATCGAAACAGTCAGTGACTACCGACTTCTGCACGGTGAAGCGGTATCAATCGGACTTATCGCACAGGCAAAGCTCGGTGAAAAATACGGTTATATTTCACACGAAAACGTACAGCGTGTGATAAACCTCTGTGAGCGTGCAAAGCTCCCCGTGTCAATTCCCGATTACATTGATAAATCCGCACTTGTGAAAAAGCTGTATACGGATAAAAAGGTCCGTGACGGCAAGCTCAGAATGGTATTCCAGAAGGAAATCGGTGAGGTAATGTGCTTTGGTGATAATGATTACGCAAAGAAGATTACAGAACCGGAGATTGCGGAAGTTATAAATGAAATGTAAAATCAGCCTGCACAGATTGAAATGTGCAGGCTTTAATTTTAAATTTTGAGGTTAAATTTAAAATTTTCGATGTATTTTTTAAAATTATGAGGACAATTTTAAAATTTTAAAATTTATAGCTGAATTTTTAAAATTACTGTCCTATTTTTTTAATTTTGTCATTATTTTTTTAAAATTGTACGCATAATTTTAAATTTCAAGTGAAAATTAATTATAAAAAAACAAACCTGCACGAACAAAACCGATCCGTGCAGGCTTTTACTATATTCATATCAATACGGCTTTTTGAGCAAAGTTTCTTTCAGCGAACAGTACTTATCCGCCCAGCATACAAGCCAAGCTTCTTTACTTCTCGGAAGTCTGGTAAGCGTCAGCGGCCACATGTGGTTTATGATTATGCCACGTTCTTTTAATGTCAGTGGGAACGTATTCCTTGCGTTGCGCTCGGCGGTTACAGGGTGTGAAAAACCGTGCAGTCCGTCCCTTGTGAATGCTCCGTCATGCCAGTCGTAAAGGAAGAAATCGTGCAGGAGTGCACCTTTTACAAGTGCCTCAACATCTATCTTCATCTTCAGCTTTTTAGAGTACATATAAGCGTACAGACACACCATAAGGCAATGCTCATAGGTTGAGATGTCGCCGTGCTGTGTGTACTGCTTCATCTGCTGTACTTTTTCGTTGGCAAGGATTTTTCTTGCCGTTTTTATAAATCTGCGGTCATCGTTTGTAAGTACAAACGTATTCTTATCAGTCATCATTCTCGTCACTACCTGTATAATCGGAAGTATCTTCCTCGTTTTCCTCGATATTTCTTGCTCTTAATCTCGGTATACGGGAAGCGATGACATCAAAGCGGACGAAATGCGAGCTTATATTCGAGATGCTGAATGTACTTCTCAGCTTGTCAACATCGATCTGCTTTCTGGCTGTATTGAGAAAATCAATCGCCATTATCAGTGTTACTACTGTTCCTGCTACGCATATAAACTGGTGAGGCAGGTTGTTCAGTACAAACATTGTTATATCTGAGATGACATAAGTAACGAAAAGTCCCATTACGCCCCAGAAAAGTGAAGATACAAGCGATATTCTGTTTTTATAGGTTAATCTGAACATACTGTAGTCCCAGAACTGCTTACCAAATACGGTTTCCATAAGCCAGCCGGTGAAATACTCTAGTGCTGTGCATGAAAGGAGTGCCACAAAGAACACCTGAAAACCGTTATCTCTGAACGGGTGACAGATAAACAGGAGAAGTATTCCGCCTACGCCGTATATGGGAATATACGGACCTTTGAGAAATCCTCTGTTTATCGGGTGTCTGTGATACAGCGATTCAATGGTTGATTCCTGAACCCAGCCTATCATACAGTACATACAGAATATAAATAACCAATGTTCAATTCCAAAATGTTCCATAAATTTCTCCGATTTTTACGATTAATACTATGATGTAATTCTGCAAAAAATTCTGCTTACGGGATATCCCGATTTTCGCCAGAATATCCTTTTCTCCGATTTTATTATATAATATCTGTTAATTAAAGTCAATTAAATAATGAACCGTTTATTTCCCGTACCCGTTTTTTTGTGAAAACTGTTAAATGCGGACAACTGCACGGAACAAAAATCGTTAAAGTTAACATTCAGTTAATAAACAAAAAACCCGACCTTTTTTAAAGTCGGGGTTGTTTTTACTTGTGTGCCTCAGTCGATTTCAACCATAACCTTCTGGTTGTATCTTACTGCGCCTGCACGCATAATGGTGCGGATAGCCTTAGCTATTCTGCCCTGCTTGCCTATTACACGTCCCATATCATCGGGAGCAACGTGCAGATGATAAACAACAGTTCCGTCCTCTTTTGGTTCGTCAACTGTTACCCGGATGGCGGACTTGTCATCTACAAGGTCTTCCACCATAGCGATAAGCAATTTTTCCATTTTGATTTCCTTTCAGAAACAGCGATTACTTTTCAGCAGCAATCTTGAGGAGCTTCTTAACTGTATCTGTGGGCTGAGCGCCGTTAGCGAGCCACTTGTCAGCCTTTTCCTTGTCGATTGATACAACAGAGGGTTCCTTTGTAGGATCGTAGTAACCGATTTCCTCAATGAAACGTCCGTCTCTGGGGTAACGTGAATCTGCAACTACAACTCTGTAGAAAGGAGCCTTCTTAGCGCCCATACGTCTTAATCTGATCTTTACCATTTTGTTCACCTCATAAAAAATTAAAAGTTTTAGTTTTTATAATCAAAGTGTATTGTCAAACTGTAATTGTCAACCACTATGAATTACCGTATTTACGGTGGGATTACATCGGGAATCCACCCATGCCTCCCATACCGTTCATTCCTCCCATGCCGCTCATGGGGAACTTCGGGAACTTGCGTTTCTTACCGCCCTTGAGTCCCATCTGCTTCATCATCTTCTGCATACCGTCAAACTGCTTGAGAAGCTGATTTACGTCTTCGACCTTTGTGCCGCTGCCTGCCGCAATTCTGCGCTTACGCTTGGCATCAATGATAGAGGGTTTTTCACGCTCTTTTTTCGTCATTGAAGAGATAATAGCCTTTGTGCGATACATCTTACGCTCGTCTATATCCTCTTCCTTGACCTTTCCGGCTACACCGGGAATCATTTTTATAAGAGATGAGATACTTCCCATCTTCTCAATCTG
Organism: uncultured Oscillospiraceae bacterium; assembly: GCA_902490585.1. GTDB lineage: Bacteria > Bacillota > Clostridia > Oscillospirales > Ruminococcaceae > Ruminiclostridium_E. The sequence continues at coordinate 27,461 of CABUEI010000011.1, forward strand.
TTCAAACTGCGCATAGAGGTCATTCATGTCGAACTTGTTTTCCTGAAGGCGCTTTGCGAGTTTCTGTGTTTCTTTCTCATCTACTGTGACCTTTGCCTTTTCGATAAGTGAAAGCACATCACCCATACCGAGTATTCTGTCTGCCATACGGTTGGGGTGGAACTGCTCAAGGTCGTCCATCTTTTCACCGACACCTGCAAACTTTATCGGTTTGCCTGTAACCGAAAGAACAGACAGAGCCGCACCGCCTCGTGTATCACCGTCGAGCTTTGTAAGAATTACACCCGTGATATCAAGCATATCGTTGAACGATTTTGCAACGTTTACTGCGTCCTGACCTGTCATTGAGTCAACTACGAGCAGTATCTCATTCGGCTGAACCTCAGCCTTGATATCTTTAAGCTCGTTCATCAGGTCTTCGTCTATATGCAGACGACCTGCTGTATCGAGGATAACAACATCAAAACCGTTGTCCTTTGCATACTTGATTGATTCTTTTGCAATCTTAACGGGATTTGTCTGTCCCATTTCAAATACATGAGCGTCAACCGATGCACCGACTACTTTCAACTGATCAATAGCGGCGGGACGGTAGATGTCGCAGGCTACCAGAAGTGGTCTTCTGTTCTGCTTTTTTAGATACTTTGCAAGCTTTGCGGTATGTGTTGTTTTACCGGCACCCTGAAGACCGCACATCATGATAACGCACGGAGGCTTTGACGGGAAATCAATTCTTGCCGTATCTGTACCCATGAGCTGTATCAGCTCATCATGCACTATATCAATTACCTGCTGTGCGGGTGTAAGGCTGTTCATAACCTCACTGCCTACAGCACGTTCGCTTACCTTTGCTACGAAATCCTTTACGACGGGAAAGCTGACATCCGCTTCGAGCAGAGCCATCTTGACCTCACGCATGGCTTCCTTTACATCTTTTTCATTCAGCTTGCCGTGGTTTTTCAGCTTGCTGAATACCTTTCCGAGCTTGTCCGAAAGTCCTTCAAATGCCATCAGCCAACCTCCTTGCAACTTTTGCTGTAATCTTTATATCGTATTCTTTATATCTTCAATAAGAGTTTTCATTTTTTCTTTTTCGGCGGCACCGCTTACATTCTCATCTGTGAGAGCTGTCAACGTTTCGCATATATCGCAGATTTTGCGGTACTTCTCGGCAAAACCGAGCGTTTCCTCAAGTTGCGTGAGATATTCCTCAGCGGTGCGTATGCACTTGTGAACGCCCTGCCTTGTGATGCCCATATTCTCGGCTATCTCCGACAGCGACAAGTCCTCGTCATAGTAAAGGCTGAGCGTATCATATTGCTTTTCAGTAAGCATACTGCCGTAGGTATCGAGCAGTATTGCTGTTTCGATATTCTTTGACATCTGACGCTCCTTTGTTTGCCTGCCGTTTTATCCGACAGCCGTGACTTTGCAAATCTATCGTGACACACAAGCCGTAAATCCTGCAAACCCTTTTGTTGTGCCGTTTTGAGCGGTGTAATGCTGTTTTGGTTTACACCCACCTGATATATTATACACAAAGAACCGGCTGTTGTCAAGTAAAATCTGAAAATTTCTTATAAATACTTGACTGCAAACCGATTTAACGGTATTATATACTCATAACCGACAAGGAGCAATCATTATGATAATAACAACTCTTACCTGTATGTGCGTTGACATATTCGACAATACGATAATGCCCGGAGGCGAATCGCTTAATTTCGCCGCAACAATATCACAGCTTACAGATGCGAAGGTCTATATAATCGGCGCTGTGGGAAATGACAGTTACGGTAAAACCGTCCTTGACAGCATAAAAGATTTCAACATAAACAAAACCCATATCAGAACGGAAAACGGAGATACCGCCTCGAACCGCACCTACCTTACCCCCGACGGCGACCGTTATTATAAAGACGATTCGTGGAACGGCGGAGTGTTCTCAAGCTTTGCCCTGTCTGCGTCTGACAGGGAATTATTGCATTCATCGGATATGGTGCATACCACCTTTTCCGGACCGAATTTCAACGATGTAATAGACTGCTGTCGTGAAAAGCGTTTTCCGCTGAGCGTTGATTTTGATATTTGCAGGGATTTTGACACGATAGAAAAACACCTTGACTGCATATCGCTTTTGTTTATAAGCGGAGATGAACCTACGCTTGAAAAAGCAAAACGGCTTTCCGCAAAATATCCCGACACGGTCTTTATCGTAACGCTCGGAGAAAACGGAAGTACAGCATTTTCAAAAGGCACGGCTTATCATTGTGCCGCCGCTAAGGTATCCGAAGTAACAGATACCACCGGTTGCGGCGACAGCTATCAGGCAGGCTTTATAGCAAGCTATCTTGCTGACGGGAACATAGAAACGGCTATGAGTAAAGGCTCGCAGACAGCCGCACAAACGCTTTCGTTCATCGGAGGATTCAGATATTGAAATACGGCGGAAAAGCAAAAAAGCTCTTCCGCCGTCATTATTTTATATGCTCACTTCAACCGATACGCACCTTCCGCCGTATAACTTTTCGCTGAGCTCAGTCGGCTGGGTAAATCCTGCGTACAGCGTGTAAGTTCCGTTTCTTACCGCTCTTATTCCGTTATCGTCAACTGTTTCAAATGTGCTTTCGGGAATGTCAATTCTGATTTCTGTGCTTTCACCGTCAAACAGCGAAACACGCTCAAAAGCACAAAGGCTGTGATTTCTCGCTCCGTTTTCACTCTTTATATAAACCTGTAAAACGTCCTCGGCGCTTCTCGTTCCCGTATTTGTAACTTTGACTTTCAGTATATTGTCTTTATAGGAAATGTCCGAACATTCAAAATGCGAATATGTAAGTCCGTAGCCGAAAGGATACAGCACATTGCTTTCATCCACGCAGTAGCGGTATGTCCTGTTCTTCATTGAATAATCGGTGAAATCGGGTAACATATCCGCAGATTTATAGAATGTAACAGGGAGCTTACCCGACGGTGAAACCTCGCCGAACAGTATCTCGGCAAGAGCCTTTCCGCCGTACTGACCGGGATACCACGCATTGATAAGGGCATTACCCTCAAACTCCGTATTTACACTGCTTCCTGCCGCAAGAACAACTATAATCGGCTTGCCCGTATTTTTCAGTTTCTTAAGCAGTACACGCTGAACATCCGGCAGTCTTAAATCCGGTTTATCACCCGATGCAAACTCGTTGCCGGTGTCGCCCTCTTCACCCTCAAGCGTTGCGTCAAGTCCGACACAGACTACAGTAACATCTGCCGCCTCACAAGCCGCAACCGCCTCGGCATATCTGTCACCTGGCAGTGCAAGCCCCTGCGTCTTGTCACGGAACAGCTGACAGCCCTCGGCATAATAAACTCTTCCGTCAAAAGCGTCCTGTATTCCCTCAAGGAAAGTTATGCTCCTGTCGGGTGTGCCGTTATAATTTCCAAGCAGTGCCGCACGGCTGTCCGCATTCGGACCGATCACGGCTATAGAATTTACCTTTTCCCTATCAAGCGGTAATATTCCGTCATTATGCAGAAGTACCATTGACTTTTCTGCCGCTTCAAGTGACATAGCCTTATTTTCGTCGCAAGCTATAACATCAAACGGTATCTCGTCAAACTCATTGTCGTCAAGCTGTCCGAGCCTTATTCTTGTCCGCAAAGCGCGAATGCACGCCGTGCGGATATCATCCTTTGTTATAAGACCCTCTTCCAGTGCCGCTAAAATATGCAGATAAGTATTACCGCAGTTGACATCACAACCTGCTTTAAGTGCCATTGCCGCTGACTGCGGTGCGGTATCGGTGATCTTATGTGTTGTGTGGAAATCTCTTATCGCCCAGCAGTCAGACACAAAATAGCCGTCAAATCCCCACTCGTGAAGTTTTTCCATGAGCTTTTCCGATGCACAAGCAGGCTCGCCGTTCACTCTATTATAAGCGCCCATTACGCCCTCTACATTAGCTTCTGTCACCAGCGCTTTAAACGCAGGCAGATATGTTTCTTCAAGATCCTTTTCGCTTACTTTCGCGTCAAACTCGTGACGTAGCGACTCCGGACCGCTGTGAACCGCAAAATGCTTTGCGCAGGCGGCGGCACGCAGATATTTCTCTTCTCCCTGTATTCCCTTTACAAAGTTCACGCCGAGCCGTGAAGTAAGGTACGGATCTTCACCGTATGTTTCGTGACCTCTGCCCCAACGCGGATCACGGAATATATTTATATTAGGCGCCCACAGCGTAAGACCTTTGTATATGTCGGTATCGCCGTGCTTTTTGGCACTGTTGTACATTGCTCTGGCTTCTATCGAAACGACCTCGCCCACACGGTACATCATATCCTTATCAAAAGCCGCCGCAAGACCGATAGCCTGCGGAAAAACCGTAGCCGTTCCTGCTCTTGCCACACCGTGAAGCCCCTCGTTCCACCAGTTATATGACGGCAGACCTGCCTTTTCTATGGCAGGTGCGTCATATTTCAGTTGCTGTGCCTGTTCTTCCACTGTCAGCATATCGGTAAGAGCCACTGCCCTGTCATACGCCGAAAGATTTTTATCCTTATATTTTTCCATAGAATACTCCTTGAGGATTTTCATTGACGTTTATTAAATTGATTTTATCATAACTTACCGAAAATTTCAAGACGGTCAGAGCATAAAAAACGGACAGCCTTCCGACTGTCCGTACTATTCATATAATTCCGTTCATATAATTCTGTTCATATTATTACGATTACTGCTTGTCGTCCTTCGACTTTCTGTTACTGATAACCGAGCCTGCAACAATTCCACCTACAAGGACTGTTGCTCCCACACTGCTGAGAACTATCCAACCGGGGAACGCATTGCTTTCCGCTGTCTGCTCTGCGATAAGTCCGTTCTTAGTCATTTCAGCTCTTGCATTACTGCCGTTATCTGTCGGCGACTGTGCAGATGCGTAAACGCTTACCGTGATTAATGTAGTTGCAAGTGCAACTATTGTTGTGATTGTTTTTAATAGCTTTGTCATAATTTTCAGTCCTTTCATAGTTTTACGTTTCATTGATATAATGTAAGGTGTATTTTTTCTTTCCTGATTTTAGTATATCACATAAAAACTGCAAGTCAATATTTATGACAAAACTGTAACTATTTTGTTACCGGTTTGTAACCTTTAGGGTTGATTCTCATTTATCTCTTTGATGGTGCATTATACAAAAAGTGAGCCTTGCGCAGATTTTGTGCAAGGCTCACTTTTATTTACGGGATTGTGTCACAACCCCTTAGTTGCATATTCAATTGCTTTCAATTACTTGATAACTCTTACAGAGATTACAGACTCGCCTGCTCTTATCTTGTCAGCCACGCTGTCTGCATTGCCCTTAACGTCAAGAACTGTGTAAGCATAGTCTTTCTTTGACTTGCTTTCCATATTTTCAATGTTCATGCCTGCTTCTGTGATGCAGGTTGTGATCTTAGCGATAAGACCTTCAACGTTCTTGTGGATAACGCAGATCTTAGCATCGCCTGTCATAGCCATTGAAACGTTGGGCAGATTAACGCTGTTTACGATGTTACCGTTCTCAAGGTAATCCTTGATTTCGTTTGCAGCCATAACAGCACAGTTATCTTCACTTTCGGGAGTTGAAGCACCAAGGTGAGGAAGTGCAACTACGCCGTCAACACCGAGAATCTTATCACCGGGGAAATCTGTAACGTAAGCCGCCATACCGCCATTTGCAAGAGCTTCAACAACTGCGTCCTCATTTACAAGACCGCCTCTTGCGAAGTTCATTATGCGGACGTTCTTCTTCATTGTCTTGATAACGTCAGCGTTTATCATATCCTTTGTATCGGGAGTAAGCGGAACGTGAACTGTGATATAATCGCAGGTTTCAAAAATTTCCTTGTTGCTCTTTACATACTTAACCTTGTTTGAAAGGTTGAGCGCACCCTGAACAGAAAGGAAAGGATCGGCACCGATAACTTCCATGCCGAGCTCAGCGGCAGCATTTGCAACTAATGCACCGATAGCACCAAGACCGATAACACCGAGCTTCTTGCCCTTTATTTCGGGTCCTACGAACTGGCTCTTGCCTTTTTCAACAAGCTTGCCAACCTCGTCGCCCTTGCCCTTTAATGTCTTTGCCCAGTCGATAGCGGCTGTAACCTTACGGCTGCTGATAAGAAGACCGAGTATTACAAGTTCCTTTACTGCGTTAGCGTTTGCACCGGGAGTATTGAATACTACGATACCCTTTTCACTGCACTTGTCAACGGGAATATTGTTGACGCCTGCACCTGCTCTTGCGATAGCAAGTAAATCGTCGCCAAGCTCCATTTCGTGCATAGATGCAGAACGAACAAGGATAGCCTGGGGATTGTCTATGTCATCGCCTACTGTGTACTTGCTTCTGTCAAGAAGATCTGTACCGCAAGCGGCGATCTTATTTAATGTCTTTACGTTGTACATTGGTATATCCTCCTGTACCTTTATCTGACTGTGTGATTATGCGTTTTCAGCTTCAAACTTCTTCATGAACTCAACGAGCTTTTCAACGCCCTCGATAGGCATTGCGTTGTAGATAGAAGCTCTCATACCGCCTACTGTTCTGTGACCCTTGAGGTTTACAAAACCTGCTGCTGTAGCTTCCTTTACAAACTTAGCGTCAAGCTCTTCGTTACCTGTTACGAAAGGTACGTTCATGAGTGAACGGTCCTTCTTCTCAACTGTACCCTTGAACAGCTTTGACTGGTCGAGGAAGTCGTAAAGAATCTTAGCTTTCTTCTCGTTGTGAGCCTTCATAGCCTCAAGACCGCCCATCTTCTTTATCCACTTGAATACCTTACCGCAGATATAGATACCGTAGCAGGGAGGTGTATTGTAAAGAGAATCAGCGTCAGCCTGTGTCTTCCACTTGAGCATTGTGGGAGTAGCGGGGTTAACGTCATCTCTGATGAGATCTTCACGGATTATAGCGATAACAACACCGGCAGGGCCAATGTTCTTCTGAACTCCGCCGTAGATAACGCCGTACTTTGTTACGTCTACAGGCTCTGATAAGAAGCATGAAGATACATCGGCTACAAGATCCTTACCCTTTGTGTTGGGTAACTGCCAGAACTTTGTACCGTAAATTGTATTGTTTTCGCAGATGTAAACATAGTCTGCGTCTTCGGGGATATCAAGATCGGAACAATCAGGGATATAAGAGAATGTCTTATCTGCCGATGATGCAACAGCTACAGCCTCGCCGTACTTCTGTGCTTCCTGATATGCCTTCTTAGCCCACTGACCTGTGATTATGTAAGCAGCCTTGCCGTTCTTCATAAGGTTCATGGGAACTGCGGCGAACTGCTGTGATGCACCGCCCTGTAAGAACAGAACCTTGTAGTTGTCGGGGATATTCATGAGGTCACGGATATCCTTTTCTGCTTCCTTTATAATTGCGTCGTATGCTTTTGAACGGTGGGACATCTCCATAACGGACATACCCGTGCCCTTGTAGTCAAGCATTTCATCTGCTGCTTCTTTAAGTACTTCTTCGGGAAGTACCGCAGGACCTGCGCTAAAGTTATAAACTCTCATTACCAAAAGCCTCCATGTTATATTACGGTGAAATACCGTGTTTCCGAATTCCGCTATGGCGAATTTCGCCTGCGTACTATATTATTATACTATCTAATTTGGCTATTGTCAATGACTTTTGCAAGTTGCACGCTGTTTTTTCGTCAAAAATGCCGAGCAGATAATACGAAAACGGCGGCAGAACAATCCGCCGCCGTTTATATTCTCTTTTCCATAACGACAAAACCGCCGTCGTCCGCTCTCACATACGAATAATAATCTGCAATATCAGAAAATTCCTTTGCAATTACAGGCTTGTCGTCAACCCACAGTTTATAACACTGCGGTATATATCCCCTGTCTGTATAGAACTTCTCTACATATCCGCCGGCTGAGCCCACCGAAACAGATTTTGCTCCATACAACAAAGCCGCCTTTTCAAAGCAATCAATAAGTCTGCTTCCTATACCTTTTTTCTGACAATCGTATCTTACCGCAATTCCGTCAAGTGCGAAAGATTTATCTTCGGAATATTCAATTTCCCTGCTCCAGCCGAACACAGCTCCGATAATTTCGTCGTTTTCGATAACGGCAAGAAAAGCCTCGGGAAACATCTTTTCATAATGTTTCATCTTTTCGGGTTCACTGCCGGGGAGATATTCGGCGCAGAATGCAAAGAATTTTTCTTTCAGCTCATCACCGAGCTTGTTATATAACGTAATATCCATTTAAAGCTCCGAGCCGTAGTTTTTTATAAAGTCATGATAGAATACAATTCCTCTTTCGAGCGATTCTACATTAAGGTTTTCGTTTATTGCGTGAGCACTGTTAAGCTGAGCACCCGTCATCATCAGAGGAACAAATCTCAGAACGCAGTCGCATATTTTCGTATAGTGGCGTGAATCGGTACCTGCAAGCATTATATAAGGTATTCTCGGGATATCACCGAATGTTTCCGCTATTCTTTTGTTTACATATTTGTACGCATAGCAGTTCATATCCGCAACGGGCGGAACGTCAAAGCCTGCAAGCATCTCCATGGAAATGCCGAGCTTATGGCACAGCTTGCCGAGCTTTTTATACGACTGCGGTAGCGGCTCATGCACCATGAAACGACAGTTTGCGGTAACGCTTGCCTTTTCTGGAATTACGTTTGCACCCTTGCTTCCCTCTGCCATGGTGAATATACAGGTAGTCTTAACAACAGCACCCGCTGGTCCGCCTATCCTGTGCATTATGTACGGGGCAATCGGAGCGAAAAGCCAGAGATTTCCGTACAGCAGGCGGTGTCTGAAGTGGTGCATATACGGTGCCATTGCGTGATATTGCACTCTTGCAGGGTGAGTTATCCTCTTCTTGAACGGATTTCTGTGTTCAATTATGTACATAAGCTTCGACAGCTTTGCAAAGGGATTGTTGTTGAACGGTACGCTTGCGTGTCCGCCTTTGCTCCTTGCAGTGAACTTGATATTGGCTCTACCCTTTTCGAGTATGCCTATCATGGCGTTGTGTGCCACCATTCTGCCCTTTGAACTGTCCTCGTACGACATTACCGAGCCGCCCTCGTCCATAACAAGATCAAAGTGTATTCCTTTTTCGTATAGATATTCTACCGTCTTTACCGCACCGTCACCGGTGATCTCTTCGTTGTTCGAGCTTCCGACATATACGTCACAGACAGGGGTAAAACCCTCTTTTATAAGCTCCTCGATACTTTCAAGTATTGCACAGAGTGCGCCCTTGGTATCGACCGTACCTCTGCCCCATATTTTACCGTCGACTATTTTGCCCGAAAAAGCGTCATACTTCCATTTTTCACTGTCGGCAGGAACAACGTCCTGGTGCGACATAAGGCATATAGGGTTTCTGTTTTTATCCTTGCCACGCCAGATAAACAACAGTGCACCGTCTATATCCACACGTTCGCATACTCTGTGGATATTCGGATACTGCTGTTCAAGCAGGTCATGGAACTTGTATATCCGTGTTTTGTCGTTGTTGCCCCGTATACTTACTGTCGGCACCTGTATGATCTTTGACAGATGCTCTGCGTGCGTGTCGCAGTCGATTCCGTCTTTATACGGGTCAAACGGCTTGTCGTCAGCGAATTCTTTCTTCATGAATACGGCACGAAGCACCGCAATCAGAAACAGTACGGCATACACCGCAAGCAGTCCGAGTAAAACATACAGTACAATTAATAAAGGGTTCACGGCAAAATTCCTCAAATCTTTTATTACGTCAACAGTTACTGTAAAATCCGTAACAGTTATCGCCTCTTAATTGTACCATATTCACAAAAATTATGCAAGCATCTGCTTATTTTTTTACAGCATTTAATATACCGCTTACAATTGCGATGAGAACGCCGCCTATCGCATAGCCTATCCAGCACAGTTCCCAGTTATCAAAACAAAATCCCATTATAAAAAGTACGATAGTTGCCGCAAGCATTATTCCGCCTGATATAGCCGATTTAAGTCTGTCCTCAAACGGTTTGTCGGGATTGTTTTCCCTGTTGTACTCCTCAACATCGTACTTTGAATACTGCATACCACCGTATATGAACAGCGGTGCGGCAACGGTGACGCACAGCAGCAATACCGCCGTACACAGTGCGTCAAAGCTTTCCTCCGTCATAATATCCGGTACGACCTTACCGACAAAGCTCTGCATTACCGTCAATATAATAACGCCGAGCAAAACAAGCACCGTACCGCCTGCAATAAATACAGGAAATTTATTTCTGAAAGCCTTTCTCTCCTCATCGGTATAAAACGGCTTGACATTCGGATTTTCCTTAACATAGTTGCCGTGTCTTATACCGCTTACTATAAATATCGCCGCACCGACCGTCACGAACAGCATGAATATTGCTGTCGCTATTGTTTCGTCAAGTCCGAACCCCACCGTTAAAAGCATAACCGTAACGCCTGCAAGCACAGTCGCCGTACCGATACAGATTGCCTTTGTAAAGCTGTTCATCTCCTTGTCGTATCCGCTGACATCCTGCGTGAAATTGTCCTCTGCATCGCTCTTAATAAGTTCGTCAAGCGTACAGCCGAAGTAATCGCTCAGCGTGATAAGCTTATCCGTTTCGGGAAACGCCGTGTCCGATTCCCACTTCGATACAGTCTGACGTGACACGTTCATAAACTCCGCCAGTCCCTCCTGGGTCATGCTTTTCTGTTTTCTGTAAAACTGAATATTTGTTCCTAAGCTCATATATACATATCCTTTCCGACAGCTTTTCTGTCTGTCGTCATATTAGCATAATCATCGTGTAAGGTCTATAAACTTCGTGTTGCTTTTGAATATTTCTATGTAAATTTGCGGTTGCATCGGCTTCGCAGAGCCGTTTATGCGTACTGCGCCCATAATAAGAACAAACGGCAGAAGAAACACCCTCTGCCGTAAAATATTCCGTTACATTTTCCTATCAGTCAAGCGGATCGCCTTTCAGTTCTTCTTCCGTAAGCTCGATCGTTGACTTGTCGGGGACTTCAACATTCATGAACTTACCCACAAACGTTGACAGTATAAGTCCTGCGATTATCGGCAGATAGAACGTGAGGAATCGCCAGATAAACGTTGAGATACCTACATACTTTGTTCCGTCCGAACCTATGAATATAGTGCTGAAGAACAACGTATAACTTCCCTCTGCCGCACCGAGCGCACCCGGTAAAGGCATGAATGCCGAGATCATCAGTACGAACGCCTGGCAGGAAATAATCGTCAGATAATCCGTGCCACTCAGTCCGAATCCGAGATAGATGACATAGGAAATCGAGAAATAAGCCGTAAGCTGAATTATATTGTAAATAATTAGTCTTATAATAAGCCACGGTTTTTTCTTGATGAACACGAAATTATCATGATACTCGTCTACAATATTCTCAACGGACTTGATTTTCTTCAGCTTATCCTCTTCGCTCTTTATAAAGCGGAACTTGAAAATGTGAATCTTTGCAAGGAGCTTTACCGCCCACACTGCCATTTTCTTGACCGGCTTCTTGAAGAACGCCAGCATGAACAACAGGATAATTACTATGGTATTAATTACAAATCCGAGAATTACCAGTGCCATAAGCGGAGCATAATCTGCAGAGAATTTGCTGAATCGTGCAAAAAGCACCACTGCAGAATATCCCGTCAGTACAAACTGATACATTATGAATTTACTGAGCAGTGCCGTCATAGCGTGCGACATAGGCACGCCGAACTTCGTGAAGTAGTATACCTGCATCGGCTGACCGCCGGTTGATGACGGAGTAATACAGTTAAAGTACTGACCTAGCAAGGTCGTCATGAATGTTCTGCTGAACTTTGCCTTAGGATATGTAGTCCTCAGCGCCGCATGAACACCCAGTGCCTCGAGCAGCCAGTATACTATCATAAGACCCATCGCTATGAACAGGAATCCGACATTTATCTTCTGAATTGAATTGACAAGATTATCAAATCCGTCCACAAAATACACATAGAAGATCATGAATACGAATGCAATTGCGCAAATAATAAGATTCAGCTTATTCGATTTTTTCTTTTTCATTAAGCCTCCCGGATTTGAATAAAGGCATTTTCAGTCTTTACACATTTAACCCAATTTTACAATAACATTATAATTATATCTCATAATGCAGTTTTTGTCAACGAGAAAAAGGTCGATATATGACTTACGGCTCGCAAGGTCGCTCAAACCGCAGAAAATCGGGTATTTAAAGAGTTTTTGCCGTAACGGGTCGTTTCATCATTACTTTAAGTAATGGCACTATTCAATATATAAATATCGAAAACGCTTGAATTTTTTCCGCCAATCTGCTATACTTATGTGTGGCGATCTGAAGCGTCTGTATTTTTACAGATGCTCCCATATATAACGAAAGGAAAGGGTTTTTACAATGTATAAAATACTCAAAAGACGTCAGCTCAACGAAAACGTTGTACTGATGGAAGTAGACGCTCCCTTCATTGCGAAGAAAGCGTTAGCAGGTCAGTTCATCATTCTCCGTGTTGATGAAAAGGGTGAGAGAATACCTCTTACAATTTCCGACTATGACAGAGAAAAAGGTACAATCACAATCATATTCCAGATAGTAGGTCAGACAACAATGCTGTTATCACAGCTTAAAGAAGGCGATGCACTGCTCGACTTTGTAGGTCCTCTCGGCAAGGCAACAGACTTTGAGGGTGCAAAGAAGGTATGTGTTATCGGCGGCGGCGTAGGTAACGCTATCGCTTATCCTTCTGCAAAGCAGTTATTCAACGAAGGCGTTGAAGTTGACGTAATCGCAGGCTTCAGAAACAAGGATATAGTTATCCTTGAGGACGAATTCAAGAAGGCAAGCACAAACTTCTATATCACGACAGATGACGGCTCATACGGCGAAAAGGGCTTCGTAACAAACAAGCTCCAGAGTCTTATTGACGCAGGCAACAAGTACGATCTCGTTGTTGCGATAGGTCCTGTACCTATGATGAAGTTTGTCTGTGAGGTTACCCGTCCTTACGGCATTAAGACGCTTGTATCACTCAATCCTATTATGATCGACGGTACAGGTATGTGCGGCGGCTGCCGTGTAAATGTCGGCGGAGAAATCAAGTTTGCGTGTGTTGACGGCCCTGACTTTGACGGTCATTTAGTAAACTTTGACGAGCTGATGAAGCGTAACTCGACATACAAGGAAAAAGAAGCTCACGACAGAGAACACTGCAGACTCTACAAGGCTGAGCAGTAAGGAAAGGACGATAAGAAAATGCCTAATATGTCATTAACTAAGGTTCCTATGCCCGAACAGGACCCTAACGTAAGAAATAAGAACTTCCTCGAAGTTGCAATGGGATATACAGAAGAAATGGCAATGGAAGAAGCATCACGTTGCCTTAACTGTAAGAACAAGCCCTGCGTAAGCGGTTGCCCCGTTAACGTAAGAATACCCGAATTTGTAGCGAAGGTTGCAGAGGGCAAGTTTGAAGAAGCGTATGAGATAATCACAAGCACAAACAGCCTCCCCGCAATCAGCGGCCGTGTTTGTCCTCAGGAAAATCAGTGCGAGGGCAAGTGCGTAAGAGGTATCAAGGGCGAGAGCGTATCTATCGGACGTCTTGAGCGTTTCTGTGCAGACTATCACATGAAGCACAGCGATGCAAAGGCTGTTAAGCCCCAGTCGAACGGCAAGAAGGTTGCAGTTGTAGGTGCAGGTCCTTCAGGTCTTACCTGTGCAGGTGACCTTGCTAAGAAGGGTTACGAAGTAACAGTATTTGAAGCATTCCACACAGCAGGCGGCGTTCTGGTTTACGGTATTCCCGAATTCAGACTTCCCAAGGCTATCGTTAAGAAAGAAGTTGAGAACCTCCAGGATCTCGGCGTTGAAGTAAAGACAAACATGGTTATCGGTCGTGTTCTGTCAGTTGACGAACTGTTTGAGATGGGCTACAAGGCTATCTTCATCGGTTCAGGTGCAGGTCTTCCCTCATTCATGGGTATCGAAGGTGAAGATTTAATCGGTGTTTACTCAGCTAACGAGTACCTCACAAGAACAAATCTTATGAAGGCTTATCTTGAAGGCTACGATACACCTATTATAAAGAGCAAGTCCGTAGCAGTTGTAGGCGGCGGTAACGTTGCAATGGATGCCGCAAGATGTGCAAAGCGTCTCGGTGCTGAAAATGTATACATAGTTTACCGTAGAGGTATGGAAGAAATGCCTGCCCGTAAGGAAGAAGTTCATCACGCTATGGAAGAGGGCATCATCTTCAAGAACCTCAACAACCCTGTCAAGATTCTCGGTGATGAGAACGGCAGAGTAAGAGCTATGGAATGTATCGAAATGGAACTCGGTGAACCCGATGCAAGCGGCAGACGTAAGCCTATCGCTAAGGAAGGAAGCAACTTTGAACTTCCCGTTGACACAGTTATCATGTCAATCGGTACATCACCCAACCCCCTCATCAGAAGCACAACTCCCGGTCTTGATACAAACAAGAGAGGTTGCCTTGTTGTTAACGAAGACACAATGCAGACAACCCGTGAGGGCGTTTATGCCGGCGGTGACGCAGTTACAGGTGCCGCTACAGTTATTCTTGCTATGGGTGCCGGTAAGCAGGCTGCCAAGAGCATTGATGAATATCTGAGCAAGAACTAAAAAATTATCTGTAAATACAGCAAAGGCTGATGCAAAACGCATCAGCCTTCAGTTTGTCGAAAAACCTCTTGTTTATCGAAAATGGGGTGTCGAGTGTTGCTTGCTCTGCTGGTTTTGCATCGTGCAAAACTTTTGGCAAGCAACCAAAGCATCCTTGCTTTGGGGCATAGCCCCCGACAGGGACTAGGGGCGGTAGCCCCAGTAATATAGCCCCTTCCCACGGGGAAGGGGTTTGGGGTTAGGGATTGAGAACAAGCACTTTTTTGGAAAAACAGACTTTTTCTACAGTCTGAAGGCTGATGCAAAACGCATCAGCCTTTTTTATTTGAACTTGTAAGGAATTTTTGACGGATAAAAAAGTGAAAAACTGATTCCGGATTTAACAATTGATTTCTGAATGAAACCTGAATTGCTTTTCACTACCTATGCAAAACGTTGCTATGCTCTGACCTTTTTAAATCTGTTCTGAAGGTGCTCCGCAATTATTCATTATATTTAAATCCTGAAACTTTCCCTCAATATCTTTTTCCCGCTCTCCGTCACAAATATCCTCTCATACGCATTTCTGACAGCCTTTTCACTAGCGTTATCCTCATAGAGATTGACTATGAAATCCGCCTCAATGAGTATCTGCAAATCTTTGCCGTCAATGCCTGTATATGTGTGGTGATGGGCGATAAGATACATAACACGTTCGGTAACATCTTCATATCCGCCGACCGACTGTAAAATCCCTTTTGCAATATCGGGACCGAGCTTTTGCTGTATCTCGCCGTCATTTCTACCGTAGAGCCGTTCGCCCTCGTGAATGCCTATATCGTGAAGTATCGCCGCCGTTTCAAGAGCTTTCATCATTTCGTCCGACAGCTTCTCCTGCTTACCGATAAGCCTTGCGAAGCTGTGTACTTTTATAAAGTGCTGTATCCTTTTAGGGTCGCCCTTATCATATTCAATCGCCGCCATTAACAGTTTCTCGTGCATGATTTCACCTTATTCGCTCTTACTGTCTGCCGTGCTCTGTGCACTGCTTTCGGTCTTGCTCTCGGTACCGCTTTCTGTTTTACTCTCAGTCTTGCTTTCGGTAGCGGTATCTTTCTTTTCAACCGTCTTGAAAACGGTGTCCGAAATGACCTTAACCTTATCTATATCGGCTGTTATAACACGGTTATCCCACATTGTAAGAATGTACGGTTTGTCACCGCCGATTATCTCACAGTCAAGCGTTGTGTACTTTTCATCGTACAGAGTTATGTTTCCGAGTTCGGTTAACTTTCCGTCCGCATAGCTGTAGAACTTGCATACGCTGACCTGAGATATTCCGTCAAAATACATTACGGGTATTCCGATTATGATCTTGCCGTCCTTTTCATAATAACCGAGCTGTGTAATATCATCGCATACGGGACTTGTGAGATAGTTGTTCCAGTCACCCGGAGTTCCGCTTTCTGCCGTGATTGTTACTTCCGCTTTTTTGTCGCCGCCGACAGCAAGTAAAATTCCCGTTCTGTTTCCGTCCTTGTCAGACTTAACAGTAACCTCGGCTGTAACCTTGTCATTTATAGCTACACTGTGGGTATCTTCAGCCTTGTCCGCCTGCTCACCTGTATCTGCGTTTATATTGTACTGTATCGGATTGTCACCGTATGTTGTGACCGTTACGGTATTCTGCTTGCCGCTTATCGCCGCTATACGCTCTCCCGCTCCAAAACCCTCGGCAAATACGAGATTCCCGAGCATTTCATTTGTTGTGACAACCGTGTTCCGTGGCGTATCGTTTGTATAGATTTCGCCAACACCGGCAAAATTCTCATCCATTGCTTTGACAAGACACGGGTTAAAAGCCACATCGGGTAATCCGCTTGAAAGTGTATTCAACGATTCGTCAAATGTAATATATGTTATTGTGCTGTAGTATGACTTATTGACCATGGCGGTTTCGGTTACATACATTCCGTTTGCACCGACTGCGCATCCGCTGCTGTCGCCGACTATAGTGCTTTTCATTTTGACTTTTTTGCTATTATCGGGAGTTATCATTGTTGCCGTGTAATAGTTCAGTCTGCTTACATAAGACGGTATCATCAGATTTTTATACTGAACGGCAGTGGTTATACCGTCATGTATATATGACGGGGCAAGCGTTTCCGGCTTATCTGCGTTAGCAGTGCCAAAGTCGAATTTGTCTTTTGTAGCTATGAATATATTGCTACCGTTTGTATAATAATCGACAAATTCTCCTGAAAGTATATATTCATCGACAGCTTTTCCGCTTATCATGCCGTTTTCGTCATAAGTACGGATAACGGTTGCACCGTCTTTACTGCCGATAACCGCAAAATACTCTCCGCACTTCACTATTCCCACATCTTCCAGCCCTGTTTCAAAGCTGAAATTGTCGCTGAGTTTGCCGTCCGTTTCCTTAGCTCCGCATATCTCGGTATTATTTACAGCGGCTACAAGATTATCGCCGTACACGTTTTTCGGAACTTCTGAACAGGTCTGCTCGGTTATTACAAATGTATCAGGCAAGGCATAGCTTATCTTGCCGTCAGCCGCTGTTGCCTGCTCAATAAGTGAATGGTAATCGCTGATATTCTGTTCTATCTTTTCGGGGATATCGTATGTAAGCTCAGGGATAATTCCGCTGGTTCTGAGATAGTTCAGCGAAAGTCCTCCGATAACAAGCACAGCCGCACCCACAAAAGAGGTGATCAGGCAACCCTTGCTTCTCTTTGCAACAACATATTCCTCTTCGTCATCGCTGACATCATAGTCGGGCTCGCCGTATGAACCGCCATTGTCTGTATCTCCGCCGTCCATAAGATCACCTATTGCACTGCCGATTTCTCTTGCATTACTGCCTATCTTTTCATCATCTGCAATAATTCCGTCAAAATCTTCTGCCTCTTCAGGTTCACTCTTTTCGGCACTTACCGGCGGTGCCGGTATGCAGAACTCCATAGTTGCGCTTTTACCGTCGTTTGCCGCAATGCCCGTTTCATCATATGTATTGTTTTCCGTTTTGTCGGCGCTGTTATCAGCAGTATCTTCGGCAGGTTCGGTTATGTTCTGTACTTTTTCTACAGGTTCGGTATTTTCAGCCTCATTTTCTACAGCAGAATTTGCACTCGCATTCTCTATGCTTTCCTGCCCGTTAACCGACTCATTTGCATTACTATCTGTATAATTTGACGCCGTTTCTACATTTTCGACACTGTTTTCACTGTCAATTTCACTTTGCATACGTTGGATAAGTGCCTCGGCGGCAGAGATTCTTTCATTGTCGGGACTGTCTTCGGTCTTATCGCTGTCGTTTGCCTGCTGAGCGGTCATGTTATCATCAATTACACTGTTGTCATCTGGAGATGCTTTTTCCGCAGTATCAACAACGTTCTGTTCTGTTCCTGTTTCATCTTCTTTGTGAACGTACTTTTTCCCTGTCAGTTCCTCTGTCATTCGGCGGAGCGTTTCTTCTTCACGACGTTTTCTCTGCTCTGCAAGCTCTTTACGCTGAGTTGCAACCGCAATTATCATGCGGTAATCTTCTCCGCTCAGAACCGAGTTGTCCAGTATCTGTAGAAGTTCGTCAAACTTCAGGTGGGGATTTTCTTCAATTCTGCGGAACTCCATATTTCCGATTTTACTGTTGCCAAGCAGTTCAAGAAAGTCCGAGCCGCTTATTTTAAGTTCCTTTAACTTACGCAGGAAAACACCTGCGGTCATATCTCCGTTGTCTTCAAGTAATCTCTTTATCTCTTCCGGCTTTACTCTGTCGGGTATCTCCACGGAAGAAACGTATTCTTTTATCTTTTGTTCCAGACTGTCCATTTCCGTACTTCCTCCGTCAGATATTTGCTCCCGAAAGCAGTTGTGCTTTCATCGTCACCTCGGCGTTGGTAAGGCAGACGCCAACCGTTTCCTCGGTATAACCGCATAGTTTTGCGGTTTTCTCCGCACTGCAACCGCACACCGTGCTCACGCTGAGCACAAGTCTTTCTATATCGGGCAGTTCATTCAGAACATTCCTTATTTCAGAGCCGCTCTCAGTCTTACTGCAAAGCTCGCCGCCCGTTTTATTAAGATGTCTTATCTTCGTGCAGAGTATCTTAACAAGCCATTCTATAAACTGTGCCGATGTGCCGAGGTTTGCTGTCGGCAATGCCGCAAAGCTGTCAAGCACCGTCAGTCTTACCGCTTCTACTGCGGCATCCTCGTTTTTCATCGCCATTCTCGCTATCTTATATACAGGTCTGTACACCGCTCTGTAAAGCTGTGCGTAACCTTCCGTATCACCTGTCTGCGCCTGTTTTATAAGTGCAGATAATTCCTGTGCGTTCATCTGTTCACCTCAAAATGTATATATATATATTTATCATACCACAAAATCCGCTATATGAAAAGTCCTTTTCGGAAATTTTCACATTTTTTCGCCGCAATGAACGTACTTTCGGGCACGGTGTTGCGCTCCGCCGGTATTTATGATAGAATAACCGTATAAACGGAGGGCTTTCTATGACCGAAAATGAATTTGACAAGCGCTATATGAGCACCATGAGCGAACAGCAGATAACTGCTGTAAAAGCTATAGAGGGGGCGGTTTTACTTCTCGCAGTGCCCGGTAGCGGAAAGACAACCGTGCTTATAACCAGGCTCGGATATATGATATACCGCTGCGGCATAAGCCCCTCGGAAATACTGGCAGTCACCTACACCAGAGCGGCTACATACGAACTTAAAAAGCGATTTGCGGACTATTTCGGCAATCAATATGCAGGTGATCTTGAAATACGCACCATAAACGGCTTGTCCGCCAAGATCATCGAGCGATACGGCTTGACATACGGCACAGAAAACCTGCCTCATCTGATGAGCAAGGAAGGCGACCGCAAAAGGCTTATAGCAGAAATCTACAAAGCTGTCACGGGCGAATTTGCCGATACCACAACGGTGAATGATATCGGTGCAATGATAACCTACGCAAAGAACATGATGCTGTCCGACGATGAGATAATCGAGCTCTCTTCCGGGGACTACGATTCACTTAAAATGTACAGGGAGTACAATCGTGCACTTTCATCACGCTCGCTTATGGACTATGACGACCAGATGGTCACAGCCCTTGATATACTCACAAATCACCCCGATATTCTGGCTTATTATCACGGAAGATTCCGCTATATCTGCGTTGACGAGGCACAGGACACGTCAAAGATACAGCACGGGATCATAAAACTCCTGGCAAAAGCCGAAGGAAACATATTCATGGTCGGGGATGAGGATCAGAGCATATATGCTTTCAGAGGTGCTTATCCCGATGCCCTGGCCGACTTTGAAAAGACATATAAAAACGCCCGTGTTCTGTTTATGGAGCAGAATTTCCGTTCCACTCCAGAAATCATCGGAGTAGCAAATTCTTTTGTCAGCCGTAACCGTTTCCGCCGTGAAAAAACTATCCGTGCAGTCAATGAAACGGGCACTCCGGTACGGATTGTTCATTGTCAGACAAGAAATGTGCAATATTGTTTCCTTTGCGGCATTGCACAAAGGAACGAAAAACAGACCGCTGTACTGTTCAGAAATAACGACAGCGCAGTCATCCTGGTTGACCTGCTGGAGCGGGAAAATACAGGCTATAGGCTGAAAGGCGGCGAAAAGACATTCTTTACAAGCAAGCCTGTGCTTGATGTCACCGCAATAATCAACTTTATCAATGACCCTTACGACGCCGACAGCTTTATGGGAATATACTATAAAATAGGTCTATACATAACCAAGCAGGCGGCTGAAGCGGCTTGCAGACTGAGTTCAAGCCGTCATATCTCCATAACCGACGCACTGCTGAACGATGATATCGGCGTAGAAATCAGTGTAAACGCAAAGCGGAATATCAGGCAGACAGCAGAATATATCAAGCAGGCTCAGGGCAGTAATGCCGCTGAAACGCTGAGAATTATCCGCACTGGTATGCAGTACGGGGACTATATGCACAAGAACGGGCTTGATGCAGATAAATACGAAATTCTCCGTATGCTTGCGCAACGTGTCGGCAACAGCAGAGAGCTTGTAGAAAGGCTTGACGAGCTGAACAGGATAATTACAGAGCATACGGACGACCCGGACAGCAGATTTACCCTGTCTACAGTTCACTCAAGCAAGGGGCTGGAGTACGAATGTGTATACCTGCTTGACGTGATAGACAATGTGCTGCCCTCCATTACTTCCGAAAATCTTAATGATAAGGAAGATGTAAAGCAGTACGAAGAGGAGCGCAGACTTTTCTATGTAGCAATGACAAGGGCGAAATCTGAGTTGTACCTGTTTTCCTGCAAAGGAGAACGTTCGGAGTTCCTGAACGAAGTTGAGAGCAATATGCCGATCGAGTACACCGACCGCAACGATATATTCTTTTCGCTGTTCGCAAGGGATATGCTCGGGCGTGAATATAACGACGGCAAAAACGGCAAAGGCGTTGTCATCGCCTACTGTGCGGAAAAGCTGTATATACGCTATAAAAGCGGCAAGAGCGAGCTGAAAACGCTTGATGAAATGCTGAGGGACCGTGACCGTACCGTGAAATATATCGAGCGTGAAGAACTCGAAAAGCTTAATGTAACCGATGAAAAACAGCCTGCACAAAATGCAACCGATATAAAGCTTAAAACAGGCGACAGAATATACCACAGTGCTTTCGGCGAAGGCGTAATAAAGAACATTGACAAGCTCGGAATAGGCACAGTTCTGTTCGGCGATAACGGCACAACCAAGCGGCTAATGCTCAAGACCTGTATCGAAAAAGGACTTATCACCGTATAAGTACGGATAATTTAATCATTCAATATTAACTTATAAACATAAGCGGAGCTATTTTCAATACAACCTGTAAATCGGGGAAAGATGCACTCTGCCGCTTTTATAACCGGATATTCCGTGTTGTAACTCTCGGTTTAATACTTACTGTTTTCACATTTACTAAATTTTTTGCTTAAATTAACCTAATCAAACTACTTAAAATTACATATATTTGATTAATTTTTCACATATATTGCCCCTACCGTTTGTACACTTTAACCAAAATCAGTGATGATAAACTGTAGAAATAGTGAATTGAATTTTGTGCACTTTTCGGTTATAATATTAATATCTTGATGTAAACGTATACATACAAGACTAACTTATAGGAGGACTAAAATGAAACTCTCAAAGAGAATTCTCGCTTGTGCGGTTACAGCGGCTATGGCAACATCAATGCTCTCAGCCTGCAACGGTTCAACCACTACAAGCGGTACTACAAGCAATGCCGGCACATCACAGAGCAATTCTGGAACAGCCAGCGAAAGCAACAATAACAGCGGTTCAACCGACAACTCATCAACAGGCGGAAACAGCGGCAACATTGAAGAAGCTCCCTCAAACGGTGATACTCTCAAGTGGCTCGGTTACTACGACCTGAACACAGATGATAAGGAAATCGTTGATAAGTTCAACGATGCAGGATATAAGGTAGAGACAATTTCAACAAGCTCAACCGAGTACTTCACAAAGCTCGCACAGCTCGTTGCATCATCAGACTCTCCCGATATGGTTCGTTACGAGTGGCAGTCTTACCCCCACGGTGTAGCAAACAACCTTTACACTTCACTTGACAGCTATGTTGACTTTGACAGCGAAACATGGGTTGGCATGAAGGATATGATTGAAAACTTCAACTACGGCGGAAAGCACTACTATCTTCCCTACCGTGTAAATGCCGGCGTTGTACTTATTTATAACCAGACAGCTCTTGAAGACGAAGGTATCAAGACAGATCCTCTGGAGCTTTATAAAGAAGGCAAGTGGACATGGAGCGCATGGAAGGATATAATGACCGAATGGTGCAACATCGGTGACGACTACTACGGTGTTATGCCTACAGGCTTTGTTGCAATGCCTTTCATCGTTTCTACAGGTACAACACTTATTGATGTTGACGGTCCCAACAAGCAGATCATCAACAACATGAAGGAAGCAAACGTTCAGAGATGCCAGGACTTCCTTGCTGATCTTGCAAATCAGGGTATGGTTAACGCAGAATATTCCAACCCCGATACTTGTCTTTCAGATACAAAGACACTGTTCGCAGAATTCGGTCTTGACTGGGGCTGGACATCAGCTCAGGCTGCCGCTAAGGATCAGGATATCAGATTCGTTCCGATACCCAGAGATGATCAGGCTGATGCATACTACATGAACACAGATACATTCGGTTATCTTGTTCCTGCAGGTGCAAAGAACATAAAGGCTGCTCTCAAGTACATGGAAATCTGCCGTCTTGATGAAATTGATCCCGAAAAGATCGAAAAGGCAAAGGCTGAAATGACAGCTGAACACCTTTACTATCCTAAATGCCCCGAGTGCGGCGTTTCTACAGCAGACAAGACTATAGAAAAGTGCCCCAACTGCGGTGCTACAAGAAGAGAAAACAAGAAACATTCAGCAATGTCTGAAGACTTATATCAGATTTATTCTGACCTCAAGGATACAACAAGTGACAAGTTCACATTCCTCTTTGATGACTGCTTCGGATTCTCAACCGACCTTACAACAATGCTCCAGCAGGGCGATGATGAAGGTAAGGGTTGCGTTCTCGGCGGACCTTTCAAGCAGGGTGAATCTTACACAAGTCTCCGTGATTCATACTACGGTACTGTAGAAGCATTCCTTGAGCCTTACAGAGCTTTAATGCAGCAGAACTAAGGTAAAGCGACTGTTCCGACAGAATAATTAAACAACAACGAAGGCACCGCAAAAGCGGTGCCTTTAAGTTTATAACGGCAGTCTGTAATCAGACTGTCTTTAATTTTTCCTCTTATTTTTCTTCCATTGTAATGATTATAAACGCTGTTGTCATAAACACGGCACAAATCATAACCGCCCACTGATTTATAGCGGTTACGCACAAGTCGCCTGCAACTGCTCCGATAGCAAACATAGCGTTGATACTGAAAAGCAATAAACCTTTTCTGAGGTCATCCCTGTTTCTGTGAGCGACATACTCACATATTGATGACGCCGCTGTTCTCATATTACCGATACACATTGTGGTAGCGCAGGCGTAGCTCTGTGGGTATGCACCCCTTATGCTTATCTTCCTGAACGCCTCTACCTGTGCACCACAGGCAAGCGAAATGATACAGTTGCAAAGGATATTAAGCTCATACGGTATAAATGCCGCCGCAAAGAGTGCCACCGCCTCGAACAGAATAACTATCTGCCGTCTGTGGAGCGCTCTGCCCTTGAAGATATGATGCACCGTCTGTGCAAGCACAACACCTGCTATAAACGCCATAACGGGAGCAAAGTACCTAAGTGCTACTACAAAATTACCCTTTGCAAGATTTACTGCCATAAGCAGAATATTACCCGTCTGTGCGTTTGCGAATACCTCTCCTCTGCACATATATGAATATGCGTCCATGAAACCGCCCGACATTGCCAGTATGTACACGAGCGCCATTGAGTTTTCACAGACTCTGATTTTCTTTTTCATACTATCACCGATAGTAATTGTAGCACAACAACGGATATCTTTCCACTGTTAAATACAACAAAAATTATCGCCGTTACTGCAAACGGAATGTAAAAAATAAATGGGCTGTTACATGACAACCCATTATGTATTTGACGTATTTATCAATCAACACGCTTACCGCAATTGGTGCAGAAAACCGCTCCGTCGGCAAGTTTTGCACCGCAACCTGTGCAAACATCGGTCTGCACGCCGTTTACTCTGTAGCCGCAGTTTGAGCAGAATGCCATTCCCGGCATTACAGGCTTACCGCAGTTGACGCAGAATGATGCAGGAGCGGTCTGTTGTGCCGCTTCGGCAGTAACAGGCGCTACCTGAGCCGCTGTGTTTTCGGCATTCACAGGATCGGATTCATCATCAAGAAGTTTGCTGAAATCTTCTCCGGAAGGTGTGGCATCTTCTGCAGGAGCTGTCTGTGTTGTTTCTTCAACAGGTTCGGGAACGGGCTCTGTTACCGCAGTTACCTGTTCTGTTGTTGATACTGTAGGTTCAGATACCGGCTCTTCAGCCTGAACTGTCTGCGTTGTTTCTGCAACCGGCTCGGGAACAGTTTCTGTGACAGTGGCTGTCTGTGCTGTAGATTCCGTCGCAGGCTCTGCAACGGGTGCAGGCTGTGATGTTTCAACTACCGATTCCTTAACGCAAACCGACTGTTCGACAGGTTTGTCCGATGATTCGGGACTGATTGCAGATGCTGTAGCGGCTACCGCCGTAGCTACTGCCGAAGCCTGCTGAGAATAGCTCTGTTGTGTATTTTGCTGATACTGAGGGTAACCCTGCTGTGCGTTCTGCTGATACTGGGGATAGCCCTGTTGTGTGTTCTGCTGATACTGAGGGTAACCCTGCTGTGCATTCTGCTGATACTGAGGGTAACCCTGCTGTGCATTCTGCTGATACTGAGGGTAACCCTGCTGTGCATTCTGCTGATACTGAGGGTAACCCTGCTGTGTATTCTGCTGATACTGGGGGTAACCCTGCTGTGTGTTCTGCTGATACTGAGGATAGCTCTGCTGTGCATACTGGGGATAAGGCATATTCTGAGGCATTGTCTTATTGGGGATAAGACCGTTTGCAACTTTGAACTTTGTGCTTGCGCTACAGCTTACACCGAATGAAACGATACCGAGTATTCCGGCAGGAATCATATAGAGTGCATAGAAACCTATTGAAAGTCCTGTAGAATATGTACTTACATCAAAAGGCATACCGAATTTTACAGGAGCAAGCATATATCCGAGGGCGAAAAACACAAGATCATCGTCACGCAGTAAACTGTTTGACGCAAGCAATATCATTGCGGATATCACAAACATAACAAAAAGCAGTATTCCTATAACGAGATTGAAAACCGAAATAATCGAGCAGGTTATTTTTGCACCCTTGTTCTTACCCTTGCTGTAAAGCGGTGCCAGTGCAAAACAAAGAACCGATGCCACCGCAACTATTATTGATACTATAAACAGCATTGACGGCAACGTCAGATATTGCGGATATTCCGTTTCAAAAAAGCCGAACGTAAAATTACTCAACATAATAAAATGCCTCCCAGGAACATTCAGGTTGTTCCGAACTAAAAAATTTATTTCACATAAATGAAATTTACGTTATTTATTTTAACATGAACACGGCGGTTAGTCAACAGCAATTCATGTTTCACTTGCCTTTTCGGTATAAATATGTTATACTGTTTTTTGTATAAGCCGAAGAATACGCCTTTGGCTTATCATCTGAAGTAATTAACGAAAACCAAACAGAATATGATTATTAGAAAGAGTAATTACATTACTCATCCGATTCAGGAAAGGCGGAAAAAATCATGTGTGGAATAGTAGGATATGTAGGTGCAAAGGAATGTACCGAAATACTTGTAAACTCACTCACAAAGCTTGAATACAGAGGCTATGACTCAGCAGGTATAGCTGTGTTCGAGGGTGACAGGATAAAGACAGTAAAGGCAAAGGGCAAGCTCAAGGACGGACTTATCGAAAAGCTGTCGCACGAGCCGCACTTCACCGCCACCGCAGGTATCGGTCATACACGTTGGGCAACCCACGGAGAGCCGAGCGATATCAATTCTCACCCTATCGGAAACGGCAGAGTATCTATCGTTCATAACGGTATAATCGAAAATTACCGCAAACTCAAGGAATTTCTTATATCAAAGGGTTACGGATTTGAGAGCCAGACAGATACAGAAGCTGTCGCAAAGCTCCTTGACTACAACTACAACGGCGACCCTGTTGATACTATTATCAAGACTATAGCCGATATTGAGGGTGCTTATTCGCTCGGTATCATGTTCAGGGAACACAAGAACCG
Source organism: uncultured Oscillospiraceae bacterium (assembly GCA_902490585.1). GTDB lineage: Bacteria > Bacillota > Clostridia > Oscillospirales > Ruminococcaceae > Ruminiclostridium_E. Next base: position 54,025 of record CABUEI010000011.1, read on the forward strand.
CATATTTGCGGCAAGAAAAGAAAGCCCTCTGATTGTCGGCAAAGGCAACGGCGAGATGTTCATTGCGTCCGACGTTACGGCAATAATTGAATACACAAGAGAATATTATCTTCTTGATCCCGGAGAGATTGCGGATATCACCGCAGACGGCGTTGTATTCTACGATATGCACAAGAATGTTATCGAAAAGGAATTACAGGTTGCGGACTGGGACGTTTCTGCGGCTGAAAAGGGCGGCTATGCTCACTTCATGCTAAAAGAAATATGCGAACAGCCCGACGCTCTTAAAAAGACGATAAATCCCCGTATCAAGAACGGCTTACCCGACTTTTCAGAATGCGGTCTTACCGATGAAAAGCTGAGAAATTATCATCACATTTATATAGTAGGCTGTGGCTCTGCAATGCACGCAGGCATGGTTGGCAAATACGTTATAGAAAAGCTTGCACGCACTCCCGTTGTTGTGGATATTGCTTCCGAGTTCCGTTACCGTGATCCTCTGCTTTCTCCCGACGACTTAGTGGTTATAATCTCGCAGTCCGGCGAAACGGCAGATACTCTTGCCGCTTTAAAGCTTGCAAATTCTATCGGTGCCGATACGCTTGCGATCGTAAACGTAGTAGGCTCTTCTATAGCAAGAGAAGCCAAAATGGTTATGTACACACTTGCGGGTCCCGAGATATCGGTATGCTCTACAAAGGCATACATGGTGCAGGCGGCTTTCATGTATCTGCTTGCTTTCCGTGTTGCTTATGCAAGACACGCAATTGACGAGGAGCAGAGCAGACAGCTTATCGCCGAGCTTGCGGAAATTCCGTCAAAGGTACAGAAGTGCGTTGACGACCAGACACAGTATCAGAAAGTTGCATCAAAGCTTATCAGTGCAGACAGTCTGCTTTATATAGGCAGAGGTCTTGACTATGCGCTGAGCATGGAGGGAAGCCTCAAGCTCAAGGAGATTTCTTATATTCACTCCGAGAGCTATGCCGCAGGTGAACTCAAGCACGGTACTATTTCGCTTATCGAAGAGGGTATGCCTGTCATTGCAGTTGCAACACAGCACGACCTTTACGAAAAAACAATGAGCAATATAAAGGAAGTCAAGACAAGAGGTGCCACTGTTATAATGGTGTGCAGTGAGAATATGAAGTTTGATGAGAACGATGTTGATTATCCCGTTATGCTCCCTCTGGCAAGAGATCTTCTTATGCCGCTCGTTGCGGTAGTTCCGTTACAGCTTATCGCTTATTATACGGCGGCTCTTAAAAACTTTGATGTTGACCACCCGAGAAATCTTGCAAAATCGGTAACGGTTGAATAATCATCTGAAAAGGAATGTTTAAATGTACGATATAACAAGTGCGGTTTCCTTATGGGAACATTTAGCCGTAACCTCAAAGCCGATAATAATCTACGGCATGGGGGACGGTGCGCAGAAAATACTTGACGTATGTGCCGAAAAAAATGTGAAGATATCGGGATTTATGGCAAGCGATGACTTTGTGAGAGGTCACAGCTTTGCAGGCTTTGAGGTTAAAAAGCTGTCCGATATCGAACTGCAGTTCGGCGACTGTATCATTCTCGTTGCGTTCGGTACGCATATCGACGAGGTGATACAGCGTATCATAGCAATTTCGGACAGGCATGAGCTGTACGCTCCCGATGTTCCCGTGATCAGCGGAGGATTATTCACCAAGGAATACGCCGAGGAACACAGAGCAGAGCTTGAGCAGGTTTACTCAATGCTTGCCGATGAGCAGTCTAAGAAAGTGTTTGACGGCTGGCTTGAATATCGTATAACGGGCAGGATACAGCCGCTTTTACGCAATCAGACCGATAAGGCTGACGGTTATGCAATTCTTGACCTCGGCGGAAACGAAACCTACGCAGATCTCGGTGCATATAACGGAGATACGATAACAGAATTTCTTGAAGTCACGGGCGGACATTTCAACAAGATTTTTGCGATGGAGCCGGACGGAAAGAATTACGCAAAGATGAAACGTATCCACTACAAACTCAGCCCTTATGATTTCAGGACGATAAACGCAGGTGCGTGGAGTTGTGATACAGTATGTGAATTTGTATCAAAGGGCGGAAGAAATTCATCGCTTATACCTTACGAAAAGGGTAAGCCGGTAAACCCGTCAAGGATAAAAGAGATAGAAATGCGCAGTCTTGACAGCTTTGTAAAAGACGAGCGTGTGACTTATATAAAGTATGATGTTGAGGGCAGTGAAAGCGAGGCTCTCGACGGCAGTAAAACAGTGATACAGCGTGACAAGCCGAAGCTTCTCGTTTCACTTTATCACCGCACGGAAGATATGTTTGCACTGCCGCTTAAAGTAAAGGAGCTCAATCCTGCATACAAGCTGTATTTAAGACAGCACCCGTATATTCCTGCGTGGGATATGAATCTTTACTGCATCTGAAACAATATCAATTGATATCCGAAAGGAAATCCGAATGAAAAAGATCGTACTTGTTATTCTGCTCGTGCTTGTCACGGCAGGTATAGGACTTCTTCTGTATATGTTGCTTTCCCGTACAACTCCGATTTACGCAGGAAGCAACCGTGAAATAATCAGTGACGGCTCGAACCTTGCGGTTTCTGCAAGCTATTACTCCGGGCTGGACAAGGCAGAGGTTGAAACCGCTCTGCTTGACGTTCAGGACGGTGTTGAGGGTGCGCTGACGGCATACGACGCTATTCTCGCCAAGGGAACGCCGGTGTTCCACCCGACATTCAATATAGCTTTATCTGACTACGGAACGGGTTATTTTGCCGTGCAGGGATATGCAGAGGATATACCGCTTGACAATCAGAAACAAGTCGGATTCTATTGCGCCGACCTTACGCTGAATGTATATACGGACGGAAACTCAAAGATAATATCAATGCGTAACATAATGCCGACAGAACTTACACGCCAGAATGTGACGCTCCCGGTGATCTACGATGATACGTTATCGGCGACCGCTCTTCTGAATGATAGTACGGATTTTGATATGAACCTTGCTTTCCTTGACGGCAAGACAAGCACAACGCTTACATTTGAATGGACATACAATATACGTTGCAGTGTGCCGCTGAACTTATCGGGACTTGACGAACAGACGGTAACGGCGGATATTACATTCACAAATAACAACGGCGTAGTGACAGCCGCATTTGCCGGTTAATGCAAAAATTAAAATTACGAGTTGCACAGATTAAACATTTTATGGATATTTTATAGTTGCTAATCGCCATAATTATGTTACTGTGCAACGTTTTTTTGACAAAATTGCATAATTTGTTGCAAGAAAGCAAAAAAACGCTTGCGAAACGGTTCTATTTGCATTATAATAAGACTATGGGTGCAGTGAACAACTGCGTAAAAATTTCTTTATTATAAGGAGTTTGCGATAATGGAAAAGAATGAACTGATAAAGCTGAATGAAGAAGCTAAGAAGCAGTATGACGAGCTTTGCAAGCAGGGACTTAAATTAGATATGTCAAGAGGTAAGCCCTCCCCTGCACAGCTTGATCTTTCGTTAGATATGCTGACACACTGTCTCGACGGTGATTATATGTCAGAAAGCGGTATCGACTGCCGTAACTACGGTGTACTTGACGGTATCGAAGAAGCAAAAAGACTTTGTATGCCTATGCTGGGCGTTGGACACGATGAAATAATCATCGGCGGTAACTCAAGCCTTCAGCTCATGTACGATACAATGGCAAGAGCAATGTTACTCGGTGTTCTCGGCGGCGACAAACCCTGGGGAAAGAACGAGAAGGTAAAGTTCCTCTGCCCTGCTCCCGGATATGACAGACACTTTGCTATCTGCCAGAGCCTCGGCATTGAGATGATCACAGTACCTTATACTCCCGACGGTCCCGATATGGACATTGTAGAGAAGCTTGTAAGCGAAGATGAGCTTATCAAGGGTATCTGGTGCGTTCCTATGTACAGCAACCCCGAAGGTATCACCTGCTCGGACGAAACTGTAAAGCGTTTTGCAAACCTCTCACCCAAGGCTAAGGATTTCAGAATATTCTGGGATAACGCTTACTGCGTTCACCACCTCACAGATACACCCGACCACCTGCTGAATCTTCTTGAAGAAGCCAAGAAGACAGGCAAGGAAAACATGGTATTCATGTTTGCATCAACATCGAAGATTTCATTCCCCGGCGGCGGTCTTGCATTCATCGGTGCAAGTGCAGAGAACATAAAGTTCATAAAGAGCCAGATGACATTCCAGACTATCGGTTATGATAAGCTCAACCAGTTAAGACACGCTCGTTTCTTCAAGGACTTCGACGGTATCAAGGAACACATGAAGAAGCACAGAGCTATAATCGAGCCCAAGTTCAAGATCGTTCTTGATATGCTCGACAAGGAGATCGCACCCACAGGTTTTGGTGCATGGCATAAGCCCAACGGCGGTTACTTCATTTCGTTCAACGGTCTTGAGGGTACGGCAAAGCGTACAGTTGAACTGTGCAAGCAGGCAGGCGTTGTCCTGACGGGTGCAGGCGCAACTTATCCTTACGGCAAGGATCCTCACGACAGCAATATCCGTATTGCTCCGACATATCCTACCGAGGCAGAGCTTGCAAAGGCTATGGAAGTATTCTGTGTTGCAGTAAAGATTGCCGCTACAGAATCCCTGCTCAAGTAATTGTACTTGCAAAATTCATTAAGATATGTTATACTGAAAGGGCTGACAACTGTCAGCCCTTTATATTTGCGCCTGTAGCTCAGTTGGATAGAGCAATAGCCTCCGACGCTATGTGTCGTGCGTTCGAATCGCATCAGGCGTGCCAAATTCAAATCCTCGCAAATCCGCATTATAGACGGATTTGCGGGGATTTTTACTTACATCAATTTTAAACGTCAAAGACGTAAATTTACGCAAAAATACATACAAATTCATAAAAACACTAGTCAAATGCTAGTCAAGTTAGGAGACTAACTATTTTTTTTTGCATAAGTGTACTGTTTTTAGTACACGATAATGTGTATTATTTATAAGTCGGCAAAACAAAAAAGCTCTTTACAAATTTCGAAACAGGTGTTATAATTAAATTACCGAAAAGGTAATGTAAAGAGGTGAATGTTTTTTCTTAATGGAAATAATGTATAAAAATAAGGCGGTTGAAAAACAGTTTTCGTCAAAGCATCAAAACAATTGGAAATATCCCACTTTAGTTAAGAAAAAATTACTTGCGGCCGAAAACCTTTTTATACAAGCCGAGTCATTACAAGATATCGTTTCCTACCCACCTTTCCATTTTCACAAATATAAAGATGAATGGAGCATATATTTAGGTAAGACAACTGGATATCGAATTACACTTATTCCATGTGATGTCGACGGAAATTCCATTACAAGCGGTGACATAATAGCACAATGCAAAATAATAAAAGTGGTAAAGATAACGGGGGTGTCAAATCATTATGGCGAATAACATAGTAGAATACAGTGACATTATGGCGTTTCATCCTGGGTATTATGTTGCAGAAATCGTTGACGATATGGGCATAACACAAGAAGAGTTTGCAACACGTCTGGGTACAACGCCAAAGACTCTCAGCAAGCTGATAAATGGGCAAATAAATCTTTCAAACGATATTGCAAAAAAACTTTCTGCAATGTTAGGAAGTAGTATTAACTTTTGGCTGAATTTACAAAAAGCCTATGAAGAAAAAATACTTGAAATCGAGCAAAAAAGAGATTTAGAAGAACAAGCAGAAATAGCTAGAATGATAGATTATTCATATTTTGAAAAGGTTGCTAATCTTCCGTCTACACATTCAATTTACGAAAAAGTAACAAATCTGTGCAGATATTTTATTATCTCTAATCTTAAAATTCTACAGCAGCCTGACTTCTTGGCTAATTATCGTAGTGGTACTAAAACGACAAATGATAAAAACATTGTGAACGCACAGGCGTGGTTACAAACTTCATTAAACTATGCACAAAACATAGCCACTGCTCCTTACGATTCTGATAAACTTAAATCGTATTTGCCTGAAATCCGAAGCATGACATTACAAGAACCAAATGAGTTTTTACCGAGATTATCTGCAATCTTTTCAGATTGTGGTATAGCATTTGTATTTTTGCCTCACCTCAAAAACTCAGGAATTAACGGTGCAGTAAAATGGATTTCCAAACAAAGAGTTGTGCTCGCAATGAACGACAGAAGAAATTATGCAGATACATTTTGGTTTTCGTTATTTCATGAAATCAAGCATGTACTTCAGCAAAAAATTAATACTGTTTTTATAAGTTCAACATCAGAAGAAAAACAGAACATGAATGCAAAATTTGAGGCTGAAGCTGATGAGTTTTCAAGAAACTGCCTCATTCCTGCAAAAGATTTTAAAAATTTTGTGACTCCGGATAAATATATATCCGATGCTGAAATAGTTGCATTTGCAAAAAGCATAGGAATAAATCCTGGTATAGTAGTTGGTCGTCTTCAATACGAAGGTATCATTCCGCAATACCGATGTTCTTCTCTGAAAAAGAAATATAATTCAAAGGATTTTGAACAATTTATTTTAAATTTATAATCACAATGCCAATATGCACAAAAAAATCCCCCGACAGAGCCGTGTAACTCCGCCGGGGGATACTTGTTTTTATTCCGCCTTTAAATCCTTAACATACACCCAGCCGGTAACATCAGTACCGATACCTATCAGTGCTTCTTTGCCGTCCTTTGACATCG
>CABUEI010000012.1 GCA_902490585.1 uncultured Oscillospiraceae bacterium
TGGTAAGCTGTACCCACTTTCCGCCTGTGTACTGCTCAAGTACATATCCTGTAGCACTTGAATTTCTGTTCCACTTTACAGTAAGATTTGATGCTGTTGACGACTGCTTTGCAAAGCCCGAAACATTGGCAAGTGCAGTTGAAGCGGATAATCTTGTATATTCGCCGTATGCAACTGTACCGTTGTTTGTATAAGCTCTTATGCGGAATGTATAAGTAGTGCCGTTTACAAGACCGCTTACATTATAGCTTGTTGTAGCAGTAGGGAGATTTGCGATTTCGGTCCACTGTCCGCCTTTATACTGTTCAAGCGAATATCCCGATGCAGTATCGCATTTGTTCCACTGCAAAGCAAGTGATGATGTTGTGGCTGTGGCTGACTTGAATCCTGTTACGGCAGGAACGGTCTGAGCTACGGTTTTAAGCGCAAGACGGGTATAGTCGCTGTATGCGCTGTAACCGCTTTCTGTCTTGCAGGCTTTAAGTCTGAATGTATATGTGGTGGAAGATTTAAGGTCAACAATCTGATATGAAGTAGCGGTAGTATTTGCAATTTCAGTCCATTGACCGCCCTTATACTGCTCGATTATATAACTTGTCGCACTGTCGTTTTTATCCCAGCCGATAACGGCAGATGTGCCTGTGATATTGTACGCACGGACATTTGTCATATTGTCGGGCTTCTCAACTACAACGGGTGCTTCGCCTTTTTTGCCGTACTTGATTACAGCATCAACAAAATTTTCGTCGTACCAGCCGAGTGTTGAACGTTTGAGATGACCGTGACATTCACCCTTGTCACTGCCGTTGAATACGTTATTGTCCCACAGCATGCAGGGAACACCGTAATCGGCAGATTTGCCCATATAGTACTGTGCCCATTTAACACGCTCGGCGGAGTTTCCGTCCTTGTTTGAAGCACTTGTTTCACCGATTATTACGGGAATACCTTTATCAAGGAAGTTTGACTTTATTGTGTTGTACAGATAATCCACGTCACTCTTGAGGTCGTCTGAGAAGGTAGATGTGCCGTAACCGTTCAGAGCAAAGTTATAAGGAGTGTATGCGTGTACCGATACTATAAGACAATCGGAAGCTGTGTCGGTAGGTAATTTGAAAGCAGGTGTTGTACAACCGTCTATTGAAGCACAATATCCGGGAACCATTATACATCTTTCTGCATTGTTACCACCTGCCGCACGGATTGCGTCAACAGCAGTCTGATTTAGTGTATTGATCGTGTTTATCGAATCCAGAACTTCACTGCTGGGGTTGTTTACCGGAAACCACCATTCAGAGCCTGATCCGATTAGACGGGGTTCGTTGAGCGTTTCAAATATCAGTTTCTGGTCGTAGTCCTTGAAATAAGTCGCAACCTGTGACCAGATTGATTTTACAAACTTCACCGACTGGGTTTTGTATGTAGATGAAGGGTAGTAGTACTGTGTGGAAGTGTCGTGGTGAATATTAAGGATAACGTACATATCGTTATCAATACAGTAGTTTACAACTTCTTTTACTCTTGCGAGCCATTCAGAGTCGATAGTGAAGTTATCGCCGCTTGTATGGTTTCCCCACGATACAGGTATTCTTACCGTGTTGAATCCCTGGGCTTTTACAGCGTCTATCATAGCCTTTGTGGTTGTTGGGTTGCCCCATGATGTTTCACTGTAAATGCTGTTTCCGTTGCCTGTAGCATCAAGTGTATTGCCGAGATTCCAGCCTGTGCCGATTTTATCCACGAGCTGAGTTGCTGTGTTTCCTTTGATTTCCGAAGCGGAAACAAAAGGTGTTACACAAAGCGTCATCACTGCCGTCACTATAAGGACTGCAATTGCGGTAAAGACTGAAAGGGTTTTCTTTACTGTTGACATTTTTTCTCCTCGTTTTCGGGATTATAACATTCCTATAATAATATTCTTTATTTCAGAAAGCGGAGCCTGTTTTATGACTGCACCTTCTTCAAAAGCAACACACGGCATACCGTATACAACGCAGGATTCTTTGTCCTGACCTATAGTGTATGCACCTGATTTTCTCATCTCACCGAGACCTGTTGCACCGTCACGCCCCATTCCAGTGAGAATAACACCGATTGTTCCTTTGCCTGTGACTTTTGCCACAGAGCTGAACAATACATCGACGGAAGGGCAGTGCCCCGATACTTTTTCGCCCGGCTTTGATGTGACGTATAAACCGTTCATGTCACGGTGCACCTCAAGTTGTTCTGAGCCGTGACCGAGTATGATAAGTCCTTGTTTCAGCCTGTCGCCGTTTTCGGCTTCTTTTGCGTTCATCTTGCAGATACGGTCAAGTCTGTCGGCATACATCTTTGTAAATCCTACAGGCATGTGCTGTACTATTACAACGGGAGGTGTATCGGCAGGCAGATCCTGAACTACTTCTATTATTGCATCTGTACCGCCTGTACTTGCGCCGATTGCGATAAGCTCAATCTTGTTATTGGTGTGATATGTTCTGACAAAATTGCTTTGCTCCCTGACCTGCGGTGCTGTCGTCTTGTGGAAAAGTACGGCAGGGTCGCTTCCGTCGGGCGAACGCATAATCTTGTCATAATGAGACATATCGGCAGATGATGATTTCGGCGTATGTGATGTTGCACTGCCGATTATCGTGTCGAGTTCCTTTTCAAAGGCGGCAAGCCCCATGGCACCGCCGCTGGCGTTTTTGAGTGCGCCAAAAAGCCCGAATCTCTTCGGGTTTTGCAATATTCTTTCGTTATTAGTTATCAGCACAGCAGGAATATCGTTGAGCGACGACGGCAGGCGGAAATATACATCTGCCATAAGGTCATTGATAATTGCAAAGTCGCAATCTGCTTTCTCTGCTGAGAGCGAAAGCTGTTTATAATCGGTAATTTCAGTGGTACAGTCATGAACACTGCGGTCAACCACTGTTTTTGTTACCTGACTTATTGCTGTGCTTGTTCCTGTTATAAGTATGTGGAGAGGCAAAACCTCACCTCCGTTTGCGGTATAATACCGCCGTTATGCGCATAGCCGTCATTTCAGCGGCTTGCGGTAAATAGCAGGTTTTATATATTCGTAATTTGTCGAATCTCTCGGTATGCTTTCGGCATGACCGATGAATAAATATCCGCCGGGTCTTAATACATCGTAGAACCGTTTTACTAAAGCGAGTTTTGTTTCCATTTCAAAATATATCATTACATTACGGCAGAAAATCAAATCAAACGGAGCTTTTTTAAAAGGAATCGGCTCCATAAGATTGAAAGTGCGGAAAATAACTTCACGGCGAAGTTCGGGCTTTACCTTGCATTTCTCGCTGTCTATCCTGTCAAAGTATTTATCAAGCCAGCCCTGCGGTAAATCCGTAAGTCCGCTTGCAAGATAAACGCCGTTCTGAGCACCTGCAAGCGTTTTCAGCGAAATATCGGTAGCAAGTATTCTTGTATCCCATGAGGTTTTTTCCTTGCCGAGAAATTCGCTTATGTGCATGGCTGTGGTGTATGCTTCTTCACCGCTTGAACAACCTGCGCTCCATATACGCATTGTTTTGCTTTTTGCTTTTTCCTGCTTTATGAAAGGCAGAACAGTGTCTGTGAGATATGTAAAGTGCTCCGGCTCACGCATGAAATAAGTATGGTTTGTAGTCAGCTTTATAAGCAGTCCGTCAAGCTCTTTACCGCTATTGTCGTTTATACAACAGTCAAGATACTCATCGTAGCTTTTAAAACCACGCTCATACAGCATATTGCTGAGCCTGCCCTCAATAAGAGTGCGTTTGTGAGAAAGGTTAATGCCGTAGCACTCTCTCATGAATGATACCAGACGGTTAAATTCATTGTCGGTTATTTTAAGCATTACGGCTCACCTGCCTTTTTATTTGTTTTCTTCGCTTGCATGTTCGTCAATAAGCTTTGAAACGTCAAGAACGAGCTTTATTCCGTCGTTCATTTCAAGTATCGACTTTATAAATTTATTTGAGTTTACACCCGTAAGTTCGGGAGTCTTGGATATATTCTGTTCCGTTACCGGAATAACGTCTGCAACGCTGTCAACTATAAGTCCGACAGAAACATCGCCTGTTGAAACGATTATTATGCAGGTACGGTCGTTGAAAGGGATTGCTTCCTTGCCGAATCTGCTTCTTATGTTGACAACAGGGACTATCTTACTGCGGACGTTGATAATGCCATTGATATAAGACGGTACACCCGGTACTGCGGTTATCGGCGGCACTTCGATGATTTCTATTACATCGGGTATCTCGATGCCATATACCTGCTCGCCTATATAGAAAGTGAGTACTTTTGTTATTACCGTATTCTGAGGATCTTTCTTTGCGTCCTCCATAGCCTTCTGGGTGTTCAGAAGTTCCTGTAATTTATCGTTATAATTCTCTGACAAAGTAAAGCCTCCGTTTCCTTAGCCGATAAGATTATTTACGTCTATTATGAGTGAAATCGTACCGTCACCCATTACCGTACAGCCTGACAGACCCTCTGCCTTGATATTGTACTGGCTGAGATACTTCGGGAACGGCTTTACTACTACAGGCTGTTCGCCAATCAGCTTATCTGCAAACAGGCAGACATTCTTTCCGCCGACATCAACAAGCAGAAGAATACCGTCTTCAAGATTTGTGACTTCTGTCGGCATATTGAACTTCTCGTGCAGACGGAGGATAGGATAGCATACGCCTCTTATCATAATCATTTCGCCCTGTTTTGTATCGTTGAGAAGCTGGTTGTTTGCAACCATAAGGCTTTCCTTGATAGATGAGATCGGCACTGTGAATATTGTAGAGCCGACTTTGAGCTTCATACCCTCAACTATAGCAAGTGTAAGCGGTATTCTTATAATGAAGCTTGAACCCTTGCCCTCTTCGCTTTCAACGGTGAGTGTACCGCCGCACTGTTCAATATTACTGCGTACAACGTCCATACCGACGCCTCTGCCGCTGTATTCCGTTACAGTATCGTTTGTAGAGAAACCGGGCAGAAGAATCATATTCTGGATTTCCTTGGTTGTATATTCGCTTTCGGGCTTTGTGAGAAGACCGTTCTTTCTTGCTTTTTCCATTACCTTTTCGCAGTTGATACCTGCACCGTCATCTGAAACGGTGATGATAACTTCACCTGCGGAGTGCTTTGCAGACAGCTTAACGGTACCCTTTTCGGGTTTACCCTCAGCGATACGGACATTTACATCGTCCTCAATACCGTGGTCCATGCAGTTTCTTACAAGGTGCATGAGAGGATCATTCAGGTTATCTACTATGCTCTTGTCAACCTCGGTCGTTTCGCCCTCGAGGACGAGTTCAGCCTCTTTGTTGAGCTTTATCTTCATGTCACGGACAATTCTGCCCATTTTCTGAAATACGCCTGCAAGCGGTACCATTCTGATTGACATAACGGTATCCTGGAGTTCGTCTGTCAGCTTTCTGAGCTGTCTTGCCGCCTTTGAGAAACTTTCGAGTTCAAGACCCTCAAGGTCGGGGTTTGCGATTACCATTGATTCGGTGGTGATAATTTCACCGACAATATCATGAAGTGTATCAAGTTTTGAAAGATTAACACTGATAAGGCTCTGCTTCTGTCCGCCGCTTGCTTTTTTGATATCTTCCTGCGCCTTTGTAACCGCACTCTTTGCGGCAGGCTTTGCAGGAGCCGGTGCAGAAGGAGCGGCAGGTGCCTTTTCCTCAGCCTTTACGGGAGCTGTCGCCTGAGCGGCAGGTGCAGGCTGTGCAGGTGCCGGAGCAGGCACAGGCTTTTCTTCGGCAGGAGCCGCAGACGGTGTATCTATTACCTCGTAGGATTCAACATTTACTGCGCCCTCGATAGTTTTAAGAACTGCATCGTTGTTTCCGTCAAAACCTTTGAATGTTACAAGGAAACCGTTCTCAACGATATCCTTTGCCGTGTCTGCATTTGACTCTACATCGGGAGGAGTACAGCTTATTACTTCAGCCTCGTCCTTTATCTTTGTGAGTAGCAGGAAAGCACGGAGATTTTCCATTTTACATCCGTCCTCAAAGAATACACGGACTGTCATACTGCCCTCAACGTTACTTCCTGTGGGGGCAGGTGCCGATGCTGTTGCCGCAGGTGCGTCAGCGGCAGGCGCTATGCCGTTTTCCATTGCTTTGAGCTTTTCGGTTGCGTCTTCAAGCTTTTTGAATGTTTCGGAGAAGTCGGTAGGTGTATAGTCGTCATCGCCCGAATTCTGTATATACTCGATTTCTGCCTTGTATAAGTCGGAAACCTCAAATATAAGTTCATATACAAAATGTGCGTCCTTTGCAATTTCGGGTTTTTCTCTTATTACAAAGAACATATCTTCGCCCTTGTGTGCGAGGTGCTGAAGATTTTCAAATCCCATCATTGCAGACGAGCCTTTGATCGTGTGCATTATTCTGAATATCTCGTTTATGTCTTCCTGTGAGAATACGTTCGCATCCTCAGTTCTGAGAAGAATTTCATCGAGCTGTTCAAGCAATGTATTGGTTTCAAATATGTACATTTCAAGCATGGATTCCATGCCGGGTTCAACCTTTGCCATATACAAAACCGCCTTTCCCTGATTTTTTTATTTTACAATCGTAAGATTGATATTGATAAATCCCTGAAAATGTGCTAAACTTAAAGTCAAGCAATGCGATGCACGGTTTATAGATGTGCATCTGAAAGGAAATATATATGCCCAACATTCCACAGATAACGACTCCCGTTTCAAATAACAAGAGCTATTCGTTCACAAACCGGCAGTACGACGGTAACATAGAACCATTTGATATGGTTGAGCTGGCTCAGCCTATCAGGACATCTACGGCACAGGATAACGATTCTGCCGCCGCAATGATGATGGGCAGAAAGAATCTTGCTCCGCTGACCGTTCAGATAAAAGATCCCACGATGGCGGTCGAAACGCTCAAGAACCTGTTAAGCTCCGATCTGCTCGAGCAGACGATGATCAACGGTTATACAGAGCTTTACGATGATATGAACGAGCTTATCAAGAGCTTTTATCTTGCTCCCGAAAAGCTGGTCCGTGAGATTCAGAACCAGGAAAAGCAGAACACAATGTTCAGCGGCGATGAGTTCTATAAACTGCTTCACGGTATCTTAAAGACTACCACAAGCCCTGATATAAAAGAAGGTATCGGTCAGCTTCTTAAAGCACTCAACTATTCATCAAACAAGCAGGAGATACTGAATGCTCTCGGTGCCAATCTGAAGTTCCTGTCCGAATATTTTTCTCCCAACGAGTCGCTTTCCCGTAAGCTCGCCGACCTGTCTTCGCAATGGAAGAGCAGTAGTGCGGCTGATATGTTTGAGCCGCTCAAGAGCGAAACGCTGGCACTTCTGAAAGACGTTTCGGCAAGTCTTTTAAACGATGAAAGAACGCAGACGTTCATTCCGCTTATCGTACATAACCTTTCCCGTTACAATACCAACAACGGTATGCTCAAGGAAAGTTTTGCAAATCTTCTGGCTTATATTCCGTCAGATGATATGCGCCGTGAGCTGTCGGTTGCATTTGGAAATCTTCTTAAAAAGATGTTCAGCAAGAAACAGCTCAGTGAGATGTCGGACACCTCTGATAACTATAATAATACACTAAATCAGTCCGAAAATCAAGACTATTTAAGCATTTTTGACAATAAAGATGAAAAATTATCGTTGTCTTTGTTCATAAAGTCACATTTATCCGATGAAAATTATCTTTCTGAGCTTGATTTATCCAGGGATAAACTGGAATTTCTTACATCTCCGTTTAACGACGGCAAACAGTCGGGAATTCAGACACTTAAAAATATAGTAATGGCAATGCTTACCGGTACGGACAGCAGACAGGTTATTCCGACTGTCCACCGTGATTTCCAGGGTCTTAAAGATATGACGACGCTTGTCGATTATCTTAATGATATTCTGCGTGAAATGCCTGATATCCCTCAGCGTGATACGGTGTTTGAGTTCTTTACGAATATAGTAAATGAAATGGCACAGCGAAAGGAACTCCCTGCCGCAAGCAATATTCCGTCTGCCCCGTCAACGCTTGACAAGCTGACAGAATTTATCGGAAAGAATATCAATCACGAGGCTATACAGTCGCTTGACGATTTCAATGCTTCAAATCTGCTTCAGAGTCTGCTGAACGCTCCGGGTGTATTCACACCGCTGGCACACTATATTCTGCCGTTGCAGATTGAAGATACGAAGGCGTTCGGTGAGCTGTGGGTCGATAACGATGAAAATAACCCCAATAATACGCCCGTCGGTCAGAAGAACTATCATCTGTTCCTGACTTTTGACGTTGAGTCAATCGGACGTTTTGAGGTGGATATGTACGCACTCGGCGAAAACATCAATCTGTCGCTTTTGTATCCCGAAAAATTCGGTTTCAAGATAAAAAAACTTACAGATAAGATTGATATTATAATAAGAAATATCGGCTATAAACCGGTTAAGTTTGAAACGGCGGTACTCAGAAAACCTCATGTTCTTACAGAGGTTTTCCCGAAAATAATTGACAGGAGGAAAGGTCTTAATGTCCAAGCGTAATTTAGGAAAGCAGGCTGCGGCGGCTCTTAAATACAATCCCGATCTCAATTATGCTCCCGTTGTGGTAGCGTCGGGACTTGGCGAGCTTGCAAAGAAGATTATAAATATCGCCGATGAGAACGGCGTACCCGTTTACCGTGACGACAGCACTGCGGCGCTCCTTGTAATGCTCAACAGCGGCGAGGCGATCCCTGTCGAGCTGTACAGAATAATTGCGGCTATCTATGCGGAGGTAGTTTACTCCGCTAATGATATGAAAAAAGGCAAATAAGCCTAAAACAAAAGAAAGGAGACGAAGAAAATGGTAAAGACAAAAAACCTCACACTTATTGCAGCTGCGGCAGTACTTGCCGCTTTGACTTGTGTTGCGACAATGGTAGTGCAGATACCTATGCCGCTTACAAAGGGCTATGTTAACCTCGGTGACGTACTTGTACTTACTTCCGCATGGATTCTCGGTTCACCCTGGGGTATTGCGGCGGCAGGTATCGGTTCTGCAATGGCAGATTTACTGACAGGTTACGCTTATTATGCACCTGCAACGCTTATTATCAAGGTGCTTATGGCTGTTGCGGCATTCTACATAGCAAAGGGCTTTATGAACGGCTCTTATGCAAAATCGCTTGTCGGTAAGATAATCGGCGGTGTTGTGGCTGAGATAATCATGGTAGCAGGTTACTATCTCTATGCGGTTATCCTTTACGGTGATCCCATAGCGGCGGCATCGAGCATTTTCGGTAATGCAATCCAGGGTGTTATAGGACTTGTAGTAGGTATACTCCTGACTGTTGCGCTTGAAAAGGTTGGAACAAAAAAATTACTCGGTTTTGAAAAGTAAGCTGATAATACAGTAGCGTATTTTAAGCCTTGCAGACTTTGCCTACAATTCTTTTATATTTGAAAAAATAAAAGAACTCCACAGTCCGCAGAGCGTTTTTCCGGTTATGCGGATATTTTTTACCGTTTAAAGCCACAAATTGACCGTTTGCGCCATTTTCGTTGAAAAAAAACGGGTGCTATGGTACAATAATATAAATTTATTATTTTGGTTTTTATAAAAGGAGATATAAATGAACAAGAAAAATACATTCAAAGTATTAACAGGAACCTTAACTGCGGCGGCTCTGGTTGTCGGCGCAGTGTCCTTTACAGCTATTACCGCAATAGCCGATGAAACCGTTGACTATTACGGCATATCGGCGGACGGTACGGTCATCAGCGGAACAGTCACGGATTACACAAAGATAACATCGGCGGATATTGAATGGGGCGTCGAGGGTATGGAAACGTGGTATGTCGCCGATGGGAATATTACGGTCGGCAGTTATGATTTTCCGGTTGTAACATGGGGAAAAGTCAATATAATAGTCAAAGACGATGCCGGAGTAATCGTTGACGGCGGTATAAAGAACAACGGCTCTGAGGTCACTGTATATTCGGAAAGCAAAGACGGAAACGGTGTTATTGCATTTATAGGCAAACAGGGACAGAACGGCGGCAGCGGCATAACTTACAGCGGCGAAGAAGCGTCACACGGTAAAAACGGCTATAACGGATACCCTGCCGTGGATATAGCAAAGCTGACTGTAGCAGGCGGAACTGTAACGGCAATCGGCGGCAAGGGCGGTGCAGGAGGTCAGGCGGGATACGGCGCCAACTGGGTTGACGGCGTTGAAGTGTTCTACTACGGCAAAGGCGGAAACGGCGGTGACGGTGCTTACGCTGTTACAGAAAATACGGAAATATATCTCAATGGCGGAACTTTAAATGCTACCGCAGGACGAGGCGGCATCGAGGGCAAAAATACTCATGTGCCGTCAGCCGAGCAGGAAAACTACCGTGGTGCGCCGGGTAACAGTGCTGCTGCCGCAGTGAAAGGCATACATGCTGTAAACGGTATTCTTAATGTAAATAAGCTTGATGATTCTGACGAGAACGATACGACAGGGGATTATGAGCTTTTATCTGCTGACGGTTATGAAAATGCAAAGCTCACCTTAGCAGGTCAGGGAACGGCAAAAGTAAACGACGGCACGGTTATAAAGACCTACGGCGACATTTCCGTAGCAGGCACTCTGTCTGTTGATAACGGTACGATACTCACAAACGGCAGTATCACAAAAGCAGACAATGCGGCACAGATAACAAAGACGAACGGCGGCATTATCCACAGGTTCACACCTGCTTACGGTGCCGGATATACGCTGGATTATGCAGGCGGTATGTGCATTGCGGAAACCGGCTATAAAATAAAGCTGTCGGACGGAAATACTTTAACCGATGTTGCCGATGCCTATACAATAGTATCGGAATCAAACAGACTTAATATTGTCCGCATCGGTGACGGTGAAATAATAGATGACAGCGAGCCATGCACAAATGTAATGCCCTATTGCATAAAGGCAAATAATACGAATGAAACAACCGTAACGGACGGAAATGTCTTTGCTGTAGCAGGAGATTCTTCAAGGTTTACGTTTGCACTGAACGATCCCGATGAATACCGTTTCTCAGGTGTTACGGTAACAGATATTGACGGTAATGCGATACCTGACAATATGTACACGTTTGACAGCACGACAGGTGAGTTCATAGCACTTTCGGTTGATCGCAACCTTATCGTGACTGCAGACGCAAGTCTTAAAGATGTTGAAATATCTGTAACAGACAGTGAAAACAATCCTGTGTCAGCTTTTGACATCGGTACAGATTTTGATAACGGCAACCCGACAAAGACAGTTTCGCTCAAGGTGAAAGTCACAGAGGGCGGTTCTATAGCAAAGTACAGAGTAGTAAAGGAATCAGACCTTAATAAAGCAAGCGGTGCCATAACCGATACTTCTTCGTTCACAGTATCATACACTGCCGGCGATGATTGGGGTACTGCCGATGACGGCTCTTCAAAGCTTGCAAAGGGCGCAACTGCAACATTCACAGTTAAGCCCGACAGCAATTTAGCCGCAGGAACTTATACAGAAGATTTCATCGTTATAACAGACAGAACCGCTTATGCGGATGCGTCTGCAGGCACTCAGGATAAGGCTCTGGCACGTTTCACGCTGACTTATATGGTTGAACACGAGAGTGACGGTAAACTGTATTATTCCGATCTTACCGGACACTATAATCTTTGTAAGAACTGTCCGGCAAAAATCAATAAAGAAAATCATACATTTGATGTAAAGACCGTAAACGAGGATACGCTTGCACTTCCTGCAGATTGCGTAAATCCTGCCAAGTATTTCTATTCGTGCGAATGCGGAGCGCACACGGATGACACAACGCTTGTATTTGAAAGCGGCGCTCCAAGCGGTCACACATTTGGTGAGTGGAAAGAAAGCAAACCTGCAACCTGCACAACAGGCGGTAAGGAAAAGCGTATCTGCTCCGTATGCAAGGGAGAAGAGGAACGTGACACATCACCGCTCGGACACGACTGGGAAGCCGATTACACAACAGATGTAAAGCCTACTTGTACACAGCCCGGTTCAAAGTCGATTCACTGCTCAAGATGTGATGCGACAAAGGACGAAAAAGAAATCGCTCCAAGCGGTCACAAATTCGGCGAGTGGAAAGAAAGCAAATCGGCAAATTGTGAAGAAGGCGGTAAGGAAAAGCGTATCTGCTCCGTATGCAAGGGAGAAGAGGAACGTGACACATCACCGCTCGGACACGACTGGGAAGCCGATTACACAACAGATGTAAAGCCTACTTGTACACAGCCCGGTTCAAAGTCGATTCACTGCTCAAGATGTGATGCGACAAAGGACGAAAAAGAAATCGCTCCAAGCGGTCACAAATTCGGCGAGTGGAAAGAAAGCAAATCGGCAAATTGTGAAGAAGGCGGTAAGGAAAAGCGTATCTGCTCCGTATGCAAGGGAGAAGAGGAACGTGACACATCACCGCTCGGACACGACTGGGAAGCCGATTACACAACAGATGTAAAGCCTACTTGTACACAGCCCGGTTCAAAGTCGATACATTGTTCAAGATGTGATGCGACAAAGGATGTAACAGAGATTGAACCTCTGGGACATGACTGGGAAGATGATTTTACAATAGATGTAAAGCCTACTTGCACACAGCCCGGTTCAAAGTCGATACATTGTTCAAGATGTGATGCGACAAAGGATGTAACAGAGATCGAACCGACAGGACATTCATTCGGTGAGTGGACGGTATCAAAAGACTCTACCTGTGTTGCAGGCGGTCAGAAAACAAGAAAATGTGAGACCTGCGGATACACTGAATATGAAGATACCGATATAGATTCGGACGCTCACGAGTGGGAAGAGGATTACACGATAGATAAGGAACCTACCTGCACGACCGAAGGCTCTAAATCAATCCATTGCTCTCTGTGCGACGCAACCAAGGATTCGACGGTTATTCCCGTTACCGAGCATACTTACGGAGAGTGGGAAATAGTAACACCTTCTACCTGTACTGAAAACGGTGTAAAGAAACACGCTTGTATCAGATGCGGGTTTGAACAGACGGGCATCATAAATGCGGCGCATGACTGGGAAAACACACGCACAATTGATATATTGCCGTCATGCACAGAATACGGCGAGGACTCGATCCATTGCAGAAATTGCGACGCAAGAACAGACATTGAAGAGCTTTCTCCGGAAGGTCACGATTGGTCGGAGTGGGAAACTCTCGTTGAGCCTACAAAGACATCAGAGGGTAAAGCGTACAGATTCTGTTACACCTGCGGTATTATCAAGGAAGAAAAAACGCTTGACAAGCTGACAGATGAAACTGACTGGCAATATGACGATAAAAAGCACTGGCACAAGGATAATGACGGAAATATCATTGACCTTGATGACCACGAGTTTAAATGGGTAGTTGATAAGGAACCTACTGCTACCGAACCCGGTATAGGACATTACGAATGTATCTCGTGTGCATTTGAACAGGCTCCCGAAGAGTTCGGAAAGAGAAATCCCGAAACGGGCAGTGAATCGCTTGTTCTTTGGGGTGCAACCGCATTGATAGCAGGAACTACAGCTACGATAACACTCAGAATGAGAAAAAAGAAGAATAAGTAAATAGTATTAAAACAGGGCAGACAAAAGATCTGCCCTGTTTTTATGTGTAAAAAACACCCTGCAACGTTGAATGTTGCAGGGTGAAAATTTATGCGGTTAAGCTATTAAAGCTTGAAGTAGTCAACGCCGCCCTTGAACAGAAGCTGTTCCTTGTTGCCGTCAACGTTTACGCAGGTGTCTGAGCTGATACGCTCTGTATGACCCATCTTACCGAGTACACGTCCGTCGGGAGAGATGATACCCTCAATAGCGCACATTGAGCTGTTGGGGTTGTATGCAAGATCCATTGTAGGCTCGCCGTTCAGATCAACGTACTGAGTAGCGACCTGACCGTTTTCGATAAGCTTTGCAATAACCTCGTCGCTTGCTACGAAACGACCTTCGCCGTGTGAAATCGGTATGTTATAAACTTCACCGACCTTGCAGTGCATGAGCCACGGTGACTTGTTGGTGCATATCTTTGTGAGTGCAAGCTGTGACTGGTGTCTGCCGATTGTGTTGTATGTCAGTGTGGGGCTTTCGCTTGACAGAGGAACTATCTTGCCGAAAGGCACAAGACCGAGCTTGATAAGAGCCTGGAAACCGTTGCAGATACCGATCATAAGACCGTCACGGGTGTAGAGCATATTCTCTACTGCATCCTTGATCTTGGGATTGCGGAAGAATGCGTTGATAAACTTTGCGGAACCCTCGGGTTCGTCACCGCCTGAGAAACCGCCGGGAACAGCAATCATCTGGCTGTCTTCAATTCTCTTTGCAAACTCGTTTACGCTGTCTTCCATATACTTTGCAGAAAGGTTTCTGATAACGAATATCTCAGCTTCACCGCCGTATCTGTTGAATGCGGCAGCCATATCGTATTCGCAGTTTGTACCGGGGAATACGGGGATAAGTACCTTGGGCTTTGCAATCTTGCCGGGTGCCTTGTTGATAAGTAAGTCGCAACCCTTGTCGTAAGCCACTGAAACGGGTTTCGGCATTTCGGGAAGTGAATTCTTGAAGATAGGCTCGAGTACTGCGTCATATTTCTTTTCGAGCTCGGCAATGTCAAGTGTAACATCGCCTGCTGTGATCGTATAATCGCTTACTGTTTCGCCGATAAGCTCAGCACCGTCAATTGTGCCCTTAGCCTCGATGATGAATGCGCCGTAGTGCAGACCGAACAGCTTTTCATCGTCCATAGCTTTAAGCTTTGCACCGATTCTGTTACCGAGCGACATCTTGAAGATACCCTCTGCAATACCGCCGTGAGCCAGAGTCCATACGGACAGGGCAGTGCCGTCTGCAATTGCCTTTTCTACTGTAGCAAATACCTTCTTTACACTGTCAAAGTCAGGCATACCGTTTTCATCGTATGCAGGCTCAATGTAGTAGATATCACTGCAAGGAAGCTTGAACTCGGCTGAAATTATCTTATCCGACTTAGCGGTTGAAACTGCGAAGGAAACGAGCGTAGGTGGAACGTCTATATGCTCGAATGTACCGGACATAGAGTCCTTACCGCCGATAGCGCCGCTTGAAAGTGCGATCTGTGCCTTGTATGCACCGAGAAGTGCGGCAAAAGGCTTGCCCCAACGCTCAGGATCACCCTGTGTACGCTCAAAGTATTCCTGGAATGTAAGCCAGCACTTTTCGCTCTTACCGCCTGCGGCAACGACCTTTGCCATACTCTCGACTACTGCAAGAGCGGCTGCGTGATAAGGCGACTGACGGCTTACGAACGGGTCAAAGCCCCAAGCCATTATAGATGCTGTCTTTGTGTTGCCCGAAAGTACGGGGAGCTTAGCTGCCATAGCCTGTACAGGTGTCTGCTGTGTCTTGCCCGAATAAGGCATAAGAACAGTACCTGCACCGATCGTTGAGTCAAAACGCTGAACAAGACCTTTCTGTGAGCATACGTTAAGGTCGGTAACGAGCTTCTCCCATTCTTTCTTGGTGTTGTGTCTGCCGGTAGAATAGCTTACCGTGGGGGCGGGAACGTGTATATCTGTGTGCTTTTCGGCACCGTTTGAATTTAAGAATTCTCTTGAAATGTCGCAGATAGTCTTGCCGTTCCAGTTCATCTTCAGTCTGGGATTTTCGGTAACTACCGCAACGGGAGTAGCTTCGAGGTTTTCCTTGCCTGCAAGAGCAATGAACTTGTCAACGTCGTTCTTGTCAACAACCACTGCCATTCTTTCCTGTGATTCAGAGATGGCAAGCTCTGTGCCGTCAAGACCGTCATACTTCTTGGGAACTGCGTTGAGGTCGATCTCAAGACCGTCTGCAAGCTCGCCTATAGCAACGGAAACACCGCCTGCACCGAAGTCGTTGCAACGCTTGATAAGCTTTGTTGCATTCTTGTCACGGAATAACCTCTGAAGCTTTCTTTCTTCGGGAGCATTACCTTTCTGAACCTCAGCACCGCATGTTTCGAGTGATTCTACGCTGTGTGATTTTGATGAACCTGTAGCACCGCCGCAACCGTCACGACCTGTTCTGCCGCCGAGCAGGATGATTATATCACCGGGGACGGGACGTTCACGGATAACGTTCTCAGCAGGAGCGGCACCTATTACAGCACCTATCTCCATACGCTTAGCCATATATCCGGGATCGTATATTTCGGCAACGTGACCTGTTGCAAGACCAATCTGGTTACCGTATGATGAATAGCCCTGAGCGGCTGTTGTTGTTATTTTTCTGGGAGGAAGCTTACCGGGGATCGTCTTGTCAACAGGGAGCAGGGGGTCAGAAGCACCTGTTACACGCATAGCCTGGTAAACGTAAGAACGACCTGAAAGCGGATCTCTTATAGCACCGCCGAGGCAGGTAGCCGCACCGCCGAAAGGTTCAATCTCGGTGGGGTGGTTATGTGTTTCGTTCTTGAACATAAGAAGCCACTGCTCGTCCTTGCCGTCAACATCAACGGTAATCTTTACCGAGCAGGCATTGATCTCTTCACTCTCGTCAAGGTCGGGGAGCAGACCGTCTTTTTTCAGCTTTCTTACAGCCGCAGTCGCAATGTCCATAAGGCAGACAGGCTTTGCACTTCTGCCGAGTTCTTCCTTGTCGAGCTTGTATTCTTTATATGTTTCGGCAATGTAAGGAGCGTCAATTGTCGCATTGTCGATTATTGTGCCGAATGTTGTATGACGGCAGTGATCCGACCAGTATGTATCTATCATTCTGATTTCCGTAAGGGTAGGATCTCTCTGTTCTTTCTTGAAATATTCCTGACAGAACTTGATGTCGCCGAGGTCCATGGCAAGAGCATACTTCTTTATAAACTCGGCAAGCTCATCTTCCGAGAGACCGATAAATCCGTCAAGTACGGCAACGTCCTTGGGGATATCATACTTAACATCAAGTGTTTCATACTGTTCAAATCCGCACTCTCTTGCTTCTACAGCGTTTATAAGATAGTGTTTTATCTTGGCAAAATCCTCATCGGAAATATTGCCCTTTAATATGTACAGCTTAGCGTATTTTACTGTGGGACGTTCGCCCTGACACAGCATCTGGATACACTGAGCGGCAGAGTCTGCTCTCTGGTCGAACTGACCGGGTAAAAATTCTGTTGCAAACATCTTTTCATCTGCCTTGATTTCGGGCAGTGAATAGTAAACATCGTCAACAGGCGGCTCTGAGAATACGGTTGGAGTAGCTTTTTCAAAGTTCTCCTTTGTGATACCCTCTGCATCGTAACGGTTTACGATGCGGACATCTTCAATACCCTTGATCTGAAGTGCGGTTTTAAGGTCTGAGAGAACAGCTTTTCCCTCAACGGCAAACTGCGGCTTCTTTTCCACATAAATGCGATAAACTGACATAAACTTCCTCCGTCGTTTTATTGTAAGCGTGCCATCGGCACGAAACTATCAATACCTTTTAATTATACTACAATATCCGCCCGATTACAAGCATTTTATTTCTTTGCCGACACAAAAATCACTGCCCGAAGCTTCTGTAATTTGTACAGTAATTATATCCTGTTTCTTTGCGTCACTGCCGTAGATACGCACGGGAACATACTGCGGAGTAAGACCGTTAGCGTATTCCTCGCTTTCCCTGCGTTGAATAAGCACCTTTTCCGTCTTTCCGACACTTGAGCGGAAATATTCTTCTTTGAGCTCTTTTGCAAGTGCGCTCATAACGTGATATCGCTTTACGGCTACATCATGAGCAACATGGTCTGTACGCTTTGCTGCAACCGTTCCCTCTCTTACAGAGTAGGTGAAAACGTGCATTGTCGCAAAGCCGACTTTTTTTGCAAATTCGCATGACTCTTCAAATTCTTTGTCTGTTTCTCCTGCAAAGCCTACCATGATATCAGTAGTTATGGCGCAGTCGGTGAACGCCTTTCTCAGTCTTACGACTATATCATAATATTCATCGGGCGTGTAGTGTCTGTTCATACGTTTTAATGTTGCGGCGCTTCCCGACTGGAGCGACAGATGAAAGTGCGGACAGAGCTTTTTCTGTGCTGCCATTCTTGCTATATCCTCATCGGTAATCAGTTCCGGCTCAAGCGATGACAAACGTACACGTTCTACACCGTTAACAGAGCAAACCGCTTCGATTGCGTCCGCAAGCCGAAGTCCGATTTCCTGACCGTAGCATGAAAGGTTGATGCCGACAAGTACCATTTCCTTATGACCGCACGAAACCTGGAACTTTGTTTCTTCGATTATATCCTGCAGGGGTCTTGACCTTACAGAACCTCTCGCTGTAGGGATTATGCAGTAACTGCAGAATCTGTCACAGCCGTCTTCAATCTTTATAAAAGCTCTGGTCTTGCCCATATCTGCGTTCTTCTGCTTTTCATACTGCTTTTTTACGGGTCTTGGCGGTACGGCTACCTGCTTTATCTTGTTGCCGGTGAACGCATCTATCATTTCCGCAAGCTGTTCCTTGTGTTCGGTACCGGTTACGATATCTGCCGACAATTTTGCCGCCGTTTCGGGAAAAGCCTGCGGAAAGCAACCTGTCAGAGCAACAATTTTCATAGGGTCACGGCTCTTGATTTTGTTTATAAGCTGTTTAGCCTTTTTATCGCTGTTTTCGGTTACTGAACAGCTATTTATAATAACGATATCCGCAGAGAAGATATCGTCGGTTCTTTCATATCCGTGTTCTTCCATAGCCTTGGCTACTGAAGCACTTTCATACTGGTTGACCTTACATCCGAAGGTCTGTACGGTATATCTGATAATATCACTTCCATAATAAATTGTGGTAAGTTTCACCAAAAGTAAACTCCCGACAGATTAATTATACTTTATTATTACGAATTTTGCAAGTTACGGCGTGTTTTTGACAATAATACTCTTGACCGTACCATGAAATGTGCTATTATATAGCTGTAAGGAGCGATAAGCACTTACAGATAGAAGGCGGTTAAAGGGAAATCAAGCTAACGGTTATCTCTCCGATTGAAAAATTTAAGTAAATTCAGTTAAAAAGTAATTGACAACCGCCTTACATTTTGGTAAAATGAAATCAATCGGACAGGAAAGCCGAAATATGAAAGGTAGGTTTTTTGTATGAAAACAGCTAATATCAGAATCAATACTATCGAAGACGTTAAGAATTTCGTAACTACAGTTACAAAGTGCAACTACGATGTAGATATCGTAAGCGGCAGATATGCAATTGACGCTAAGTCAATCATGGGTATATTCAGCTTAGATCTTTCTAAGCCTCTGGAACTCCGTGTTCACAGCGATGACTGCGATGAGCTTATGGCTGAGCTTGATAAGTACATCATCAAGTAATTAATTCTTAATAGCAAGAGCCGCCGTGCAGAAATGCACGGCGGCTTAGTTTTTGCCTTATTCAGTTACTGTGATCGAGTTTGCGTACTTTATCTTGCAGAGAATGGTATTTTTATCTCCCGAAAGCATTCCGACACGGCTGCCGTTTGAGTAGATAATATCACCGTTTTCAAGCAGTCTGTAGTCCATGATACGTTTTTTTATAACGGTTTCGTTTCCGCTCTTGTCACGTTTTACAAGCTCCCAGTCGGACGGGATCACACCGTCGTCCGAATTTGCGTTAAGCTGTTTCTCAGCCTTTATCATATTACCCTCGATAAAAGCTTCACGCTCATCGGCTGTCTTGCTTTTGGCAGGATTTTTACCGCCTGTGCGCAAAGGTTCTCCGCCGAACGCCATTGAAAATACACTTAAAAATCCGCCGATAGCTTTGATTATCCTGACAGGGAACAGCAGTATATCAACAAGCAGATTGCCTTTCTGCTTTGTGGAAACGTATTTTCTTCTTATGTAATACATGTTGCCGTCAGCGTCGTCCTGCGGTTTTATACAGTCATATCCGTCCTCGGCGATAAACTCATCTATAGTACCGCTTCGTGTATCGTAAAGACATATCGTACACGGACTTTTCTCTGCAACGCTTCCGCTTCTGTCAGTTGCAAAGCCCATTGCCGTATAATAGATTATATCGCTGTTACGGCGTGAGATAAACGGGTGTGTTTCGCTTGTAAAGCCCTCGGTAAGCTGATTGAAACTTCCGTTATCGGTATCTACAAGTGCAATATGATTTTCATAATGCCCGTTTCCTGCACTGACAACGCATTTTCCACCGTTACAATCAATATTGTTGATAATCTCTTCACGGTTGGCAAAGATATAGGTTTCGCCCTCGCTGTCCTTGAAATACATTCCTCCGACATTATCGGCAAAAGTGGTATATATCAGCTTGTCACCGCAGGCACCGATGCCTTTTAACATTCTGAAAGCTTCTTCTTCGCCGTATTCCTTAGGCTCAACACCCATAAACTTAGCACCCTTGCCGGTGGTTTTCCATTCGTCACGGGCTTTCATCTTCCGCACTGCGTCACGGTAGCTTTCCACACGCTCACAGGGAACACGCTGTTCCTTGCCGTTTTCAATGCGGTAAAGCTCACCCTCTGATAAGCAGTAAATATTCATATTATTTCCCCCGAAGTTTATTTCTGTCCGTAGTAAGCGTTGGCACCGTGCTTTCTCAGATAGTGCTTGTCCAGAAGTTCCTGCTGCATAGGTTCAATATTCTTATTAAGCAGGAGATTGAACATAGCCATCTTTGCGACATTTTCAAGTACGACCGCATTGTGTACAGCTTCTGTTGCGTCTTTGCCCCAGGCGAAAGGACCGTGAGAGTGTACGTTTACGGCAGGAACTGCATTCGGATCAATACCACGCTTTTTGAATGTATCAATTATTATCGTTCCTGTTTCCTTTTCGTATTCACCGCCGATAGCTTCGGGAGTCATTTTGTCGGTGCAGGGAATAGCTCCGTAGAAGTAGTCACCGTGCGTAGTGCCGAGTGCGGGAATGTCAAGTCCGCTCTGTGCGAAAGTGGTACTCCACTGTGAATGAGTGTGCACTATACCGCCGATATCCTTGAATGCCTTGTACAGTTCAAGATGTGTAGGTGTGTCGCTTGACGGTCTTAAATCACCCTCAACCTGCTCGCCGTCAAGAGTAAGCACAACAAGATCGTCAACCGTCATATTGTTGTATTCCACTCCGGAGGGCTTTATTACAACAAGACCTCTTTCACGGTCAATACCCGATACATTGCCCCATGTGAATGTAACAAGGTTGTACTTCGGAAGTAAAAGGTTTGCGTCAAGTACCTGCTTTTTGAGTTTCTTTAACATATTGCTTATTTCTCCTGTTTATTACTTGCATTTTTTAATGAACCTGCCGTCCATTTTCTTTGTGAAATAGTTTCTTGTATTCAGTATTTCCTGCGGTGTCAGCTGATTTTTCGGCAGACAGAACGCAAGGTCGTGTCTGAAATATATAATGAAGCACTTTTCAATTTCGTATATCTTGAAAATAGTGTTCCACTGTGCATTGATGTCTGTAGCGGTTCTTCCGCCGAACACTTTTACCGACGTAGTATCATAACTGAAAGTACGCTTTGCGTTAAGTACCACTTTGCCGTACTTTATGCCGTCTTTTGCTTTCTTTGATATAAGAAGAATATCGGTGAGAATTACCGCAACACAAATAAGGCACACTGCTGACGAAATATACAGCGGTATGACCCCTGCGAGCCCGATAACAAGAACTGTCACAGAAAGCAACGCCATAACGATAAACAGAATATTGTTGGACTTTTTAAGCGTATATTCCGTAAAATTCACTAATGTGCGGTAGTCCTCCGCAGTAGTTGTTATTTCCTTTGAAAACATTAATTATTCTTCTTTCTCTGTTTTATATGTATCTGCTTTTTTTGTTCTTACAAAGCTGTCATTTTGTCTTTTAGGTGACGGCGTTTTATCACTTTCGGATTTTGTCGCAGGTGTTTGTTCTTCATCAAGGATTTTATATATTTCGTCCTTTTTCTGAACGAACAACAGCTCGTCTTCGCCTGTGACTACATCGACCTTTTCTCCTGCCTCTATATCGGTATGATACACCGATATCGCATCGAAACGGTAGCTTATGCCCTCATATTTCACTCTTACCTTGCCGTAGCCGTTACCGCCTATATTTTCAAGTGCGGTAGCTTCATATCCTGTAAGGTCATCCGGCTTTGGTGCCTTGCCGTTTACAAATCGTTTTACGGCAAGGGAGAGGAAGTGAGTGCCGATAAAGTTCACGATCAAGCCCATTGCTATATCGGCAGGTACGATAAAGCACCACGGAAGTGACAGCGGCAACAGCAAAAGTCCGAAATATCCGAACACTGCCATAAATACCGCATAGCCGTATATTCCTTGCGGTATGAACTGTTCAATCGGTATTGTTTTGCCCTTTGGCAGTTTGAAACCGAGATTGATTTTAAGCCTGAAGAACAACAGCATTACAAGCAATCCGCATATTCCGACCGTACCGAGTACAGCACATACTATAAACAGTACACGCATATTATTCCTTGCTTTCAGGTTTTGGCAGAACGGTAAGGCGAACCTTTACTATTCTGCGTTCACTGACTTTGAGAACAGTTATTCTGAAATCATCGGTAGTAACGCTTTCGCTTGTTTCGGGAATTTTACCGAACAGTTCAAGCACCCAGCCGCCGACTGTCTTTGCGTTACCCTCTATTTTGGGGTTATCGCCTGTACGGTTGTGCCAGTACCGCCTGAAAGCAGTGATTGAAACATCGCCGTTTACGTTGAACTCGTTTTCCGATACAAAAGTTACAGGGGCTACAATTTCATCGTTTTCGTCCCATATTTCGCCGACAAGCTGTTCGAGTATGTCTTCAAGAGTAACTATACCGAGCGTTCCGCCGTACTGGTCGAGTACGACAGCCATATGTACCTTGTCCTTCTGCATCTGCTTCATTATATCGCTTATCTTCATCAGATGAGGAACATAGTGAATCTCCTGCATTATATCACGCAGTAAGAACGTTTCTTCATCTTTTTTAGTAAGATATTTCTTGAAAAAGTCTTTCTGGCTCACAAAGCCGATTATATGGTCGATAGAGCCTTCGTAAACGGGAAGTCTTGAATATTCCTCGTTGATGAAGGTTTCCTTTACTGTTTCAATATCTTCGTTTACATCGACCGCAATGACGTCTACACGGTGAGTGATTATCTCATCAACTACCGTTTCGTCAAATTCAAGAGCAGACTTTACAAGGTCACGCTCCTGTTCTTCAAGTACGCCCTCATCCTCGATTTCGTCTATTATAGCCATAAGCTCCTGTTCTGTTACGGTAACCTCCTTCTTGTTGCCGAACAGCTTGTTTGCGAGCTTTTTAAGCAGTATAAATAAAGCCGACAGGGGAGTGAATATGAATGTAAGGAATGTGATTATTCCGCTCGTTGCGACCGTCATCCCTTCTGAGTGGTCTTTCGCAAGGCTTTTCGGCATTACTTCGCCGAATGTGAGTATCACAAGCGTCAGGACAACAGTTGAAACAAGAGCCGCATTATCCGGACCTACTATTGCGGTAGCAAGTATTGTACCGAGTGAAGACGCTGTTATGTTTACTATGTTGTTGCCTATAAGAATTGTTGTGATTACCTTATCATACTTGTCGAGCAGTTTGAGTGCCATTTTAGCACCCTTTGAACCGCTTTCTGCCATGCTTTTCAGTCGTATGCGGTTTGCACCTGTAAGGGCTGTTTCGCTTGCCGAAAAGAATGATGAACAGGCAATCATTACTATTATAATTATGAGCAGTTGTATTTCCATACAGTTAAATATACCTCGTCTTGTTAAAAGTTTAAAAGCGGTGTGCAAAACCTGAAACCGCTCTGACTATATACATATTTATATTACCATATCTGTGGCAAACGGTCAATATCTTTATCCGAAATTTTACTTTTTCATTAAAATATGAACACTATTTTCTTTAACTATTGAATTTTATTTGGCAATTTGCTATAATTAGCTTATGCGGATTAAATTCCGAAAAAACTAAAGACTAAATTAAGCTAAAAGTGAAAGGAACTTATCAATGAAGAGAATACTGGCGGCAATTCTTGCCATGTCGCTCGTACTGTCCATGACAGCCTGCAACGGTAATGAAACATCAGGTAATGCAGACAGCGGCAGTGCATCAAATGAGAGCACAACAGACAACAACACAGAGCAGAAGCTCCGTTCAAATCCCATTGCGGTCGATGCAGACGGCAACATAGATATGGACGTTGCGTTAAAATATGAAACAGACGTTGACGCACTGGTTAAAAAGCTCGAGGCAAAGACTCCCGACGGTTCAAAGCCTGTTTCAGAGAATACAAATGAAGAAACACTCGAACTTTTCAACTATCTTAAAAGTGTGTACGGAAAGCAGATCATAGCAGGTCAGCAGTATTCCGATGCAAATCAGTTCGAGAATATAATGTATTACAACACAACAGGCGATATGCCTGCCATTATGGGTTTTGACTTCCTTTATGCACAGGGAACGGACACTCCCGATTATACGCAGATTGAAGAAGCTATCAAGTGGCACAACGAGCAGAACGGTATCGTTACATTCTGCTGGCACTGGAAAGTTCCCGTTGACATTGACGACGACAGCGTAAAGGGTACAGCGTTCTACAGCGAGGATATACGCAATTTCAGCCTTGAAAATGCGGTTACTCCCGGAACAAAGGAATACAAGGTAATTATCAAGGATATTGATACAATAGCCCTTTATTTACAGCGTCTTGAAACAGCAGGTGTTCCTGTAATCTGGAGACCTCTCCACGAAGCAAGCGGAACATGGTTCTGGTGGGGCGTTGCAGGCAAGGAAGACTATGAAAAACAGCTTTATCAGAAGTTATGGTACATTTTATATGACCGTCTTGAAAATTATCACAAGCTGACAAATCTTATCTGGGTGTGGAACGGTCAGGCTAAGAAATCATCTGTTAACGCAAATACATACGATATCGGAGGTATGGACGTTTATCCCGGTACAGAAAATCATACAGCACAGAACTCATCATACAAGACACTTTCCAAGTACACAGATGAAAACGGCAAGATGTCCGCACTGTCTGAAGTCGGCTACATACCAGACCCTGAGGAAGTATTCAAGGCTGACAGTGAGGTAAAGTGGCTCTATTTCGTTCCGTGGTGCAAGGAGTTTGTTTGTGCATCAAGCGGTTCGGGAGCTGTTATAACCAAGCTCGGAGGTACTCCGTCAGTTAATACAGACCGTATGTCAGAGGAATTCCTCAAGGGCGTATATTCAAGCGATAAGGTTATCACACTCAGCAAATTACCGGATTTCATGGGTACAACAAAGAAGATGCCCGAGTTCATCAAGAACTGGCAGTTCAACAATCCAAGTCTTACAATCGAGAATGATAAGCTGACAGCTTACGAGAAGTAATCAGCGAGGTAGCAAAATGACAACAGAGCTTAACACAAAAAATGCAAAAGCTGTTATAGCATCAGAGGGCGCAGAACTTAAATCTCTGGTTATCGGCGGCAGAGAAATAATGTGGTGCGGAGACCCGGCTTTTTGGGGTAAGACTTCACCTGTTCTTTTCCCGGCAATCGGAAATGTAAAGAACAATAAGACGGTTATAGGCGGTAAGGAAGTTTCGCTTTCAAAGCACGGTTTTGCTCGTGACAATACTTTTACGGTAGTAAGAAAGAACGGCAATTCGCTTATTCTTCAGTATAAGTACAACCCCGTGAAAAACGGTTATCCTTACAGCGTTGACCTTGCATTACAGTACAATCTGTTTGATGACAGGATAGAGATATGCTACATTGTATATAACCCCGATTTCGCAAGTATACCGTTCTGTATCGGTGCTCACCCTGCTATCGCCTGTGACAACCTTGACAACTGTACTCTGGTTTTTGAAAAGCGTGAGAAAGCGTCAACTCCGGTTATGGATCTTGAAACAAGACTGTTCAGAAGCAAAGACAGAATCGAACGCCTTAACGGTTCTTCAAAGCTTCCGTTATCCTACGATATGTTTGATAACGATGTGGTATACTTTGATGATATCAAGTCAAGAGCGGTAAAGCTCGTTGAGGGCAAAAAGACTCTTGCAAGCATATCTTTTGAAGGTTTTGAAACACTCGGACTGTGGACACCGGCAGGAAAACGTGCAGGCTTTATCTGCATTGAACCGTGGTGCAGCAGTGACGATTATGATGATGACAGCGGAATTTTTGAAGAGAAGAAGGGTATTCAGATACTCGGCGGCAAAAAGTTCGCAAGATATAAGATGACAATAAGCGCACAGTAACAGTAAAATATGATAAAAAGCAGTATCGTCTTTCGGTACTGCTTTTGCTTTTTATATACGGATTTGATATAGTCGGATTTTAGACAATGTTCAAGTAGTCGAACATAATTTATAATATAAATGAAGACTTATTTTTGGCTGAATCGGAGAAACCGTTATGATAGTATATACGCCGCTTTGGGACACGATGAAAAAAGCGTGGAATTTCGACCTATGCGCTTATCAATAAATATAATTTAAGCAGCAGTACAATAAACAGACTGCGACACAACATGGGAGTTACCACTCAACTGATAGACGACCTTTGTCCTATACTTGACTGTAAAGTTGAAGATATCATGAAATATGAGAATAATGACAAAAAATAACCGCCTGAGTTTTTTAAAACCGTGGCGGTTATTTTTTATCTGTACTTATTAACTATATTTATAATATCGTAACCGTATTTCTGTATTTTTCCCTCGCCGAATCCCCTTATACTTCTGAGTTGTTCGGGAACAGTCGGCATAAGTCTGATTATTTCGATCAGTTCATCGTTTTTGAACACATAATACGCCTTGATATTTTCGGCTTTACTCTTTTCATATCTGTACTGTCTGAGTGCTTTGTAGATTGGCAGATTTTCGTATCCTGCTGTGTTATCTGTTGATGAAGCAATGTCAAACCCGCTTGTATCAGGTGTTGGTACCGGTACAGCGACTGTTTGTGAACGATAAGTATTATTTGGTTGGTTCACGCTGAAAGAACAGGAAACGGGTGTTTCTTTTGCCGTTTCTTTATTTATCATATCCTGATATTTCGATGTATAATCCGTTTTGTTGACAGTATGGTGAGTCATAAAGAAATCTGCCAGTTCCTGCATCTGATAATCTGACATTTCGCTGATACTGCTATCTGAACATATTTCTTTGATCTTTCTTACAAGTCCGTCTACCTTTACAATTTTATCTTTTATATCTTTCGGAGCATATCTGTAGTCAATAATGCTTTTGGTATTTGCCATTACAATAAGTGAACGGTAATTATTATGAAAATTACTTTCAAACATTCCTCGTGTAAAAAAGTTTTTGGTATCTCTTCGCATTTCCTTTATAAGAGCGAGGTGTCTTTCATTCTGTGTTACAGGGCTGTACATACCCTCTTGCCTGAACGTTTTTCCGTTTCCTGTTCTGCGTATGAAATTACCGCTGTTGTCCACAAAAATATTACCGTAAAGATTTTTACTCTCGATAAGTATGGTAACTTTTCTTGTTACGATAAGAAAATCTATCTGAGCGGTACAACCGTTATATTCCAGATACAAATCGTGAATTATATACATAGGAATATGGCTGTTTTTCAGCTCATACATAATAGCGTTTTCGCCTGCTATACCGTATTTTACAAACGCCTTGTCACGTTCTATAGCCTGTTTTGTGGCTTCTGGAGCAACCAGCTGATAGTATTCCATCTGTCTTAGCTGTTCCTCTGCGTTACTGTCTTCTTTCAGTACTATCGGTGATGACAGTTTATTGAATATTCCCAGTCCCATATTTTCTCCTATCATGTTTCTGAATATCTTAAGTGTAACATAATTATTACCGGCAGTCAATATAAGAAAAACAAAAAGAGCTGTCTGCTATTTTATGCAGACAGCTCCTATATGTCGGATTGTTTGAATTATTCGCCGTATTTCTCTTTCAGTATCTCTTCGATTCTGAAAGCGACCTTATACACATCGCCGCAACCGAGCGTGATTATTATATCTCCGCTTTCTGCGTTATCGGCAACATACTGTGCAACCTCTTCAAATGTTGGGAACCACTTGCAACCGGGGATTTTAGCCGCAAGGTCAGCTGAGTAGACGTTATATGTGTTCTTTTCACGGCTACCCATTATCTCGGTCAGAACAACTTTATCGGCGATTTCAAGCGCACTTGCAAAGTCGTCCATAAGTGTGTAGGTTCTCGAATAGGTGAACGGCTGATGCACAGCCCATACACGTTTAAAGTCCTGCATTGCCTTTGCTGTTTTCAGCGTTGCGGTAACTTCTGCCGGGTGGTGAGCATAGTCGTCAACTACAGTAATACCGCCGATAGTAGCAAGACGTTCAAATCTTCTTCCTGCACCCCAGAAAGTGCTGAGTCCCTTATTTATGTTTTCGGGAGTAACACCGGTAGCCAGTGCGGCGGCACAGGCGGCAACCGCATTGAGAACATTATGCGCACCGGGAACGTGTATCGAGATACGCTCTATCTTCTTACCGTTTTCCATAAGGTCAAAATCGGTCCGGAAATCGGATATACGTTCAATATTTTCGGGGTAATATCTGTTCTTGTCGCTCTTGCCGAATGTGATTATCTGCTTGTCAAAGCCCGAAGCCTTGACCGCTCTCATCGTGTTTTCATCATCGCCGTTTACAACGAGGATATCTGTTGTGTTGTCGCAGAACTTTGTAAATGACGCTCTAAGGTTATCCATTGTCTTGAAGAAATCAAGGTGATCGGCGTCGATATTCAGTATAATAGAAATATTCGGGAACAGGTGCAGGAACGTATTTGAAAATTCGCACGCTTCACATACCATTACATTGCTTGAACCCGCTCTTCCGCTACCGCCTATAGCTTTCAGTTTTCCGCCGATAACGGTAGACAGGTCAACATTCTGAGCAAGATACATGTGTGTCAGCATTGAGGAAGTCGTCGTTTTTCCGTGTGTACCTGATACACATACAGCCTTGTTGTACCAGCTTGTAACAAGACCGAGCAGTTCGCAACGCTCGATAGTTTTTACACCGCTTGCTTTTGCGGCGATAAGTTCGGGGTTATCGCTCATAATAGCCGCTGTGTATACGATAAGGTCTGCACCCTCTATATTTTCGGCTCTCTGTCCCATATAAACGGGTATTCCCATCTTGCGTACTGCTTTTAATGTTTCGGTTTCGTTGTTGTCAGAGCCCGTAAGATAATAGCCCTTGCTGTGAAGTATCTGTGCCAGCGGATACATACCGCTTCCGCCTATACCGATAAAATGAACGTGCTTCTTTCCTGTGAGGAAATCTTCCATTGTACTCCTGTCCTTTCAGTCAGTATATTTTATTCTATGCTGTAACTCAGCCTAATATCATCTTCGCCTTGAGTAAAGCAAGCTGTGTCTTGCCGTCTTCGATCTCGCCGTTCATAACCATTTCAACAGCCTTATCAAGCGGAATTTTTACAACCTCAAGGAATTCATCGTCGTCAAGGTTCTGCTTTCCGCCCTCAAGTCCCGTTGCAAGATACATGTGTGTTATTTCCTGACAGTAAGCAGGCGTGGGAATCATATATCCCATGTATCTGAACTGCTTGCAGGTGCAACCCGTTTCTTCCTGAAGTTCTCTTCTGCCGGCTTCCGCATGGTCCTCGCCTGCGTTGAGCTTTCCTGCCGGAATCTCCATAAGTACTTTCTGGAACGGATATCTGAACTGTCTTACAAACAGCACATCGCCATCGTCCGTAACAGGCACAACACCTACACCGCCGTTATGACGTATCACGTCACGGGATACGATCGCACCGTTTTCAAGCTCAGCCTTATCCGAGCATACGGTGAGAATTTTACCTTCGTACTTTACTTCACTGTCTATAGTCTTTTCAAATAAATGCATAACGTCCTCTTTTCTGCGGATCATTCCGCTTTATCGTTATCAATGCCGGTGTTATCCTCATCGGATATATCCGTATTTTCATCATTGCTGTCGTTATCGCTGTCCGTATTTTCGTTTCCGGGCAACGAAGCCTTGATGTCAAGCTGTTCGTCAACAGTTCTTGTAACAGTTCTTATATAAGCGTTGTGGTTCATCACCGTATCAAGCTGTTGCTCTGCATAAAGGTGAACATTCGGGTTGGGCTTGTATCTGAATACCTTTTTCAGAACAATGTAGTAAATTATCAGAATTACAGCCGCTCCGACTGTGCAGACAACGCCTGCTTTAAGTCCCGGAGTTACATAATTGAACTCTATCTCACATTCGCCTGCGGGTACTCTTATTCCCATTACGCCACGGTTGACCTTTTCGATTTCGGCAGGCTCACCGTTTATAGTTGCACTCCAACCGCTTTCCCACGGTACAGTGAATGTAACAAATCTGTCCTCAGTGAACGAAGATGTAGCCGTAAAGCCGTTTGCTACCGGTGTGAACGTGTCAACCGATGTCTTGGCAAGTTCAAGAGCATCCTTTTCAAATGTATCGTAGTTGAAATCGGAATATCTGTCGGGTTCAAGCTCAGGCAGGATATCTTTATACTTTTCAACCTGCTCATCGGTCAGTACGACCGCACGGGCAAGCATATTGTCACGGTTGCTCTTTGCAACCTTTTCGTATTCATCGTCAGTGATATAGTAGCTGTTTGAGTAGCCGATCGGGATATACGCCTTGTTCTTGTATATCGTAAATCCGTCCTGTTCGTCGATCTTCTCAAAGTTCTTGAGATTTTCAAGCAGAGTTACCGTATCGCTGTATTCCAGCTTGTAGCTCTGGATAATAAGATACTTTGCAGAATTTATTGATCTCATTGCGTAATATGTGCCGTCGGGGTCAGTATTTACCGAGCGGTTGAAGCCCATTCCGCTGTAGTATTCAAACGCAGAGCCGGGCAGAATACTGTGGAAACTGCGGAAACCGTACATTCCCCACAGCATATTGGCGTTGTTGGTGACTCCGTATGTTTCCACTCTGTAGAAGCTGTCATCGTCAAGCTCTATTGTAGCGTCAACTATACTGTTGTAGTCGCCGACCTTTGGACCTATCGCTCTGCCGTATATAAGCGTATAGTATGAGAAGCAAAGACACGCAACCATTGTGAAACAGTACGCTTTATGCAAAAACCTGTTCGGTTTTATCTTTGCCTTGTTACGAACAAGGATAAAGCATACTATAATTGCCGTTATAGCAAGAATAACCGATATCCAGAACGGAAGTTTCTCATTCGGAAGCTGGAACAGCTCGGTGACTTTTGTGGTAGTTGTATCTCCCGTACCTATGTCAACAACGTCTTTCGATACCTCTGACGGAAGTATTCCGACCATGGATATAAGCACTACCGCAAGTGAGCACCATTTAAGTCCGTACTTCATGTCGATCTCGTTGTTTTCAAGAGCGTGAGCCGTCATGAAGCACGCAACGAGTATCGGCATATAGAACCAGCGTGTATAGTAGTTCGTGTTGAAAAGCACAAAGCTTGAATTCAGTGCGGGAATAAGTGCAAACAGCAGGCATATCGGCATAAGCCACTTTGCCCAGTGCTTTTTCTTGTACTTGATAAACGAAATTACACCTGCCATTGAGAACAGCGGCAGATAAGCCGATACACTCGCCCATCTTGCCGATGAGTCGGGGAAGAAGTTCTGTCTTGCGGGAATATCGGCAGGGAAGAACAGACTCTGGAAAATAAGTCCGTATCTTTGAACGGGGTTATGGAATACTAAATTCCAGCCGTTTAAAGTATTGCTCGAACGTGGTGTGTCTATACAGGTTATTATCGCAGGTACAAACATCGCACCTGCAAGCGCAACACCGATAACCGATTCAAACGCAAGAGCAAGGAACGTTTTAAGTGTGATCTTGAACTTGGGGTCAGTCAGTCTGCATAAGAAATAAATAACAAGGAATATACATTCTCCGATAAAGAAGAAGTAGTTTACAAATGCGTTCAGTGCAACAGTAAGAGCAAAGAATACTCTTCTCTTGTTCACAACAGCCTCTTCAAGAGCAATCAGCATAAGAGGGAACACAACCATTGCCTCATGGAAGTGGTTGAAGAATACGTTATACATCGAGAAACCGGAGAATGCGTAAAGAAGTCCTCCAATAAGCGCAGACTGCGGTTTTCTTACAAATCTTCTGATATAGGCAAACGCAAACAGCGAACAGCACGATAATTTCAGCACAATAAGAGGAGCCATAAGGTACTTGGCAAACTCTGCCGGGAACGGCATAGTAAGCCAGAAGAACGGGCTTCCCAGCGTATAGAACGAGTACGAACCGATAAAGTTCGCACCGAGATCAGTCTGCCAGTTCCACATGAAACTGCCGCTTTTTATAGCCTGGTTGCAAAGTGTGTAGAAAGGTATCTGCTGAGCATTGTAGTCGCCGTAATAGATGAAATATCCGCCGTCAATAATGACAAACGGCAGGAAAAGTATAACACCCATTATCATTGCCATGAAGAACGCTTTGCGGTAGTATTGCATTTCCGATTTGTACATTCCTAAAATTCCTTCCGTGATGTAGATTGAATATTTACGGCTTAATACAGCACGGCACCGTATTTTTCAGCCATAGCCTCAAGTTTTTCAGGCTCTATAAGTGATTTCTTGTCTATTATAGCTCTGCCCTGATACAGCATAAGCGCCATTTTAAGCGAAATCTCATCGTCAGATAAAAACGCTACGGGCAGTGTCGCCATGTGCATATTCCTGCCGAAATCAATAGCGTCGTCCGGAGAATTGATGCTTATTGTCAGGACATCATAGTTTTCACTGCACATCTGTGCAATATCGTCCTCCATATAAGGTCCGCACTCTACAGCCGGAGAAAATTCCGTTGTTTCGGGATCTAAGAAGAACATCTGGTTTTCCGTTGCCAGCGCAAGCGAAGTATCCTGTTTTTCGACAGGCTTTATTTCGGATTTGTCAAGTGCAGAGAGCATTTTACGAAGCTCGGCAATATGCTCTTTTCCCGTACCGCAACAGCCGCCGACAATTTCCGCACCGTTTATAACCGATTTCTTTACCGCAAAAGCAAATTCCTCGGGAGAAATACTCTGTATTTCTCCGTCGTTTTCATATACAGCACTGGGCTTTACTATAAGCGAAATTTTTGCGTATGGAGCAATTTCTTCTATTATATCGGGACATAGATCCGCTGAAGTGCAGTTAAGACCGAAAGCCGATATACCCATTTCCTGAAGTACCAGAAGAGTACACAGTACATTTGTGCCTATTGCCGTATCTCCGTCCTCATCAACCTTCATTGTAGCGATTATCGGCTTGTTTTCCTTTTTGCAGGCAAGCACAGCCGCACGCATATTCCACAGCGCAGGCACGGTTTCGATTACAAACATATCGCAGTAGGGCGATAAAGCCTTTACCTGCTGTCTGTATATTGCGGTGATTTCCGTAAATGTGTAGTCGCCGTAGGGCTCTATGTAAAGTCCCGTAGACGACAGACAGCCTGCGATAAGAGCCTTGCCGTGAAAGTTGTCATAAGTTATCTTTGCGGCAGTGGCGTTGAGTTCTTCTGTTTTATCCTGGACACCGTAAGCTTTTAAGTTCTCACGGTTCGCACCGTGGGTTGCGGTGTAAAGTATCTGCGAGCCTGCGTCAAGAAAGCCCTGCTGAAGCTGCGTAAGGGCTTCGGGATGCTCGCAGACAAACTGAGCCGTTGAAACGGTATGGTCATAGCCGTATTTTTCGAGTCCTGTGCCGGTACCGCCGTCAAGCAGTATCGGCAATCGTATAGGTATATCCTGACTGACGGGATTGCTGTCCATATTGATTCCTTTCTGAAGTTACATTTTTTCGGGTGCATCGACCTTAAGCAGATCGAGCAGATTCTTGAATACTGTCTTTGTGGCAACGCAAAGAGAAAGTCTTGACTGAAGGATATTCTCCTCCTCGCCCTTTATCTTGCAGTTGTCGTAGAACTTGTGGAAAAGCTGTGCAAGATCGCACAGATACTTTGTTATCTTTGAGGGATTATAGTCCTTTGCCGCTTCGTTTATACAGTCGGGCAGAGCGGCAATATGGCGTATGAGTGCAAGTTCTGCGGGATGTGAGTAGTTGAGCTCGTTTACAGGTATATTCTTGTAGCCCGTGCCCTCTTCTTCCATACGGCGCAGAATACTGCATATTCTTGCGTGTGCATACTGTACATAGAATACGGGGTTGCTTGAGCTTTCCTCTATAGCGAGTTCAAGGTCGAATTCAAGATGAGTGTTGGGGTCTCTTAAATTGAAGAAGAATCTTGCCGCATCTATCGGTACTTCATCAAGCAGAGTAGACAGTGTGATTGCCTTACCTGAACGCTTTGAAAGTTTTACCGTTTCGCCGTTTCTGACAAGCATTACCATCTGCATGATAACTATATCAAGCTTGTTTGCGTCAACACCGAGTGCTGTCAAAGCGGCTTTCATTCTTGCAATATATCCGTGGTGGTCTGCACCGAGGATATCAACCGCCTTGTCAAAGCCTCTTGTCACCAGTTTGTTATAGTGGTATGCGATATCGGGTACGAAGTAGGTAGGAATACCGTTTGCACGGACAAGAACTCTGTCCTGATCGTCGCCGAAATCTGAAGCCTTGAACCAGATAGCGCCGTCCTTTTCGTATGTCTGACCCTTTTCTGTAAGCATATCAACTATCTGCTTTACGGCACCGTTCTTGTGAAGTGAGCTTTCTCTGAACCATGTGTCATATACGATACGGTATTTCTTTAAATCTCTCTCAAGACCGTCTATGTTCAGCGGCAGAGCGTATTCAACAAGTGCGGACTTACGGCTTTCATCGTCTGCGTTTACGAATTTGTCGCCGTTTATCTTATAGAAATTGTATGCGTGTTCGATTATGTCAACACCCTTGTATACGTCCTCGGGCATAGGGAAGTTTTCTTCATCTTCAAATATCTTGCGGCATACGTCCTCATCACCGAATGATGCGATAACGTCAGCCTTGTTTCCGTCTGCGATTTGCATATATCTGATAGACAGCGATTTTCCGAACTTTTCAATCTGGTTGCCTGCGTCGTTTACATAGAACTCACGCTCTACATCATAGCCTGCAAACTGTAACACTGAAGATAAGCTGTCGCCGAGCGCACCGCCTCTTGCATTACCTATGTGCATAGGACCTGTGGGGTTTGCTGATACGAATTCAACAAGTACTCTCTTGCCCTTGCCGAGTTCTGTCTTACCATAGTCGCTTCCGCTTGAAATAACTTCGCCGACAGTTTCGTTGAACCATGCAGGACTTATGAAAAAGTTAAGAAATCCCGGTCC
Source organism: uncultured Oscillospiraceae bacterium (assembly GCA_902490585.1). Taxonomy (GTDB): domain Bacteria; phylum Bacillota; class Clostridia; order Oscillospirales; family Ruminococcaceae; genus Ruminiclostridium_E. The sequence continues at coordinate 35,277 of CABUEI010000012.1, forward strand.
TGCAACTTCGATCTTTTCAAATACAGTGCCTTCAAGTATAGCGGCGTCTGCTATCATCTGACCTATAGCCCTGGGGTTGTTTTTAAGAGCCTTTGCACTTGCCATTGCGGCATTGCATGAGAAATCGCCGTGCGATACATCGGCAGGACGCTCAACGTTGAAAGCCGGCAGGGGAACTGCCTCTATCTTACCCTCGGCAACCAGTCTGCCCAGTGCGTTCATTACCGTTTCCTTTACCTGCTGTTTAGCAAGTTCGATCATATTGTTCATCAGTTACACTCCTTGACGTTTATAAACATTTCATTTTCCGACATATAGCTTGAATTTATGTCGAGCGTGTATTTGAGATAAATATCTCCGCCGCTTTCTTCAAGCTCATTTCTTATTTCATCTGTGCAGACCCCTATCATGAAGTCGCCGAATTCCGTACCGTAATGGCAGTGGTGTTTCTTTCCCTTTTCGATAAACAGAGAACTTATAGCTTTTCCGCTCCTAGTCATCGTCACCATATCGTCTGTTACTTCAAGCGTTACCGAGCTTCCCTCAAAGCCTGTGGCTTCGCTTTCATCATAGAAAAGACGGAAACCGTTTTCGGTACGCTCCATGGCGCCGAATGTAAACAGCTCGGTAGAATCTTTATCCTGGTCTACGGTCTGCGTGCTTTTTATCGTAATACATACGTTCTTTTTCATTTGTTATTGTTGTCCTTTCAAAACCTCAGTTGAGGTCTACAACAGCGCCTATAAGAAGTTTCAGCATTTCTTCATAGCTGTAGGCACTTTCAGTCAAAAGCCTTGTGAATATACTCTGTCTGTCAAGACCGGGTATTCCTCTTACACGTCTTACATAGACCTCTCCGTCATTGTCAAGCACCATATCTACTCTTGCAAAGCACTTGCAGGAAAGTGCGTCGTATGCGGCTCTTGCAGTCTGCTTTATCTTGTTCTGCGTAAGACCGTCAAGTCTTGCTGGTACTTTGAGCTCTGATGTTGACGCTATATATTCCGAGAACCTGTCGATGCTGTCGTCTTTTCTTACAAGCTCGCCTATCGCTACACGTTCGTCATGGTGCTTTGCACCGAGTACCGCACAGGTAAGCTCTCTGCCCGATACAGCACTTTCCGCAATGATATACGGGTGGTGAGAGAAACTTGCCTTTATAGCCTCTTCGAGTTCCTTTTCGTTCTCCGCTCTGCAAGCGCCTACAGATGTGGAACAGCTTGTAGGTGCAGTGTATATCGGGAAGTTCAGCTTATCGGTGATTTTCTTTACTGCCGCCGCCATATCGTTCATCTCACTGCGGTGCAGAGTGACATTCTTTATAACCTTTATTCCGCTGTCTGACAGTACAAGATCCATTATACGCCTGTCGTTGCACAGTGCCGCCGCCGCAAAATCATTTCCGATAATTGGCAGTCCTGCAAGCTTACACAGTCCCTGAACTCTTCCGTCCTCACCGTATTTTCCGTGAAGAACGGGAAATACAGCGTCTATACGGTGAATTGTGCTTTCACCGTCGGATATTATCTTTATAACGCCCTTGTTTGTCATGTCGGGGCTTATTACACATGAACAGCAATCGCTGTCCTGCTCCCAGCTACCGTCTTTTATATTTTCATAGCTACCGGGATAAAAAAGCCATCTGCCTGCTCTTGTTATACCGATTGCAAGCGGCTCAACTTCCTTCGGTAAGGCACTGAGTACGCTGTATGCGGTGTGCAGTGAAGCAGCATGGTCGGCAGACGCACCGCCGAACAGCACGGCTATTCTTTTCTTTGCCATAGCTTTTCCTCTTCTTTCGTTCTTTTGCTTTTACGCAATAATAAAATAAGTATATCACATCCGGCTGTCAAGTTCAAGTATTAACGTATAAATTATATCTAAATAGTATCACGGGAGCTTACCGTCACGAAATTCTTTCGGGGTCACGCCTACCGCCTCGCTGAATGCACGGCAGAAATGGCTCTGCGATGAAAAACCGAGCAGTGATGCAATATCGGCTATGCTGTGTGTTCCGTCTTTCAGCATACCTTTGGCGGCGTTCATACGCACGGCACTTATATATTCGTGTATTCCAATGCCGATTTCCGCTTTGAAAAGGCGATGCAGATGTGAGCGGTCATATCCTGTAGCGTCTGCGATCTGCTGTACGGTAAGGCGTTTTCCCGTATTCTCGGATATCATCTTTATAGCCTTGCGGACCGGCACAGAGAGCCGTTTTGCACGTCTTAACCTACGCATACGGACGGCATAATCCATTACCATTTCATCATTCAGTTCCATGACCTGCTTTACCGAGGTGCACTTGTCTGCACGGCGGATATACACATCGCTTAGTGTGTAGGCAGTTTCTTCTGACATTCCTGCGGCAAGGCAGGTACGGGCGACTACTGCGGCACATACTACGAAATGATAAATTTGGTTGCGGAGAGGGTCGTCGGAAAGCTGACCCTTACCGTTGTCGGGATCGGCGCTGTATTTCAGCTTGTTTTCTAATATTTTATCAACATCGCCCGATGCTATAAGAGCAAATACGGTGTTTTCATTTTCAATAGGTTCATGAAAAAATTCCTGAGCCTGCTGTACATAGAGAAGTTTTTCAGGTTCATTATCTTCGTTTTTTGTATCTCTGTCGGTTAAGCGTTGATTTTCTGCTTCGGTTTGCTCCGGAATGTTGCTTGAGGCATCAACGGAACTTTTGAGTAAATCTGCTGGCATACCATTCCTCCGTGACAATTTTTTGTGTGTTATCAACATTATACAACAAAAGTGCAAAAATAGCAACAATTTTGATATGAACACGTTTTACTTTATGCTAAGATAAATTTGTAATCAAAACGTAAGACGGGTGACATGGCACCATGACGGAAAAGGAGTTAATATGAAAGCAAGAGCACTGAAGTCGATCATAGCGGCTGTACTGGCTGTATCAATGCTGGCAGGTTGTGCAGGCAATACAACGTCGGATAATTCATCGTTGGTTTCGTCCGGAACTGTATCATCGGCAGAGGCAACTTCCGATGAAAGCATATCTCAGGACAGCAGTACTGAAAACAAGAATGACAGTTCGCAGGAGAGTACAGAGCAGAGCGGTAATGATACATCTGAACCTGCCGTGGACAGTGAACCCGGAGTAATGCGTGACATTACTTCTCAGCAACTGGTTGACGATATGACATTCGGTTGGAATCTCGGCGACACACTTGACGTTTGTCAGGCTGACCGTGACGGCGACGGTAAGGTGAACGAGCACGTTGAGAAAGGTGAAAAGGTTGATGAAACCCTCTGGGGCAATCCGAAAGCCACAAAGGAACTGTTTACTCAGCTTAAAAGCGACGGTATAAATGCGGTTCGTATACCTGTGACGTGGCGTGACCACATGGATGCAGACGGCAACATCGACAAGGACTGGATGGATAGGGTACAGCAAGTGGTTGATTATGCGTACTCACAGGAAATGTATGTTATAATCAATGTTCACCATGACGGAGGAGGAGATCCTAAGTTCGGTGCGTGGATAATCGAGGAGTCACAGAAGGACTATGACGCATTTCTCAAAAAATACAAGAATGTGTGGGAACAGATTGCCGAGAGATTCAAAAACTATTCAGACTATCTGATATTTGAGTCGATGAATGAGGTAGGTTTTGATACGCTTTACAACAAGAATAAGGCGGACGCATACGACCTGATAAACAGAATTAATCAGGACTTTGTGGACATAATCCGTGCAACAGGAGGAAACAACGCAAAGCGTCATCTGCTTATAGCCGGATATTACACGGATATTGAACGTACTTGCGATTCGCTCTACAAAATGCCGGACGACCCCGAAAACAGATGTATTGTGTCTGTGCACTACTACACACCTTGGGACTTCTGCACTTGTGATATCAAACATACATGGGGAACAAAGGCAGAAGTAAGACAGATGGAAACACTAATCGGTAAGATGAAAACAAATTTTGTTGACAAGGGAATACCGGTAATAATAGGTGAGTATGCGGCAAGCGGAAGCGACCTTTCTTCCTGTATATTCTTTATAGAAAAGCTGAATAAGCTGTGCAGTGATTACGGTATTGCGACATTTATATGGGATAACGGCGGACAGATTAACAGAAACACATATCAGTGGAGAACGCCGAAATATCTTGCGGCTATACAGCGAGCTACAAGCGGTGAGGACTACGAGGTAGTAAAGAGCTGACAGTCGGTAAGCCGATACAGAACAATAAAAAATTTATTACCCCTGCTGTTTCGGTAACGGACGGCAGGGGATTTTTTGTGTTGAATATTTAATGACTTAAAATGGAAAATAAGTTAATTAATATGACGTGATTATGTACAACTTATAACTGTAAATTTGTTCAAAAGAGAGAAAATGGGGAAAATAGAAAAAAGCTGAAAATTCAATGTGACATTTAACGGCGGTTCTACGTTATTATATATAGAAGAATATCACAGTTAATCAAAATGTGCTTTTTAAACATGAAGGTTTGAAAACTGATTTTTCAGCAATGGATAAACAGATGTGTTCCGCTGTGATAAAGTTAAGAAAGATGCGAAAGGAGTATATTATGAAAATGACTTTGAAAAATTTTATCAGTATTCTTATCGTTTTGTGCCTGTTTGCATTCGGTATAATCGGTTGTAAATCAAACGAAAATTTAATTGCAAAAGTGAACGGTGTGAATGTAACCGAGGAACAACTACAGGAGCAATTAAAGACCGGTGCGGTTTTCAAAGAGGTTATACGCAGTCATATTGATGATATAACCACACCTGATAATAAGGAAATTGTACTTAAACGACTTGATGAGCAGTACCCCGATGACAGAGAAAAAGCTACTCGGAAATTAGTTGAAACGGCTTATTTTCTGGGCATGGATAACAGTATTTCAAAAGAAGAAGCCGAGAAACACTTAAAGCAACAGTTTGACAATCTTGATGCATATTCAGGTCAATATGACAATGTAAGAGTCAATAGTGAGATAATGGATGAATGTTTTGAAAAGCTGTCGATAACGGAAGATGAGTTCATAAAAGACAACACCGATTCGTATATTGCACTGGTAAACAGGCAGAGAATATACAACAAATTTGTCGAAGATGAAAACATCACCGTTGATGAGAATAACGTCTATGAAGTCGGGGACAAATTTGAGCAATATCTTGATGAACAACTGAAAAAAGCTGATATTGTTTATTACAACCGTTAATATAAGTATCAGGATTGTTTCACAAAGACCTATATTGACATTGTTTCAGAAAAGAGAGAGAAAATATGGCTGATCAATCGGAAAACTATTTTGAAAACTGGAATGACACTACACTTTGGACAACTGACGGATCGTTACAATACGATGAAAGAAACAAAGTGTTATATTTTGACAAAGCAAAGTTTACAGAAAAACTGCCCGATGTAAGCGAAGATTACGATGTTGCGGCAGTGCGGAAGTTTGAAATACCTGACGGCAGTCACGGGTTTTATTTCTCGGTCACGCTCGGAAACAGTTCGCCGCTTGCTGATAACAACGGCGGACGTATAGATGTTGAATTTTATGATGCAAACGGTATAAAGACGGTAGGAGATTATTCAACTTTTTACATATATAATGCGGAGAATTTCATCGAGGCTTATCTGGGCGATGACAAACCTGCACCTATCCCGGAAGATGCAAGCATTATGGTTATAAAGGCGTACGGGGTTTCCAATACAAAAACGATAGAATTCTATATGAAAGATTTTAAACTGTCGTTTTCGGACAGTGAGGACTGTATGGAAACATTTGCTGATGTTTATCCGGCGTTTTTCAGTAGAAAGGCTGACGATTCTCCGATAAGAATAAGTTCACGTTCGCAGATTATGACTGTAGTCAGTTTTGCGGCGATTATTGCCGGAGTAGCGATTGTGGCGGTGCTGCTTGCAAGAGCGGATCAAAGAAAAAAGAATAAATAACTGCGGCAATTACGGAAATTTTGCTTAAAACTGACAGCCCGGGAGTGATAATGCTTCCCGGGCTGTATTCATATTCAGTTTGCTTTTATGCGTTTCGGAACAAGGCGGTAATGGGGCTTTTCTTCGCAGAACATTTTCCAGCGGAGAATATCGTCGGTGAAAATTCCGACAGCTGAGAGAAAGAACCAGAGCACCGTGAACAGCAGGCATATCTGACCTAGGAGATTAAACGGGAGCTGTTCGTAATTCCACACCTTCCAGTCGAGCCACAGGTTGACAATGCAACCGCAGATAAATTCGAGTACGGTGATTATAAGCGCCGATACAGCCATCTGAACGGGTAGCGAGAGGTCAAATTTCTCGTTCAGACCACCGATAAGAAGAAAGCAGATTCCGCCTAATATGAACATTGTCCAGTGGCTGTTGCCACGGAACAGAAGTTCGGTTATCGTGTATGCGCCGCCTCCGAAACAGAAGAGCATGAAGAGTTTCATCGGCAGACAGATTTTGTAATTCATGTTGACACCTTGCCTTTCCTTTAGCTTTTTACATATTTTTTGCTATGTTGTTGAGATTTATGCAGATAAGGGCATTTTTGTGCATATAATTATCAGAGATTATCTGAAACAAGTCGGAGGTTTTTATGTCTGAATTTATAAAAAGAATTACGGCAATGGTGGTTGCGGCGGCAGTAATGCTCGGGAGTACGGCAATCGCCTTTTCCGAGGGAGATGTAAGCGAGGTTAACATGATATCCAAAGCGGCGATAGTCACTGAGGTGTCTACAGGTCAGGTGCTGTATGAGTATAATTCACATGAGAGATTGCCTATGGCATCGGTCACTAAGCTTATGTGCCTGCTTATCTGGGCGGAGGAAATGGAAAAGGGTACATTCGGCATGGATACGGTGATAACGGCTACTGCAAGGGCCAACGCTATGGACGGCTCGGTGATCTGGCTTAATGTCGGGGAAGAGATGTCGGCATACGATATGATACGTTCGGTTGTTATTGCATCAGCGAATGACGCTTGCGTGGCTGTATGCGAATATATAGCAGGAACCGAAGAAATGTTCGTTGAACGCATGAATAAGAGGGCACAGGAACTTGGCATGAGTGATACGCATTATGATAACTGCGTGGGATTTGACAGCGATACACATTATACATCTGCATACGATACGGCGATCCTCAGTGCCGCAGTGTCGGAATATGACTGCTATAACGAGTTCTTCAACACACGGCTCGATTATGTCCGTGAGGGTGAACGGCAGACACAACTCCTGAACACAAACAAGCTCATGCAACGCTATGACGGCATTATCGGCGGAAAGACAGGTACTACCGATAACGCAGGTTGTTGTCTTGCGGTATGGGCTAAGCGAGGAAATATGAAGCTTTGTGCGGTGGCGTTGGGATGTAAAGAGAGTGAGCAGAGATTTACTGCGTGTATAGATCTGCTTGATTACGGCTTTTCGGGATTTGAGCTGTACAGGACGTTGGTAAATTCCGAGGTGCTGACACCGATAGCGGTAACCGAGGGGCTTGAAAAACAGGCGGATATCAGGGTGAAAAGACTTAGTACGATCGTTATACCAAAAGGCAGTTCACAAAGGATAGAATATACGCATACTGTGGTTGAAAGCTTGTCTGCACCCGTTCAATATGGTGAAAAAGTCGGAGAAATCAGGGCAAGCCTTGACGGAGAAGAGATTTTTTACAGCGATATCGTGACCACGGGAGAAATCGGTGAACTTAATTTTTCCAGCAGCCTGGGAATAATCCTCAGAAGTTTATTCAGTATGTAAATTACATCGCTGTTAATTAAATTCTGCACAAAAAACGTGAATTTATTTTGTGAATTTAGACGAAAGTGTCAGTTATCTGTAAAACATCTTGCAAAACTCAGCCGATTTCGCTATAATAGAACTATATAAAGAACGGCATCGGCAGACAGAAAAAGTTATGAGTACCGTAGCTTTATAAGTTATTTATAATTTGTGTGTGGAAAGAGTATAAAAGGAGAGAAAAGCAATGGCAGTTACACTTAATGACAAGTACCTCAAGGGCGTTGTTAACGCTGATGAGCTCAAGGGCATGGAGCCCATGGTAAAAGCCGCTCATGAGATGATTGAAAACAAGAACGGCTTAGGAAATGACTTTTTAGGTTGGGTAGATCTTCCCGTAAATTACGACAAGGAAGAATTCGAGAGAATCAAGAAGGCTGCGGCTAAGATTAAGTCCGACAGCGAAGTGCTTATAGTTATCGGTATCGGCGGTTCTTACCTCGGTGCAAGAGCGGCTATTGAGCTTTTAAGAAGCACGCTTTACAATTCACTCGCTAAGGATACACCCAAGATATTCTTCGCAGGAAACAGCATAAGCCCCACATATCTTAACGAAGTTATCGAACTCGTTAAGGATAAGGACTTCTCTGTTAACATTATATCAAAGTCCGGTACGACAACCGAGCCCGCACTTGCATTCAGAGTATTCAGAGAAATGCTCGAAGAAAAGTACGGCAAGGAAGGCGCAAAGGGCAGAATTTACGCAACTACAGACAAGGCAAAGGGCACACTGAAGGAACTCGCAGACGCTGAGGGTTATGAAACATTCGTTATTCCCGATGACGTAGGCGGACGTTTCTCTGTACTCACAGCAGTAGGTCTGCTTCCCATCGCTTGTGCAGGCTGTGACATCGACACACTTATGGCAGGTGCCGCAAAGGCAAGAGAAGACTTCTCTGTATGCGATATCGAAAAGAACGATTGCTACAAGTACGCCGCACTGCGTAACGTACTTCGCAACAAGGGCTACAAAGTAGAAATGCTGGTAGCTTATGAAAACTCATTTGCTATGATGAACGAATGGTTCAAGCAGCTGTTCGGCGAGAGCGAGGGCAAGGACGGCAAGGGCTTATTCCCTGCATCAGCAACATTCTCAACAGACCTTCACTCACTCGGTCAGTTCATTCAGGACGGTTCAAACATCCTGTTTGAAACAGTAGTTCACATTGCAAAGGCTCAGAAGGACTTCTTCTTAAAGAATGACGCAACCAACGGCGACGGACTGAACTTCTTATCAAATCAGAATATGTCAGTCGTAAATCAGAAGGCTTATGAGGGTACAATAATCGCTCACACAGAGGGCGGAACTCCCAACATGGTTCTTGAAATGCCCGAAGTAAACGAGAGCGAACTCGGTTACCTCATCTACTTCTTCGAGAAGGCTTGCGCTGTATCGGGTTATCTGCTCGGTGTAAATCCGTTCAACCAGCCCGGTGTTGAAAGCTACAAGAAGAATATGTTCGCCCTTCTCGGTAAGCCCGGCTACGAGGACGCAAAGGCTGCTCTCGAAGCTAAGATAGGCTAAGGATAATAAATCGTGCTGAGTGACCGTGATCGGCCGAAGCGAAAACGGTCACAAAGATGATTTTTATTATATTAAACGGCGACTCTGCCGTAAAAATACGGAGGACTTTACAATGATTAAACTTATCGCAGGAAAAAAGGGAACAGGTAAGACTAAGTTACTTATAGACGCTATCCACGAAGCTGAACAGGCAAGCAAGGGCAACGTTGTTGCTATTCAGATCGGTTCTTCCCTCAACATAGACATCTATCACAAGGTACGTCTGGTAAACATTGAAGACTACAACATCGATAACTACGATGCAATGTACGGCTTCATCGCAGGTATGCTCGCATCTGACTATGACTGCACAGACATCTTTGTTGACGGTATTCTCAAGATCTGCGGCAGAGATATGGAAAAGGTCGGTGCTATGTTCGACAAGATTGCGGCAGTAAGCGGCGAGAACACACACGTTACATTCACAATTTCTGCTGAAGTAGCTGACCTCACAGAAAATATTAAAAAATATCTCAAATAAGTGTTGACAAATTTTGATTTTTGTAGTATAATATCACTCGTGTTAGCTTAGACGATGATAAATCGGCTTAATTTTGAGATAATGAACAACAGAGGGGGGTGCTAAAATGGCAGTTCCAAAGAGAAAAGTATCTAAGGCAAGACGTGACAAGAGACGTTCACAGGTATGGAAGCTATCTGCACCTGCATTCTCACGTTGCCCTCAGTGCGGCGAGTTAAAGCTCCCTCACAGAGTTTGTGGCAATTGTGGTTATTACAAGGGTAAGGAAGTTATCGCTCATAAGGAAGCGTAATTGCTTGTAAACGCAAACATTGTGGCAGTATGTCAGAAATGGCCTACTGCCTTTTTGTTTATCCGATACGGAGGAAATATGTCTGAAAGGTTGAAAAGGTTCTTTTCCCACGGTGGCACTATAGCTTTTATTACAGGATTTTTTCTGTATATTGCGGTTGTGCTGCCGATTCTTATAAATGATAAAGGGATTTTCACGATCATGGGGGATTACAGCTCTCAGTCGATACCGTTTGCGTATCATATAAGGGATTGTTTGCTGTCGGGAAACGTATGCTGGGATTGGTCAAGCGGACTTGGCTCGCAGTTTCTCGGAGATTATGCTTACTATAATCTGTTCAGCCCGTTTTCGCTGATTTATCTTATAGTGCCGAGAGATGCTATTATATACGCAATGCCGTTTGTTACCGCTGTTAAATACGGCACGGGAAGCTGTCTTGCGTATTTTTACGCTTCGAGATTTCTGAAAAACAAGCATTATGCGGTTATCGCAGGCGTGATATATATGTTCTCGTCATTCAGCGGATATAATGTGATATTCCATTTTTCTGATGTGATTGCGCTTTTTCCTTTATTGCTCATTGCCGTTGAGGAGCTGTGCGTCAATAAAAGAAGGTGCGTTTTTGCACTGACCGTCTGCTTTATGGCTCTGCTGAATTACTATTTCTTTGCAGGTCAGGCTGTGTTCTGCGTAATCTACTTCTTTGTCAGATTCTTTGACAGGAGGTTTGTCAATACGCTCAAGAAGCTGTTATCGGTTGCATTTGAGGCGGTTACCGGATTTGCAATGTCGGCGGTGTTTATGCTGCCTGTGCTTTTTTACCTGTCGGCAAGCTCGAAGGCTACCGGAATGATCTCGCTGTCTGATATGCTGATATACAGCGACGGATTTAATTATCTTAAGCTGATACAGAGCGCTTTTATGGTTCCCGATCATTTTTTCTTTACGTCACTGTTCCCTTCGGTTGATAATGTTTATCCTTTCGGAAATCTGAGTGCGTCTGTAGCGTTCTATATTCCGCTGTTTTCAATGGCAGGCGTTATTTCTTTTGCGTGGGCAAGAAAAAAGTCGTGGCAGACGATTATTATGATAATCTGCGGAGTTATAGCGTTTGTGCCTGTATTAAACCAGCTTTTTTCGGCTCTGAACAGTGCGTATTATGTACGGTGGCTGTATATGCCGATGCTTATCGCTTGTGTGATGTCGTTATCCGCTCTTGAGGAAAAGGTCAGCTTCAAGCCGGGCATCATAACCTGTACGGCTGTTGTTGCGGCTATGATGATATATCAGGCGGTAGTTGACACGGACGGGCTTATTGTAAGGGCGTCGCACAGGACGAATTTCAGCGTATATCAGACTATGCTTCATTTTGCAGTTACCGTGCTGTCGCTTGTGCTTCTGATCGTTATTGTGAAATCAAAGCGTGACAAGGATTTTATACCGAAGCTGTATATATTTTCTCTGATCTGTGCTTATATGTGCTATGGGGTTATGGTGCAATATCTTTATTCAAGCATACCGAGTGTAGAGGCGACAACGGCGGCATTTGCCTTCGGAGAGAAATTGCCGGAGGAATGTGGAGATGGCAGTCCCAGAATAGCGCTGTCTGCGACAAATGCTAATCTTATATGGGGTGCGGATTCGCCGTCGCATCTGAACAGTCTGCACGATGAAGGGTTCACACAGTTCCTTGACGACAGCTCGCTCGGCTTTGAAAGCGGAGTATACGAGAGGATAACTTTTGATTACAAGGAGATTTGCGACCTTATTTCAGTAAAGTATTTTGCAGGACTTGGCGAAACAGGCGACAAATATGACGGCTTCAGAAAAGTCGGAACAATGGGAGAATATGCGATATACGAAAATCCGGATTATATACCGATGGGTTTTGTTTATGACAGTATGATTTCCCGTGACGCTTTTTTGAGTATAGAAGACAAGAAACTGAAGCATCTCACTTATCTAAAGGCTCTTATAGTAAGCGATACGGCCGGCTTTTCCGATATTCTTACAGATATAAGCAATACGGCAGGAGAAGAAATTACGGATGACGAATATAAAAGGCTGATTGAGGACAGAAGGCGGAGTGCGGCTTCCTCCTGTGAAAAGACGAGCAACGGACTTACAGCGCAAATCGAGCTTGAAAAAGAGAATGTTGTGTTTTTCAGCGTTTCGTACAACGAAGGCTGGAGTGCTTATGTGGACGGCGAAAAAACGGATGTGTACAATGTGAATAACGGCTGTGTCGGGGTACGGGTACACGAGGGCAGGCACGAAATAAGTCTGTGCTATACTGTGAAAGGGTTAAGCGAGGGCATTGCGATAACCGCCGTGTCTTCGGGAATACTTATATTATACGCCGCAGTATGCGGTATCAGGCGTAAAAACGGTAAGGCTGAGGTTTAAATGCCGCAGGCAAAAAAGATAATGAAAAACGGGTGCCGTATTGCAGTGTACGGTATCCGTTTTTATGCGGAAGGCAGAACATTTTAATGTTGACGATTGCGTTATAAAAGTGTATAATATATATGTATGCTTAATTGAGAATTCGGAAAGAAAGGACTGATAACGTGTCTGTAAGGATAACCTCCGTAGATAAAGGTTCTCCTGCCGATAAGGCAAGAATAAAAGCAGGCGAAAGCCTTGTTTCTATAAACGGAAACGCAATACATGACATACTCGATTATCAGTTCTACGCATCGGATAAAAAGCTTGTCATAGAGCTTGAGGATAAGAAAGTCAAAGTCAAAAAGGGTGAATATGAAGATCTCGGACTTAACTTTGAAACCTATCTTATGGACTGCAAACAGCACTGTAAGAATAACTGTGTTTTCTGCTTCATAAATCAGCTTCCCAAGGGTATGCGTGAAACGCTGTATTTCAAGGATGATGACTCACGTCTGAGTTTTTTGCAGGGTAACTATATTACCATGACCAATCTCAGTGATGAAGATAAGGAAGCGTAATTGCTTGTAAACGCAAACATTGTGGCAGTATGTCAGAAATGACCTACTGCCTTTTTGTTTTACTCTGAAACATTAAAATATACAGCGGTGCTCTGACGGTACCGCTTTTTTGCATGTCTTACAGAAATTCTGCAATTTTTGCATAAAAAATGCAGTTTTTGATAAAACGATTGAAATCAGCGTTTCATAGGTGTATTCTTGAAGTGACAACAATAGTATTACACTGTTGACTTTTTATTAAGAGGAGAGGTTTCTATGAAGCTGAAAAGAACAGCAGCGGCTGTTGTTGCGGCGGTAATGGCTTTTACGGCGGTCGCTACACCGCTGGGCGACAATATCCCTGCGCTTGAAGGAGCGTTTTCCGCAGGTGCGTATTACAGCGTTAAGGATAGCTTTTATCCTGTTACACTGACAGGTGATGGCGCTGTGGATATGGTCAATGTTGCTGTGGCACAGGCGGGCAGAAAAGACGATGATGACGGATGGTATCCCAGCAGAGAAGCGTGGTGCGCCGATTTCGTCCTTGACGTTGCCAGAGTTGCCGATCAGACAGTGGCAGTTCCGGACGCACCTGCTAATGCGGCTTGCGGTACTTTCAGAAATGCACTGCTGAAAGCAGGGGCGATTGAGGTTGAAACCGCACAGGCGGGCGACCTTGTATTTTACTGCAGTACAAGCGGTGATACTACATATCATGTAGGAATAATGAAAGACAGCAGATATTCTGTTGAGGGCAATGCACTTTTGAACGGTGTATTTCAGGTTGTAGACAACAGGGATACAATGACATACACTACCACCAAAGGTCTGTCTATTGCCAACGGTGATATTAAAAGGGTATTTATAAGACCGAACTACAGCAATTCTACAAATGATGTTGCGGTTACAAGCATCGTTGCGAGTGAACTTGCAAATAAAATAAACTGGTTAAGCACACAGTATAAACATGGCGAATACTGGAATCAATATAACGGTTCATTGGATAAAACCGGTCCGAATCCGTGCCCATGTAAAGCAATGGGTTATACATGGTGCGGACAGCAACATAACGGATATTGTGACTGCAAATGCGGTGTATTCCACGGCGGCGAGCAGTGTTACGGCTTTGCTTCCAAAATGTTTTATTTAACATTCGGAACATATCAGGAAAACGCAGAGAAAATATACAGCATAAATGATGTGTGTGCCGGCGATGTAATCAGATACGGAGGAACAGCAGGACATTCCGTATTTGTTATTAAGGTAATCGGTGATACGATCTATTATGTTGACTGTAACGGAAACGGAGTTCCTTGTCAGGTAAGATGGAATGCAACAGTAAACAAATGGGGAAAAGTTGCCGGATATTCATTTGGATACAGATACCACATGAGCGGTAACACAATAAAGGATCCATGGAGCACTCCGGTTAAGGATTCAACACCTCCCAACCTGACTTCACTCGGTGAAGAGGACTGGAACAGAAACGGAATGGGATTCTTTATAAAAGCCAACGCTACAGATAATGTCGGCGTTACAAAGATAGCATTTACCGTTTCGGCTAACGGCAGAACAAAAGATTATCAGGCTAATCTTGAAAAAAATAACACCTACGGCTGGCAATATATTTCAGTAAGCGATTTTTCAAATTTCTTAGGAACATACAGTATAAGCTGTGCGGCTTATGATGCCTGCGGAAACAAGTCAAACGTCAGAAGTATGACGGTTACACTGGATAAAGGCACCGCTCCTACAGTCGCTGACAAGACGATAAAGGAAGGCACCTACTGTCTTCGTAACGGAGTAGGGCTTAATATGGATGTCAGAGATGGAACAGACGACAAAGGAAACAGAGTTATATTCCATCCTCATAACGGCAGCGATGCACAGCTTATGAAATTTATCTACAAAGGCAACGGAAAGTATTTGATCTCGCCTAAATGTTCATCAACGGGAAAGGTTATTGATGTCTACAGACCCACAAACGGTAATATGAATATCGACTGGGGCGATAAGATCGATATGTACCCAAACGATGACGATGAAGCACAGGAATTCTATGTAGTGCCTGTCGGAAACGGCGATTATGTACTTGAACTTGCATCAAAGGATAATTTTGTAATAGGCGGTAAGCATACATATAATGATGCAGATTTCTATTTACAGCCGTATCTTAACTTTGCACCGTCGCAGAGATTCAGATTTACAGACGCAAGCGGCAATGCCGTTGATGTCTGCAATCACTCATATAAAGAAACCAGAACAGAACCTACCTGTACGGCAGGCGGAAAATTAACAAAGGTATGCAAGTATTGCGGTAAAAAGGTTGAGGAAACAATCAATGCACTCGGTCACAGCTGGGGCGGTTGGAGCACAACGACATATCCGACCTGCACCGCACAGGGCGTTGAGCAGCGTACCTGCTCCAGATGCTCAAAGGCAGAAACAAGATATATTACGGCACTCGGACACAATTATTCTTCTGAGTGGACAATCGACAAGCAGGCTACCTGCTCGGCAGAGGGTTCAAAGTCAAAGCACTGCACACGCTGTGACGCAAAGACAGAAGTAACCGTTATACCCAAGACGGCACACAGCTACAAGACTACTGTAGTAGCACCTACTCTGACTGCACAGGGCTACACACTGCATGAATGCACGGTGTGCCACTACAGCTATAAGGACAGCTACACCTCGCAGATTACACTGCCTGCTGTTACCGGTGTAAAGGTAAAGACGCAGGGTTCGACTTCGTTCACACTTGTGTGGGATAAGAACGCAAGTGCAAACGGTTATGTCGTTGAGCAGTACAGTGGCGGTAAGTGGACACAGATAACAAAGACTGCAAGCAATGCGGTTGTATCGTACACGGTAAGCGGACTGAAGGCGGATACGCTGTATACGTTCAGAATAAAGGGCTATGTGGTTTCCGGCGCAACGGAATACAGCGGTGAGTATACAAGACTTGCGGCTAAGACGAGAATAGCGAATGTCGGCACGTTCAAGGGCTCGACGGTTTCCGGCAGTGCGGTAAAGCTTGACTGGAGCAGGAATGACAAAGCTACAGGCTACGTTATCGAGCAGTACAAGGGTGGAAAGTGGACGGCACTTGCTACCACAAAGAATAACACCACGCTTACGTTTACTGTGAAGGGTCTTGCGAATGCTACAACATATTCGTTCAGAATAAAGTCATACAGAACTGTAAACGGCAAGACAGATTACAGTGAATATACAAGTCTTAAAGCGGCAACAGCGTTCAGTAATGTAAGCGGATTAGCTGTAAAGAGCTATACAGCTTCAGCAATTACGCTTGCATGGAACAAGAATGCCGGTGCTACAGGATATGTACTTGAACAGTACAAGGGCGGCAAGTGGGTACAGATTGCAAAGACGGCAAGCAATGCGGTTGTATCGTACACGGTAAGCGGACTTGCGGCGGATACCACATATACGTTCAGGGTAAGGGCGTATAAAACTGCGGCAGGCAAGACGATATATAGCGAGTATACAAGACTTGCGGCTAAGACGAGAATAGCGAATGTCGGTACGTTCAAAGGCTCGACGGTTTCCGGCAGTGCGGTAAAGCTTGATTGGAGCAAGAATGACAAAGCTACAGGCTACGTTATCGAGCAGTACAAGGGTGGAAAGTGGACGGCACTTGCTACCACAAAGAATAACACCACGCTTACGTTTACTGTGAAGGGTCTTGCGAATGCTACAACATATTCGTTCAGAATAAAGTCATACAGAACTGTAAACGGCAAGACAGATTACAGTGAATATACAAGTCTTAAAGCGGCAACAGCGTTCAGTAATGTAAGCGGATTAGCTGTAAAGAGCTATACAGCTTCAGCAATTACGCTTGCATGGAACAAGAATGCCGGTGCTACAGGATATGTACTTGAACAGTACAAGGGCGGTAAATGGACGCAGATTGCAAAGACGAGCAGTAACGCAACGGTTACATATACTGTAAACGGACTGAAGGCGGATACCACCTATACGTTCAGGGTAAGAGCGTATAAAACTGCGGCAGGCAAGACGATATACAGTGAGTATACAAGACTTGCGGCTAAGACGAGGATAGCGAAGGTAGCTACATTCACAGGTTCTGCTGTTTCTGCAAGTGCGGTAAAACTCGACTGGAGCAAGAATGACAAAGCTACAGGCTACGTTATCGAGCAGTACAAGGGCGGAAAGTGGACGGTGCTTGCTACCACAAAGAATAATACAACGCTTACGTTTACTGTGAAGGGACTGGCGAGAAATACGACTTATTCGTTCAGAATAAAAGCGTTCAGAAAGACGGGAAGCACGACCGAGTTCAGTGAGTATTCGAGTCTTAAGGCGGCTACAAGGAAATAATCGTAAATATATGACAGGCATCGCAGGCATTGTGCAGACGGTGCCTGTTTTGTTTTGCGGCGGTGGGGAGGTGTGAGGGGCAGTGGTGCAAATTTTGAGTGAAAAACGCAAGTTTTGCAAAACGGTTGAAAACGGAGGGCGGAAAGTGTATTCTTGAATCAGGATGGCAGTATTAATAATCGTATTATACTGTTGGTTTTTATTATGAATTATAAGGAGAGGTTTCTATGAAGCTGAAAAGAACATTGGCGGCTGTTGTTGCGGCGGTAATGGCTTTTACTGCGGTTGCTACGCCGCTGGGCGACAATCTGCCGGCAGTAAGGGACAGCGTGAGCATTACAGCGGAGGCTCTGTCGGTGGGCGATATTGATAATAAAATGCAGCAGCTGTCTCAAAAATATCCGAACGGTGCGAACTGGCAGAATTACTTTGGTGGCGGCTATTACCAGGGTACAAGCCAGTGCTTCGGCTTTGCACGGTTTATCTTTAATCAGCTGTTTGGCTGTGACGTGGCTAAATCCTATTCGGCATATTATAAATTGTCATCAAACCAGAATGTAAACTGTCTTGGTACGATAACAAGCTGTAATTACACCAGCGCATATAATCTGCTCAGGCAGGCGAAGAAAGGCGACTTTATACAGGCACAGAGCTCGTATGGTCCTCATTCGATGATAGTTGTCGGCGCTGATAACAACAACATCTACATATATGACGCAAACTGGGATACAAGCCCGAGTTCAGATGTCATCAGATACAATGCGGCGATTTCATACTCGAAATTTGCGAGTACGTTCAGCTACGGAATATCGCTTTACAGATATAATAATTATCCGAGCGAAACCTGGTATGGCAACAGAAATGTTGAAAACATCGGTACGGGCTTCTATGCGAATATAATCAACGCTTATTCGTCAAAGCCTGTTGCGGTAAACGGTACTAATGTCGAGCTTGCGGATCCGACGAGCGAAAAACATGCGGTATGGTATTTTGAACGACGTGACGACGGTTCATACAAAATAACGAACTGTAAGAATAATCAGGCGCTCGATGTAAAGGGCTGTTCGGCTGAGCCTGAGGCGAATGTACAGACCTATGAAAGCAATGATACCGATGCACAGAGGTGGTTCCTTTACCGCTCCGGAGACGGCTACCTTTTAAGACCGAAATGTGCTGACAATGTTCTTGACGCTCACAACGGAGGAACTACCGCCGGAACCAATATCAAGACATGGATATTGAACGAAAGCGGAGCACAGGTGTACAAGATATGGAAGTTGAATGTGCCTTCGTCAAGTAAGGTGAGCGTAAAGGTCGGCACAAGCTATACACCTACTGTTTTTACATG
Source organism: uncultured Oscillospiraceae bacterium (assembly GCA_902490585.1). Lineage (GTDB taxonomy): Bacteria > Bacillota > Clostridia > Oscillospirales > Ruminococcaceae > Ruminiclostridium_E. The sequence goes on from CABUEI010000012.1 coordinate 54,080, forward strand.
GACAGCTACAAGCGACACCACAGAGTACACTGTGAAGATATGGAAGGGCAAGCTGTGGGAAGGCGATCCTTATCATATAAAGTGGAATGCAACCGGATATACATATTCAATACAGTTGCCCGAAGGCCATTATGAGGCTTATGTCGATTCGTGCAATACATTCTCTGTCACGAAGAGCTCAAACAATGTTTCGTTTGATGTTGTGAAAGGCGAGTGCCCGCATTCATACGGTGCATGGTCGGTAGTGACGTATCCCACCTGTACGGCACAGGGAGAGGAAAAACAGGTCTGCTCGATATGTCAGAAGGTCAACACAAGAAAAACGAAGGCACTCGGACACAATTATTCTTCTGAGTGGACGATTGACAAGCAGGCTACCTGCTCGGCAGAGGGTTCAAAGTCAAAGCACTGCACACGCTGTGACGCAAAGACAGAAGTAACCGTTATACCCAAGACGGCACACAGCTACAAGACTACTGTAGTAGCACCTACTCTGACTGCACAGGGCTACACACTGCATGAATGCACGGTGTGCCACTACAGCTATAAGGACAGCTACACCTCGCAGATTACACTGCCTGCTGTTACCGGTGTAAAGGTAAAGACGCAGGGTTCGACTTCGTTCACACTTGTGTGGGATAAGAACGCAAGTGCAAACGGTTATGTCGTTGAGCAGTACAGTGGCGGTAAGTGGACACAGATAACAAAGACTGCAAGCAATGCGGTTGTATCGTACACGGTAAGCGGACTGAAGGCGGATACGCTGTATACGTTCAGAATAAAGGGCTATGTGGTTTCCGGCGCAACGGAATACAGCGGTGAGTATACAAGACTTGCGGCTAAGACGAGAATAGCGAATGTCGGCACGTTCAAGGGCTCGACGGTTTCCGGCAGTGCGGTAAAGCTTGACTGGAGCAGGAATGACAAAGCTACAGGCTACGTTATCGAGCAGTACAAGGGTGGAAAGTGGACGGCACTTGCTACCACAAAGAATAACACCACGCTTACGTTTACTGTGAAGGGTCTTGCGAATGCTACAACATATTCGTTCAGAATAAAGTCATACAGAACTGTAAACGGCAAGACAGATTACAGTGAATATACAAGTCTTAAAGCGGCAACAGCGTTCAGTAATGTAAGCGGATTAGCTGTAAAGAGCTATACAGCTTCAGCAATTACGCTTGCATGGAACAAGAATGCCGGTGCTACAGGATATGTACTTGAACAGTACAAGGGCGGCAAGTGGGTACAGATTGCAAAGACGGCAAGCAATGCGGTTGTATCGTACACGGTAAGCGGACTTGCGGCGGATACCACATATACGTTCAGGGTAAGGGCGTATAAAACTGCGGCAGGCAAGACGATATATAGCGAGTATACAAGACTTGCGGCTAAGACGAGAATAGCGAATGTCGGTACGTTCAAAGGCTCGACGGTTTCCGGCAGTGCGGTAAAGCTTGATTGGAGCAAGAATGACAAAGCTACAGGCTACGTTATCGAGCAGTACAAGGGTGGAAAGTGGACGGCACTTGCTACCACAAAGAATAACACCACGCTTACGTTTACTGTGAAGGGTCTTGCGAATGCTACAACATATTCGTTCAGAATAAAGTCATACAGAACTGTAAACGGCAAGACAGATTACAGTGAATATACAAGTCTTAAAGCGGCAACAGCGTTCAGTAATGTAAGCGGATTAGCTGTAAAGAGCTATACAGCTTCAGCAATTACGCTTGCATGGAACAAGAATGCCGGTGCTACAGGATATGTACTTGAACAGTACAAGGGCGGTAAATGGACGCAGATTGCAAAGCTTGCAAATACTGTTGTTTCATACACTGTAAACGGACTCAATGCCGACACAACTTATACGTTCAGAATAAGAGCGTACAAGACAACAGGCAGTTCGACTGTATACAGCGATTATACAAGACTTGCAGGTAAGACAAGAATTCCGAAAGTTGCGTCTTTCAAGGGTACGGCTGTTTCGATAAGCTCCATAAAACTCAACTGGAACAAAAACGACAAGGCAAGCGGATATATAGTTGAGCAGTATAAAAACGGAAAGTGGACGCAGATTGCCGTTACAAAGAGCAATGAGCAAATAGCTTATGCAGTAAACGGACTTGCTAAGGGTACGGATTATAACTTCAGAATAAAGGCATACAGAACTCTGAACGGTACAACCGAATTCAGCGAGTATACAAGCATCACTTCGTCCACAAAGAAATAAACCGATAAAACATATTACGGGCATCGCTTCGGCGGTGCCCGTTTTTATATTTCGGCGAAATATTTTTTTACGGTTGACGATTGCGCAATAAAAGTGTATAATATATATGTATGCGCAGTTGCAGAAAAGAAAAATGAAAGGACTGATAACGTGTCTGTAAGGATAACCTCCGTAGATAAAGGTTCTCCTG
>CABUEI010000013.1 GCA_902490585.1 uncultured Oscillospiraceae bacterium
TTTCTCATCAAAAATTATCAGCGGATTCTTGATCCGAACCCGCTGACGCAATTTTCTATTTTTTCCGTACCCCAACTATTGACAAAGAGCCCAAAAAAATAACAGCAACCATTACGATTGCTGTCATTTATTAACCGGTTAAGATTTCTTGAACTGGCTGTTGTAAAGCTCGGCATAGAATCCGTTCTTTGCAAGGAGCTGTTCATGATTACCTATCTCAATGATTTTACCCTTATCCATTACAAGAATAGTATCTGCATTCTTGATAGTAGATAGTCTGTGCGCTACTATGAAGCTCGTCTTGCCCTTTGTCATCTTAGCGAAAGCATTCTGAATCTTCATTTCTGTCTTTGTATCAATACTACTTGTAGCCTCGTCAAGAATCAGCATAGGCGGCATTGCAAGCATTACACGGGCTATACACAGGAGCTGTTTCTGACCCTGTGAAATACCGTCGTTGTCGCTTATTATCGTGTCGTATCCGTCTTTCATACGCTTTATAAAGCTATGGCAGTGAGCGGCTTTTGCGGCGGCTACAATTTCTTCTTCAGTTGCGTCCTGTTTTCCGTAAGCTATATTTTCACGGACTGTACCTTCGAAAATCCACGTTTCCTGGAGCACCATGCCGTAGCTCAGTCTGAGCGAATCACGGGTAACGTCCTTGATATTGTTTCCGTCAACCGAAATACTGCCCTTGTCAGTATCGTAGAAACGCATGAGCAGGTTGATTATGGTGGTTTTACCGCAACCCGTAGGACCAACGATCGCAATCTGCTGACCGCTCTTTACGTCAAGGTTAAGATCCTTGATAAGCTCTCTTTCGGGAACATAAGAGAAGTCAACATGGTCGATTTTAACATTGCCGTCAACATCGGTGAGAACCTTGTTGTCAGCGTCTGAAATCTCGTCATCGCTTTCTGTAAGAGCGAATATACGTCTTGCCGATGCAAACGCCGATTGTAATTCGGTAACAACGCCTGAAATTTCGTTGAACGGCTTTGTATACTGGTTGGCGTAAGATAAGAAAGCTGAAAGCTGACCTACCGTGATACCGCCGCCGATAGCACTGAGTGCACCGAAAATTCCGACACCGGCATAAACAAGACCGTTTACAAATCTTGTGGAGGGATTGGTAAGAGCAGAGTAGAACTGTGCTCTTACGCCAACCTTATACAGCTTTGCGTTAAGCTCTTCGAATTTTTCTTCGCTGTATTCTTCACGGGAGAAAGCCTTTACGACCTTCTGATTTCCGATATATTCTTCGGCAAGTCCGGTAATCTGACCTCTGAGCGCCGCCTGTTCCTTGAACTTCTTTGAGCAAAGTCTTGCTATAGTAGAAGCTACAAGCAGTGAAACAGGTGTGATAAGAATAACTACAAGCGCAATACCAACGTTTATAGAGAACATGAAGCACAGCGTTCCGATTATTGTGACAGAACCTGTGAATATCTGTTGGAATCCTTGTAAAAGTCCGTCCGAAACAGTATCAATATCTGCTACAACTCTGCCGATTATATCACCGTGCGGAGTAGAGTCAATATATCTCAGCGGTACACTCTGTAATTTGTTGAAAGCGTCTGTTCTTAAATCCCTTACCGTTCTTTGTGTAAGTATGTTAGTACAATATCCCATGAACCACTGAAATCCCGCACCTACGATTACCACAACGGCGAGCTTTATAATTATCGGCAGAATTTTTTTGAAATCAACGTTGTTAATATCAATGATAAAGTCAACAGCCTGACCGATAAGCACGGGTGCATACAGCGTTGCAATTGCACTTACAATAGCACTGATTATAGTGAAAACGAGATAGAACGTATAAGGCTTTGTATATTTCAGCAGCTTTGCAAGAACTGTAAAACCGCTGTCGTTAGTTTTTTTACTCATCGCCGTTTATCTCCTTTTCAAGTTCTTCCGCACTGAACTGAGTAAGACAGATCTGACAGTAATCGGTACAGCTCTGTAACAGCTCTTTATGCGTGCCTATACCGACCGTTTTACCGTCATCAAGCACGATTATCTGATCGGCATTTTTGACCGTGTTTGCTCTTTGAGAAATGATAAACACCGTCATATCAGAGCAGTTTTCCTTGATTGCCGTTCTCAGCTTTGCGTCTGTAGCAAAGTCAAGTGCGCTTGCGCTGTCATCAAGTATCAGTATCTCCGGGTCTGCGGCTATTGCCCTTGCAATAGTAAGTCTTTGCTTCTGACCGCCCGAAAGATTTTTACCGCCCTGAAGAATCTCATAGTCAAGCCCGTTTTCGAGCTTTTCAACAAACTCGTAAGCCTGCGAGATCTTCAGCGCACGCCATATCTGCTCATCGGTTATATCATCGCCGCCCCACTTCATATTTTCACGGATAGTACCGCTGAAAAGTACGGCTTTCTGAGGAACGACCGCAATCTTTGTTCTAAGATCGCCGAGGCTGTAGTTGCGGACATCTGTTCCGTAAACACTGACTGAACCCTTTGACGTATCGTAGAATCGGGGGATAAGATTTATAAGCGTTGATTTACCGCTGCCCGTACCGCCTATTATGCCTATCGTCTGACCTTTTTCGGCGGTGAATGATATATCTTCAAGTGCATATTCGCTGTTATCGTGATAGCTGAAATATACCTTGTCGAATTTTACGGCAGGAGCAGAGCTGTCGCCGTTTTCTTCGGTGCTGTCTGTATCTGTAACGGACGGCTTAGTGTCAAGCACCTCGTTTACTCTTGCCGCACAAGCCGCTGACTTTGTGAAGATAACAACAAGGTTTGCAACAACCACAAGGGCGAGCAGGATCTGATTCATATAGTTTACAAGTGCGATAACCTGACCTTGTGTAAGGTCGCCGACATTTACCGAGAATCCGCCGAACCATATTATTGCAACGATTGCAAGGTTCAGTATGATAGCGTTGACAGGGCTGAGCAGTGCCGAAATCTTGCCGGCTCTTACCGCCGCTTTTTCAATATCCTCAGCGTTATCACTGAAACGTTCTATTTCGTGCTGCTGCTTTGAAAAAGCTCTTACGGCTCTTGCACCGACAAGATTTTCACGGGTGATGAGTGAGGTCTTGTCCAGCTTTTTCTGTATCGACTTGAAGAAGGGGATAGTCCTTGTTGTGACAAGCCACATAACAATCGCAACAAGCGGAATTACGAGAACGAAAATCAGCGCTAATTTCACATCTATCATAAAAGCCATTATCGTTGAACCGATAACGAGGAACGGCGCTCTTACTACAAGTCTTATCAGCATCGCAACAGCGACCTGCAGCTGATTTATATCGGAGGTAAGCCTCGTTATAAGTGATGGCGTGCCAAATTCGTCAACCTCCTTGTGCGAAAGAGTGTTGATATGATGATACAGTTCACGTCTTAGCTCTGTGCCGAAGCCCTGCGACGCAACCGATGCCACATACTGACATATAAGCGCAAATCCAAGACCGCATACACCGAGCAGAACAAGCACTCCGCCCATCTTCCAGATATAATCGCTGTCTTTGTTTGCAATACCTATGTCAATTATCTTCGCCATAACCAGAGGAACGATAAGCTCAAATACCGCCTCGGTCAGCTTGAAAATAGGTCCGAGTATTACGTTTTTTCTGTATTTTTTGAGATACTTAACCAGTTTTAGCATATTTCACCGTCCAATAATAATGACATCGGAGCAAAATCCGATGCCATTACGAATATTTAATTATTATCAGCCAAGAACCTTCTTGATTTCTTCGGGAAGTGAGGCAGCGAAGCTGTCGCCTACCAACAGGCTGATCTCGTCAACGCTCGTTGTTATGAGCATTACATCGGCACATATGTTTTCGCAAGCCTGGAATACCTTAGCCGCAAAACCTGCCTGATCAACCATTTCCTCGCTCTTGATAACTATCTTTACATTACCGCTGTTTACACAGGGTGTTATTCCGTGTACTGCCGTGATTTTAGGTAAAACGGTAAGCAGTGTGGGTATATCATCATCGCTGAACGTAAAGCCGAATGAGAACATATCGGACTTGGGCGGTGTCTGTGAAATCATATCAATATTGATTCCGCTTTCGGCTACCGCTGAAAGAGTAGTTGAAACAAAACGCTTTCTTGACGGAACATCTGAAAATGTTACGATTGATATGTTTTCGTATACTTTAATATCTGTCATATTGACCTCCGTTATGCTTCGGAAAGAAGATCCGACATCTGATAAAGACCTTTTTCACAGCCGCTTAAGAATACTGCCGCATTGACAGAGCCGACTGCGAATACCTGTTTTGAGCCTGCGCTGTGAGAAAGAGTTATCACTTCGTCACGTCCCGCAAATATAACATCATGCTCGCCTACTATCGTACCGCCTCTTATCGAGTGCATACCGATTTCGGTTTTCTCACGGGGCTTTCTCACGCTGTGGCGGTCATATACATAGTGCATCTTGTTGCCAAGCTCTTCGTTTATCGCTTCCGCTATCATTATTGCCGTTCCCGAAGGAGCGTCCTTCTTGAGATTGTGGTGCTTTTCAACTATCTCAATATCAAACTGATCTCCGAGTACCTTTGTTGCACGCTTTGCAAGGTCAACAAGAAGGTTGATTCCGAGCGACATATTGAATGTGAAGAATACGGGAATCTGCTCGGCAGTTGCCTTTATCTGCTTTATCTGTTCCTCTGTATAGCCTGTTGTCGCAACTACTACCGGAACATTGTTTATCTTGCAGTAGTCGAGCAGTTCGTCAAGCAGTGAGGGGTGCGAGAAGTCGATTATTACATCGGGCTTTTCGGGTAAATCATACATTGTCTTATAAACAGGGAAGTCTGCATACTGCTCACCGGCAATATCAATACCTGCGATTATCTTGCAGTCATCTCTTGTGTTCACAATGTCATTTATTACTCTGCCCATCTTTCCGCAGGCACCTGTAATTACAATTCTTTTCATCTGAACGTCCTTTTCTGAAACTTACTTTGTAAGACCGAGCTTTTCCATAGAAGAGAAGAGCTTTGCAATCTTTGCGTCTTCCATTCTGATAAGCGGCAGCCTGCACTGACCTACGTTCTTACCCATAATGTTAAGTGCTTCCTTAACGGGAATGGGGTTTACGTCTATGAACAGGTCATTTGTAAATTCAAGAAGTTTAAGCTGTAACTCAGCGGCTTTCTTATAGTCGCCGTCAAGGCAATACTGTGCAATGTTGTGTGCCTCGGCAGGCATACAGTTTGCAAGCACCGAGATAACACCCTTGCCGCCGAGCGACATGATAGGAACTATCTGATCATCGTTGCCCGAATAGATATCAAGGTCTGTTTCAGCGGCTATCTTAGCTACTGCACTTATGTTTCCGCTTGCTTCCTTTGCGGCAACTATGTTGTCCTTCTTAGCAAGCTCCTTATATGTTTCAACAGAAATGTTCACACCTGTACGGCTCGGAACATTGTAAAGGATTATCGGCAGGCTTACGCTGTCCGCAATTGCACTGAAATGCGCAACAAGTCCTCTCTGCGAAGTCTTGTTATAATAAGGTGTCACAAGGAGCAGTGCGTCCGCACCGAGTGCCTCGGCTTCCTGTGACAGCTGAATGGCGTAAGCCGTATCGTTACTGCCTGCACCTGCAATAACAGGAACTCTCTTAGCTACCTTTTCAACGCAGAAACGGATACATTCCTTGTGTTCCTCGTCTGTCATAGCCGCAGATTCACCGGTTGTACCGCACACTACTATAGCATCAGTACCGCCTGCGATCTGCTCTTCTATACGCTCGGCGAAATTATCATAGTTGATACTTCCGTCATCGTTCATAGGAGTAACGATAGCTACTGCCGAGCCTGTAAAAATAGTCTTTTTCATCAGATACCTCCGTGTATCTTCAATCAGTCAAAATAGCCCTTTGCAGCATAAAGCTCAGCCATTTCAACAGCGCCGCCTGCGGCACCTCTTAATGTGTTGTGTGACAGGCAGACAAACTTGTAGTCGTACTGTGTGTCTTCTCTTAATCTGCCGATTGAAACTGCCATACCGCCTTCAAGGTTTCTGTGAAGCTTAGCCTGGGGCATATTGTCCTCTTCAAAGTAGTTGAGGAACTGCTTGGGAGCGGAGGGAAGCTCAAGCTCCTGCGGTGCGCCCTTGTATTCCTTCCAGATCTTGAGGATCTCATCCTTTGAGGGCTTGTTCTCAAAGCTTACGAATACTGCGGCAAAGTGACCGTTTGATACGGGAACTCTGAGGCACTGTGTTGTGATTGCGGGAGCGGCAGCCTTGACGATCTTGTCGCCTTCGATCTTGCCCCATACCTTCAGAGGCTCCTGCTCACTCTTTTCTTCCTCACCGCCGATATAGGGGATAAGGTTATCAACCATTTCGGGCCATGTCTCAAATGTCTTGCCGGCACCTGAAATTGCCTGATATGTGCAGGCGAGAACCTTTGTGATACCGAACTTGCGTAAGGGGTTAAGTGCGGGAACATAGCTCTGGATTGAGCAGTTTGACTTAACCGAGATGAAACCTCTCTTTGTACCCAGACGCTTCTTCTGAGCCTCAACGATAGCCATGTGCTCGTCGTTGATCTCGGGGATGATCATAGGAACATCGTCTGTGAAACGGTTAGCGGAGTTGTTTGACATAACAGGGCACTCATGCTTTGCATAAGCTTCTTCAAGAGCCTTTATCTCGTCCTTCTTCATATCTACTGCACAGAATACGAAGTCAACCTGTGATGCGATCTTTTCAATATCAGCCGTAGCGTCCATGATTACGATATCTTCCATAGCCTTGGGCATGGGCTTTTCGATAAGCCATCTTGAGCCTACAGCCTCTTTATAAGTCTTTCCTGCCGAACGGGGAGATGCGGCAAGCACCTTTACGTTGAACCAGGGGTGATTTTCCAGCAGAACGGCAAAACGCTGTCCTACCATACCCGTAGCACCGATAATACCTACGTTGTAGTTTTTCATTTTAGTTTCCATCCTTCTTTTTTGCTTATAGCATATTTTCTTTTAAAAAAACCGCTTGTAAAAATGATTACAGGCGGCTTAGTATGCAGATGTGACAAAAGTAATGTGATAGCTCTCCACCTGTAGCTTAACCGCTCGATGACAATCGTGCATTTATTAGACACACAACCAGATACATAAGCTCCGACACTTATGTTCTTCGGCGACAAAGCCTTTCACCGTTACAATCTGTCGGCAGATTGACGCAACGGGTACTATTCTTTAATCGCACCTCTACCTGCTTTGTTTATATTATCACATTTACGGCTGTTTGTCAATGGTGAAGCGTTAAAAAATAATTTGATTTTTTGCCTCAAATGTGTTATTATTAAACAGTATGCAATAAACACAATTAAAATGTGCGTGAAAAATGCAAAAAACAGAGGAAAAACAATGCTTAAATCGGATTTTTATTATGACTTACCCCAGGAGCTTATAGCACAGACTCCGCTTGAACCCCGTGACAGTTCAAGACTTATGAAAATTGACCGTAAAAGCGGTGAGATTACACACGACCACTTTTATAATATATGCGATTATCTTGAAAAGGGTGACCTGCTAGTTCTCAATGACTCCAAGGTTTTCCCTGCAAGACTTTACGGCGTGAAGCAGGAAACGGGTGCGGCAGTGCAGTTTCTGCTTTTACACCAGATTTCCCATAACCGCTGGGAAGTCATGGTGAAACCGGGCAAAAGACTTAAAATCGGTACCAAGGTTGACTTTTCGGGAATACTCACCGCCGAGATAGTGGATTATGCTGAAGGCGGCGACAGAATTGCCGAGTTCACCTATGACGGCGACAGCATTTTTGAAGTGCTCGACCGTATCGGTCAGATGCCGTTACCCCCGTACATTACCGAAAAGCTAAAGGACAAGGACAGATACAATACTATTTATTCCCACGAGGTAGGCTCAGCCGCCGCCCCAACAGCGGGGCTTCATTTCACGGAAAACGTATTTACAAAGCTCCGTGAAAAAGGTGTTGATACAGCGTTTGTAACTCTCCATGTCGGACTGGGTACATTCCGTCCCGTAAAAGAGGATAACATACTTGACCATAAAATGCACGTTGAGCATTACTCAATACCGCAGGAAACAGCCGATAAGATAAAGGCTTGCAAGGAGCGTGGCGGACGTGTTATTTCAGTCGGTACTACAAGTTGCCGTACCCTTGAATCCGCCGCATCGCTTGACCCGAGCGGTGAAATCAAAGCCTGCTCACACGATACCGGAATATTCATCTATCCCGGATATGAGTTTAAAGCAATAGACGGACTGATAACGAACTTCCACCTCCCCGAAAGCACGCTTATTATGCTTGTCAGTGCGTTCTTAGGCAGAGAAAAGACGCTCAACGCCTATAACGTTGCTATACAGGAGAAATACCGTTTCTTCAGCTTCGGCGACAGTATGATAATAATATGATGCTTAGTATAAGGAAAATTGAACTGCCCTATAAATGCAGAATGATCTGCGTAAGCGATATTCACGCACATTGCGACGAGTTCAGAGAATTGCTCCGTAAATGCAGATACAATAAAGAAAGCGACTATCTGTTCATTCTCGGTGATATTCTTGAAAAGGGCAGTCAGAATATAGAAACGTTACGGTTTGTGCATGAACTGACGCAAGACTCAAAATGCGTTTGTATCAAAGGCAATAACGATACGATGGTATCGCGTATGGCGTTTGACGATGAAAAGGAAAAGTTTCTCGAAAGGCTTACATACCGCCCTGTAAACGCTTATATGCAAATGGCGGAGAGTATCGGTATTACCGATTTCACGACAGATTTTGATAACAAGCGTAATGCTGTCAACCAAAAATTCGCTAAAGAACTGTCGTTCGTTTCGGGGCTTCCGACGGCTATAGAAACCGAAAAGCACATTTTCGTCCATGCAGGAGTTGAATACCGTCCCGACTGGGAAAACAGCAGCGAGCAGTTTGTTTTATGCGCACCATGGTGGATAAGAAACAGCCACGCTCTTGATAAATATGTAGTTGTAGGTCATTTCCCGACTTATAATTTTGCAAGAGGAAAAAACACCAATCTGCCTATAATCGACAATGATAAAAAGATCATTGATATCGATGGTGGATGTTCGGTAAAATCGGCAGGACAGATAAATGCTTTTATAATAACTAAGGACGGCGAAAGCTACAGCTATGACAATGTTTTTGTGCCGTCGGAGCCTTGCGAAAAATATACGGTTATAGGGGATTACACTGCCCCAAAGCAGTATAGTTATCTTGATTACGAAAAGAGCGATCTTGAAATACTCGACAAAACCGACGGACTTGTATCGGCGCGTGATAAGCACAGCGGCAAAAACGGACTTATTCTTGAGCGTTTTATCGACAAATGGGGCGACGGTCATTATCACGGCTGGTCAAATCTCGATGCGTTTGTTTCCGTTAATAAAGGCGAAACATTCTGCGTTTATTATAAGAATGAAAAATACTGTTACGGCATTGCAAATAGCGGTGAAGTCGGAATGATACCGCTTGACTGTGTTGTCGGTCATCAGATATAAGGAGAAATATGTTTAAAGTACTTAAAACAGACGGAGTGGCAAGAAGAGGAGAGTTCCACACCCCTCACGGAGTGATACAGTCGCCGTTTTTTATGAATGTCGGCACTTCTGCGGCAATCAAGGGCGGTATATCATCGCTTGATCTTAAAGACCTCAAGTGTCAGGTAGAGCTTTGCAACACCTATCACCTTCATGTACGCCCGGGTGACGATGTTATATACAAAATGGGCGGACTTCACAAGTTCATGAACTGGGACAGACCTATCCTCACCGACAGCGGCGGATTTCAGGTTTTCTCACTTGCCAAGCTCAGAAAGATAAAGGAAGAGGGAGTGTATTTCAATTCCCACGTTGACGGCAGACGTATTTTCATGGGGCCCGAAGAGAGTATGAGAATACAGTCACACTTAGCTTCTACAATAGCTATGGCGTTTGACGAATGTATCGAAAACCCCTCACCTTATGATTACGTCAAGAAGTCGGTTGACAGAACTACAAGGTGGCTACAGCGTTGTATTGACGAAATGGCAAGACTTAACTCCCTGCCCGAAACGATAAACAGACAGCAGATGCTGTTTGCGATAAATCAAGGCGGAACTTATGACGATATAAGAGCCGAGCACATGAAAACCATTGCCAACATGAATGTTGACGGCATAGCGATCGGCGGACTTGCCGTAGGCGAACCCACCGAGGTAATGTACAGAATAATCGAAACGGTTATCCCTCATTCACCTACAGACAAGCCCAGATACTTAATGGGTGTCGGAACTCCGTCCAATATAATAGAAGCCGTTTACAGAGGTGTTGATATGTTCGACTGCGTTATGCCGAGCCGTAACGCACGTCATGCAACGGTGTTCACATGGAACGGTATTACCCATGTTACAAATCAGTGCTTTGAAACCGATTCGTTACCGATAGACCCCGAGTGTGACTGCCCGACCTGCCGTAACTTCTCAAGAGCATATATAAGACATCTTTTCAAGTCTGGAGAAATGCTCGGAGGAAGACTTGCGGTACAGCATAATCTTTACTTCTATAATACACTTATGGAGAAGATAAGAGCGGCAATCGAAGAGGGTACTTTTGAAGAATTCAGAAACCACTATTCACCGCTTTTAGCGTCAAAACTCGGTTGATTTTCTTTTAATTATCACATAAGGGTGATATAATAATTAATTAACAAAAGTGCAAAGGAGAGTTTATGAAGCTGATTAATATAGGTTACGGCAATACAGTCAATTCCGACAGGGTAATAGCTGCTGTGAGTGCCGATGCCGCCCCGGTAAAGCGTATCATATCCGCCGCAAAGGATAACAATACGGCTATAGACGCAACCTGCGGCAAAAAGACAAAGACAGTAATAATAACCGACAGCAATCATGTAGTCCTGTCGGCACTGGATATATCGCACTTCACAGGCATAACAGCAGGCGAAGACGAAGAATAAAGGGAGAGAATTAATATGAACAAGGGACTGCCTATAGTAATTTCTGCACCGTCGGGTTGCGGAAAGGATACGATACTTGAACAGCTCTACAAGAAGAATTCAAATCTTACACAGTCGGTTTCCGCTACCACAAGAGCAATGCGTGAGGGTGAAATTGACGGTGTTAGCTATCATTTTACAACTGTAGAAGCATTTGAAAAGATGATAGAAAATGGCGAAGTGCTTGAATATACACAGTACTGCGGCAACTATTACGGCACACCAAAAAAAGCCGTAACGGATATGCTCGAACAGGGCAAGGACGTAATACTCAAAATCGAAGTCGAAGGTGCTATGAATATCAAGAAGATATTCCCCGAATGTGTTCTTATCTTCATACTTCCTCCCTCAATGAGCGAGCTTGACAGAAGACTGAGAAAAAGAGGAACCGAAACCGAAGAAACAATTGCCGCAAGAATAGCACAGGCAAGAAATGAGCTTGAGCTTGCGGATAAATTCGATTACCTCGTTGTAAACGGTGAGCTTGAAAAGGCAGTCGATGACGTAAACACTGTTATCCTTGCAGAGAAGATGAGCACAAAGCGTTCTCTTGCACTTCTTGAAGATATCAAGAAATCGTAATGAGCGACAGCTTTGATATAAACAGTAAAGCAGATAAAGCTATAGTTTCCGTAGTTGTCGATAAGGCGCTTTACAGCTTTGATAACAAGTTTGATTACTATCTGCCGCAGGGAGTAACAGCTAAAGTCGGTCAGCGTGTAATTGTACCGTTTGGCAAAGGCGGAAAAAAGCGTGTCGGCTTAGTTACAGGTTTTAAGCAAAGTGCCGATTACAGCAGACTTAAAGAGGTTTACTGCGTTATAAATGACGAAGTGGTTCTCAGTGAAGAAATGCTCGGACTTATGCGCTGGATGAAAGAGAATACTTTCTGCACCTATTTTGATGCGGTAAAAACCATTCTTCCGGGTGGCATGGCACTTAACGTATCGCAGAGATACACTTTAAGTGATGAGTTTAAGAAAGCTCCCGACAGCTTTTCTCTTGAATCTGCCGAACAGGCTGTATCTGCAATGCTCCTCGGTTGCAAAAGCAACAGAGAGCTGAACGATATGATTGATTACGGCTTTGACGAACAGCAGAAGAAGCTCATAAAACAGCTTTGCGAAAAATCGGTGCTTGTTTCTCTTGATATAATAAAGCAGAGAATAGGCAGTGAAACCGAAAGGAACGTCAGACTGACAGAAAGTTATCAGAGCGGCGAATATACCGATAAAGGCGGAAAACCGCTTACCGCAAAGCAGAAAAAGGTAGCTGATTTTCTTGAATGTGCCGTTTCCGCTTCCGTAAAGGAAGTATGCTACAATTGTGTCGTTACAAATGCCGTTATAAATAACATGGAGAAAAACGGCATTGTCGAATGTTTTGATAATGAGATCTCACGCTCGCTTACAGCAGGCGCAAAGGCTGTAAAAAGCATTGACGATATAACACTGTCGGACGAACAGTCGGCGGTATACAGCGGAATGTCTGAGCTTATGGACAGCGGCAAACCGCAGTGTGCTTTGCTCAAAGGCGTTACGGGAAGCGGTAAGACCACCGTTTTCTTAAAGCTTATCGACAAAGCGGTAAAACAGGGTAAAACAGCACTTATGCTTGTCCCCGAAATATCGCTTACTCCGCAGATGGTAAGAAATTTCACCGACCTTTTCGGAAGCAACGTTGCGGTTATTCACAGCAACTTGTCCCTCGGTCAGAGAACGGACGAATATAAACGTATCGAAAAGGGCGATGCAAAGATAGTTATAGGAACAAGAAGTGCGGTATTCGCACCGCTTGACAATATCGGAATAATCGTTATTGACGAAGAGGGCGAGCATACCTATAAATCCGAAAAGTCTCCTCGCTATCAGGCAAGGAGCATAGCAAAGCAGAGGTGCTTTTACCATAATGCAACTCTTCTTTTAGCGTCTGCCACCCCGAGCCTTGAAAGCGCATACTTTGCGTCAATCGGCAGATATAAGCTGTTCGAGATGAAAAAGCGTTACAGTCAGCCGGTTCTCCCCGATGTGTATCTTGTTGATATGAAAGTCGAGGTTGAAACAGGCAACCGTTCAAATTTCAGCAGGGCGCTTGCGGATGAAATAAAAAACAATCTTCAAAGAGGAGAGCAGACAATTCTTCTGCTTAACCGCAGAGGCTACAACACTTATATGAACTGCATCAAGTGCGGTGAAGTATACAAGTGTCCCAATTGCAACATTCCTCTTACATATCATAAGACGAACAATTGCATGATATGCCACTATTGCGGCTATACCGAAGTGTTTACGGGAAAATGCAAGACGTGCGGCTCAAAGTTCATATACAGCTCGGGCACAGGAACACAGCGTATAGAAGACGAAATTTCAACGCTGTTTCCGTCCGCAAGAGTATTGCGTATGGATGCCGACACTACAATGAGCAAGTTCTCTTATGAAAAGAATTTCGACAAGTTCAAGAACGGTGAGTACGACATAATGGTCGGTACTCAGATGATAGCCAAAGGACTTGACTTTGAGAACGTGACCCTTGTCGGTGTACTGCTGATAGATAAATCGCTGTACGCAGGCGATTATCTCGGTTATGAAAAGACATTTTCACTGATAACCCAGGTAGTAGGCAGGTGCGGCAGAGGTTCAAAAAAGGGCAGAGCGTACTTACAGACATTCTCCCCCGAACATTATGTCCTCAATCTTGCGGCAGACCAGAACTATGATGAGTTTTTCAGACAGGAATGTGAGATAAGAAAAGCGCTCCTGTTTCCGCCTTATTGCAATATATGTGAAATAGGACTTTCGTCGGCTGACGAATTTGCCTGCAAGAAAGGCTCGGAGAGCTTTGTAAAACTGTTCATGAAGAACCTTGAGGGTCACAGTATCCCGATAAGAGTACTCGGACCGTCTGCCTGCTCGGTAGCTAAGGTAAACGGCAAATACCGCTACAGGATCATCATAAAATGCAAGAACAATAAAGAGTTCAGGTCGGTAATGCAGGCAACATTGCTTGACGCATACAAGTCACCGGCTCTTGATAAAGTAGGTTTCTTCGCCGACATGAACGGCGAGATCATATAAAGAAAGGATTTTTGAAATGGCAAAGAGAATAATAGCTAAGGACGGCGACGAGTCGCTGAGAAAGAGATGTAAGGACGTTACCGTCTTTGACGATAAGCTGTGGACAATGCTTGACGATATGTACGAAACCATGCAGGAGGCAAACGGCGTAGGTCTTGCCGCACCTCAGATAAGCGTACTGAGAAGAGTAGTCGTTATAGATGTCGGTGACGACCACGGTAAGATTGAGCTTATAAACCCTGTTATAACTTCTATGAAGGGCAAACAGCACGAGCTTGAGGGTTGTCTTTCCGTGCCGGGTATGTGGGGCTATGTAGAAAGACCCGCAAAGGTCAAGGTAAAGGCTCAGGACAGATACGGCAAGGAATTTGAGATAGAGGGTACAGAACTTCTGGCAATTGCTCTCTGCCATGAGATCGACCACCTCAGCGGTATTCTGTTTACAGATAAGGCAGATGAACTGCTTACATCAGAACAGCTCGAAGAACGTAAGAAGTAAAGGAGATACCTTTATGAATATAGTATTTATGGGAACTCCCGATTTTGCCGTTTCGGCACTTGAGGAGTTACACAAACATCATAATGTCATGGCTGTATTTACTCAGCCCGACAAGCCTAAGAACAGAGGTAAGAAGATGCAGGCACCGCCTGTGAAAGAATGTGCAATGATGTACAATATTTCCGTATATCAGCCGCTTTCACTGAGAAAAGGCGAAGATGCCGAAAAATCACTCGAACTGCTCAGAAACCTAAGCCCTGACTGCATTGTCGTTGCGGCATACGGTCAGATTTTGCCCGAAAGCATACTCGAACTGCCCCGATACAAGTGCATAAATATACATGCGTCACTTTTACCTAAATACCGTGGTGCCGCACCTATCCAGAAGTGCATTATCGACGGCGAAACCGAGAGCGGCGTCACCACAATGCTCATGGCAAAAGGGCTTGACACAGGTGATATGCTGATGAAAAAGTCGGTCGAAATCACCCCCGAAATGACCGGCGGAGAGCTCCACGACAAGCTTGCCGCAGTCGGTGCAGAGCTTATAGCCGAAACACTTGAAGCCTGCGAAAACGGCTTGATAAAGCCAATTCCCCAGGATGACAGCCTTTCATCCTATGCCGGTATGATTTCCAAGGAAATGTGTAGGATAGATTTTACAAAAAATGCAATTGATGTATATAATCTCATCAGAGGTATGTCACCCTCGCCTTGCGCTTATACTTTTATAGGTGATAAAAGACTTAAAGTATATTTTGCGGTTCTTACGGATATCACTTCTGATGCGCCCTGCGGCACTGTTGTCAACGAAAATGACCTTACAGTTGTTTGCGGCGACAAAAAGTGTATACGCTTTACCGAGGTTCAGGGCGAAGGCGGCAAACGTATGAGTACCGCTAACTTCGTAAACGGCAATAAACTGCCGCACGGCACTATATTGGGATAATTACGTTAAACGGGAAGGAGAACGGAAATGCCTAAGTATTTGCTTGATTATAATGTCATCTATTTTCTGCTGATTGTGGCTTTTTTCTACTCGATATACACATCTGTCAATGTCAAGAGCACTTTCAGAAAGTATAACAAAATGCCGAGTTCAAGAGGAATGTCAGCCGCAACCATAGCAAGACAGATTCTCGACAGCAACGGCCTTTATAACGTTCAGATAACAAGAGTATCCGGAGAACTTACCGACCACTATGACCCCAGAACCAACACTGTAGCGCTTTCAGCACCTGTCTATGACAGCATTTCTGTAGGTGCGATCGGTGTTGCGGCACACGAAGTCGGTCATGCAATCCAGTACGCAAAGAATTACACTCCTATTAAGATAAGAATGGCGATTCTGCCTGTAGCCCAGTTCGGCTCGTCGGCATGGATATTGTTCTTTATACTCGGAATAGTGTTCAATATGTCGTTGCTCAGAGGAATCGGAATCGGGCTTTTCGCCGCAATAGTGCTGTTCCAGCTGGTAACACTGCCTGTTGAGTTCAACGCAAGCCACAGAGCGCTTGCTACTATAAAGGATCAGGGTATACTGTTCGGTGCGGAATACACGGGAGCAAAGAAAACGCTTAAAGCCGCCGCTATGACTTATGTTGCTTCGCTTGCTGTAGCACTGTTACAGCTGTTAAGACTTATAGCAAGCTCAAGAAGAGATTGATTTGGAGAGATGAATGAAAACCGCAAGACAGATAACACTCGACCTGCTTATCCGTATGGATACACAGGGGGCATATTCAAATATAATACTTGACCACGCATTCACGCAGAACGATGCGGACAGGCGTGACAAAGCCTTTTCTGCGGCTCTGTTCTACGGAGTGCTTGAACGCAGAATGACGCTTGATTATCTTATACGCTACTATTCGGGAATCGAATTTGATAAGATAAAAATTGCGGTTGTCGAGATATTGCGAATGGGATTTTATCAGCTTCTGTTCATGAATTCCGTGCCTGAAAGTGCGGCAGTAAACGAATCGGTCGCACTCTGCGATTACTGCAACAGCACAAAAGCAAAGGGCTATGTAAACGCAATTCTCAGAACCTTTCTGCGTAACGAAAAGCAGATAGATTACGGCAATCTGACCGACGAGGCAAAGCTTTCAATAGAATATTCATGCCCGAAATGGCTTGTCAAGAAGTGGATTCGTGAGCTGGGCGAGCAAAGGGCTATGCAGATGATAAACGCAAGCTTCGGCAGACCGCCCATATACGCAAGAGTAAACACGGTAAGATACACAGTTGAAGACGTTATTGCACAGCTTGAATCAGACGGTATTACAGCAAGCAAGAACAGCCTTATAGATGCCTGCATAGAGCTGACAAACACAAAGGGAATAGAGCAGAGTACTGCTTATAAAAAGGGAATGTTTCATATCCAGGATATTTCTTCCCAGATATGCTGTAAGATAGCTTCTCCTATGTTCAATGATACGGTTGTTGATCTTTGCAGTGCACCCGGCGGAAAAACGTTCACCTGTGCCGAAATAATGAATGACAGAGGCAGAATATACAGCTACGACTTGTATGACGGTAAGGTATCGGTTATCAGCAATACTGCCAGACGACTGGGACTGACGATTATAACCGTCGCCGAAAACGACGCCACAAAGCTGAATAAGGATATTCCGAAAGCGGACAAGGTTATCTGTGATGTACCGTGTTCGGGACTCGGTGTAATCAGAAGAAAGCCGGAGATCAAGTATAAGCCGATGAAACAGCTTGAATCGCTTCCCGATACACAGCGCAGGATTATAAACAATGCCGCTGAGTATGTAAAACCGGGCGGAACATTAATATATTCCACCTGTACGGTGAGCAAGACGGAAAACGACGATATTGTCGAAGAGTTCCTGAAAACGCACAGCGACTTTGTTCCGGTGGTTATTCCGCTGAACATAAAGCGGCTTGAGGACAGCTATAAAAGAACTATGCTACCGTGTGACGTGAACGGTGACGGATTCTTCACGGCAACACTCAGAAAGGTAAAATAAACTTACAAATGGAAAAAATTGATATTCTTTCGCTTTCAAAAGAGGAACTGGAAGAAAAAATTACAGATATCGGTGAGAAAAAATTCAGAGCCAAGCAGATATACGACTGGTTACATATAAATAAAGTAGAAGATTTTAGCAAAATGACCAATCTATCTGCACAACTCAGAGAAAAGCTCGACGATATTTTTTGGATAAACTCACTAAAAATTCAAAAAAGACTTGTATCTAACATAGATAATACGGTAAAATATCTTTATGGTTTGTCTGACGGAGAAAAAGTCGAAACAGTACTTATGGAATACAAGCACGGAAACAGTATCTGTATTTCAACGCAGGTCGGCTGTAAAATGGGTTGTAAGTTCTGTGCATCAACCAAGGCAGGCTTTGTAAGAAACCTTCTCCCGAGCGAAATGCTGTTGCAGATATACGAAAGTGAAAAGGACAGCGGACGCAAGATAAATCATGTGGTGCTTATGGGAATAGGAGAGCCGCTTGATAACTTTGACAATGTGGTTAAATTTCTGAAACTGTTATCGGCAAAGGACGATATGAGCCTGCGTCATGTTTCCGTTTCGACCTGCGGTCTTGTAAACCGTATTTACGAGCTTGCGGATATGAAACTCGGAATTACGCTTTCTGTTTCGCTCCATGCACCGACAAATGAGCTGAGAAGCTCTGTCATGCCGATCAACAACAGATTTTCTATAGAAGAGCTGATGGAAGCCTGCAAGTATTATTTCAATACAACGGGCAGAAGAATCAGCTATGAATTTGCACTGATAGACGGTGTAAATGATACAAGACAGTCAGCCGATGCACTTCTGAAACTGCTCAGAGGTCAGAATTGCCATGTCAATCTTATCCCGGTAAACGAGATCAAGGAAGGCGTTTTCAAACGCAGTGCCTCGGTGGAAAAATTCAAACAGATGCTGATTGACGGTGGACTTAACGCAACTGTCAGAAGAACGCTCGGTGCGGATATAAGCGCCGCCTGCGGACAGTTAAGGCGTGACAACAAGTAAGAAATCAAGGGAGAACCATTATATATGAAAGCTTACGCAAAGACCGATATCGGTAATTGCCGTGAAGAAAACCAGGACAGCTACTGGATAGGCGAGCTTGACAGCGATGCTATTGCGGTTATTCTGTGCGACGGAATGGGCGGACAGAACGCTGGCGGCTGTGCAAGCAAAACTACGGTTGATTTTATAAAGGACAGACTTATAAAAGGTTTCAGACGGGATATTACCAGAAATCAGATAAGAAATCTGCTTATAACATCGGTAACTGCGGCAAACAGCGTGGTCTATGATATGGCAAGCGCAGATCCGGAAAAAGCCGGAATGGGTACTACCTGTGTGGCAGGTATAATATTCAACGAAAGAGCTTATCTTATCAATGTCGGCGACAGCAGGTGCTATTTCTTTTTTGACGACAATATGCAACAGGTTACAAAAGACCATACATATATAAGAAAGCTTATCGAAAAGGGCATAATAACTTATGAAGAGAGCAAGACTCACCCCGACAGAAACAGGATCACAAAAGCTGTCGGAGCACAGCCTTTCATCACACCCGATTATTTCGAGCTTGATGTAAAGAAGGACGATATGCTTCTGTTCTGCTCAGACGGACTGAGTTCTTATGCTGAAGATACGCAGATAGCTGAGGTTATAGCAGGTGCGCCTATCGCAAAATGCTGTGAACAGCTTGTGGAATATGTCAATAAACACGGCGGACGTGACAATGTGACCGTCGCTGTGGTTTCAATATAATTCCGGCTTACCGTATGGGTCGGGAGATTTAACAAAGTACGGAGAAACGGTGGATTTTATGGATAACAATATGGACAACATGATAGGCAGACGCCTTGACGGTCGTTACGAATTGCTTGAACTTATCGGAACGGGCGGAATGGCGGACATCTATAAGGCGAAGGATATTACCGAGGACAGAATAGTTGCCGTAAAAATTCTTAAGAACGAATTTGCAGGCAGTGAGGATTTTCTCAGAAGATTCCGTAATGAGTCCAAGGCTATAGCTTTACTGTCACACCCCAACATAGTAAAGATATATGATGTCGGCTTCAACGAGCAGATTCAGTTTATCGTAATGGAATACATAGACGGTATTTCACTTGCCGAGTACATAAAGCTCCAGGGCGTACTCAAATGGAAAGATGCCGTATATTTCACAATTCAGATTTTAAGAGCTTTACAGCACGCTCATGACAGAGGAATTGTTCACAGGGATATCAAGTCGCAGAACGTAATGATGCTCCCAGACGGAACAATAAAGGTCATGGACTTCGGTATTGCACGTTTTAACCGTGAAACCGATAAGACGCTTTCCGAAAAGGCTATCGGCTCTGTTCATTACATCAGTCCCGAACAGGCAAGAGGCGAGATGACCGATGAAAAGAGCGATATCTATTCAGTTGGTGTTATGCTTTATGAAATGCTGACAGGTCAGAAGCCTTTTGACGGTGAAACTCCTGTTGCTATAGCTCTTCAGCACATGCAGACACCGCCGAAGCCTCTCCGTGAGATCAATTCTTCAATACCCGAGGGACTTGAAGAGATCACACTCAAGGCAATGCAGAAAGAACCTTCAATGCGTTATCAGACCGCAGGCGAGATGATCAACGATATCGAAGAATTCAAAAAGGATCCCAGCATTGTATTCGAGTACAAGTATTTCTCGACAGACGGTTCTACAAAGTACTTTGATAAGGTATCAGACCCCAACGCTCCCGAGCAGAACGCAAACGGAGAAGAACTCCCCGAAACCGAGGGCGATGAGGATAGCGACCTTTACGATGAGGACGAGGAAGACGAGGAAGAAGTAGAAGAAAGACGTTCTCCTCTTCTGCCCATTCTCTTTGCGGTTGCATCGGTTTTTGTAATCATGACTGCGTGGCTTATCTTCACTATCGTAAGCGGTAACTTAGGCACCGAAAGCGGCGGCTCTGACGAAATGACCATGCCTAACATTGTCGGTATGACGCTTGACGACGTTAAGGAAAAATACCCCGAACTCAATCTTGATATAGACAGACAGTATTCTACCGAATATAAGGAAAATGAGGTAATGGACCAGAAAACTCCTGCCGGCAGAACTATCAAGAAGAGTACTATCGTAAGCATTGTTATCAGTAACGGTCCTCAGAAGGTAGAAATTGACGACTATTCTAACCTTACCGTACAGGACGCACAGATAAAGCTTGAAAAGAAAGGTCTTAAACCTAAGCTTGTATATGTTAACGATGATGAAGTGGCTAAGGATATTGTTATAAAGACAGAACCTGCCGCTCATTCAGAAGTATCTCAGGGTACTCTCGTAAAGGTATATGTAAGTAACGGTAAGCTCGTAAAGGCTGTCAACGTACCTAAGTTTGTTGGTATGACTATTGAAGAAGCCCGTACAGAAGCTGAGAAGAAGAACCTCAAGCTCAAGGAAGTTTCAGGCTCAAGCAACGAGTACGAAGAGGGGCAGGTAATCAAGCAGAGCATTGATGAAAATTCTGTTGTAAATGAAGATACAGAGATCGAAGTAACCGTATGCGACGGCAAGGCTGTAAGCATAAAGACAGAAGTTTCTCTTGAGCTCCCGTCAAATGCAACCGATACAGGTACATTCAAGTTCGAATATTTCAAGGACGGTGTTTCGTTCAAGGAAGAAGAACGTGATATGGCTGTAAACTCAGGCAAGACACTTACATTTGAAGTCAGCGGTTCTGAACCTTCAACTTTCACTGTAAAGATCACAAACGTTGCAGACACATCGCTCAGCGGCGTACTTGCAGAAATCAGCGTAGACTTCAAGAATGAGGATACCGAGCCTAAGATAGTAAGCTACAATGAAAATCTGTTCAAGGAGCTTAAATACACAGCTCCCGATACATCAAGGGATGAGCCTTCATCTGACCCGACACCTTCTGTAGTCAACGGCATTGTTATGCTGTCAATTCCTCAGACTGCCGCAGATACGGGTATATTCAAGTTCACATACCTTGATACAAACGGTAATGTAATCAATACAGAAACAAAGGATATGTCGGTAGCGGCAGGAAAGACTATATCGTTTGAAGTATCCGGTACGACCTCACAGGATTATCTTGTCAGAATCACGAATACTCAGGACGAAACACTTACAGGTATTCTTGCAAACATCAGTGTTGATTTCTCATCCGGTGAAGCTAAACAGAGTGTCAAGTCATACAATCAGAATCTGTTCAATGAACTGAAAGTCAGCACAACACCTGCGACAACAGACTCTGCTGAACAAACAGAATAAAAAGAGGTTTGCCTTTGAAGAATGAAAAATTTGAAGGCATTATAACAAAGGCTGTCGGCGGCAACTACTATGTAGCTGTTGCCGACGGCGTTTTATGTTGTAATGCAAGGGGAGTATTCAGAAAAGAAAAAATTTCTCCGTGCGCCGCAGATAACGTTGTAGTAAGTGTGGAGGAAAATGCGGTTCCGCTGATCGTTGAAATAAAGGAACGTAAAAATCATATCATCAGACCGCCGATTGCCAACCTTGATTGTGCGTTGCTTGTTACCTCTGCGGTTGATCCTGTTCCTAATACGCTGGTAACCGACAAGCTCATTTCGATATTCGAGAGTAAACATATAGAGCCCGTGATTGTAATAACGAAGCAGGATCTGCGTGAATGTGAGGATTTTGCTCAGATATACCGCAACTGCGGATTCAGGGTATTCTATATGGATAACAGCACGGGAAACGGTATAGAAGAGATTAAAAGCTATGTATCTGGCAAGATATCTGCACTCATAGGAAATTCGGGTGTCGGAAAATCAAGCCTTATGAATCATCTGTTTCCCGGACTAGAGAGAAGCACCGGAGATATCAGTAAAAAGCTCGGAAGAGGACGCCACACGACAAGACAGGTTGAACTGTTTCGCCTTGACGGCGGAGGATATATTGCTGATACGCCCGGATTTTCAACGGTTGAAGTCAGCAGATACGGTTTTATACCGAAAAACGAACTGCAATATTCTTTCAGAGAATTCAATGATTATCTCGGTAAATGCCGTTTCAGAGATTGCGTTCACTTAAAGGAAAGCGGCTGTGCCGTAACAGAAGCACTGCGTGACGGAAAGATAAACAGTTCACGCTATGAAAGCTATGTAAAAATGTGTGAGGAAGCCGAAAGGCTGAATGAATGGGAGTTTAAGAATAAATAATGAAAACCTGTTATATAATCTGCGGAGGACCTGAGCCGTGCAGAACGGTGAAAATACCCGAAGATGTATTTGTAATATGCGCCGACAGCGGTTACGACAAGGCTCTTGACGCAGGAATAACACCCGACCTTATTTTAGGCGATTTTGACAGTGTAGGAAACGCACTGCCTGACAATATTGAAATAATGCGCTCGCCCACTCATAAGGACGATACCGATACAATGCTTGCAGTGAGAACCGCTCTTGAAAGAGGATATGACAATATAGTACTGACCGGCGCTTGCGGCGGCAGAACCGATCATACTATAGCGAATATTGCAACACTGCTGTTTATCCGTGAACATGGGGCTAAAGCGAGTATAAAAGGCGATACCACCGATATTTTCGTTCTGGAAGATGAGAAGATAACTCTGCCACCGGATATATCAAGGTATCTGTCGGTGTTTGCAATCAGTGATAAAGCGACGGTATCTATAACCGGGGCAGGCTATCCGCTTGACAATTACGTTATGGAGCGCAGTTTCCCGATTGGCGTAAGTAATGAGTTTGAAGAGGGCTGTGATTGCACGGTTGAAATAAGGAGCGGACTTGCGATTGTAATGACCGCAAAGAAATAAGTAACAAAATATCTCCCCGAGGAATAAAGTGTAGTAGCTTCAGCTGACGGGAGGTATTTTTATGATGAGAAGGCGCAGACCGGGACGGTCAAAATTCCCTGCGTTTATACTCGGTCTTGCCGGTATTCTTATATGTGTTACCTGTATGTCAGCCGAAACACTGCTTGTCATACTGTCACTGTTGCTTATAGCACTCGGAGTATGGCTTCTGTTCTTTTGCTGAAAGAGAGGTACATATTATGAAAATCGTAGTTTGTAAGACGCCGAGAATACTGGCAGGTTTTCTGAGGTTGTTTTTCGGTATCAGAAAAACGGAAGGATAAAGCAATACCCCCGGTTGTATTTGCAACCGGGGGTTATACATTAAGTGTGACAGATTATCTGTATTTACCGTTCTGAATATTATTAAGGAACTGTCTGCGTGACATTTCTCCTGTGCTTACTTTCCAGGAATCTTCCTGCTCAAGCTTCCAGTTGTTGTGATAAGATGCCGGAATCTGCGGTTCACAATTTTTCCAGATGCCATAAATGATCAGACCGATAAATAAAACTATAAATGTCATATTTTCCTCCTTTTGAATAAGCCGTACCGATTTGCATCGGGTTTTATCCTTTGACTTAATGATAACAGATAAGGTGTACAATAAAACGTTCAGGAAAGAAATTTTGAGAAAAATTTAAACGCTCGAATATTCACGGCACAGCGGCATATATTATTACGGACAGACATAATGTCAGGAGCGGTTTCAGAGGGAATTTTGACTTTTTGTAAAATTTTTTTCAAAAAACGCTTGACAAACATCAAAGAGCGTGTTATAATATATAAGCACTCGAGAGAGTACATTAAATATCGCGGGGTGGAGCAGGGGTAGCTCGTCGGGCTCATAACCCGAAGGTCGTTGGTTCGAATCCGGCTCCCGCAACCAGTTAACAGCACTAAGTTTTTAGTGCTGTTTTTTTTGTTCTTATTTTCGGTTTTTCTAATATACTTAATCCAAAAAGGATAAAAGGAGAACTGATATGGAACACAACGGTCGGCTTAAAGTAAAATTCGATTTCAGCTTTTTTGCTGTAGTAGCATTCATGATATTTGTTGATACGAGCGGAGCGGCGGTGCTGTCGTTGATAGCCTGTGTAATGCACGAGGGAGGGCACTTGCTTGCTATGGCGGTGTGCGGTGCTTACCCTGAGAAGATAACGTTCTACGGCGGGGGAATCGCACTGTCAAAATCGGGGATAGAAAACCTTTCTGATGCAAGAAAACTTGTGATATTGTCGGCAGGGTGTGCTGTAAACCTGCTTGCCGCATCGGTTTATCTTACTATGCCGGATAATGAAACCGTAGCGGTATTCAGTGCGGTTAATCTGATAATCTGCCTCTTCAACGCTTTGCCGATAGGGTATTTTGACGGGGCAGAAGTACTTGAAGTTATTCTGACAAGGTTTGTTTCACTGAGGACTGCCGAAACAGTGAAAAAAATTGTCGGTGTGGTTTTGTCTGTTGCTATAACGGCAGGCGTTGTAATATACTGCGTTTCCGAAGGCAAAAGCGTTTCGCTGTCGCTGATTTTCGTGGTATTTTATCTAATACTGGCACAGTTCATCGGGTAGGACTTGCAATAAGACGGTTTATGTAGTACAATATACTTTATAACTATAAATTTCGGAACGGATTGGAAGTAAAAATGCTGAAAGAAAAATTAGACAAAATTTTATTGAAAGTGCAGAAGCCGTCAAGGTATATCGGCGGTGAAGTAAATGCCGTTGTTAAAGACAAAAGCAAGGTGGATATACGCTTTGCTTTCTGCTTTCCCGATACTTATGATATAGGAATGTCACATCTTGGCATAAAAATACTGTATTCACTCAAGAACAGTGTACCTAACTACTGGTGTGAACGTGTATTTATGCCGCTTCCCGATATGGAAGAGCAGATGAGAAAGAATGACATTCCGCTTTACGGACTGGAAAGCCTTGACCCGATAAAAGATTTTGAGTTTATCGGCTTTACTCTTCAGTATGAGCTGTGTTATACGAATATTCTTTCAATGCTTGACCTTGCAGGCATACCCGTCTATTCAAAAGACAGAAAAGATTTGTTCCCGATAGTCATGGGCGGAGGTCCTTGTGTATGTAACGCAGAGCCGATTGCGGATTTCTTTGATTTATTCGTACTCGGTGAGGGTGAAGAGGTCAATCTCAAAATGATGCAGCTCGCCGAGAAGTTCAAGAAGAACGGCGGAACAAAGCAGGAATATCTTGAACAAGCGGCACAGATTGAGGGAATTTATGTCCCGTCTCTGTATGATATCAGCTATAATGAGGACGGAACGGTAAAAGCGATAACACCGAAGAATAACGCCCCTGCAAAAGTCAGAAAGCAGATTATAGACGATTTTGACAAGGTCTATACTCCTGACAGCTTTGTTGTGCCTTATACCCAGATAGTACACGACAGGTCGGTAGTCGAGGTGCTGAGAGGCTGTATCAGAGGCTGCAGATTCTGTCAGGCAGGCTTTATATATCGTCCTTTCAGAGAAAAATCAAAGGAAACTATAGTAAATCAGGTAAAGAGCCTTACGGAAACCACAGGCTATGACGAGGTATCGCTTTCTTCACTGTCTACAAGCGACTACAGCGATATTGAGGGGCTTTTGAATGATATAACCGAATATACCGATAAGAAAGGTGTCAACCTTTCTCTCCCGTCACTGCGTATAGATAAATTCAGCGACGAGGTTGTAAAGAAGATAAAGAGCGTAAGAAGAAGCGGACTTACATTTGCTCCCGAGGCAGGCTCACAGCGTCTGCGTGATGTTATCAACAAAAATATTACAGAAGAAGCAATTTTCAAGAGCTGTAAGATTGCCTTTGAGGGTGGATACAGCTCGGTAAAGCTGTACTTTATGCTTGGTCTGCCGACAGAAACGCTTGACGATATAAGGGCGATAAAGGAACTTGCAGATAAGATCATCGACCTGTATTATAACATCGAGGGCAGAAGTAAAAAGGCGATAAGCATTTCGATTTCGCTTTCAACCTTTATTCCGAAACCGTTTACTCCGTTTGAATATGAACCGCAGGCAACGGAGGAAGAGATAAACGAAAGGCAGAAATATCTGCTGGATATAATCGGCTCAAAGGGCAGAAGACGTATTGATGTCAGCTGGAGCCACTATGATACAACGATACTTGAGGCTGTGCTTGCAAGGGGCGACAGAAAGCTGTCTGCTGTTATATACGAAGCGTGGAAGAACGGCTGTAAGCTTGACGGTTGGAATGAATACTTCAAGCCTGAAGTATGGGATGCGGCATTTGAGAAATTCGGCATTGACAAGGCATTTTACGCAAACCGTAAGCGTGAATATGATGAGATTGCTCCGTGGGAACACATGGATATGCTGTTTGACCGCAGTTTCCTTGTCAGAGAGAATATCAAGGCACATGAAGAAAAAACAACCGCAAACTGCCGTGAAAAGTGCGCAGGCTGTGGCATAAACAAATGCTTAGGAAGGGCTTGCTTTAAATATGAATGAGAATAATACAGCCGTACGTCTGTTCTTTTCAAAGACAGGCAGGGCAAAATATATATCGGCGCTTGATCTTATCACCTGTTTTCAGCGTGCGATAAGACGTACCGATATTCCGATTTGGCATACTCAGGGATTCAATCCGCACACTTATGTCAATGTAAATCTTCCGCTGTCGCTCGGCAGTGAGGGAATAAACGAGTCTATGGATATAAAGCTGACGGAGCAGATAGATTTTGATGCGGTGCGTGACAAGCTCAATGCTGTTTTACCGCCGGATATCAGAATAACTAAAGTAGCTCTGCCGGTAAAAAAGCATACGGAAATCGAGAAATCGGTCTATTCTGTTAACATTGTATGCGATTACGACAAGCTTGAAGAGTTCATGAAATTGCCGTCTGTGGAAGTGGAGAAGAAAACGAAGAAAGGCATTACCACTCTTGATATAAGACCTTTCACAGAAATAAAGGATTATGAAAGAGGTCATTTTACTCTTATAATGCCGTCGGGCTGTGACTTCACACTTAATCCGTCACTTTTCTTTGACGCATTTGAAAAGTTCAGCGGAGAGGAAACCGAAAGACTTGATATAGTAAGAACGGGTATACTCTGTAAAGACGGAACACAGTTTGAATAAATTTACAATTATAAGCATCTTTCTATGAATTGCAGTTTTATTGCTGAAAAAATTCACAAAAAACTATTGCAAATTTCGTATAAAGGTGCTATAATATTAAAGCATTTGAAATCCGCTGAGGGTATAAGTATGCCTTTTGGCATATACTGTCAGCGTGTTTAATGCCGTTAGTGCGAAAAGCACAAAGACATTAAAACGGGTAGTCCGCTGTATTTAACGGTAAAAGTTACCGTTTTCCGTAGCGCAGAAAACGCACGGAGGATAAGCCGGTACAAGAATATCCGAAAACCAGGAGGAAAACATGGACGCATTAAAACTCATTGCACAGGACAGCCTTAAAGCAGATGCACCTCAGTTCAACGTAGGTGACACAGTTAAGGTACACGTTCGCATCGCTGAAGGCGACAAGTTCCGTATCCAGATATTCGAGGGTACAGTTATTGCCAAGAAGCACGGCGGCGTAAGCGAAACATTCACAGTAAGAAGAGTAGCACACGGCTGCGGTATCGAAAGAGTATTCCCTCTTCACTCACCTACAGTAGAAAAGGTTGAAGTTGTAAGAGAAGGTAAGGTACGCAGGGCTAAGCTCTACTATCTTCGTGACAGAGTTGGTAAGGCAGCTAAGGTTAAGTCCAAGATATAAGACCTTACATCATTTCCTCATCGAATTTTCAAAGCAGTGGCATTACGCCACTGCATAAATTCGATATTTTGTTTTGAAGGGACGCACTATGGAAGAAAAGAACTTAACGGAAAATGAGAATAACGGCATAGCTGATAAGAAAAATTTCTTTGCCGATATGTTCGACTGGATGTGCAGTATTTTTTCAGCCATTCTGTGCTTTATTATAATATTTGCACTGTTTGCCCGTGTTATAACCGTTGACGGCGAGTCTATGGTGCCTACTTTACAGGACCAGCAGAGATTGATCGTATCGGATATGTTCTATACACCGAAGTACGATGATATCGTCATACTCTATGCCGATAAACTGTACAACGAAACGTCACAGACTTACGGAAAACCGATTGTCAAAAGAGTTATCGGACTTCCCGGTGACACAATCAGAATTGATTTTGTGAACGGCATTGTTTACAGAAACGGCGAGGCACTTCCCGATGAATATACCAATACTCCGACAAATCTTCCCGAAAACTTCCCACTTAATCAGGACGTGACGGTTGAAGAGGGAAAGGTATTTGTTCTCGGCGATAACAGAAACGGTTCAAAAGACAGCAGAAGCAATGATGTCGGTCAGGTCGATATGCGATACATAATGGGTAAGGCATATCTTCGTATATGGCCGCTTAACGCAATAGGAATTTTATAATCAGTTGATTTAACGGAGGTACAATGGCACAGGTATCCAATATACAGTGGTTTCCCGGTCACATGACCAAAACCAAGCGACAGATAGAGGCAAGCTTAAAGCTTGTGGATGCTGTTGCCGAGATAGTAGATGCAAGAATACCAGAATCGAGCCGCAACCCCGTTATCAGTGATATTACAGGTTCAAAACCCAGAATAATTCTTCTCAACAAATGTGACTATGCCGATGAAAAAGTAACTGCCGAGTGGCAGAAATACTACACGGCTCAGGGCTATAAAGCTATGGTATGCGATTGCAGAAGCGGTAAAGGCGTTAAAGCTTTTACGCCAAATGTTAAAAATCTGCTGTCGGATCTACTTGCAAAACGCAAAGCGAAAGGTCTTGTAGGTCAGTCGCTGAGAGTAATGGTAGTCGGAATTCCGAATGTGGGTAAATCATCATTCATAAACAGAATTTCGGGTGCAGGCAAAACAAAGGTCGAAGACAGACCGGGCGTTACTAGGGGTGCACAGTGGGTATCTCTTGACAAGGAGCTTGAACTGCTTGACACACCCGGAATATTATGGCCTAAATTTGACGACCAGCAGGTAGCAATAAAGCTTGGTTATACGGGAGCTATCAAGGACGATGTTATGGACGTCTGCGAACTTGCCGATAATCTGCTCGGTTACTTGTGGGAAAATTATAAGAGCAACGTTGTTGCACGTTATAAGCTTGACGAAAATACAGAAAAGCCCGACCTTGAAATGATTGCAAGAAAGCGTAGTATGCTTGTTTCGGGCGGCGAACCCGATATAGACAGAGCGGCGGCGGCTGTTCTTGATGAATTCAGGAGTGGTAAACTTGGCAGAATCTCTCTCGAAAGACCTTAAAGTCACCGAAGAAAAGAAAGATTTATTTCTTTACGATAAAGAAATGAGAGCGCAGTGCGGCGTTATCTGCGGCATTGACGAAGCAGGCAGAGGACCTCTTGCCGGTGATGTCTATGCGGCGGCTGTAATACTTCCCGATGATGTAGTTATTGACGGGATAAACGACAGCAAGAAGCTATCCGAGAAAAAGCGTGAAGCACTGTTTGATATAATCTGTGAGAAAGCAGTAAGTTATTGTATTGCTACTGCGTCGGTTGAAGAAATCGACAGCATTAATATACTCAACGCCGCAATGCTTGCTATGAGAAGAGCATACGAGGGACTATCCGTTAAACCGAATACCGCTCTTATTGACGGTAACAAGACACCGGGACTTGATATATCTCAGAAGGCAATAGTAAAAGGCGATGCAACCAGCGCATCAATAGCGGCGGCATCAATTCTTGCGAAAGTTGCCCGTGACAGATATATGAAAGAACTTGCACTGAAGTATCCGCAGTATATGTTTGAAAAGCATAAGGGCTACGGAACAAAGCTTCATTATGAAATGCTCGATAAGTACGGTGCAAGCGACATTCACAGAAAGAGCTTTCTTGTAAAGTATTATGAGTCAAGAAATGCTTCAGACAAGTAATGAAAAAGCCGTAAAAGGTAAACTCGGTGAAAACTTCACCGCAGATTATCTTATCAGAAACGGCTATGATATTATAATCAGAAATTACCGCAAACCCTGTGGGGAGATAGATATCATTGCAACGAAAGACGATATTCTTGCTTTTGTTGAAGTGAAAACACGCAAGTACAGAAGTCTTGTAAGCGGGGCAGAGGCGGTAGGATATAAGAAAAAGGGCAGGATAATCGCAACTGCCGACTGTTTTCTTGCCGAATACGGCACCGATAAAGTAATCCGTTATGACATAGCGGAAGTAACAGTTTCGTCCGGTACTGCTGTGCGTGTGATTGATTTCAGTTATTATGAGGACGCATTCGACACTACGGGATATGAAACGCAATTTTAACTCTAAAGAAGGATGTTTGTTATGAACTACAAAAGCACCAGAGATGTCAAGGTAAATGTACCGAGCGCTTATGCTATCTCTCAGGGACTTTCGGCTGACGGCGGACTTTTTGTTCCCGATCACCTTCCCAAGCTCTCCGAAGAGAAGATAATGTCGCTTTGTGATATGTCGTATGCCGAGAGAGCTTACGAGATATTCAAGCTTTTCCTTACGGATTTTACAGACGATGAGATAAAGCACTGCGTAAACGGCGCTTACAATGACAAGAATTTTGCTACCGACAATATTGCTGAAATTTCTCACCTTATTCCCGGTACATATATTCTTGAACTGTGGCACGGTCCTACTTGTGCATTCAAGGATATGGCGCTTCAGATTCTGCCCTATCTTCTTACAACTTCTGCTAAGAAGACAATCGACGGCAAGAAGATTTCTATCCTCGTTGCTACAAGCGGCGATACAGGTAAAGCCGCACTTGAAGGCTTCAAGGACGTTGACGGTACTTCAATAATGGTATTCTATCCTGAGGACGGCGTAAGCAATATGCAGAAGCGTCAGATGACAACTCAGGAAGGTAACAACGTCAATGTATGCGCAGTAGTCGGAAACTTCGACGACTGCCAGAGCGGTGTTAAGCAGATATTCACAGACAAGGGTGTTATAGCTGAGCTTGAAAAGGCAAATACCGTATTCTCAAGCGCTAACTCAATCAACTGGGGCAGACTTGCTCCCCAGATAATCTACTACGTTTCATCTTATGTACAGCTCGTCAAGGACGGCGAACTGAAGTACGGTGAAAAGCTGAACGTTGTAGTTCCCACAGGTAACTTCGGTAACATACTTGCCGCATATTATGCTAAGCAGATGGGTATTCCGATAGGCAAGCTCATTTGTGCGTCAAATGCAAACAACGTACTTACCGACTTTATAAATACCGGTATCTATGACAGGAACAGAAAGTTCTACACAACTGTTTCTCCCTCAATGGATATTCTCATTTCAAGCAACCTTGAAAGACTTCTTTATCACCTCACAGGCGAAGATGACAAGCTCATAAACGAGTGGTTCACAGCCCTCAAGAATGACGGCAGATATGAAGTAAACGACAGTGTAAAGGCTACCATAAAGGAAAACTTCTATGCCGGTTGCTGCAACGATGAGGAAACAAAGGGTGCTATCAAGGAAGTATTTGGTGAATACAGTTACCTTATGGATACTCATACAGCTGTTGCTTACAAGGTATATGAGGATTACAAGAAGAAGACCGGCGACAACACAAAGACGCTTATCGCTTCTACCGCTAACCCTTATAAGTTCGGCTTTGCGGTATATGACGCACTCGGCGGTGAAACTGAGGGTGTTGATGAATTTGAGCTTATCGGCAAGCTTGAAAAGCTGACAAAGACAACCTGCCCCAAGGCACTTTCCGATACAAAGAACAAGCCTGTAAGATTTACAGGTTCAATAAAGCCCGAAGAAATGGCTGAGGCAGTTCTTGAATTTATAAACAAGTAATTAAGGAGCGTTTATTTGAGAGTATTCACAATGGGGGATCTTCATCTGCCTTTCGGCAGACAAAAGCCGATGGATATTTTCGGTGGCTGGGAGAATTATACCGAGCGCATTGAAAAAAACTGGAACAGTGTTGTCGGAGAAGATGACTGCGTTGTGATACCCGGCGATATAAGCTGGGCAATGTCGATCGAGGAGGCACTTCCGGACTT
The DNA here is from genome assembly GCA_902490585.1 of uncultured Oscillospiraceae bacterium. Classification (GTDB taxonomy): domain Bacteria; phylum Bacillota; class Clostridia; order Oscillospirales; family Ruminococcaceae; genus Ruminiclostridium_E. The sequence goes on from CABUEI010000013.1 coordinate 32,510, forward strand.
CGAGTTTATCAGCAGAAGGCTCAGAGGCAGGAAGATAATCTCTAAAGGTAACCACGATTACTGGTGGACGACACTGAAAAAAATGAACGGCTTTTTACAGACAAACGGTTTTGATAATATCAGAATTCTGCATAATAACGCTTTTGAGGAGTGCGGTATAGCAATCTGCGGCACAAGAGGCTGGATAAACGATGACGGCGAACCGCAGGATGAACTTGTGCTCCTCAGAGAGGCGGGCAGAATGGATGCTTCTCTCAAAGCCGCTGTGTCAACAGGTCTTGAGCCTGTGGTATTCATACACTATCCGCCGATATACGGCAACGAGCAGAACGATTATATTCTTGATGTGATGTCAAAATATCCTGTGAAAAGATGCTTTTACGGTCACGTTCACGGTGCTCCGTGCTTTCCAAAGGCTTTTCAGGGTGAAAGGGACGGAATTACATACAGAATGGTATCGGCTGACTATGTTAACTTTACACCTGTACTTGTGCAGGAATAAAATACAATAATACGCATCGCCGTATATAAGGCTATGCAAAAACGGAGGATTTTTCAAATGGAGATCATTTCAAACAACAAGACCGCTACAAATACGGTTGAAGTAGAATTCAAGGCAACAGCCGAAGAATTCGAGCAGGCAGTACAGGCAGCTTATTTAAAGAAGAAAAAGAACATCAACGTTCCCGGTTTCAGAAAGGGTAAGGCACCCCGTAAGATAATCGAGGCTGAGTACGGCGAAGGTGTTTTCTATGAAGATGCAGTAAACGGTATGTACCAGAAGAGCGTTGCGGAAGTTATCGACGAACTCAAGCTTGAAGTTGTTGATATGCCCAATATCGAAGTAACAGAAGTTAGCAAGGAGAACGGTGTTTCTTTCAAGGCTACATTTACAACAAAGCCCGAAGTTGAAATCAAGGACTATAAGGGTATAAAGGTAAACAAGACTGTCAAGAATGTAACTGACGAAGATGTTGCAAACGAGCTCAAGAGATATCAGGAAAAGGATGCAAGAATCATCGACGTAACAGACAGACCTCTTCAGAAGGGCGATACAGCTGTATTCGACTTTGAAGGTTTCGTTGACGGCGAAGCATTTGAAGGCGGCAAGGCTGAGCACTTCTCGCTTGAAATCGGTAGCGGTCAGTTTATCCCCGGTTTTGAGGATGGTATGGTTGGACACAGCATTGACGAGGAATTTGAAATCAATGTTACATTCCCCGAGAACTACAATGCCGAGAACTTAAAGGGCAAGCCCGCAGTATTCAAGTGCAAGATTCACGAGATTAAGGCTAAGGAATACGCTGAGCTCGACGATGAGTTCGCTAAGGACGTAAGCGATTTCGATACACTTGACGAATTCAAGGCTGACATCAGAGCAAAGCTTGAGGAAAGCGCTAAGAATGCCGCTGACGCTAAGCTTGATGCCGATATTACAGATGCTGTTATCGAAAAGCTTGAGGGCGAGATTCCCGATGCTATGATAAACAACCGTGTTGACGACCTCGTTCGTGACTGGGAATACAGAAACAGATACCAGGGTATCACAGTAGCTGATTACCTCAAGTTCACAAACACAACAATCGAGCAGTTCAAGGAAAACTTCAAGGAGCCCGCTGCTAAGCAGGTTAAGCTCAGACTTGCTCTTGAGAAGATCGCTCAGCTCGAAAACGTTACTGTTACAGATGAGGACGTTGAGAAGGAATACGCTGAGATGGCTGAAAACTACAAGATGGAACTTGACAGAGTTAAGGCACTTGTTGCTGAAGAAGCACTCAGAAAAGACATTGAAGTTGAAAAGGCATTCGATATCGTTCGTGAGAGTGCAGATGTAACAGAAGTTACTGAATAATCAAGTTTTAACAATCGGGAGCTTTCTGTATCTTTATGGAAAGCTCTTTATTGTCAATAAAAAGCAATATGAAAGGCAGGAGTTTTATGAGTTTAGTACCAACAGTCATTGAACAGACAGGCAGAGGAGAAAGAGCTTATGATATTTTCTCCAGACTGCTTAACGACAGAATTATTATGCTCAACGAAGAAGTAAACAATGTCACAGCAGGACTTGTGGTAGCACAGTTACTGTTCCTTGAGGGACAGGATCCTGACAAGGACATCAGCCTTTATATAAACAGCCCCGGCGGTTCTATTTCCGCAGGTATGGCTATATACGATACAATGAATTACATCAAGTGCGATGTATCGACGATTTGCGTAGGTATGGCGGCATCTATGGGAGCTTTCCTGCTTTCAAGCGGTGCAAAGGGTAAGCGTTTCTGCCTTCCCAATTCTGAGGTTATGATTCATCAGCCTCTTATCAGCGGCGGACTCAGCGGTCAGCAGACTGATATTACAATTCATGCAAAGTATCTTGAAAAGACAAGAGAAACACTTGAAAAGATTATGGCAGAAAACTGCGGCAAGAGCTATGAACAGCTCCACAAGGACTGCGAAAGAGATAACTTCCTTTCAGCTGAAGAGGCTTGTGCCTACGGCCTTGTTGATAAGGTAATTGCAAAGAGATAACCACTTGAAAGGAAATTGACAATGCTTAGATGCAGTTTCTGCGAAAGAACTGAAGATCAGGTTGAAAGAATAATTTACGGTGCAAGCGGCTGTATCTGTAACGACTGTATAGTTGCTTCGTATCAGATGCTGATGGAGCAGGAGGGTAAAACTTCCGACAAAAAATCCAGAGGCAAACAGCAGGAGAATAAGCACGAGCTTATCAAGCCTACAGAGCTGAAGGCAATTCTCGATAAGTACATTGTCGGACAGGACGAGGCTAAGAAAACTATCTGCGTGTCTGTGTACAATCATTATAAGAAGAACTTTTTCGGTGATGATGCCAAGGCAGATGAGATTGAGCTTCAGAAGAGCAACGTACTTCTGCTCGGTCCTACCGGTGTCGGTAAGACCATGATAGCACAGACACTTGCAAATGTGCTCAAAGTTCCGTTTGCAATAGCAGACGCAACAACACTTACACAGGCAGGATATGTCGGCGAGGACGTTGAGAATGTACTGTTAAGACTTATCCAGGCGGCTGATTATGATATCGAGGCGGCTGAACACGGCATTATCTATATTGATGAGATAGACAAGATAACAAGAAAGTCTGAGAATACATCTATTACCCGTGACGTAAGCGGTGAGGGCGTACAGCAGGCACTGCTCAAGATAATTGAGGGTACTGTATCGAATGTTCCTCCTCAGGGCGGAAGAAAGCATCCCAATCAGGAATTCATACAGATCAATACAAAGAACATTCTGTTTATCTGCGGCGGTGCTTTTGAGGGTATCGACAAGCTGATAATGCAGAGAACAAGCTCTTCGGCACTCGGTTTCGGTGCTGAGGTAAAGAGCAAGCAGGATAACAAGATAAACGAGGCTCTCCACCAGGTTGAACCCGAAGATCTTGTAAAGTTCGGTATAATCCCCGAGCTTGTCGGAAGACTTCCCGTAATTGCAGTGCTTGACGACCTTGACGAAGACGCACTTGTAAAGATACTGTCAGAGCCTAAGAATGCTATTCTGAAGCAGTATAAGTATATGTTCTCGCTTGATGATATTGAGCTTGAAATAACGGATGACGCTATGCGTGCAATAGCAAAGAAAGCCGCTGAAAGAAAGACAGGCGCAAGAGGTCTGCGTACAGTAGTTGAAGAAGCTCTCTCGGACACTATGTTTGATGCACCGAGTGATGAAACGATAACCAAGGTAATCCTTACCGGTGAATGTGTAACAGATGGTAAGAAACCTGAAATTATCAGAGACCCTTCTGCTAAGAAAAATAAAAAGAGCGAAAAGAAATCCGCTAAGAAGAGTGCAGTCTGATATATTCTACAAATAACAACGGCTCCGGTCAGATGATAACCGGAGCTGTAACTTTGATATGAGGCATAGAACGATAAAATTCAATCAGCCGTGAAAAAATAAAAATAATTTCAAAATAGTATTTACAAACGCAATTTTGTATGCTATAATAACTTTGTTGTGCACTGCACACAATCAATTCTTGTCTTGGCTCTGTGGAGAATGCTCTTTATGAGAAACACCGTTTCCCGCCGCTATGACAAAGAAAATATTTTTAAGAGGTGTAACCATGCTTTTAAAGGAAGAAAAGACAGCGGTTATCGAAGCTAACCGCACACACGAGAACGACACAGGTTCTCCCGAAGTACAGATCGCTATTCTCACAAAGAGAATCAACGACTTAACCGAGCACTTAAAGACACATAAGAAGGATCACCACTCACGCCGTGGTCTTCTTAAGATGGTAGGTCACAGACGTAATCTGTTAAACTACCTCGCTAAGAAGGATATCGAACGCTACCGTGCAGTAGTAGCTAAGCTCGGTCTTCGTAAGTAAGAGTTTTAAAAAGGGCAGGGCATTTTTGTTCTGCCCTTTAACCCTTATTTCAGCATTGATTTTTTGACTTAAGGAGAAGCAGTGCAGTCAGCAATAAATTGAACGGAATAAAGACTATTCCGCTGAATTTATTGCTAACGCTGTTTCTCTTAAAATAAAACAGGAGGAACAATATGTTCGAGAATTACAAAACATTCAAAACGACATTTGCAGGCCGTGAGCTTATGGTCGAAACCGGTAAGGTATGCGGACTTGCAAACGGTTCTTGCTGGGTACACTACGGTGAAACAGTCGTAATGGTAAACGTTACAGCAAGCGCAAAGCCCAGAGAGGGTGTTGACTTTTTCCCTCTTGCAGTTGACTACGAAGAAAAGCTCTACGCAGTAGGTAAAATTCCCGGCGGTTACTTAAAGAGAGAGGGCAGACCCAGCGAAAAGGCTATACTGAACTCCCGTGTAGTTGACCGTCCTATGCGTCCTCTGTTCCCCAAGGATATGAGAAATGACGTTGCTATCGTTATGACGGTTCTCGCAGTAGATCCCGAAACACAGCCTGAAATAATCGCTATGATCGGTGCTTCTATCGCAGTTTCTATCTCAGATATTCCGTGGAACGGTCCTATCGGCGGTATTTCGGTAGGTCTTGTTGACGGTGAAATAGTTCTTATGCCCAACGCAGAGCAGAGAGCAAAGTCAGACCTTCAGCTGACAGTTGCATCAAGCGAAAAGAAAGTCGTAATGATTGAAGCAGGTGCAAACGAAGTTGACGATGACACAATGCTCAAGGCTATTATGGCAGGTCACGAAGAAATCAACAAGTCACTTATTCCTTTCATCAAGCAGATCCAGGCTGAAATCGGCAAGCCCAAGTTTAGCTTTCCCTCAATGGAAGTTGACCATGATCTATTCGAGGCTATCCAGAACAAGTACACAGAGCAGGTTAAGTTTGCTCTTGATACAGATGACAAGAACGTTCGTGAAGAGCGTTTACAGCCTATCAAGGATGCTATCCACGCAGAGTTTGACGAGCAGTATCCCGACAAGGCCGCTATGATTGACGAGTGCATCTACAAGTTACAGAAGTTCATCGTAAGACGTTGGCTGTTAGACGAGCAGAAGCGTGTTGACGGCAGAGGTATGGACGAGATGCGTCCTCTTGCCGCTGAAGTAGGACTCCTCCCCAGAGTACACGGCTCAGGTCTGTTTACCCGTGGTCAGACACAGGTTATGACAATCACGACCTTAGGCCCTGTAAGCGACAGCCAGAAGCTCGATGGCATTGACGAAGAAGAAACAAAGCGTTATATGCACCACTATAACTTCCCTGCATACTCTGTAGGTGAAACAAAGGCAAGCAGAGGCCCCGGCAGACGTGAGATCGGTCACGGCGCACTTGCACAGAGAGCGCTCGAACCCGTAATCCCTCCCGTTGAAGAATTCCCCTACGCAATAAGACTTGTATCTGAAGTGCTTTCTTCAAACGGTTCAACATCACAGGCTTCTATCTGCGGTTCTACGCTTTCACTGATGGACGCAGGCGTTCCGATAAAGTCACCTGTTGCAGGTATTTCCTGCGGTCTTATCACAGAGGGCGACCGTTGGATGACAATGGTAGACATTCAGGGTCTTGAGGACTTCTTCGGCGATATGGACTTCAAGGTTGGCGGTACTCACAAGGGTATCACAGCTATCCAGATGGACCTCAAGATTGACGGTCTTACACCCGAGATTATCAAGGACGCATTTGCAAAGACACACAAGGCAAGAGATTATATCCTTGACGAAATAATGCTCAAGGCAATTCCCGAACCCCGTCCCACTGTAAACAAGTACGCACCCAAGATGCTCAACTACAAGGTACCCGTTGACAAGATAAGAGAAGTTATCGGTACAGGCGGTAAGGTTATTCAGAAGCTCTGCGCAGACTTCGAGGTTAAGATTGACATTGATGAAGAAGGCAATGTATTCATCTGCGGTCAGGATCTTGAAAAGGCTCAGAACTGCATAGCGATGATAAAGGCTATCACATCTCCCCCCGAGGTTGGCGCTATCTACAAGGGCAAGGTTGTTCGTATAATGAACTTCGGCGCATTTGTTGAAATCGCTCCCGGCAAGGACGGAATGGTACACATTTCAGAGCTTGAAAACAGACGTGTAGAAAAGGTTGAAGATGTTGTTTCAATCGGTGACGAGATAATCGTAAAGGTTCTCGAAATCGACAATCAGGGTAAGATAAGACTTTCAAGAAAGGCTGCTCTTGCCGAAATCGAAGCAAAGAAGAAAAACGGCTGATAAAGCTGAATATTGCAAAAACAGACCTGTGGGAAATTCTCACAGGTCTTTTTATACGCAATTTCGTCTTGCAATGGCACGCTGTTTGTGATATACTTATACTGTATCATTATGTGATAACTGCACACTTTGCCGTATATTTTCTGCTCTTTTGCTAAGAATAAAAGAGAAAAAATCAGCAAAGGAGCAGGGTATGAATAAAGATAATATCACAAATAACGAACAGACCGACGAGGAGAACGAAGAACAGGCGGTAACCTGTCAGGTGTCGGATAACGGCATATTCGCATCGGAAAACGCTAAGCACAATATACATTGCCTTAACGTAATCGGTCAGATAGAGGGACATTATATCCTTCCTCCCCAGAACAAGACCACAAAGTATGAACACATTATGCCTGCACTGGTAGCAATAGAGCAGGATATGAGCATAGACGGTCTGCTTATAATACTCAATACGGTCGGCGGAGATGTAGAGGCAGGGCTTGCAATATCCGAACTTATCGCAGGAATGTCAAAGCCCACAGTGTCGATTGTAGTCGGCGGCGGTCATTCGATCGGCGTACCGCTTGCGGTAAGTGCAAGAAAGAGCTTTATCGTGCCGTCTGCAACAATGACCATCCACCCTGTCAGAATGAACGGACTTCTTCTCGGCATACCGCAGACGCTGTCATATTTCGAGCGTATGCAGGAGAGAATAATAAATTTCGTAAGCAAGAACAGCAGCATAAAGCCGGAGCGCTTCCGTGAGCTTATGATGAAGAAGGATGAGCTTGTAATGGATGTCGGTTCGGTGCTTGACGGCGAAACAGCCGTGAATGAGGGACTTATAGACAGCCTCGGAGGACTTAGCGATGCTGTGCAGTGCCTTTACTCTTTGATAGAACAGCAGAAAACCGATAAGGAAAGCACTAAGCGCACTAAGTATAGTACAGGAAAAACCGTTTCGAAAAAAAGAGCTTCGTCTGCAACAGCTAAGACGGATACAAAAACCGCAGGCAAGGGTAAAGCAACCGCCAGAGTGAGTACGTTCAGAGAATATCACCCATCGGCGCAAAGAGCAGAAATGAGAGCAAAGCGAGGTGCGGAGAATGTTTCAGACCGTTGTAGATGAATCGGAGGTTTTCCGTAACGCACAGCTTTATGATAATAACTCCTATTATGCGGTTGACGGTTGTGTTTTTTCTTATACTGTCTGCGAAAAGAACTGCGTTTCTGTATCGCACGATTTACGGAGTTATCTGAAATACACGCAGATAAAGCCGCTTTAGGCAACAGTCATTACGGGCGTAAGCCCATACATATATATTAAATAAACAATACGAAATAATCCGAAAGGAACAAAAGAAAATGGATTACATAAGCATAATCATTCAGGGCATTATACAGGGACTTACGGAGTTTCTTCCCGTTTCAAGCTCAGGCCATCTGTCTGTTGCCCAGCATTTTATGAATATCGGAGAAAACACCCTTATAACCTCTGTTGTACTGCATTTAGGAACGCTTCTGGCGGTTTTTATAGCATTTTTCCCTACTATCTTGGGAATGATAAAGGAATTTTTCCTTACTATAAAGGATATTTTCACAGGCAAATTTTCGTGGAAGAATATGAACGCCAACAGACGTATGATGTTTATGGTCATAATTTCCACCGCTATGCTTGTACCCGTTTACTTCTTCAAAGACTTCTTTACAGGCTTTGAGGGCGACAATGACATTATTTTTGAGGGATTTGCGTTTATCTTTACGGCAATTCTCCTGTTTATGTCCGACAAGTGCGTTAAGGGCAACAAGACGGGCGATAAGATGAAAGTTACAGATGCAATAGCAGTCGGCGCTATGCAGTGTGTAGCATTATTCCCAGGCGTTTCACGTTCGGGTTCTACAACTGCGGCAGGTCTTTTCTGCGGACTTACAAAGGAAACTGCGGTCACATTCTCGTTTATACTCGGTATCCCAGCAATTCTCGGCGGAAGCGTGCTTGAGATTGGTGATGCGTTAAAAAGCAATGTAGAACTTGACTGGGTACAGCTCGGAATAGGCTTTGTCGTATCTGCGGCAGTGGGACTTCTTGCGATAGCTCTTGTAAAGTGGCTTCTTAAAAAGGACAGATTCAAGATTTTCGGATTCTATACGGCAATACTCGGTCTTGCCTGCATAGGCATCGGTGCTTATGAACTGGCGACCGGCTCACACTTCGTTTTTGTTTTCTGACAGAATTTAAATATAATTCAATGACTTTGGGAGAAAGGACGTAGAAACATGGCAGCAAAGCGCAATCTGAACAACAGCACCGATGAGGCTAAAGCAAGAACTTCAGGGTCGTCGGGCAAAACACGGAAAAAGGATCAGACTATCGAAGATAAGCAGCGAGAACTGAGTGAACGTTGCAAGAATGACATTGAAAAGGAACTTAAATCGAAAAGAAGAAGAAGCTCTATAATTCTTTTCGCCATAGGTGTTCTTATGGCGCTGTTTACGATTATAGGTTTTATCGGCAGTCTTAACAGAGCGGAAGGCGACAGCCTGAATCTGCTTGATATGATTTATTCATTTCTCTGCGGTGTGTTCGGCTTTACGGTGTTCTTTACAGGTCCCATTGTAATATATGTTGCGGTGCTTATCGCAACAGACAAGAGCAGAACAAGTATTCTGACGAAGATACTACAGCTGTCGGGCGGAATAGTGATATTAAGCACAGCTATACAGATATTCTTTGTAGGCAGTGTCGGAGAAGGCACGAACGACTTTTTCGGAGCGGTGGCAAGCCTTTATACAGAGGGGGCAAAGCTCACAGGCGGCGGTATTATCGGCGGCTTGCCTGCATGGCTTTTACTCCTGTTCGGAAATGTCGGCGCAATAGTAATGATTATACTGATTGCATTTGTATTCGTTATGCTTATCAGCAGAAAATCGCTTATGGATTTTTTAGGTGCTGTCGGCAAACCGGTTAAGAAAGTCGCTGTAACAGCCAAAGAAAAGCATGCTCAGCATAAGGAAGAAATGGAAGCGTACAGGCTTGAGCAGGAACAGCAGAGGCTGCAGGCTGAAAGCGAGCGTAAGGAAAAACTGATAGAACTTCAAAATAATAAAATCGGAAGTTCACAACCCACGCTCAAAGAAAGACATGAGGAAAATATCGAGGAGCAGAAAAAGGACTGGGATAATTTTATAAACGAACTCAATAATTACAACGGAAAAGTTTCTCCTAAACCTGAAGAAGTTGTTCAGCAGGGCAGTGACAAATTGCCCGATATCGCTCCCGAAAGTGATGTACATATTTCTTACGACAAGTTGCCCGAACTGCCTGTTGCAGATAATGCCGATGCGGCAAACACAGCCGAGAATGCACCAGATGCACAACCGACTGAGTATGAACCAGTACCGGATTATTTTCCTCCGTTGCCTGTTTATCCGCCCGAAGAGGTTAATCCTGTCGAGGTTGCGTTAAACTCGTTTATAGAAGAAACAAACAGTGAACAGCAATCATCGGTGCAGAGAGAAGAGCAGTTTGTAAACGATGTGAATATCCCTGTTGCACCGCCTGCTGAAAAAACTGCGAATGAAGAAATCACAGCTGAAAACAATATCGCTGAAAACGGCGACACGCTTGAAGATATCCCCGAGGAAGAGGATAACAAGCTTTATACGGTAACTCTTGACCCCGACGATCATCCTTTGCCGCCTACAACATTACTTGATGAAATAATGCCGGGCAAGGCTCAGGAAGACATAAACAGAGAGCTTGAAACCAACGCCAATACTATAGTCGAAGCTCTGCGCAGTTTCGGTGTACAGACAAAGTGCATAGGCACTTGCAGAGGTCCGTCTGTAACAAGATATGAATTACAGCCTGCGGCAGGTGTTAAAATTTCAAAGATCACCGGTCTTGCAGATGATATCGCACTTAATCTTGCGGCATCGGGTATCCGTATTGAAGCGCCTATTCCCAATAAGCCTGCCGTTGGTATTGAAGTTCCGAATAAGATAAGAGATACCGTACCGTTCAGACAGCTTATTGAAAGCAGTGAAATAGCTGAAAAGAAGAGTAAGCTTGCGGCGGTGCTCGGTAAGGATATTTCGGGCGAGATAGTAATTGCAGATATAGCGGAAATGCCGCATCTGCTTATTGCAGGTACCACGGGTTCCGGTAAATCCGTATGTGTAAACTCTATTATAATGTCGATACTTTTCAGAAGCAAGCCTGATGACGTAAAGTTTATAATGATTGACCCGAAAGCTGTTGAATTTATGGCTTATAACGGTATACCTCACCTGCTTATCCCTGTTGTGACAGATCCAAAAAAGGCGGCAGGCGCTCTGAACTGGGCAGTAGGTGAAATGCTGAAACGATACAGTATGTTCTCCGAGTACAATGTCCGCAATATACACGGCTATAATGCTCTTGCGGCTAAGGATCCCGAGATGGATAAGATGAGCCAGACGGTGATTTTCATAGATGAGCTTGCCGATCTTATTATGGCATCAAAGAACGAGGTCGAGGACAGTATATGCCGTCTTGCGCAGATGGCAAGAGCCGCAGGTATGCACCTTGTTATCGCTACTCAGCGTCCTACTGTCGATGTCGTTACAGGTCTTATCAAGGCGAATATTCCGAGCCGTATTGCGTTAAAGGTAAGTTCGGGTACGGACAGCCGTGTAATCATGGACGAGCAGGGTGCGGAGAAACTTCTCGGTAAGGGCGATATGCTGTTCAAGTCGGTTTCTATGCCTAAACCTACCCGTGTACAAGGTTGCTGGATTTCAGATAAGGAAGTTGAGCGTGTTGTAGACTTCCTAAAGAACAAGTTTGAACTTGATTATGACGACGATGTAATGAAAGAAGTTGAGCGTCAGGCTGAACTGGTTAAGGGCAATGATAAATCTTCCGACGGTCCGGGTTTTGAAAGCGGAGATATTGATGTCAGCGATGATAAGCTTGAAGACGCTATCCGTATAGTAGTCGAAAACGGACAGGCAAGTGTAAGCACACTTCAGAGAAAGCTGAAACTCGGTTTCGGCAGAGCCGCACGACTGGTTGACGTGATGGAAGAAATGGGTATCGTGGGACCGTCACAGGGAAGTAAGCCGAGAGAAGTGCTTATGACCAAAGAACAGTACTACGAGCGTCAGATGAACAAACAACAATAAAGGAAAGTGAAATAAATGCCTTTTTTACCTATATCTAAGCAGGATATGAAAGACAGAGGAATTGAACAGCTCGATTTCATCTGTATTACAGGCGATGCGTATGTCGATCACCCGTCATTCGGCATTGCTATTATATCCCGTATGCTTGAAAGTTGTGGTTGCAATGTGGGAATAATTGCACAGCCTGTAACAGATGATGATTTCAAAAAGCTCGGCGAGCCGAAATACTGTTTTCTTGTAACAGGCGGTAATATAGACAGTATGGTATCGAACTATACCGTATTCAAGAAAAAGCGTTGGGATGACGCATATTCAGAGGGTGGCAAGGGCGGAAAACGTCCCGACAGAGCTGTTACTGTATATTGCAGAACACTTGCAAGATTGTTCCCCGAAAAAGAAATAGCGATAGGCGGACTTGAGGCAAGTCTGCGCCGTTTTGCACATTATGATTACTGGGCTGACAAAGTCATGCCGTCAATACTTGTTGACAGTGGAGCACAGCTACTCATGTACGGTATGGGTGAGCTGACTATCGTTCAGCTTTACAGAGAACTCGCCGAGGGCAAAAAACTGTCCGAAATCCACGATATCAGAGGAACCTGCTACCTTACCGAGCCTAAGAATACACCGCTCGGTGCAGTGCAGTGCGACAGCTTCGAGATAGTAAGCGAGAACAAAAAAGCGTATGCAAAATCCTGCCGACAGCAGTATGATGAGCAGGATGAGGTTTACGGCAGAACTATGGTACAGCGTCACGGAAATATGATGCTGGTGCAGAATCCTCCGCAGAGAAGCCTTACCCAGAGCGAATTTGACAAGGCTTACGAACTGCCTTATATGAAGGCTTATCATCCGTGTTACGAAAAGGGCGGCGGAGTGCCCGGAATAAAGGAAGTAGAGTTTTCGATAACACATAACAGAGGTTGCTTCGGCTATTGCAATTTCTGTTCAATAGCTCTGCACCAGGGCAGAAGAATACAGACAAGAAGTGAAGAATCGGTTATCAATGAGGCAATCGACCTCACAAAGAAACCCGGATTCAAGGGATATATCCATGATGTCGGCGGTCCTACCGCAAACTTCCGCAGAACGTCCTGCGATAAGCAGGAAAAAGCAGGACTTTGCAAGGGCAAAAAGTGCCTTGCACCCGAGCCTTGTCCTGCACTGAAAGTTGACCACAGCGAGTATCTTGAAATGCTGAGGAAGATTCGTTCTATAAAAAATGTCAAGCGTGTATTTATCCGTTCAGGTATAAGATATGACTATATGATGAAAGATAAGAATGATGAGTTTTTTAAAGAGCTTGTCGAACATCATGTAAGCGGACAGCTTAAAGTTGCACCGGAGCACGCAAGCAACAAGGTGCTTGACCTTATGGGAAAACCACATATCGAAGTATACGAGGACTTTGAAAAGAAGTTTTACAAGTATACAAAGGAATGTGGAAAAGAGCAGTACCTGGTGCCTTATCTTATGTCGTCACACCCGGGTTGTACAATAAAAGAAGCGGTCGAACTCGCTGTGTTCCTGAAAAAGCACAATATACGACCTGAGCAGGTGCAGGATTTCTATCCCACACCGGGAACAATATCAACAGCAATGTATTATACAGGTCTTGACCCTTACACGATGCAGGAAGTATATATTCCCCGTGACCCCAAAGAAAAAGAGATGCAAAGGGCACTTTTGCAGTATTATAAAAAAGAGAACAAACAGATAGTCGCAAAGGCGCTCATTAGAGCAGGCAGACGTGACCTTATCGGTTACGGTAAGGAATGTCTTATTACTCCCGATGGATTATCTTTAGAACAAAACAGAAAAGGAGCTGTAAAAAATGGCAAGAACTCCTCTCCAAAAGCAAAGACGTATCAACGACAGAGCAATAAGAGCGGCGGCAGGAGTAAAATGCAGAAGAAAAAGCACTAATGTGTTTATAGCTGTGGTTATCATCGCTGTGTGTGCTTTTGCTTTCCTCACCCTCAATGAGCATATATTGAATATAGAGAAACTTCCGAGCTGGAGTTGGATATTCGGTAGCAGAAATCATGCGGTAAATATGTCGGTTGTCGATATTTACTTACCATACTTGAAATAAGGAGAACACTATGCTTACAGTTGACAGATTTGAAGAGAACAAAGCTGTAATCTTCGACGAAGACAGGCAGATGATAATCGACAGAGATAAGCTTTCTCCCGATGTAAAAGAGGGCGATGTGATTATCCTTTCGGATAGCGGCATATATCTTCCCGATAAAACCGGAACTGAGCAGATAAGAAACGACAATATGAGCCTTCTGCAAAAATTACTGAATAAATAACAACAACCCTGCGGTATCACTTTACCGCAGGGTTGCTTTATATTCAGAAACTTGTGTGTACTTCGGTGTAGCCGCCGCTTTTCCCGAGCCTTAATGTCTGACCGTTATCAAGTGTCAGCTTTGCGTTTGATACTTCACCGTCAAGCTGTTTTTGCACGGACTTGATAAATTCATCGGTGTTTTCCGATTTACAGAAAACTTTAAGAAGTTTTTCAAGAGCTGATATGTCGCTTTCGTTTTCTATGAATATTTCTGTTTCGGCTTTATCTACGTTTCCGTTTTTATCGTAAACTATTCTGAGTTCTGATGTATGGCTGTTGTCGGAAGTGGATCTGGTATAAAGATACACCGTATTGCTCATCTTTTGCATCGAGTAGCCGTTTTCGGTGAGTATCTGCTCAATAGCGGCGTTGTTTTCGGAAATTGTGCTGTTTAACGTATCGTTTTTATTGTAGCCTATACATAAATCTGTTATTTCAAGTGCCAGAAATACAGCAAATACTAAAACCGCTCTTGTGATAACCCTGCCTGCAACGGATTTTTTAACCGTATTTTCGGCGATCCGCAAATCAGGCATACTGTCATAGATTTTCAGTATCTTTATAGTCTTGCCGTTACTGTTGTATTTTAGATAACGTTTGGTTTCGCCGATAAGGACAGCATTTTCATAGATAGCCTTTTTGTATCTGTCGGTATCAAAATATGTTTTTACAAATTCGTAATCCGTGTTTGCTGTGATTTTTGAAATAAGTCCGCCTTTTGTTGCTATAGTACCCTTGATTATCGTATTGCCGTCAAATTTGTATGATGTTGTCAGCACCAAAGCAAATCTGAGCAGTCCGATAAAGTATATAATCAGCATTAAAGTAAAAAACAGTATAAGGATAACTGCTGTGCAGTCCTGCAAAACAGTACTTGTTATTTTCAGCACCGAAGCAGAGCAAAGACCTATAGCGGTAACTCCTACACCGACCGTAAACATAGATATAAGGCTCACTATCCACCATAGCATTTTACCGAAAGCATGAGTATATTTTTCTGTTTCAAAAGACGGGTTACAATAAATCATAAAATCATAATCTCCTTTGTTATAATTAAAGTATATCAATTGTAAACGGCGCTGTCAATAAATAGATCTGTAACATCAAAAATTTTTCTGTATGTCGTAAATCTCTTTACAAGATTTAAAAATAGGTGTAAAATATATTCATAATATGAAAGGGGCTGTAGCTATGAAAAAGTGTCTTATAGTAGTTGATTATCAGAATGATTTTGTAGGCGGTTCGCTGGGTTTTGAAAAAGCAAAAACGCTTGAACTCGGCATTGCAAACAAGATCAATTCTTACCATGTAGGCGGTGATGATGTTATCTTCACCCTTGATACACACTATGACGACTATATGGAAAGCTATGAGGGCAAGCATCTGCCTGTTCCTCATTGCATTGAGAATACGGACGGACATAAGCTTTACGGCAGTGTTGCCGACTGTGTTTCCGATGAGGATATCGTATTCAGAAAAAGTACATTCGGTTCTGATGCACTGTATGAGTATCTGAAAACCGCCTGCTACAGTTCCGTTGAACTTGTAGGCGTAGTAACTAATATCTGTGTTGTTACCAATGCAATACTTGCAAAGACGGCTTTACCGGATGCGGATATAATAGTAGACAGTACGCTTACCGCATCAAACGACGAAAGCCTTCATAAAGCGGCACTCGACACAATGGAGAGTATGCAGATAATTGTAAAGTAAAGGAGCAAAAGAAAATGAACAAGGATAACTTTACCATGCTGTGCGATTTCTATGAGCTGACAATGGCAAACGGCTATTTCAAAAACGGCTTCTACAAGCGCACAACCTATTTCGATGTTTTTTTCAGAAACGTTCCCGATAACGGCGGTTTTGCCATAGCCGCAGGACTTGAACAGATAATAGATTACATCAAGGATCTTCATTTTTCTGCCAAAGATATAGAATTTCTGCGTAGTAAGAAGATTTTTGATGAAGATTTTCTCGAATATCTTAAAGACTTCAGATTTACCGGCGATATTTACGCCGTACCTGAGGGTACGCCTGTTTTCCCGCACGAGCCTGTCCTTACCGTAAAGGCACCGGCTATCGAGGCACAGCTTATAGAAACCTATATCCTGCTTGCGATAAATCACCAGTCGCTTATAGCCACAAAAGCGAACAGAATAGTCAGAGCGGCAAACGGCAGAACAGTGCTTGAATTCGGCTCAAGAAGAGCGCAGGGCGCAGACGGTGCCGTGATAGGCGCAAGAGCGGCTTATATAGGCGGCTGTGCAGGCACTGCGTGTACGCTGACCGATTTCAAGTACGGTGTTCCCGCAGGCGGTACTATGGCACATTCGTGGGTACAGATGTTCGATACCGAGTATGACGCATTCAGGACTTATTGCGAAATATATCCCGATAACGCCGTATTGCTTGTAGATACCTACAATACGCTTAAAAGCGGTGTGCCCAATGCTATAAAAGCGTTCAAGGAAGTGCTTGTACCCAAGGGTATAACAAACTTCGGCATCAGACTTGATTCGGGCGATATATCCTACCTTTCCAAGAAAGCGAGAAAGATGCTTGACGAGGCAGGACTTAAAAGCTGTAAGATAGTAGCCTCAAATTCTCTTGACGAATATCTTATCCGTGACCTTATGATGCAGGAGGCTAAGATTGATACTTTCGGTGTCGGTGAAAGACTTATTACAGCAAAGAGTGCTCCCGTGTTCGGCGGTGTATACAAGCTGGCGGCTGTTGAAGATGAAGACGGTAACATCATCCCTAAGATAAAGATAAGTGAGAACACAGCCAAGATTACCAACCCTCATTTCAAGAAAGTGTACCGTTTCTATGACAATGAAAGCGGCAAGGCTCTGGCAGACGAACTTTGCGTATATGACGAGGTTATTGATGATACAAAACCTCATACAATTTTTGACCCCGACGCAATCTGGAAGACAAAGACGCTTACAGATTACACCGCAAGAGAACTTCATGTAACGGTATTCAAGAACGGTGAACTGGTCTACAAACAGCCGTCACTGTACGAAATCAAAATTTACTGTGCCGAGCAGTTGGAAACGCTCTGGGATGAGGTGAAACGTTTTGAAAATCCTCACACCTATTATGTCGATTTATCAAAGAAGCTGTGGGACGTAAAAACATCATTACTTGAAAACTCAAAGAACGGAAAGAAGTAAAAACAATGAAAAAAGGATTAATATTGACACTTTGTGCGGCACTTGTGCTTTTATCGGCAGGTTGTTCGCAAAATGTAAACTCAGATGTTTCATCAACCGACAAATCTTCTGCGGAGAGCAGTGTTACTAGTCAGGTACAGTCGCAGGAAGAAAGCAGCTCTGAATCATCAAGTGACGGGTCGGTTGACGATTCGGGAACACAGACGACCACAGGCGGCTTTAAAGTAGACGGTACAAAACTGCTGGACGCAAACGGCGAAGAGTTTATAATGCGTGGCATAAATCACGCTCATACATGGTATCTGAATGAAGATACAACAGCTATCAAAGCTATCGCCGAAACGGGATCAAATGTTGTTAGAGTTGTCTGCTCAGACGGTGAGCAGTGGACAAAAGACACCGAGGATATGCTTGAAACGGTTATAGATCTCTGTATAGACAATGAGATGATAGCTATAGTCGAAGTTCACGATGCTACAGGTAAGGATGAAACAAGTTCGCTCAACAATGCAACAGATTACTGGATAGAGATGAAAAATGCACTTATCGGTAAAGAACAGTATGTGATACTAAATATAGCAAATGAGTGGGTCGGAAGTTGGGACGGCAAACTCTGGCGTGACGGTTATGTTGAAGCGATACCTAAGCTCAGAGAAGCCGGTATAAAGAACACTATTCTTGTAGATGCGGCAGGATGGGCACAGTACGCAAAGAGCATAGGCGATTACGGAAAAGAAGTATTTGACTCAGACCCCGATAAGAATACAATGTTTGCTGTTCACATGTATGGTACAGCAGGAAAGAACAGCTCGGTTATAGAGAAAAATCTGAAATATGCTACAGA
Source organism: uncultured Oscillospiraceae bacterium (assembly GCA_902490585.1). Classification (GTDB taxonomy): domain Bacteria; phylum Bacillota; class Clostridia; order Oscillospirales; family Ruminococcaceae; genus Ruminiclostridium_E. The sequence goes on from CABUEI010000013.1 coordinate 50,706, forward strand.
TAACGGGCTGTGTGTAATTGTAGGTGAATTCGGTTATACACATACAGACGGCGATGTTGACGAAGCTTATATAATGAAATACTGTCAGGACAACGGTATAGGATATATCGGCTGGAGTTGGAAGGGTAACAGCGGCGGTGTTGAGTATCTTGACATTGCTAACAGCTGGGACGGCTCAGTTTTATCGGCTGATTGGGGCGAAAATTTAGTAAACGGTGAAAACGGCATTAAACAGACAGCCAAGAAGTGCAGCGTTTTCACCACGGGAGAATAAATGACATTCAGAGTATACGATAAACTCTGCGATGACGCAAAACAGATAAGGATATCTGTCTTTGTGGAAGAGCAGGGATTTGAAATAGAATTTGACGATACGGATAAAATAGCAAAGCACATTGTCGGTTATGATAACAACAAGCCTGTTGCTGTTTGCAGATATTTTTATGATGATGAACATAACTCATACATGATAGGAAGAATAGCGGTCGTAAAGGAGTGCAGAGGTATGCACCTCGGCGACAGGATTTTATCCTTTGCCGAACAGAAGATAAAGGAAGAAGGCGGAAAATCAGTCGCTTTATCCGCTCAACTGCGTGTTTCGGGCTTTTACGAAAAGCAGGGCTATAAAAAATCGGGCGGCGAGTATCTTGACGAATATTGCCCTCATGTACTCATGACAAAAGTTCTTTAAGGAGAGCGTAAAATGACTGATATTATTACGGCAATGGAAAACCGTCACGCTGTAAGAGCGTATGACGGTGAAAAGAAGATAGAAAAGGAAACACTTGATATATTAAGCCAAAAGACAGACGAGCTTAATAAAGAAAGCGGACTGCACATACAGCTCGTGACCGATGAACCGAAAGCCTTTGACGGCTTTATGGCACACTACGGTAAATTTTCAGGCGTAACCAATTATATTGCGCTCATCGGAAAGAAAAGTGACAGTCTTAATGAAAAGTGCGGATATTACGGCGAACAGCTTGTACTTCTGGCTTCTCAGCTCGGCCTTGACAGTTGTTGGGTAGCGATGTCCTACGCAAAAGTGAAAAACGCTTACCGCATAGAAAAGGATGAAAAATTGTGTTGCGTTATTTCTATCGGTTACGGAAAAACACACGGAACACCGCACAAGAGCAAGTCAATCGAAGAGGTTGCCGTGATTAAAGACGACTCTCCGAAATGGTTTATTGACGGTGTAAAAGCCGCACTGCTTGCTCCTACGGCGATGAATCAGCAGAAATTCGGTTTCATGCTTGACGGTGATAAAGTGCTTGCAAAAGCGGGTAAGGGTATTCTTTCCGATATGGATTTAGGGATAGTAAAATATCATTTTGAAATAGGCACGGGTAAAGAGATTTTCAGAGCAGAAATGCAGAAACAATCGGTGCATAAATAAGCTTTTATACGCTGATTATACGCATAATATGCAACAAATGTATACGAAATTGCCACTTTCACTGAAAAACCTGCCGTTTTCACTGAATTGCACACAAACGAATGTATATATGTTATCATATAATTACAGGGTTATCCTGCGAAATATTTGGGATATAGAGAGGTTATGTGCAAAATGATTCATTATGATTTTATCCGTGAAAATTGCTCAGACAGTGAAATCGGGGAATACGTTTCTTACGGCATTGTAGTATTCAGAATTACGGAAGAAGTTAAAGAAACTCTATGTACGGTACACGATGCGTTCCTTAGCGAACGCAAAGCCGGCGAATTTACCGAGCTTTGTAATAAACTCGGTTTATCTCCGGTACATATCTATGATGCTGTTCAGGATGCAATAGAATAAAAATACACGATATAAATCAAGCCGCCTCATTCCCGGGGCGGCTTATGTATTATTTTGAACAACTCTGATATTTAAGCTTGGTGGCAAGCCCACCCCGTATATGTCTTTCATCCTTGTTCTTCTGTAATATTTCCTTTACTTTCTTTGCAAGATGAGGGTCAACCTTGGCAAGTCTTACCGTCACGTCCTGGTGGACTGTGCTTTTACTGATTCCGTAAACTTTTGCTGTACTTCTTACAGTCGCTTTGTTATCTATTATATATTCTCCGAGTATGACACATCTTTCACGTTTCGTATCCGGTACTGTTCTTGTTCCGGCTTTCACAGAATCGCCCCTTTCATAAGACAGCACGGTTTTAATGACAACCGTGCATATCGTTTGCTCAAATATATGCTGTAAGGAGCGTGAATATGATAACACCGTACCTATATGCAAAGGTACGGTGTCCTGTTATCAGTTGTGCATCTCGTTCGTATCTCTGCCGGTGTCGATGACTTCGTTCTGTCTGAAGAAAAGCGATATGCACCATATAGCTGAAAGTGCCACTACTATATACAGAATTCTGCTTATAATACTTGCACTTCCGCCGAATGCCCAGGCTATTACATCAAACTGGAACAGTCCTACAAGTCCCCAGTTGAGTCCGCCAACAAGCAGTATGAAAAGAGCTATCTTGTCAAGCATAATTACCGTTACCGTCCTTCCATTAAACGTGAATGCGTCGATTTCATTTCACATACGCACTCTTTTAGTATTGTTACCGCAAAAAAGAGTATTATACTTGTTGAAAACGCACAAAAAAAGCGTAAAATCAGAATAAATAATCAAAAATATCACAAAACGATAAAAATATGAAAAAAAGTGTTGACAAACGGGTGAATTTCGTGTAAAATGTATTACTGTCAGGTGGCGAGAACGAAACACCAAACAAAAGACAAGCGGTGACGCTGAGTGCTTATGAACAGTGTTTTCAATCAAAATCTTTTATGTGGAAGCTTAGCTCAGCTGGGAGAGCATCTGCCTTACAAGCAGAGGGTCATAGGTTCGAGCCCTATAGG